>NZ_MEFG01000025.1 GCF_001724715.1 Sphingomonas sp. SCN 67-18
CCGACCAGGCCGATGTCCGCCACCTGGAAAATCGGGGCGTCCTCGTCCTTGTTGATCGCGATGATCGTCTTGCTGTCCTTCATCCCCGCCAGATGCTGGATCGCGCCGGAAATGCCGATGGCGATATAGACTTCGGGGGCCACGATCTTGCCGGTCTGGCCGACCTGATAGTCGTTGGGCACATAGCCCGCGTCCACCGCCGCGCGCGAAGCGCCCACGCCTGCGCCCAGCTTGTCGGCCAGCGGTTCGATGATGGTGTGGAAATTCTCGCTGTTCTGCAGCGCCCGCCCGCCGGAAACGATGATCTTGGCGCTGGTCAGCTCGGGCCGCTCGGATTTGGAGATCTCCGCGCCGACGAAGCTGGAAAGCCCCTTGTCGCCGGTCGAGGCCACCGCCTCGATGGTGCCCGATCCGCCGTCCGCCGCCGCCTTGGCAAAGGCGGTGCCGCGCACCGTGATCACCTTCTTGGCGTCGCTCGACTGCACCTTGGCGATGGCGTTGCCGGCATAGGTCGGCCGGGTGAAGGTGTCCGCGCCCTCAACGGAGAGGATGTCGGAAATCTGCATCACGTCCAGCAGCGCGGCGACGCGCGGGGCGATGTTCTTGCCGTTGGATGTCGCCGGCACGACGAACGCATCATGATGACCCATCAGGTCGACGATCAGCGGCGCGACATTCTCGGCCAGCGCATGGCCGAAGGCCGCGTCGTCGGCCACATGCACCTTGGCCACGCCGGCGATCTTCGCCGCCGCCTCGCCCACGCCGCCAACGCCCTGCCCGGCGACGATCAGGTGGACCTCGCCCAGCTCCGATGCCGCGGTGACGGCGGAGAGCGTCGCGTCCTTCACCTTGCCGCCCTCATGCTCAACCCAGACCAGCGTCTTCATGCCGCAACTCCCAATGCCTTGAGCTTGGCGACAAGCTCGTCCACGTCAGCCACCTTCACGCCGGCCGTCCGCTTGGGCGGCTCGCCGACATGCAGCGTCTTCAGGCGCGGCGCCACGTCCACGCCGTAATCGGCGGGGGCCTTGGTCGCCAGCGGCTTGGATTTCGCCTTCATGATGTTGGGCAGCGAAGCATAGCGCGGCTCGTTCAGCCGCAGGTCGGTGGTCACGATGGCCGGGGTCTTCAGGCTCACCGTCTCCAGCCCGCCGTCCACCTCGCGCGTCACCTTGATGGCGGCGCCGTCCACCTCGACCTTGGAGGCGAAGGTGCCCTGTCCCCAGCCCAGCAGCGCGGCCAGCATCTGCCCGGTCTGGTTGCTGTCGTCGTCGATCGCCTGCTTGCCCAGAATGACCAGCCCCGGCTCTTCCTCGCCCACCACCTTGGCGAGCAGCTTGGCCACGCCCAGCGGCTCCACCTCGTCGTCGGTCTGGATCAGGATGGCGCGGTCGGCGCCCATCGCCAGCGCGGTGCGCAGCGTCTCCTGCGCCTTGGCCGGGCCGACGGAGACCGCCACGATCTCGCTCGCCGCGCCCTTTTCCTTCAGCCGGATCGCCTCTTCCACGGCAATCTCGTCGAACGGGTTCATGCTCATCTTCACATTGGCGAGATCGACGCCGGAGCCGTCGGGCTTCACCCGGGGCTTCACATTATAATCGATCACCCGTTTCACGGGGACGAGGATTTTCATGGCGTCTCGGCTCCTCTGTAAAGACTGTGCGCTGCCAATAATTCGCGCTTACGTAAACGTCAAACGATAAGGCGAAGCCCGCCCCGCCCCGCATCAACCATGGCGCCGCCGCCCGGTTCCGGCCGCCCGCCGCCGCGATCGCCGGGGTCCGGCGACCGGGCGGCGCGCCACGCGGGTCAGGCCGCCGCCTTCACCTGCCCGACGATCTTCTTCGCCGCGTCGCCAAGGTCGTTGGCGCTGACGATGGGCAGGCCGGAATTGGCCAGTATCGCCTTGCCCTGGTCCACATTGGTGCCTTCCAGCCGCACCACCAGCGGCACGGACAGGCTCACTTCCTTGGCCGCCGCCACAATGCCCTCGGCAATGATGTCGCAGCGCATGATGCCGCCGAAGATGTTGACCAATATGCCCTTCACCGCGGGGTCGGAGAGGATGATCTTGAACGCCGCCGTCACCTTCTCCTTGTTGGCGCCGCCGCCCACGTCGAGGAAGTTGGCGGGGAAGGCGCCGTTCAGCTTGATGATGTCCATCGTCGCCATGGCCAGCCCGGCGCCGTTCACCATGCAGCCGATGTCGCCGTCCAGCTTGATATAGGCCAGGTCGTATTTCGAAGCCTCGATCTCGGCCGGGTCCTCCTCGGTCTCGTCGCGCAGCCCGGCAATGTCCTTGTGGCGGAACATCGCATTGCCGTCGAAGCCCACCTTGGCGTCCAGCACCACCAGCTTGCCGTCCTCGGTGACGGCCAGCGGGTTGATCTCGATCTGCTCGGCGTCGGTGCCCAGGAAGGCGTCGTACAGCCTGGCGGTCACGCTGGCGGCCTGCTTGGCCAGGTCGCCGGTCAGGCCCAGCGCGTTGGCGACGGCGCGGCCATGGTGCGGCATCAGCCCGGTGGCCGGATCGACGACGATGGAGACGATCTTCTCCGGCGAGTCATGCGCCACGTCCTCGATGTTCATGCCGCCCTCGGTGGACGCCACGATGGCGATCCGCCCGGTCGCCCGGTCGACCAGCAGCGCCAGGTAGAATTCCTTGGCGATGTCGACACCGTCGGTCACGTACAGCCGGTTCACCTGCTTGCCCGCCTCGCCGGTCTGCACGGTGACCAGCGTGTTGCCCAGCATGTCGCTCGCCGCCGCGCGCACCTCGTCGGCGGTCCGGGCCAGCCGCACGCCGCCCTTGGCGTCGGGGCCAAGCTCCTTGAACTTGCCCTTGCCGCGCCCGCCGGCGTGGATCTGCGCCTTCACGACATAAAGCGGCCCGGGCAGCTTGGCGGAAGCGGCGACCGCCTCGTCCACCGAAAGCGCGGCGAAGCCCGCCGGCACCGGAACGCCGAACTTTGCGAGGACTTCCTTGGCCTGATATTCGTGAATGTTCATGGGGCTGCGCTCTTTCCTGGAAGAAAACGGGGAGTCGCGGGCGCTAAAGCATAGCTGGTCGCCGATTGGAACCCCGGGACTCGCAGCAACCGGCCAGAAATCCGCGCCCCGGCCCCGCGCGGCCGCTAGCCGGCGATGGCGCAGCCCAGCCCGGCGCGCGACACCACGGCCAATATCTCGGGGTCGCCCAGCGCGCGCACCCGGTGCAGCAATTCCGCCACCGACATCGCCTCGATCGGCCGGCTGCCCAGCTTGGACAGCGAACTGATCCGCCGCAGCTGCTCGATGGACAGGCGGTCCACCATCCGCTCCGCCATGCACCCCGCCACCGGCCGCGAAACGCCCGCATCCATCAACGCCGTCCGCACCCGCGCCTCCGGCGTCGCGCACGCCCCCAGGACCAGCAGCGGCAACAGCGGCAAAACAGGAAAGATCATCTTCATGGCGGGCTACTCACATCGGCGATCAGCGTGATGTGAATGGCGAAGGCCGGCCAAGTCAATGAAGATCGGACGGCGGCCCCCGTCAGGCTTCGGCGGCCGCGCCTTTCGCCGTTTGCTTCCTCGCAAGCGCCGTTCCCGCCTTCCTGATCGCGGCCTTCGCCTGCTTGGGCATGTCGCCGTCAAGGCTGTCGCGCTTGATCACGTCGTTGGTCAGGATCGTGCGCAGTTCCTCGTCGGTCACCCGGACGCCCTCGAACAGCCGTCGCAATTCCCGCCTCAGCGCGCCGACCACCGACTCCGACTGGACGAGTTCCGCGACGACATAGCGATTCACGATCTGCGCCTGGCGGTGATATTCCGCCAGCGCATCGGACGAGATGCTTTCGCGACACAGCATGAACAGCTTGGACAAATCCTCCGCCGAACGGCTCGACAGCGCGCACAGATCGAAACCGTAGACCTCCTGCCAGTCGATCGGCTGACCGAACTTTATCCGGAAGATGCGCCACTCGATTGCATTGGTCAGGATGACCCATTCGATGCCCTGGTGCGCGCCATAATTCACCGCCTGGCGAAGATGGTTTTCGTTGAGGTTGGTGCCGGCCGATTTCACTTCGGCAAGGTAATAGATCTTGCCCTCCAC
The DNA here is from genome assembly GCF_001724715.1 of Sphingomonas sp. SCN 67-18. GTDB lineage: Bacteria > Pseudomonadota > Alphaproteobacteria > Sphingomonadales > Sphingomonadaceae > SCN-67-18. The sequence continues at coordinate 4,096 of NZ_MEFG01000025.1, forward strand.
CCGCACGGCAAGGTCGCAGAATGTCCCGCGTATCTGCTGCTCGCTGGTCAGCTCGACATATTTGTCATAACCGAAGATGTCGGTCAGCATGTCCTTGATGACGGTCACCGTGTCGGCTTCGGAAATGTCCCGCGCCCTCAGCTTCCCGACGATCGGCTGATAGCGCTTCAGCCCCGCGACGAGACGATCCTGCGCCTTCTTCGGCACCTTTACCGTGGACATGATGAGCACCCCCTGCCTGTCTTGCGGCAATGAGCCCGCTCGTCACGCTCGGGTCAAGGGGCGGCTGCTCCATATATATGGAAAGAAGGAATTTTTCTTCCCCTACCCCAGGTCCTCGCGCACGATCTCCATCACCGTCGGCGGCGGCACGAAGTCGGCGAAGCGGGCCAGCATCTCCTCCACCGTCTCGGTGCAGATCAGGTTGCCGCGGTGGCGCTGGCGGATGAACCCCGCCTCGCCCATCTCGTCCACAAAGGCGATCAGCTTGTCATAATAGCCGCCGACGTTCAGCAGCCCGCACGGCTTGCGGTGATAGCCGAGCACCGCCCAGCTCATCGCCTCGAACAGCTCGTCCATCGTCCCCACCCCGCCGGGCAGCGCGATGAACCCGTCGCACAGGTCGGTCATCATCTGCTTGCGCTGGTGCATGGTGTCCACCACGTGCAGTTCGGTGCAGCCGGTATGGGCCACCTCGGCCTGCACCAGCGTGTCGGGGATCACGCCGATCACCTCGCCCCCCGCGGCCAGCGCCGCATCCGCCACCAGCCCCATCAGGCCCAGCCTGCCGCCGCCATAGACCACGCCTATGCCCCGCTCGGCCAGCGTCCGCGCCGCCGCGGTCGCCGCCTCGGCATAAGCGGGGTCGGCCCCCATGCTCGATCCGCAATAGATAGCCAGCCTCACCGCGCGTCCCTTCATTTTGCTCTTGTGGGCGCAACGCATCCTCCCGCGCCGCGCAAAAATCAACCGCCCGGCGGTTCAGCCCGGCCCGTGCTCGCCGGCCGCTGTCGCCCGCCCGCCGTCCCCGCGCACCAGCGCCATGGGCACCGCGATGCCGATCAGGATCAGCACCATCCCGGCCAGGTGATAATCGTGCAGCGCCTCGCCCAGCAGCCCGGCGGCCAGCAGCGCGCCGAACAGCGGCATCAGGCTGATCGTCTGCCCCGCCTTGCCCGCGCCGATCATCCCCACCGCGCCGTTATACAGGAAATAGGCGACCACGGAGGGCAGCAACGCCACATAGGCAAAGGCCAGCAACGTCCCGGGGCGGATCGGCATGGCCAGCACCGCGCGCCACTCCGTCGCGGCCAGCGGCAGCATCGCCAGCGCGCCGATCGCGAACGTCACCGCCAAAAGGCTCATCGGGTGCACCGCCGGCCGCAGCTTCAGCAGGCTGGTGTACAGCGCCCACGCCACGCTCGCGATCAGGATCATCACGTCGCCCACGCCGAAATCCAGCGCCAGCACCGTCGCCACCGTGCCGCGAAACACGATGATCGCCACCCCCAGCGTCGAAAGCGCCACGCCGATGATGGAGGCCCAGCCCGCGCGGATGCCGAAGATCGCCCTGTCCGCCACCAGCACCATGGCGGGGATCGCCGCCTGGATCAGCAGCCCGTTGGTCGCGGTGGTGTGATGCAGCCCGGTATAGAGCAGCGCGTTGAACGACGCGACGCCCACCAGCCCCAGCGCCAGCACCGGCCGCCACGCCTTCAGCAACGCCGCCCGGTCGATGCCCAGCGGCCGCACGGCCATCGGCAGGACGATCAGGAAAGCCCCGGTCCAGCGCACCAGCGCCAGGGTGAAGGGCGGAATATCCCCCCGCACCGCCCGCCCGACAATGGCGTTCCCGGCCCAGAACAGCATGACCAGCGCCAGCATGGCATAAGCCCGATAATCCCGCCGCGCCGTGGTCATCGCGCGCCCCTACGCCAAGCTGCGGAGGAGCGCGAGGGGTTTTGCGGGCGGCGCAACGGGAATCGCAAATGCTTGCAATATGCCTGCGGTGTGCGCCGCATGACCAGCAACCACGGCGCCTCTTGCACACCGCATGCCGCACGCCGCGCGCCCACCATCGACCCCGCGCCTCGGTTGCGTTATGCTACGGAAAATCCAGTCGAGGAGAGTGAGCGATGGCCACCGCGCTGAAGGCGGAATCGATCCGCGATCAGGTGTCGCCGGAGGAATGGCAGGCCCGGGTCGATCTGGCCGCCGCCTACCGGCTGATGGCGCTTTACGGCTGGGATGACCTCATCTTCACCCATCTCTCTGCGCGGGTGCCGGGGCCGGAGCATCATTTCCTCATCAACCCCTACACCCATATGTTCGAGGAGATGACCGCCTCCGCGCTGGTCAAGATCGATATTGACGGCAATCCCGTCATCCCCACGCCCGCGCCGGTCAACCGCGCCGGTTTCGTCATCCACAGCGCACTGCATGGCGCGCGGGACGACGCCCATGCCGTGTTCCACCTCCACACGCCCTATGGGCAGGCGGTCGCGGCGATGGCGGACGGGCTGCTGCCCCACACCCAGACGGCGATGATCGCGGGCCACGACGTCGCCTATCATGATTATGAAGGCATCGCGACCGAGCTTGAGGAGCGCGAGCGGCTGGTCGCTGACCTGGGCGACAGGCATATGATGATCCTGCGCAACCACGGCACGCTGGCGGTGGGCGCCACGGTGGCGGAGGCGTTCCTGCGCATCTATTTCCTTGAGCGCGCCTGCGAGGCGCAGGTCCACATGCTCGCCGCCGGGCGCGACGGGCTGAACACGCCGCCGCAGGGCGTGGAAGGCAAGGTGAAGGAACAATCCACCGGCCCCGGCATGGCCATGCTGGCGCAGGGACTCGCCTGGCCCGCGCTGCTGCGCAAGCTGGACCGCATCGATCCCGGCTATCGCGACTGAACCGGCCCGCCCCTCCATGCGTTGCCCCCATGCGGGGCATGATGGGAGACTGGCGATGCCGCGAGGCGACAAAAGCGCATATACCGACAAGCAGAAGCGCAAGGCCGCGCATATCGAGCAAGGCTACGAAGCGCGCGGCCTGCCGGAAAAGGAGGCGCAACGCCGCGCCTGGGCCACGGTGAACAAGGATTCCGGCGGGGGCAATAAATTCGGCTCCGGGCGCGGCAGGCCGGACAGGGCGAAACGCGGCTGAACCGCCCGCCGCCCCGCGCCGCCGCCCTTCCAACGCCCTCCCCCACCCCTCTCCAACGCCCCGCCCGTCACCCCCGCCCGCAACCTTTTGCATCCACGGGACGTTGCGTTTCCGGTACGGGCAGAATGAAGGACGAAGGCTTGGCATTGCAGCATTTTCTGGCCGCCGGCGCGGCGGCGCTCGTCCTCCTCCCCACCGCCGCGCGCGCGCAGGACGCCCCGGCGGATGCGGATCGCGACACCGTCACCATCGGCCTCGGCGCAGCGGTGGTCCCCACCTATGAAGGGTCGGACAACAGCCGCCTCATCCCGGCCGCCGTCGCGCGCGGTTCCGTCTCCGGTTTCGATTTCACGCTGGCCGGCACCAACCTTTATGTCGATCTCGTCCGCGAACCCGCCGACGCCGTGGATTTCTCGTTCGGCCCCGTCGTCGGCGTCAATCTCAACCGCACCAGCCGCAAGGTGGGCGACGCCCGCGTCCGCGCGCTCGGCAAGCTGGATACCGCGGTGGAGCTGGGCGGCTATGTCGGCATCGGCAAGACGGGCATCATCACCAGCGCCTATGACACGCTGTCCTTCAGCATCGCCTATCAGCGCGACGTGGCGGGCGCGCACGACAGCTATGTCATCACCCCCTCGCTCAGCTACGGCACCCCGCTCAGCACCCGCACCTATGTCGGCCTGTCGCTGTCCAGCGAATATGTGGGGGACAAATATGCCGATTATTATTTCAGCATCTCGCCCGCCGCGGCCCTCGCCAGCGGCCTGCCCGCCTACCGCGCCAGGGGCGGGTTCAAGGACGCCAGCATCTCGCTGCTCGGCGCGCAGTCCCTCTCGGGCGATCTGCGCCGCGGCTGGGGCCTGTTCGGCATCGTCAGCTATTCCCGCCTGCTGGGCGATTTCAGGGACAGCCCCACCGTCTCCGTCGCGGGCAGCCCCAACCAGTGGTTCGGCGCATTGGGGGTGAACTACACCTTCTGATCCGCCGGGCGCGCTGCCCCTCCAGGCCATCCTCCCACCCCTGTCTTCCTCCGCCCCTGCCTCCCGCCGGCCCTGCCTCCCTCCGACCCCACCCTCCTTCGGGCGCGCCTCCCGTGGGACGCCTCCCTCCGACGCCATTCCCCTTCGGCCCCACCTCCCGCCGGGCCATCCCCCTCCACCCCCGCGCCGCACCGCGCAGATAGACGCAAAAGACCGAGGCGCGCTTCCCCTCCGGGCCATCCCCCTCCGCCCCTGTCCCCCGCCGCCCCTATCCGCCCGCCCCCCCAACCTCATCCGCCCCGCCCCGATCCCCCGCGCCTCATCCGTCCCGCCACCAACCCCTTCATCCCCCTTCCCTTCCGCGCCGGGCGGGCCTACACCATGCCCATCCCCGGGGGGCCGCGCGAAGCGGCTGAGAGGCAGCTGGCACGCTGCGACCCGCTGAACCTGATCCGGTTGAACCCGGCGTAGGGAGGGAGCGGCATCCGGCCCGGAAACCGCGCTCTCCCTGTCAATATGGAGAGTGAGATGGCCGATATCCCCGCCCGCACCGAATTGAAGGTCACCACCGGCCCGATCCGGGGCAGCCGCAAGGTCCACGTCGGCCCGCTGCGCGTCGCCATGCGCGAGATCCAGCTTGAGCCGGGCTGCGGGGAGCCGCCGCTGCGCGTTTACGACGCCTCCGGCCCCTATACCGATCCCGAAGCCCGCATCGACATCATGGCCGGCCTGCCGGAGCGCCGCCGCGAATGGATCGAGGCGCGCGGCGATGTCGAGCGTTACGACGCCCGCACCCTCCGGCCGGAAGATAACGGCCAGCTCGGCCCTGACCGCTCCGGCGGCGTCCAGCCCTTCCCCGCCCCGGTCAGGCGCCCGCTCCGCGCCAGGCCCGGCATGAACGTCAGCCAGATGCACTATGCCCGGCGCGGCATCGTCACGCCTGAAATGGAATATGTCGCGGAACGCGAGAATCTCGGCCGCGAACGCCTCGCCCACTATGTCCGCGACGGCCAGGATTTCGGCGCCTCCATCCCCGATTACGTCACGCCGGAATTCGTGCGGGACGAGGTCGCCCGCGGCCGCGCCATCATCCCCAGCAACATCAACCACCCGGAATCGGAGCCGATGGCCATCGGCCGCAATTTCCTGGTGAAGATCAACGCCAATATCGGCAACAGCGCCGTCGCGTCCGACGTCGCCTCGGAAGTCGACAAGCTGGTCTGGTCGATCCGCTGGGGCGCGGACACGGTGATGGACCTTTCCACCGGCCGCAACATCCACGACACGCGCGAATGGATCATCCGCAACTCTCCCGTGCCGATCGGCACCGTCCCCATCTATCAGGCGCTGGAGAAAGTGGGCGGCATCGCCGAGGACCTCACCTGGGAAATCTTCCGCGATACGCTCATCGAACAGGCGGAACAGGGCGTCGATTATTTCACCATCCACGCGGGCGTGCGCCTGCCCTATATCCCGATGACCGCGAAGCGCGTCACCGGCATCGTCTCGCGCGGCGGCAGCATCATGGCCAAATGGTGCCTCGCCCATCACCGTGAAAGCTTCCTCTACGAACGCTTCGACGAGATCACGGAGATCATGAAGGCCTATGACATCGCCTATTCGCTGGGCGACGGCCTGCGCCCCGGCTCCATCGCCGACGCGAACGACGAAGCCCAGTTCAGCGAACTCTACACGCTGGGCGAACTGACCAAACGCGCCTGGGCCGAGGACGTGCAGGTGATGATCGAAGGCCCCGGCCACGTGCCGATGCACAAGATCAAGGAGAATATGGACAAGCAGCTGGAAAGCTGCGGAGAAGCGCCCTTCTACACGCTCGGGCCGCTCACCACGGATATCGCGCCGGGCTATGACCACATCACCAGCGGCATCGGCGCGGCGATGATCGGCTGGTACGGCACGGCGATGCTCTGCTACGTCACGCCCAAGGAACATCTGGGCCTGCCGGACCGCGACGACGTGAAGGTCGGCGTCGTCACCTACAAGCTCGCCGCCCACGCGGCAGACCTCGCCAAGGGCCACCCCGCCGCCAGAATGCGCGACGACGCGCTCAGCCGCGCAAGGTTCGAATTCCGCTGGCGCGACCAGTTCAACCTGAGCCTCGATCCCGACACCGCCGAACAATATCACGACCAGACGCTCCCGGCGGAAGGCGCCAAGTCAGCCCATTTCTGCTCGATGTGCGGCCCCAAATTCTGCTCGATGAAGATCACCCAGGAAGTCCGTGACTTCGCCGCGAAACAGAATCAGGACAGCGCCAACTTCATCGCGGCGGAAGAAGCGGAAAAAGGCATGGCGGAGATGAGCAAGGTCTTCAAGCAAACCGGCAGCGAACTCTACATGGGCGCGGGCGGCCGCGAGCACGACTAGGAACTGTCACGGGAAGGCCACGCTCCAGATGCGGGCCTTCCCCCACCCCGGCGCAAAAACCCACCCAACCCCAAAACCCCACCCGCCCCGCTCATCCTGAGGAGGGGCTGAGCCTGCCGAAGCGGAAGCCGAGAACGGGAGTCCGGCGAACAAACCATAAAGTGTCGATGTATTGACCTGAAGTGGGAAAGTAGGCGGCTGCTATTAACCATAGTCAGCTCTTTCCCGCGAGCGAGCAAGTACGTAATCGCCAAAATTCTGATGGCTGACTGCGTAACTTACCCAACGATTGGCGCCCCCGCGATTTTGTGCTGCCTCTAACCCGTGCTTGTAGATTGCCTCTACGGGCGCCCCTTTCGGCTCTCGTCCTATCGCCAGACCAATCATATCGTTAACGCTGGCACGCGTCTTGGATCTAAATTCCGGCGGAATCTCAAGGAGTATTTCATTGAGAATACCTCGCCAGTTCCCTAACTCCTTACCCGGATCATCGATCGTCTCTCGAATTTGCCACCAGAAGTAAGAGGTATCTGGACCCGGAATCACTTCCGGCTCGTACGCAGCAGGCATCTTGACGTCGCCTATAAAGACCCCTCCCTTGGGAGGTAGAGAGTGAGTTCCAGGTGTGCGGAAAGAGCGAACTACAAGGCCGTTGCGAACCTCTGCTCCGACAAAGCCATTTCTACCATATCTCGCTGCTTTCAAGAAAGCGGCGGGCAGCGAAACATTCGCGATCTGATGTATGGTGTGCATAAGACCAGCGACATGTTCTGAGCGTTCTGATAGGCCAATCGTCCATGGACTAGGCATCAAGAGCTCAGCCGCAAACCTGTTGGCCTCGGCCTCCATTTCTCTATACCTGTCTCTCTCGCCTGAGCGAGGGACATCTATGTCATCAATGATAGTTCCTGTATGCCAAGGTATGATTATATGGCCGATCTCATGAGCTACAGTAAATCTTCTTCGTACAGGCGGGCTGGACCTCGACACCCACACTTTCGGACGCTTTCCAAGCACCTTCAAATCTAGGCAGAGTCCATCGATTTCGATCGGAAAATTTTTATAACTAAGCTCAGCAAACCCTCTGCAGATCGTCTCAACATCAATTGGCGGTGTTAGCTTAAGGCGTTCGATTAAACGAGCCGCCATTCTTTCCTCCGGATGACGCAGATCAGCGATCTCGCTGAGCAGCGATCCACCGTGCGAGGATAGCGAGTTTTCCAGCTTCATCAGAGCGTGCCGCAATCCGCTCCTGATATTGTAAGTTGTCATTCACCGCCTCTTTGAGGGGTCGATGATTATGCCGAGCGGTTAGGATAATATCAATCATATCAGCGTCGGACGCCCACAGCGAATACTCCTCGAACGTCATCCCGAGAAATTCATGCGCCTCCTGCTCCGAATCCGATTTGTGCCAGATCTCGAGGAAATCCTCGATTTCATCCGCCAAAACTCGGCCACTTAGAGCAAGCGACATAAATGAGGAATCAGACATCGATCGTCCTGCCTTTCACTGGCGGCTTGAAAAGAATGCCCGTGATTGCATCTGCTGCACCGACGTGCATGCCGCGCTTCGTGAAAACCTCAATCTCACCATGTAGGTGATCCCAGGTGAAAAGTCGCCGCCCATCAGGACTGCGCCAGCGTCGTTCGCCGCCCACCAAACCAAGCGACTGGCACGCATCTAGAAAGCATGGAGCCGGCTTGCCTACCATCCTCCAGTATGAGCCACAAACAAGGCCAAACACCCGGAACGATCGAGCACAGACTCCCCCCTTCCAGCGTCCGTTCCGTTCATCTAACCCTAACTTACAGTCTGAAGACAGAATACTCAATTCTCTCGCTCGGCAGCGCCTCTACTATCGTCTGACAGACCACCCCGCTAGAGTCCCACCCTCATGCCCCCAGAACTCGCCATCCGCACCCGCCGCGCCGCCTTCAATCGCGCCATTGCAGACGGTGACGCCACCGCCATCGGGCCGCTCCTCGCGCGCGATTGCGTGATGGTCACCGGCACGGACAGCGCCGTCATCGCCGGGCGCAACGCGCAGGTGAAGGTGTGGAGCCATGAATTCGCCGCCCCCCGCCGCCTCGTCTATGTCCGCACGCCGGGCGCGATCACCGTCTCGCCGGTCGAACCCATCGCGCTGGAACAGGGTGAGTGGCAGGGCAGCGAACAGCCCGGCCGCGCGCCCGCCGCATCGGGCGTCTACACCGCCAAATGGCGCGAAATGGACGGCCAATGGGTCATCGAGGCGGAAATCTTCGTCACGCTCGGCTGATCGCCCCGCAAAGGCCGCGCCGCCCCCGCCCCCTGTCCTACTCCGCCCAAATCTGATCTACCCTGATGGATGAGCAAGCCCTCCCCCATCCGCACCACAAAGGCCCGCGCCGCGGCCGCCGGCACGCCGCGCCAGCCCCCGTCCCGCCCCGCCTTCACCCCCGCCGCCCCGCGCGCGCGGCATGACGGCTGGACGCCCGAAAAACAGGTCGCCTTCATCGATGCGCTGGCGGAATCGGGCTGCGTGGCGGAAGCATGCGCGCGGGTCGGCCAGTCGCCCTCCACCGCCTATCGCCTGCGCCGCCGGGTCGATGCCTACAGCTTTCGCGCCGCGTGGGACGCCGCGCTGGATTACGCCATTCGCCGCCTGTCGGACGCCGCCTTCTCGCGCGCGCTGCACGGCGTCGCCCGCCCCGTCTTCTTCCAGGGCGAGCAGGTGGGCGAGCGGCGCTATTATGACGAGCGGCTCACCATGTTCCTGCTGCGCTATCGCGATCCGGACCGCTACGGCATGTGGCTTGACCGGCGGGAACCGCGCCGCCGGCCGGACGCGCAGGCGATAATGCTGGATCGCTGGACCGATCATGTCGCCGAGGATGCGTGGAATGCCGATGCCGGCGCCCCGGTCATCCGCGCGCGGGCGGCGGACCCGACCCGCTGGCTCACCGATGCGGAGGCCGCCATGGCGGACGCCCCACCCCCCGCGCCCGCCATCCCCCGCGCCACGCAGGCGGAGACGGACGCCCGGCTCCGCGCGGTGCTCACCGTGTTCGCCCGGCTCCGGCAAGACGACGACCAGCCGGACGAAGCCACCCTCACCCGCCTGATCGCGGAGGAGGAAGCCCGCCAACCCGCCCCCGCGCCACCCGAGCCGCCACCCACCCCGTCCCGCGCCCCGGCACACCCCGCCCCGGCATCTCCCGACGCCCCCGGACCGCACGGACGCCGGAGAAGTGGTGAACGCCGCTAACCGGCCAGACGCGGGGGAACGAAGGGCCACCGATCGCGGGGCAGCCAAAGGGAAACGGAGAAGCGCCGATAGCCGTTCAGACAGCGGAGAACGAAGGGACACCGAAGAACAGGGAAACGCCCATGAGTGGACGAACACCGGTCGCAGCGCGGACAACGGGAAGCGATGGAATGCTGCAAAGCCGGAAAGCACCGGGAAACAGGGGAACGCCGACAGCCGAACGGACAGCGGGAAACGCGCTGACGCCAAAGTGCAGGGAAGCGCCGGACAAAGGGGGACGGGCCGTGACCTTCATGACCTTCGCCCGCCCGCGCGAAGCTGCTAGGGCTGCCGCTCGACCGCCCCTGCCAAAGGATCCCGCCATGCGCCCCCGCGCCCCCGCCCTCTCCGCCCCCGTCCTCTCCGCCCTCGCCCTCCTCATGCTAGCCGCCTGCCACGCGGCCGCGCCGGAAGGGGCGGCAGTGCCGGGGGATCGCGGCGATCAGCATCCCTTCGCGGGCATCGCGCCGGGCGAAACGGTCCAGTTCACCGGCACCGAGCCCTTTTGGGGCGGCGCGGTGACGGCCACGCAGATGACGTTCAGGACGCCGGAAAAGCCAAACGGGCAAGCGGTCGCGGTGTCGCGCTTCGCCGGGCGCGGCGGCCTGTCGTTCAGCGGCACGCTGGACGGCGCGGCCTTCACCCTCGCCATCACCCCGGGCGCGTGCAGCGACGGCATGTCGGACCGCGCCTATCCCCTCGTCGCCACCTTCCAGCGCGGCGGCGAGACGCTGAACGGCTGCGCATGGTCCGCCGCCCACCCCTTCACCGGCCCGGCCGCGCCCTGATGCCCCGGCCGTGCCGCCCGCCGGTCAGCGCAGCACACCCCGCCGGCGCATCCGCATCGCATAGACCAGCAGCAGCACCGCGATGATCAGGATCGCCGCTGTCAACATGGCCGATTCCGGGCCTTTCAGGCTCTCCGGCACCGCGGCGGTCAGCTCGAAAACCACCGTCACCGCCGCCCCGGCCAACGACAGCGCCAGCACCGGCACCGCCGCGCGCCGCCGCAGCAGGATCAGCAGGCACCCCGCCACCCCGCCCCACACGCCCAGCGCCCATCCCGCCACCGCCCAGGCCGGAAAGCTGTTGAAATAGGCAAGCTGATCCGCCGTGAACCCCGCCAGATAGGCGGCGTTGCGCGTCTCCGTCATCGTGTAGTCGAAAGCGCCCATGCCGTTCCACAACAGCCCCAGCACCCCCACCAGCCAGATATGCCAGGGCCGCCCGGCGCCCTCCGCCGTCCGGCCATCCTCCATCTCGTCCATCATCCCCTCCATCCCCATGGCAAGACAGGCTTATATCATGAATTCCGGCCGCCACCCATGCCCGCGCTTCCGCCACGCCCCCGCCGCAACACTCTGTTTACCCATTGCCCATAGCCTGCCGGAATTCGGGGTTTCGGAATGAAGAACGCAGCAACACCCACCCCCTCCGCCGCACGGCCCGGCTTCTGGCGCCGGATCGCGGACATGCTGTCCGGCTCCCCCGGCGTCGCCAACCCCTATGTCCGCGAACGGCTGCTCCAGACCATCCTCGATCGCCGCTTCGCCCTGCTTGTCGGCCTGTGCACCAATTCGGTCATCGCGGTCGCCGCGCTCCATCTGATCGGCGCATGGTGGGCCATGCCATGGCTGCTGTTCGACATCGGCCTCGTCATCGTCCGGCTCGGGCTTATCCGCCGCTCGGTCGGGCAAAGCGCGGCGGTCAAGGAAGCGATCATCGGCTGGCTGATGCTGCTCGGTTTCCTGTGGAGCCTCGCGCTCGGCATCGTCACCGCGCTCTGCCTGATCAGCGGCAATGTCGCGCTCATCACCCTCGCCGCGATCACCGCCGCCTCGGCGATCAGCATCGTCACCTCGCGCAACGCCGCCACCCCCCGCCACGGCGCGCTGCTGATGCTGTCAATCAGCCTGCCCTTCGCCCTCGGCGCGGCATTCTCCCCTGCCCCCGGCATGTGGATCGTCTCGCTGGTGGTGATGCCCTGGGCGCTCAGCGCCCTGTCGATGCTCAAGCAGAATTACGACGTCACCATCCGCCACATCCGCGACGAGCTGAACGCCCGCGAAATCGCGGAAACGGACACGCTCACCGGCCTCAACAGCCGCATGTTCTACACCGCCCACATGCACCGCATCGCCCAGAATGGCGGCATAGCCGGCGCGTCGCTGCTCTGCATCGACCTGGACGGGTTCAAGGCGGTCAACGACACCCACGGCCATGCCGCCGGGGACCGGCTGCTGGCCGAGGCCGCCCGCCGCATCGGCCTCACCATCCGCCTGCCCGATCTCGCCTTCCGGCTGGGCGGCGACGAATTCGTCGTGCTGCTGGTCGGCGCCGGCACGGACGGCTGCGACAGCGTGGCGCAAAGGATCATCCGCGCCATGTCCTTCCCCATCAAGGTGGAGCCGGGCGTGGCGGTGCGGGTCGGCGTCAGCATCGGCAGCGCCTGCGCCGCCGATGCCGATCCCCCGGGCGATGCCGATGCGCTGTTCAAGGCGGCGGACCGGGCGCTCTACGTCGCGAAATCGGGCGGCAAGGGCCGCCACGTCCGCGCCATGGACGCCCACCGCGCCGCGGCATGAACGCGGCAACGGCTTGCCATGTTGGGAAAGCCCGCCTATGCGGCCAGCCGTGATGGGTTCCCGGAGACGGGAACAATAGGGAACGGGGTGCGGCCTTCGGCCAAGGCCCCGGCTGCCCCCGCAACTGTAACCGGCTAGCCGGTGCTTCATCACGCCACTGGGGACATCCCCGGGAAGGCGAAGCGCCACGGCATCGATCCGGGAGCCAGGAGACCTGCCCGTCACGGTCGTTCATCTGGCCGGGCGGGGTGCACCGGGCGGACGAGGATCTTCCTCGCAAGGCGACATGTCGATGTCGTTTGCGAAAGGAAAGATCATGACGACTCCCAACCTCACTCTCGCCACCGCGCTGATCGCGCTCATTGCCGCCCCCGGCGCCCTCCACGCCGAAACCGATGCCGGCGATATCGTCGTCACCGCCACCAGGTCCGAACAGCCGATCGAGGAAGTCGGCCAGGCCATCACCGTCATCGACAAGGCGCTGATCGTCCAGCGCCAGGCGCAGACGGTGGCGGACCTACTCTCCACCACGCCCGGCGTCACCGCATCCCGCAACGGCGGCGTCGGCGGCTTCACCGGCCTGCGCATCCGCGGCGCCGAGGGCGAACAGACGCTGGTGCTGATCGACGGGGTCAGGATCAACGATCCATCCTCGCCCGGCGGCGGCTTCGATTTCGGCAATCTGCTGATCGGCAATATCAACCGCATAGAGGTGCTGCGCGGCCCCAATTCGGTGCCCTGGGGCAGCCAGGCGATCGGCGGCGTGGTCAACATCATCACCGAAGCGGCAGGCGCGGGCAACAGCATCAACCTGCGCGCCGAATATGGCTATGCCGACACCGCCCAGGGCGTGGTCAACGCCAGCTTTCGGGCCGGGCCGGTCGCGGCATCGTTCGGCGGCGGCTATTTCCGCACCGACGGCATCTCCGCCTTCGCGGGCGGCACGGAACGGGACGGCTATCGCAACCATGGCGCCAACGGCCGGGTAGAGGTGGCGTTGAGCGAAGACATCGCCGTCGATCTGCGCGGCTTCTATTCGCACGGCCGCAGCGATCTGGACGGTTTTCCCCCGCCCATTTACGCCTTTGGGGACACGCAGGAATATTCGACCAGCCAGGAACTGCTGGGCTATGCCGGCATCCGGGCAAAGCTGCTCGACGGCCGTTTCTCCAATCGGCTCGCCTTCACCATCACTGACATCAACCGCGACAATTATGATCCGTCATTCGGCACGGCGGCATCCTTCCTGTCGCGCGGCCGGGTGGAGCGGTTCGAATATCAGGGCGACCTGCAACTGGCCGATCAGCTACGCGCGGTGTTCGGCGCGGAGACAGAGAAATCCCGCTTCAGCGACGGCTTTTCGACCCAGAAGACCGGCATCGACAGCGTCTATGGCCAGTTGATCGTGAAGCCGGTCAGCGCGCTCACCCTCACCGGCGGCCTGCGTTATGACGATCATCGGGATTTCGGCAGCGAGACGACATTGGGCGGCAATGCTGCGTTCAATCTCGCCGGCGGCACCCTGCTACGCGCCAGCTATGCGGAAGGGTTCAAGGCGCCGACGCTGTACCAGCTGCACAGCGCCTATGGAAATGCCGCGCTGGAGCCGGAACGCGCCCGCAGCGTCGATGTCGGCATCGAACAGGCATTGCTTGAGGATCGGCTGACCGCCGCCGTCACCCTGTTCCGGCGCAAGACCCGCAACCAGATAGATTTTATTTCCTGCACGGGCGACAGCACGCCGAAATGCGTCGGGCGGCCCTTCGGCACCTATGACAATATCGCCCGCGCCCGCGCCCGCGGCGTCGAGTTCGAACTGACGGCGAAACCCACCGACACGCTGACGGTCGATGCATCCTACAGCTATATCGACAGCGAGAACCGTTCAGCCGGCTCGCTCAATTTCGGCAATGCGCTCGCCCGCCGCCCGCACCACAGCGTCAGCCTGTCGGCCGATTATGCACCAGCCGCCGGCCTGTCTTTCGGCGGCACCGTCCAGCATGTCGGCGACAGCTTCGACAATGCGGCCAACAGCCGCGCGCTTGACGGCTATGTGCTGGTCGGCCTGCGCGCCGCCTGGCGGTTCGATTCCCGGTTCGAGCTTTATGGCCGGGTCGATAACCTGCTCGACGCCCGCTACCAGACCGTTGCCGATTACGGCACCATCGGCCGGGCCGCCTATGTCGGCGTGAGGGCCGGCTTCTGACGGCGATGCGCTGGCTCCTCCCCCTCCTGCTCGCGGGCTGCGCGCAACCGGCCGTTCCGGTGCAGCAAAGCGCGACGCGGATCGTATCGACCAGTCCCTGCGTCGATGCGGTGCTGATGGCGGTGGCGGAGCCGGCGCAGATCCGGGCGATCAGCCATTATTCGGTGCGGGCCGGATCGACATCCAGCCCGCTGGCCCTCGCCCGCCGGTTCGACAGCGTCAGCGGCACGGCCGAGGAAGTCATCGCCCGCAAGCCCGATCTGGTTTTCGCGGATTCCTTCACCCCGGCGGCGTCGCGCACTGCCTATGCCCGCGCCGGCATCCGCACCATCACGGTCGGCGTCCCCGCCACCATCGCGGAAAGCAAGGCGCAACTGATGGAGATCGCCACCGCCGTCGGCGCGCCGGAGCGGGGGCGGGCGATGGCGGCGCGGATCGACGCCGCCGTCGCCCGCGCGGCCCCGGCGGATGCCACGCGCCCCGCACTATTGATCTGGCATGGCGGCGGACTGGTTTCAGGCACCGGCACCCTGCTCGACGAGATGATCCGCATCGCCGGATTCCGCAACGCAGCCGCGGATTACGGCGTTACCCAGACCACCATCCTGCCGCTGGAGCAGATCGCGCTCCACCCGCCCAGAATCATGCTCACGCCGCCGGGATCGGACGACGGATCGCGGGTGGAGACGCTGCGCCGACGCGCGCTGGCCCACAGCCCCAATACGCTGCAGGCCGATTTCGAACCGCGCCTCACCTTTTGCGGCGGCCCGACCATCGTCGCCGCGCTCGACCGTCTGGCGGCGATCCGCCGACAAGTGACGCCATGAGCGGGCGCATCCTCCGCGCCAATCTGCTGCTGGCCATCGCCGCGGTGCTGCTCTTCGGCCTCTCGCTGATGGCGGGCAAGGCATGGGTGCCCCTCTCCGCATGGCTGGAAGGCGGGCAAGGCTGGTGGATCATCTTCGAACTGCGCCTGCCCCGCGCCATTCTGGCGGCGTCGATCGGCGCGGTGCTCGGGCTTTCAGGCGCGGTGCTGCAGGGTTATCTCCGCAATCCGCTCGCCGATCCCGCGCTGATCGGCGTGTCGTCGAGCGCCGCGCTGGGCGCCGTCACCGCGATCTTCCTGGGCTTTGCCGGGTCGTCGGCCATCGTGTTCGGCAGCGCCATGGCAGGCGCGGCGCTCGCCATGGCGCTACTCGCCCTGCTGGTCGGCCGATCCGGCAGCGCGATCGGCTTCATCCTCGCCGGCATGGTGCTGTCCAGCCTGTCCGGATCGCTCACCGCCTTCCTCATCAGCATCTCGCCCAATCCGTTCGCCACCGCAGAGATCGTCAGCTGGCTGATGGGCGCGCTGACCGACCGCAGCTTCGACGATATCCTCCTCGCCCTGCCGTTCATGGCGGCCGGCGCGCTCATCCTCGCCTTCACCGGCCGCGCGCTCGACCTGCTCAACCTGGGTGAGGAGACGGCACGTTCGCTCGGCCTCAACCTTGGCCGCATCCAGGCGATCATCGTCGTCGGCCTCGGGCTGGCGGTGGGGGCGTCGGTGGCGGTCTCCGGCGTGGTCGGTTTCGTCGGGCTGATCGTGCCGCACCTCGTCCGCCCGCTGGTCGGGCAGAAGCCGTCGGCCCTGCTGCTCCCGTCGGCGCTGGGCGGGGCGGCGCTGCTGCTGGCGGCGGACAGCCTGGTCCGCCTCATCCCCGGCCCCGGCGAGATCCGGCTGGGCATTGCGATGGCGCTGATCGGCACGCCCTTCTTCTTCGCGCTGCTGATTTCGATGCGGAGGCGCGCATCATGGGGCTGACGGCGAACGAAATCAGCCTCATCCTTGCCGGGCGCACGGTGCTCGACGGCGTTTCCGCGCAGCTGGAGCGCGGCCGCGTCACCGCGATCCTCGGCCCCAACGGTGCGGGCAAGACCAGCCTGCTGCGCACGTTGATCGGCCTGACCGCGCCTTCAAGCGGCACCGCCATGCTGGACGACCAGCCGATCGCCGCCATCCCCCCGGCGCAGCGCGCGCGGCGGATCGGCTATCTCGCGCAGAACGCGCCGCTGGCATGGAATGTCATCGCGCGCGATGTCGTGGCGCTGGGCCGCAGCCCCTATCGCGCGCCGTTCGCGGCTGCCGGCGCGGATGACCGGGCCGCCATCGATGCCGCCATCGCCGCCACCGATCTCACCCGGCTCGCCGACCGCCCGACCGGCGAACTGTCGGGCGGCGAGCGTGCGCGGGTGATGCTGGCGCGGGTGCTCGCGGGCACGCCGGAATGGCTGGTCGCGGACGAACCCCTCGCCAGCCTCGACCCCGCGCATCAGGTGGATGTGCTACTCCGCCTCCGCGCGGTGGCGGATGCGGGCAGCGGCGTCATCCTCGTCCTCCACGATCTCACCCACGCCGCCCGCATCGCGGACGATATCGTCCTGATGAGGAATGGCAGGGTCGTGGCGGCGGGCGTCGCCGCATCCGTGCTGACGGGGGACTGGCTGCGGCAGGCTTATGACATCGATTTCCGCATCGTCGAGACGGGCCGGGACAGGGTGATCGTCCCGGTGCGTTAGCGCCCGGGCGCTTCAGTCCAGCGCGGCGCGCACCTGATCGATATAATCCGGGGCGCAGATCAGCAGGTCGGGCAACAGCGTATCGGGACCGTTATAGACGAAGGCAGACCCATCCACCCGCGTCGCCACCATGCCCGCAGCCAGCGCCACCGCGACCGGCGCGGCATTGTCCCACTGATGCTGCCCGCCGGTATGGAAATAGATGTCGCCCTGCCCCAGCACGACCGCCATCGCCTTGGCCCCCGCAGACCCCATCGGCACGATGTCCGCATCCAGCCGCCCGGCCAGTCTGTCACATTCCGCCGGACGCCGGCTGCGGCTGACCAGCAGGCGCGGCCGGGCAGGGCGCGCCACCGGCGGCGGCGGGGCGTCGGACCGGAGCACCAGCCCCTGGGCGGGCAGCGCCACCGCGCCGATCCGCGCAACGCCGTCGATGCTCAGCGCGACATGCACCGCCCAATCGTCGCGCCCCTCGCCATATTCGCGGGTCCCATCCAGCGGATCGACGATCCACACCCGGCTCTTGCCCAGCCGCTCCCGCGTATCCGCCTGCTCTTCGGACAACAGCCCGTCATCCGGCCGCTGTTCGGCAAGCGCTGCGACAAGGAAGGCATTGGCGGCGGCATCCCCGGCCTTGCCCAAGGCCTTGCCGGCCAGCAGCCCGCGGTCGCGGATCGCCATCAATATCGCGCCCGCGCCCTCCGCCAGCCGCGCCGCCAGTTCCGCATCGGTCACAGGTCCGGCGCCCACACGCCCAGCACCCGCTCGACGATCAGCTCTGCGGCCTCCTCCGGCGACAGGCGGGTCGTATCGATGCGGATCTCGGGCTTTTCGGGCGCCTCATAAGGACTGTCTATGCCGGTGAAATTCTCGAGCGCACCGCTCCGCGCCTTGGCGTACAAGCCCTTCACGTCGCGCCGTTCCGCTTCCTCCAGCGGCGTATCGACATGGATTTCGATGAAGCCACCGTCGGGTATCATGGCGCGCACCATGTCACGTTCGGCGCGGAAGGGCGAGATGAAGGCGGTCAGCACGATCAGCCCCGCATCCGTCATCAGCCTGGCGACCTCACCCACCCGGCGGATATTCTCCACCCGGTCGGCGTCGGTGAAACCCAGATCGCGGTTCAGCCCGTGGCGGACATTGTCGCCGTCGAGCAGGAAACTGTGCTTGCCGAGCGCGTGCAGCCGCTTTTCGACCAGATTGGCGATGGTCGATTTGCCCGCGCCGGACAGGCCGGTGAACCACAGCAGCCGCGCAACCTGGTTCTTCTGCCGGGCATGGGCGTCACGATCGATGTCGATCGACTGCCAGTGGACGTTCTGGCTGCGCCTCAGCGCGAAACGGATCATCCCCGCGCCCACCGTGGCGTTGGTCATCCGGTCGATCAGGATGAAACCACCCAGCTCGGGCGACTCCTCATAGGGTGCGAACGGCACCCGCCGATCCAGCGAGATGTTGCACACGCCGATCGCGTTCAGGCCAAGCGTCCGGCCCGGGCGCTGCTCGAGCGTGTTGACGTCTATCTGATATTTCTGGTCGGTGATCGTCGCGGCCGCGGTCACCGTACCGATCTTGAGCAGGTAGGACCGGCCGGGCAGCATCGGCTCGTCGGCCATCCACACCAGCGTCGCCTCGAACTGGTCCGCCGCCTCCAGCGGGCTGTCCGCCGCCACGATCACGTCGCCGCGCGAACAATCGATCTCGTCGGTCAACGTCAGCGTGACCGACTGGCCGGCCACCGCGCGCGGCAAGTCCCCGTCCAGCGTCACGATCCGCTCCACGCGCGACGTCTTGCCGGACGGCAGCACCCGCACCGCATCCCCCGGCGCAATGCCGCCGCCCGCGATCATCCCGGAAAATCCCCGGAAATCCAGGTTGGGGCGGTTCACCCACTGCACCGGCATCCTGAGCGGCCCGGCCGCCCGGCGATCCACGTCGATCTCCACCGTTTCCAGATGATCGAGCAGCGCCGGCCCGTCATACCAGGGGGTGTTGGGCGACGGGCCGGTGATATTGTCGCCCTTGAACCCGGATATCGGAATATTGGTGACGGCGGTTATGCCGATCCCCGCCGCAAAGGCCGCGTAATCGGCGACGATGGCATCGAACACCGCCTGGTCATAACCCACCAGATCCATCTTGTTCACGGCCAGCACGACATGACGGATGCCGATCAGCTTCACCAGATAGCTGTGCCGCCGCGTCTGGGTGAGCACGCCCTTGCGCGCGTCGATCAGGATCACGGCCAGGTCGGCGGTGGACGCGCCGGTCACCATGTTGCGGGTATATTGTTCATGCCCCGGCGTGTCGACGACGATGAACTTGCGCTTCTCGGTCGCGAAGAAGCGGTAGGCGACGTCGATGGTGATGCCCTGCTCCCGCTCCGCCGCCAGTCCGTCGACGAGCAGCGCGAAATCGATCTCCTGCCCCTGCGTCCCCACTCGCTTGCTGTCGGCTTCCAGGCTGGCGAGCTGGTCCTCGAAGATCTGCTTGCTGTCATAGAGCAGCCGCCCGATCAGCGTCGACTTGCCGTCGTCCACCGATCCGCAGGTGATGAAGCGCAGCATGGATTTGCGCCGATGACGCTCCAGATAGGCATCGATGTCCGCGCCGATCAGCGTATCGGCGACATAGGAGGACGCATCGGCCATCAGAAATAGCCCTCCTGCTTCTTCTTCTCCATGCTCGCGGCTTGGTCATGGTCGATCGCCCGGCCCTGCCGCTCGCTGGTGGTGGTCAGCAGCATCTCCTGGATGACTTCGGACAGGGTGGCCGCCTCGCTCTCCACCGCGCCGGTCAGCGGATAGCAGCCCAGCGTGCGGAAACGGATGGAGCGTTCCACCGGCGTCTCGCCCTCGCGCAGCGGGAAGCGATCGTCATCCACCATCAGGATCAGCCCGTCGCGCACCACCGTCGGGCGCGGCGCCGCGAAGTAGAGCGGCACGATGGGAATCTCCTCGATCTGGATATATTGCCAGATGTCCAGCTCGGTCCAGTTGGAGATGGGGAAGACGCGGATGCTCTCGCCCTTCGCCTTGCGGGCGTTGTAGAGGTTCCACAATTCCGGCCGCTGGTTCTTCGGGTCCCAGCGGTGATTGGCGGACCGGAAACTGAAGATGCGCTCCTTGGCGCGGCTCTTTTCCTCGTCGCGCCGTGCGCCGCCGAATGCCGCGTCGAACCCATATTGATCCAGCGCCTGCTTCAGCCCCTCGGTCTTCCACATGTCGGTATGAAGCGAGCCATGGTCGAACGGGTTGATGCCCCGCGCCAGCGCCTCGGGGTTGCGGTAGACCAGCAATTCCATGCCGCTTTCGCGGGCCATCCGGTCGCGCAGCTCATACATCGCCCGGAATTTCCAGGTGGTGTCGACATGCAACAGCGGGAAGGGCGGCGGCGAAGGATAGAAGGCCTTGCGCGCCAGATGCAGCATCACCGCCGAATCCTTGCCCACCGAATAGAGCATCACCGGCCGGTCCACCTCGGACACCACCTCGCGCATGATCTGGATGCTCTCGGCCTCCAGGCGTTCCAGATGGGTGAGCGTGGCAACAGTCATGGGACGATCGGTTTCCTCGGCCTTCGCGGAATCGTGGCGCGGGGTCGCGATTGAAGCATCGTGGCCAGCATCACAAACGCGATCATCTTTGCGCCGGCCAAGTTTTACATCGCGTTCACGCGCCCTCGACTGGCCCGGTGAAGGTGATCGACGGCGCGCGCTTGTGCAAGCGGGCAAACTCCACCACCTGCCGCCCGACCAGCTGAAGCTGCTCGAGCGCGCTCTGGTCGGCCCCTTCGGCGAAGTTCCCGTCCGCGGCGCGGATCGCCGCGCCCAGCGGCGTCGGCCAGCCGCGCAGCGCGTGGACGATGGAGCGCAACGTCGCCAATGTGCTGCCCATCGCCTGCCAGCCATGGGCGGTGACGATCAGCCCGACAGGCAGGCCGTCCAGATACACCCGGTCGTCCCGCGCAGTTTCCTCGATGAAATCGATGGCGTTCTTGACCAGCCCGGAAACCGAACCATGATAGCCCGGACTGGCGATGACCAGCCCATCGGCCCCCCGCACCGCCTCCACCAGAGCGCGTGCCTCGGGCAGGTCGGCAAGCAGCCCGCGCGCATAATGGGGCAGCCGGCCCAGCGCCTCGCCCCCGAACAGCATGGTTTTGGCCCCGCCCGCCTCGGCGGCGGCCAGCGCCAGCGCCAGCGCCTGCTCGGTCGACGATCCCGGCACGGTGGTCCCCCCGATACCGACGATCGACAAAGGCCTGTTCGCACCGTGGCGGCTCATCCCGACTCCACTTCCAGCTTGCATCGTCCACCGCCTAGGGGGAGAGGACGCGCTATGCAAAACAATCTCCGCCCCCGCCGGTCGATGCTCTATATGCCGGGCGCCAACCCCCGCGCGCTGGAAAAGGCGCGGACCTTGCCAGCCGACGGATTGATCTTCGATCTGGAAGACGCGGTGATGGCCGATGCGAAGGCGGATGCACGCGCCGCCATCGCAGCCGCGCTGCGGCAGGGGGGCTATGGCGCGCGTGAACTGATCCTGCGGGTCAACGGCCTGTCGACGCCATGGGGCGCGGACGACCTTGCCTTCGCCACCACCCTGCCCATCCACGGCGTGCTGCTGCCCAAGGTGGAAAGCGCCGGCGACGTCCACGCGGCGCAGGCGCTGATCGACGCGGCCGGCGCCGCTCTGGACATCTGGTGCATGATCGAAACGCCGCTGGGCGTGCTGCGCGCGGGCGAGATCGCGGCTGCGGGCGGGCGACTGGCGGGTTTCGTCATGGGCACCAACGATCTGGTGAAAGACCTCCATGCCCGGCACACGCCGGACCGGCTGCCGATCATGACCGCGCTTGGGCTCAGCCTGCTGGCCGCCCGCGCCCACGGACTCGCCATCATCGACGGCGTCCATATCGATCTGGACGACGACGAGGGTTTCGCGCGCGCCTGCGCACAAGGTGTCGAACTCGGCTTCGACGGCAAGAGCCTGGTCCACCCGCGCACCATCGAAGCGGCGAACCGCATCTTCGCGCCGACGGCGGAGGAGATCGCGGCGGCGCAACGCATGATCGCCGGGTTCGAGGCCGCCAGGGCAGACGGCAAGGGCGTCGCCCGGATCGACGGCAAGCTGGTCGAGCAACTCCACGTCGACAATGCCCGGCGCCTGCTGGACATGGTCGCGGCGATCGAACACCTGTCCCGCTAGGCGGCGACCCCGCTTGCCGGCGGCTCGATCCGCACCAGCACGGTCCCCTCGCTCACCTGAGCGCCGACCGTCGCGTTCAGCCCGGCCACCACGCCGTCAAATGGCGCGGTCAGCCCGTGCTCCATCTTCATGGCCTCCAGCGTCACCAGCTTCTGGCCCTTGGAGACCGCCTGCCCGTCCGAGACATCGACGGCGATGATCCGCCCCGGCATCGGTGACAGGATGGTCCCGTCCGACGCCGCGCCCGCCGCCTTTCCGCGCGGGACATGCAGCCGGAATTCACGCCCTTCGCCAAGATGGAAGAGCAGCACCGCCTCCTGCGCCGGCCCGCCCACCGGACCCGACAGATCGGCGCTGCGTACCACCCCGCCATCATCGATCATCCGCACCGCGGCCGCGGCCGGCGCGTTCAGCCGCAGGCCCACCGCCTGATGCCACGGCCCGTCGCCACCGCCGACCAGCGCCGCCGCCACATCAGCCAGCTGTTCGGCATCCGGCTCGGGCGGCTGCGCCAGCGCATCGCCGCGCCGCGCGATCAGCCCGGTATCGACGTCGCCGGCGCAGAACGCCTCATCCGCGCATAATCTGCCCAGAAACCCGGCATTGGTCCGCACCGGCCAGACCTCGACATCGGTGACGGCATCCCACAGCCGGGCGATCGCCGCATCGCGATCCTCGCCATGGACGATGATCTTCGCGATCATCGGGTCGTAAAATGGGGAAATCTCCGCGCCCTCGACCACGCCGGTATCGATCCGGGCCAGTCCCTCGGGCAGCACCAGATGCTCCAGCGTCCCGGTCGACGGCAGGAACCCCGTCGCCGGATTTTCCGCGTAAAGCCGCGCTTCCATCGCCCAGCCCTCAATGACCAGCTCATCCTGGTCGAGCGGCAGCGGTTCGCCCGCTGCGACGCGGAGCTGCCACTCCACGAGATCCTGCCCGGTGATCGCCTCCGTCACCGGATGCTCCACCTGCAGCCGGGTGTTCATTTCCATGAACCAGATGCGGTCGGCGCGCAGCCCTTCGCTGGCGTCCGCGATAAACTCGATCGTCCCCGCGCCGACATAATCGACCGCACGGGCCGCCTTCACCGCCGCCGCGCAGATCGCCGCGCGCGTCTCGGCGTCCATGCCCGGCGCAGGCGCTTCCTCGATCACTTTCTGGTGGCGGCGCTGCAATGAGCAGTCCCGCTCGAACAGGTGGACGATATTGCCGTGGCTGTCGCCGAAAACCTGCACCTCGATATGACGCGGGGAGAGGATATATTTCTCGATCAGCACATGATCGTCGCCGAATGACGCCGCGGCCTCGCGCTTGCAGCTGGCCAGCGCATCGGCGAATTCGCCGGCCGCACCCACCCGCCTCATGCCCTTGCCGCCGCCGCCTGCAACAGCCTTGATCAGCACCGGATAGCCGATGGAATCCGCCTCGCGCTGCAATCGCGCCGGATCCTGATCGTCACCCAGATAGCCGGGCGTGGTCGGCACGCCCGCTTCCTGCATCAGCTTCTTGGCGGCGTCCTTCAACCCCATGGCGACGATCGACGCCGGCTTCGGCCCGACCCAGACCAGCCCGGCATCGATCACCGCCTGCGCGAACTCCGCATTTTCGGAGAGGAAGCCGTAGCCCGGATGAATCGCCTGTGCGCCCGATTCCCTAGCGGCGGCGATGATCCTGTCGCCGACCAGATAGGATTCGCGCGCCGCAGACAGGCCGATATGCACCGCTTCATCCGCCATGCGGACGTGGCGTGCGCCGGCGTCGGCATCGGAATAGACGGCGACCGTGCGAATGCCCATGTCCCGCGCGGTGCGGATGATCCGGCAGGCGATCTCGCCCCGGTTGGCGATGAGAAGCGATTGGATCATGGCCGTCACATCCTGAACAGGCCGAACGCCGGGCGTTCGGGGATCGGGGCGTTGAGCGTAGCGGCAAAGGCAAGGCCAAGCACGTCGCGGGTCTGGGCGGGGTCGATCACGCCGTCGTCCCACAACCGCGCGGTCGCATAGTAGGGATTGCCCTCATCCTCATATGTCTGGCGGATCGGGGCCTTGAACGCTTCCGCTTCCTCCGCCGTCCACGTCTCCGCATCGCGGTGGACGGTGGCGAGCACGCTCGCCGCCTGCTCGCCGCCCATCACGCTGATCCGGCTGTTCGGCCAGGTGAACAGGAAGCGGGGCGAATAGGCCCGCCCGCACATGCCGTAATTTCCCGCGCCGAAGCTGCCGCCGATCAGCACGGTGATCTTCGGCACCGTCGCCGTCGCCACCGCCGTCACCAGCTTCGCGCCATGCTTGGCGATGCCCTCGGCCTCATATTTGCCGCCCACCATGAAGCCGCTGATGTTCTGCAGGAACAGCAGGGGAATGCGCCGCTGCTGCGCCAGCTCGATGAAATGCGCGCCCTTCACCGCGCTCTCGCTGAACAGCACGCCGTTATTGGCCAAAATGGCGACCGGCATCCCCCAGATGCGCGCAAAGCCGCAGACCAGCGTGGTCCCGTAAAGCGCCTTGAACTCCTGGAATTCAGACCCGTCGACGATGCGCGCGATCACCTCATGCACGTCATAGGGCGCGCGCACGTCGTCGGGGACGATGCCGTACAGTTCCTCCGCCGCATATTCGGGCGCGCGCGGCTCCGCGATATCGATGTCGATCGCCGGCACGCTGTTCAGCGTCGAGACGATATCGCGCACGATGGTCAGCGCATGTTCGTCATTCTCGGCGACATGGTCGACCACGCCGGATTTGCGACCATGAGTTTCAGCGCCGCCCAGTTCCTCGGCGGAGATCACCTCGCCCGTCGCCGCCTTCACCAGCGGCGGCCCGGCCAGGAAGATCGTGCCCTGGTTGCGCACGATCACGCTCTCGTCCGACATGGCCGGCACATAGGCGCCGCCCGCCGTGCAGCTGCCCATCACGCAGGCGATCTGCGGAATGCCGAGCGCGCTCATATTCGCCTGGTTGAAGAAGATGCGGCCAAAATGCTCGCGGTCGGGAAACACCTCCGCCTGATGCGGCAGGTTGGCCCCGCCGGAATCGACCAGATAGATGCAGGGCAGCCGGTTCTGCTCGGCGATCTCCTGCGCCCGCAAATGCTTCTTCACCGTCATCGGGAAATAGGCGCCCCCCTTCACCGTCGGGTCGTTGGCGACGATCATCGCCTGCCGCCCGGAAACCCGGCCGATGCCGCAGATCATCCCAGCACCCGGCGCCTCGTCGCGGTACATGCCGCCCGCAGCCAGCTGGCCGATCTCAAGAAAGGGCGATCCGGGATCGATCAGCTGCTCCACCCGGTCGCGCGGCAACAGCTTGCCGCGCGCCACATGGCGGTCGCGCGCCTTATCGCTGCCGCCGCGCCCCGCCGTCGCCACCCGGGCGCGCAGCTCCTCGGCCAGCGCGCGGTTATGCGCGGCATTGGCGCGAAAAGCCTCGCTGTCGGGCGATATCCTGCTGTCGAGAACCGGCGCACTCATGGCTCAGCCCTGCCCCTTCCTGTCCATCCTGTCCCTGCGGCCCACCCTAGACCATCGATCATCATCGTAAAAACTGGATTTGATCGATTATCTGTATAGATTATTCCTATGATCAGCCGCACCCACCTGCGCCAGTTTATTGCCGTCGTGGATGCCGGTAACTTCACACGCGCGGCGGCGCAGATCAACGTCACCCAGCCCACATTGTCGGCCGGTATCTCCGAGCTTGAAAAGCGGCTTGGCGCGCAATTGTTCGCACGCAACAATCGCCGCGTGCAATTGACCGAGGCCGGCAACCGGCTGCTCGCCCATGCCCGCGCGATAGAGCGGGAATTCCGCGATGCTGAGGAAAGCGTCACCGGCGTCGCCGCGCCGCTGCAACCCATCCGGCTGGGCGTGCTGGCCAGCCTGCCGACCGCGCTGATCGAAGCGGCGCTCGCCGGCTATGACGGACCGGAACCGATCGAACTGAGCGAGGGCAACGACCGGGAACTGGCGGGCGCGCTGGCCCATGGCCGCATCGACATTGCCGTCACGCTGATCCATCCGGGCGATGACCGCCGCGCCGTGCAGCGCCTGTTCGACGAGGATTATCTGCTGGCGATGCCGTCCGCCCACCGGCTTGCCGGGCGGGAGCGGGTGTCGGCGGCGGAAGTGGCGGGCGAGACGATGATCGCCCGGCGCGCCTGCGAAGTGCTGGGCAAGACGAGCCGCCATTTCACGGAGCGCGGGGTGCGTCCGCCGTTCAGCTTCCGCTCCGCCAATGATGACCGGGCGATGGCGATGGTCCGCGCCGGGCTGGGCATCACCGTCGCGCCCCGATCGCTTGCCGGCCCGGGCATCGCCATGGCGCGGCTGGATGGCTTTGACGAGCGGCGCGAGATCGGCCTCGCCTTTTCGCCGCAGGCGCGCGGCGGGCTGATGGCGGGCAAGCCGCTGGCCGACCGGTTGACCGCCGCTATGCGCCGATGAGTTCGCGGCCGATCAGGAACCGCCTGATCTCGTTGGTTCCCGCGCCAATATCGTACAGCTTGGCGTCGCGCAGGAAGCGTTCCACCGGCCATTCCTTGGTATAGCCCGCGCCGCCCAGCGCCTGGATCGCCTCCAGCGACGTCTTCACCGCATTCTCGCTGGCCAGCAGGATCGCCCCCGCCGCGTCGAACCGCGTGGTGCGGCCGGCATCGCAGGCCCGCGCCACCGCATAGACATAGGCCCGCGCCGAATTCAGCGCGACATACATGTCCGCCACCTTGCCCTGCATCAGCTGGAAACTGCCGATCGGCGTGCCGAACTGCTTGCGTTCGCGCACATAGGGAAGGACGACGTCCAGACAGGCCTGCATGATGCCGATCGGCCCCGCCGCCAGCACCGCGCGTTCATAATCCAGCCCGGACATCAGCACGCCCACGCCGCCGCCCACCGGGCCCATCACATTCTCTTCGGGCACTTCGCAATCCTCGAACACCAGCTCGGCGGTGTCGGATCCGCGCATCCCCATCTTGTCCAGCTTCCTGGAAACGGAGAAGCCCTTCATGCCCTTCTCGATCAGGAAGGCGGTGATCGCCCGCTCGCCGGTCTTGGCATAGACGACCAGCACATCGGCGGTCGGCGCGTTGGTGATCCAGAATTTCGTGCCGTTCAGCACATAGCGGTCGCCCCTGTGCTCCGCCTTCAGCTTCATCGAAACGACGTCGGAACCTGATCCCGCTTCCGACATGGCAAGGCTGCCCAGATGCTCGCCGGAAATCAGCCGGGGCAGATAACGGCGCTTCTGATCCTCATTCGCCCAGCGGCGGATCTGGTTGACGCACAAATTGCTGTGCGCGCCATAGCTGAGGCCGATAGAGGCCGAGGCGCGCGACACCTCCTCCATCGCCACGACATGCTCCAGATAGCCGAGGCCAAGCCCGCCCCATTCCTCTTCCACGGTGATGCCGTGCAGGCCGAGTTCGCCCATTTCGGGCCAAAGATCGCGCTTGAACTTGTTCTCCGCGTCAATTTCCGCCGCGAAGGGCGCGATGCGGTCGGCCGCGAAACGGCACGTGGTCTCGCGGATCATGTCCGCGGTTTCACCCAGGGCGAAATCGAAATCAGGGGTCATGAGGCACCTCTCCTGCCCGGTCCGCTATCGCCAGAGCATCGCCAATGTAAAGACCTATCGATGATCTGCGCCGTCGCCCCCTGTTGCTGTGCGGAACGGCGGCTACTCTTTTTCCGATGCGGGATTCGCGCGCGACATCTGGAGGATATTGGTTAACAGCGCGAGGCCATCCAGGCCCAGCGCGGCGGCGATATCGACATATTCGATCACGTCCAGGCGCCGCTCGCCAAGCTCGTACCGCGACACGAATTGCTGGGGTTTGGAAAGGATTACAGCAACGTCCGCCTGCGAAAGACCTGCACTTTTTCGCGCTTCGATAAGCGTCGCGAGCATCTTGCGATAACGGACTTCCGTGATTCCCTTGGCCATCAATCCCGAACCTCTCACGATCGTGAGTGGCAACACACGCTGGTAACGAACAGTACACCAAATTGATGTAGTTTCTGAGTCGTACTTTGGATTAGTGCGATTCGTCAAAATGGACGAACCGCAAACCCTTTGTTCTGTCATGTAGATTTGGCGCGTTTTTCGTAGAGGAAAACAACCGGGCCGACTTGTTGAGGACCATTATTATTCGCAATAATATATATAACAAATAGAATTAGATAATAATTTTCAATCTGAATAATCCTCCAGATGAAATGACGGGAGAGGTCGCATGAGATTGGAACAGGAAAAAGTCGACGAAGGACCGGAACTCACCATCGTGTCGCTTTCCGGGGAAGTCCCCGGCCCGCGCGCGCGCCGCGCGGATCGTCATCACCGGCCCGGCCATCTTCGCACCGGCCAGCTTTTCGGCAGTCGCGGCCAGCTTGTCTGCTACTTCCATATGATTTCCGCCGGCGGCCTGCTGATCGAATGCAGCCTGCCCGTCGCCTCTGGCGAGGCGATCAGCGTCGAAATCCGCCCCGGCCACCGCATCGCCGGGCAGGTCGCCTGGACCGACGGCACCTTCTCCGGCATCCGCTTCGCGGAATGGCTCGATGTCCTGAAAATACTCGGCAATGAAACGCTTGAGGGTTTTCCCGCCCGCCATGCGGAGCATTCGCCGATGCAGCCAGCCCGGCCGCGCCCGTTGCACCGGGCGGTCAATCGGATCGCATAGCCGCATCCGGCAATCGGATCTTAAGTCGTTTTGGTGACAGGAGGGCATATGCCACCAGATTTCGACAATATCGATATCACGACTGTCTCGCTGTCCGCGGACGTCCCCTACCCGGCCAGCGAGCGCCGGGGGGAACGGCGCCACATGTCGATGTATCGATCGGCGGCATTCGTGACCCAGGGCTTCCAGGGCCTGTGCCTCATCCGCAATATTTCCGCCGGCGGCCTGATGGGCAAGGTGCACGTCCAGCTGCCGATCAGCGCGCCCATATCCATAGAGATACTCCCCGGCCACCCGACGACCGGACAGATCGTTTGGACCGCCGACCGGCTGGTGGGCATCCAGTTCGATGAGCGCATCGACGTGATGCAGGTCATCCATTCATCGCCGGAACCGGACGCAGTCGGCCTGCCGCGCCGCATGCCGCGCCTCAGCATTCCGTGCCGCGCCACATTGCTGGTCGACAATGTCTATCACCACACGGTGCCGGTCATCGACGTGTCGCAGGGCGGCGTGAAGGTGGATGCCGATTTCCTGAAGCTGGGCGAACAGGTGGTCGTGACGATCGAGGGGATGGAGCCGATTCCCGGGTCCGTCGCCTGGAAAAGCGACGGGCGCATGGGCATCGCCTTCTATTTCCGCGTGCCGTTCGACACGCTCGCGGAATGGGCGGTGGAGCGCCAGCGGCTCGCCGGCATATTGGACGAGCTGATCGACGGGAAATAGCCCGCCGGCGATCAGCCTTCGCTCGCCCCGCCGGCCATGCGGGGCGGCGCGGCGGGCGTCAGCGAAAAACGCGGCGCAGGCGCCGGCTGCAGCACGCCGTCCGCCTCGATAAAGGTGCCGCGCGCCGCATTATGGGGATGGCCCGGCGCATCCGCCATCGACAGCACCGGCGCAAAGCAGATGTCGGTCCCCTCCATCAGCGCGCACCATTGCGCCCGCGTCCGCCCGCGGAACAATGCGGTCAGCTTTTCCCGCTGGGCCGGCCACAGGCGCGGGTCCATGTTGGCCGCGAAATCGGCATCGTCCGCCAGCCCCGTTTTCCCCTTCAGCAGCGCGAAGAATTGCGGCTCGAGCGAGCCGATCGAGACAAAATGACCGTCGGCGGTTTCATAGCTGTCGTAACAGGCGGCGCCGCCGTCGAGCAGGTTGACGCCGCGTTCGTCCCGCCAGCTGCCCTGCGCGCGGAAAGACCATGTCATCGCCGCCAGCAGCGCCGCGCCGTCCACCATCGCGCAATCGATCACCTGCCCCCGCCCGGTGCGCCGGGCGGAAAGGATGCCGGCCAGCATCCCGAACGCCATCATCATGCCGCCGCCGCCGAAATCGCCGACCGCGTTGATCGGCGGCGTCGGCTTGTCTCCGGCCCGGCCATAGCCGTGCAGATTGCCCGCAAGGGCGATATAATTGATGTCGTGCCCGGCAAGCGGCGCATAAGGCCCATCCTGCCCCCATCCGGTCATCCGGCCATAAACGAGGCGCGGATTGTCGGCGATCAGCACCTCCGGGCCGACCCCGAGCCGCTCCATCACGCCGGGCCTGAACCCCTCGATCAACCCGTCCGCGCCGCGCGCCAGCTCACGAAGCGCGGCCACGCCTGCCGCCGACTTCAGGTCGATCCGCACGAATTCGCGCGACCGCGCCAGCACGTCCTTCTCCAGTCCGCCGCCGCCCGCCGCCCGCTCCACCCGGATCACCCGCGCGCCATGGTCCGCCAGCATCATGCCCGCAAAGGGCGCTGGGCCAAGCCCGGCGATCTCGATGATCGTCAGCCCGTCGAGCGCGCCCGCCATG
This sequence comes from Sphingomonas sp. SCN 67-18, assembly GCF_001724715.1. Lineage (GTDB taxonomy): Bacteria > Pseudomonadota > Alphaproteobacteria > Sphingomonadales > Sphingomonadaceae > SCN-67-18. The sequence goes on from NZ_MEFG01000025.1 coordinate 34,960, forward strand.
TCAGAGCATCCCCAGCAGGCGCTCGGCCTGCTTCAGGTGCGGCGCGTCGATCATCCGGCCGTCCAGCGACAGCGCACCCGCGCCGGGGCTCGCCGCGAAGGCCGCGACGACCGCCCGCGCATGGGCGATGTCGGCATCCGATGGGGTGAAGGCGGCGTTGATCACCGCCACTTGCGCCGGGTGGATCGCCATCATGCCGGTAAAGCCGTCGCGCGCGGCATCGGCCGCATAGCGCGCCAGCCCGTCGAGATCGCGAAAATCGGGATAGACCGTCTCGATCGGCGCGACCCCCGCCGCCGCCGCACCGAACAGGGTGAGCGACCGGGCCAGTTTGTAAGGCTCCGTATAGCGCCCATCCGCCTCGCGGGCGCTGCGGGCGCCGATTGCCGCCGGCAGGTCTTCCGCGCCCCAGGTCAGCCCGATCAGCCGTTCGGTGACGCCGCCATATTCGCCCAGCCGGAACATCGCGGCTGGCGTTTCCGTGGCGATGGGCAGGATGCGCGCATCGCTTGCCCCCAGCAGCGCATCGAGGCCGCGCAGCGACGCGGCGCCCTCCGCCTTGGGCAGGACGATGCCGTCCGGCCGCCCGGGCAGCACCGCCGCCAGGTCGTCCGCCGCCATGCCGCCGTCGAGCGGGTTGATCCGCACGAACAGCGTCACCGGCCGCCCGGGCCGGGCGAGGAACGCCGCCACCGCGCCGCGCGCCTCGGCCTTCTTCTCCAGCGAGACGGAATCCTCAAGGTCGAGGATGAGCGCGTCCGCGCCCAGCCCCAGCGCCTTTTCCATCCGCTCCGGCCGGTCGCCGGGGACGAACAGCAGCGAACGCAGCCTCATGCCGGCAACCGCTTCATCAGCGCGGTGCGCAGGCACTGGCAGACGATCTCGCCGCGCTGGTTGATCATGCGGTGCTCGAAGGTGACGATGCCCGCGCCGGGGCGGGACTTGCTGTCCTTCAACGCCACCACCTCGGTCTCGCCGCGCAGCGTGTCGCCGATGAACACCGGCTTCGGCATCACCACCTTGTCATAGCCCAGATTGGCGACCAGCGTCCCAAGCGTCGTATCCCCCACGGACACGCCCACCATCAGCGCGAAGGTGAAGGTGCCGTTGACGAGAATGCGGCCGAACTCGCTCTCGCCCGCCGCCTCGGCATCTAGGTGCAGCGGCTGCGGATTGTGGGTCAGCGTGGTGATCAGCAGATTGTCGGCCTCGGTCACGGTCCGGCGGATCTCATGCGCGATCCTGTCGCCGACCGCCCATTGCTCGAAATAGCGTCCCGCCATCGGGTCCTCCCTGTCGAATAGCGTTCGCTTGGGCCTGCCGCCCGACCCTTGTCAATGCAGCCGGGCGTTGCCTTTTCCCGGCGGGAAGGCAAGAGCGGCGCGATGCGGGATCATGACGCGATCATCCTCGGCGCGGGCGCCGCCGGCCTGATGTGCGCGCTGACGGCGGGCCAGCGCGGCCGCCGCGTGCTGCTGGCCGACCATGCGGACCAGCCGGGCAAGAAGATCCTGATCTCCGGCGGCGGGCGGTGCAATTTCACCAATATCGGCGCCGCGCCGGATCGCTTCCTGTCCGCCAACCCGCATTTCGCGAAGTCCGCGCTGCGTCGCTACACGCCGCAGGATTTCCTGGCGCTGGTCGAGGGCCATGGCATCGCCTGGCATGAAAAGACGCTGGGCCAGCTGTTCTGCGACGGATCGGCCCGCCAGATCGTGGCCATGCTCGTGGACGAATGCGCCAAGGGCGCGGTCGACATGAAATGCGGCGCGCCGGTCGATGCGGTCGACCATGCCGACGGCCGCTTTTCCGTCCGCCTGAACGGCGTGACGCACAGCGCCCCGGCGCTGGTCATCGCCACCGGCGGGCCTTCCATTCCGAAAATGGGCGCGACCGGCTTCGCCTATGATCTCGCCCGCCGTTTCGGCCTTAAGGTCGTCGAGCCGCGCCCGGCGCTGGTGCCGCTGACGCTGGGCGGCGCTGACCTGATGTTCCGCGATCTGTCCGGCGTGGCGACAGAGGTGATCGCGCGCTGCAACAAGGCGCAGTTTCGCGAAGCGGCCCTGCTCACGCACCGGGGCCTGTCCGGTCCGGCGATCCTCCAGATATCCTCCTATTGGCGGCGCGGCGATACTGTGACGCTGGATTTCCTGCCGGGCCGGGACGCCACGGCACTGCTGCTCGCCGCCAAGCGCGACCGCCCCCGCGCGACGCTGGCGACCGCGCTGGCGGATCATATGCCGCAGCGGCTGGCCGCCATGCTGGCCGAACGGCTCGCACTGGCGGGCGAGATGGCCGGCCTGACCGACAAGGCCCTGCGCGCCGCCGCCGCCCGCATCGGCGGCTGGGCCTTCACCCCCAACGGGTCCGAAGGCTATGCCAAGGCGGAGGTGACGGCCGGCGGCGTCGATACCGCCGGATTATCGTCGCAGAGCATGGCCGCGCGCACCGTGCCGGGCCTGCATGTCATCGGCGAGGCGGTGGACGTGACCGGCTGGCTCGGCGGCTATAATTTTCAATGGGCCTGGGCCAGTGGCAGAGCGGCCGGCGAGGTGCTATAGGCGCGTCTTCGTTCCGGCGACGGCCTTCCCGCGCCCTTTCCATATTGGACTTTAAGACATGACCTTCCCATCGCTGCCGCCCACGCTTGGCGAAGCGCTCGCCAGGCGCGGCTATGCGTCTTTCACCGCCGTGCAGCAGGCGGTGCTCGAACCCGAAGCCCTCGGCCGCGACCTGATCGTCTCGGCGCAGACCGGGTCCGGCAAGACGGTGGCGTTCGGGCTGGCGATGGCGGCGGACCTGATGGACGGGCAGGAGCGATTCGGCCCGGTGCGCGATCCGCTGGCGATCATCATCGCCCCCACGCGCGAACTGGCGCTGCAGGTCCACCGTGAGCTGGAATGGCTCTATGGCGGCAGCGGCGCGCGCGTCGGCGCCTGCGTCGGCGGCATGGACGTGCGGCGCGAACAGCGGATGCTGGCGCACGGCGTCCATATCGTCGTCGGCACGCCCGGGCGGATCTGCGACCATCTGGAACGCGGCAACCTGAACACCCATGCGATCCGCGTCGTCGTGCTCGACGAGGCGGACGAGATGCTCGACATGGGCTTTCGCGAAAATCTTGAGCAGATTCTCGATTCCACCCCCGCCGAGCGGCGCACCCTGCTGTTTTCGGCCACCATGCCCCGGCCCATCGTCGCGCTCGCCAAATCCTATCAGCGGGGCGCCCTGCGCATCTCCACCGCGGGCGAGGATCGCGGCCATGGCGACATCGCCTACCAGGCCGTCGCCGTCGCCCCGGCCGATATCGTCCAGGCGGTGGTCAACCTGCTGCGCTACCATGAATCGGGCGGCACCATCGTCTTCTGCGCCACGCGCGAGAATGTCCGCCACCTTCACGCCGCGCTGGTCGAACGCGGGTTCGCCGCCGTCGCGCTGTCGGGTGAGCATAGCCAGAACGAACGCAATCAGGCGCTCCAGGCGCTGCGCGACCGGCGGGCGCGGGTCTGCGTCGCCACCGACGTCGCGGCGCGCGGCATCGACCTGCCGGACCTGCGGCTGGTGATCCATGCGGAACTGCCGCGCGATGCGGAAACCCTCCAGCACCGCTCCGGCCGCACCGGCCGCGCGGGCAAGAAGGGCACGGCGGTGCTGATCGTCCCCTACCCGCGCCGCCGCCGCGTCGAATCGATGCTGCGCGGCGCCAAGATCGCGGCCGAATGGGTGCCGGCGCCGACACCGGACGCCATTCTGGCCCGGGATCGCGAACGGCTGTTCGAGCAATTGCTGCTCCCCGTCGATGCGGACGAGGATGATCGCGCCCTCGCCCGGCGGCTGCTGGCCGAGCGCAGCGCGGAGGATATCGCCCTCGCGCTGGTCTGCAGCCACCGCGCCCGCCTGCCGGAACCGGAGGAGCTGATCGACGGCTCGTCGCGGCCGCAACGCGGGCCTGACGAACCCCGCCCGGGCTTTGAGGATTCGGTGTGGTTCCGCATGAATATCGGCCGCCGGCAAAAGGCGGATCCGCGCTGGCTGCTGCCGCTGCTGTGCCGGCGCGGCCACATCACCAAGGGCGATGTCGGGGCGATCCGCATCGGCGACGCGGAAACCATGTTCCAGCTTCCCCGCGCGGTCGCGGCCCGCTTCACCGACGCCGTGCGCAAGACCGCGACCGACGATCCGGACAGCGACGGCGGCGTGAAGATCGAGGCGGCAAACGGCGCGCCGCCGCCGCACACGCCCCGCGCGCCCCGTCCGCACAGCTCGACCGCCGGAAGACGCGGCCCGGGCGGCCCGGGCGGCCCTCGCAAGGGCGGCGGCGGCCGCCCGGCGCGCGCGCCCAATAGACCCCGGCCCCGCTGACCGCCGCCCCGCCATCCCGTCCTCACCGGATGGCGGGGCGTCCTTGCGGTCCGATCAGGCGGAGGCTTGCGCCGCAGCTTCGATGATCGGCACGAAATCCGCCGCCTTCAGGCTCGCGCCGCCCACCAGCGCGCCGTCCACGTCGGCCACGGACAACAGTTCCAGCGCGTTGGAGGCCTTGACCGACCCGCCATAGAGGATGCGCACCGCAGCGCCTTCGCCGCCCAGCAGCGCGACCAGCCGGCCGCGGATCGCGGCGTGCATCTCGGCCACGTCGGACACCGCCGGGGTGCGGCCGGTGCCGATCGCCCAGACCGGCTCATAGGCGACGACCAGCGCGCTGGCGGACGCATCGCCGGGCACGGATCCGGCCAGTTGCGCGGACACCACGGCCACCGCCTCGCCCGCGTCGCGCTGGGCCTCGGTTTCGCCGACGCAGACGATGGCGGTCAGCCCGGCGGCCATCGCGGCCCGCGCCTTGGCGTTCACGTCCGCGTCCGTCTCATGATTGTCCTGCCGCCGCTCGCTATGGCCGACGATCGCCAGCGCCGCACCGGCATCGACCAGCATCGGCGCCGAAATGCAGCCGGTATGCGCGCCGGAGGGCGCGGCATGGCAATCCTGCGCGCCGACCGCCACGTCGCCGCGCCGCGCGGCCGCCGCGATCAGCGTATAGGGCGGGCAGATCGCCACCTCGACGGCGGGGTTGGCGCGCGCGGCCGGCGCAATCGCATCCAGCTCGGCAAGGGCGGCATGGCTGCCGTTCATCTTCCAGTTTCCGGCGACAAGCTTCTTCAGGGCCAAGACGTCATCCTTTCGTTGTGGGCGCGGGCGTCAGCCGCCACCGCCTTGATGGCTTGATGGCGTGTGCCCTCCGCCCTAAAGCGGGTGGCACGTTTCCCCGATCGATGGAACCCGCATGTTTTCATTCTTCCGCCGCCTGACCGAATCCAAGATCGGGCTCGTGATCGTTTTCGCCTTTCTCGGGCTGATCGCCTTCGCCTTTGCGGCGAGCGATCTCAGCAACACGATCAGCGGAACCGGCGGCGCGCCCACCGGATCGACCATCGCGACCGTCGGCAAGCAGAAGATCGACAGCGTCGAATTCGGCCAGCGCGTCCAGACGCAGTTCGACAATTTCCGCAATCAGCAGCCTGATTTGACGCTCGCCCGCTTCATCTCGGAAGGCGGGTTCGACACCGTGCTGGCCCGCACCATAGACGGCGTCGCGCTCGGCGAGTTCGGCCGGATGCAGGGTATGGTGGTCAGCCGCAAGGCCGAGGACGGGCAGATCGCCAGCGTGCCGGCCTTCGCCGGGCTGAACGGCCAGTTCGACAAGAATAATTTCGCGATGTTCCTGCAGCGCACGCGAATCAGCGAAGCGCAGTTCCGCGCCGATCTCGCCCGCGATACGCTGGCAGACCAGATGATTCTACCGGTTTCGGGCGCGGTCCGCGCGCCGCTCAGCCTCATCACCCCCTATGCCTCGATGCTGCTGGAAGGCCGCACCGGCCGCCTCGCCTTCGTGCCCGCCGCCGCAATGCGCGCCGCGCCCGCGCCTACGGACGCCGCGCTGAACAGCTATTACACGGCCAATATCGCGCGCTACACCGTGCCGGAACGCCGCGTCGTGCGCTACGCCATCATCGATCGCGATCGGTTCATCGCCTCCAGCAAGGCCACGCCTGCGGAAATCCAGAAGGCCTATCAGGACAATAAGGACAGCTATGCCGGCCGCGAAACCCGCACCCTGACCCAGCTGATCACCCCCACCGAGGCCGCGGCCAAGGCGCTTGCCGCCCGTGTCGTCGCCGGGGCCACCCTGGCGCAGGCCGCCAAAGACGCCGGGCTGGAGCCGACCACGCTGGATAACCAGACCCGCGCCGGCTTTGCCGAACTCAGCTCGCCTGCCGTCGCCGCCGCCGTCTTCGCCGCCGGGCGCGGCACCGTGGCGCCGCCCGCCCGCTCCGGGCTTGGCTGGCACGTCGTGCGGGTGGATTCGATCAACATCATCCCGGCGCGCACCCTCGCAGACGTGCAGGGTGAGATCGCCGCCACGCTGGACAAGGAAAAGGCGGACGCCGCGCTGGCCGATATCGTCGCCAAGATGGAAGACGACATCTCCGGCGGCGCGACCTTCGACGAAGTCGTCGCCGCGCAGAAGCTGCAGGCGGTCACCACCCGGCCGATGCTGGCCAAGGGCGGCGATCCGGATGCACCGCAGGCGGCCGTGACACCGGAAATGACCGCGATCTTCGACGCCACCGGCGGCATGGAGGCGGACGACGACGCCATCGTCGCTCAGATCGTCCCCAACCAGCGGTTCGCGCTGGTCGATCTGGACAGCATCATCCCGGCCACGCCCAAGCCGCTCGCCCAGATCCGCGATCAGGTCACGAAGGATTTCGCGGCCAACGCCGCGCTGGCGGAAGCGCGCAAGATCGCCAATGCCGTCGCCGCCAAGGTGAGCGGGGGCACGACGCTGGCCCAGGCCGTCTCCGGCGCGGGCGTGGCGCTGCCCGCGCCCACCGCCATCGGCGGCAAGCGGCAGGAGATCATGCGCAACGGCCGGGCCGACGGCCCCACCGCGATGCTGTTCAGCATGGTCGAGGGCAAGGCCCGGGTGCTGCAGGCGCCGGACCGCAGCGGCTGGTATGTCGTTCACCTCGAATCGATCCAGCGTGGCGACGCGACCGGGCGTCCGGACGTCATCGCCGCCGCGCGGGCGGAATTCGCGCCGGTGCTGGGGCAGGAATATGTCGAGCAGTTCGTCGCCGCCGCACGGGCGGAAGTGGGTTCGTCCCGCAACGCCGCCGCCGTCGCCAAGCTGAAACGCGATCTGACGGGTGGCGACGATTCCCAGTGACGCGCGCGGCATGAACGGCACCCGCGAGGCGGCCGAGGCGCTCGCCGCCGGCCGCCCCGCCCTGATCTGGCGCAAGCAGATCGCCGATACCGACACCCCGGTTTCGGCGGCGCTGAAGCTGATCGAGCCGAATCGCGGTGATTTCCTGCTGGAATCGGTGGAAGGCGGCGAAACGCGGGGGCGCCACAGCCTGATCGGCCTGTCGCCGGACCTGGTGTTCCGCGCCCATGGCAGCGCGGCCGAACTGAACCGCGACTGGCTGACCGACCGCAATGCCTTTGCCCCGCTCGCGGGCGGCGCGCTGGACGCGCTGCGCACGCTGGCGGCCGAATGCCGCATGGACGTGCCCGCCGCGCTGCCCCGAGCGCTGGCCTGCCTGGTCGGCTATTTCGGCTATGAGACGGTCGGCCTGGTGGAAAAGCTGCCCCGCCCGCCCGCCAATCCCATCGCGCTCCCGGACATGCTGTTCGTCCGCCCGACGCTGATCCTGATCTTCGACCGGCTGACCGACGAACTGCACCTCGTCGCGCCGCTCTGGCCGGACGACAAGGGCACGGTCGAAGCGCGGATCGCCGCCGCCATCGAGCGGATCGACAACGCCGCCGCGCGCCTTGCCCGGCCGCTTCCCGCCGCGCGCCGCCCGGCGGAACAGCTCGTCGGCCCGGAACCGCAGCCGGTTCTGCCCGCCGGGCGCTATGGCGAGATGGTCGCGCGCGCCAAGGATTATATCGCGGCGGGCGACATCTTTCAGGTCGTGCTGGCCCAGCGCTTCACGGCGCCCTTCCCGCTGCCGCCCTTCGATCTCTATCGCTCGCTGCGCCGGATCAACCCCTCGCCCTTCCTCTATTATCTCGATCTGCCCGGCTTCGCGCTGATCGGCTCCAGCCCGGAAATACTGGTCCGCGCCCGCGACGGCGAGGTGACGATCCGTCCCATCGCCGGCACCCGCCCGCGCGGGCGCACGGCTGCGGAAGACATCGAAAATCGCGACAGCCTGCTCGCGGACCCCAAGGAACGGGCCGAACATCTGATGCTGCTCGATCTCGGCCGCAACGATGTCGGCCGGGTCGCGGCGGCGGGCAGCGTGCAGGTCACCGACAGCTATACCGTCGAATATTACAGCCACGTCATGCACATCGTGTCGAACGTGGTCGGCCGGATCGCGCCGGGCAAGGATGCGCTCGACGCGCTGTTCGCGGGCTTCCCGGCGGGCACCGTCTCGGGCGCGCCCAAGGTGCGGGCGTGCGAGATCATCGCCGAACTGGAGCCGGAAACGCGCGGCGCCTATGCCGGCGGCGTCGGCTATTTCTCGCCGGACGGATCGATGGACAGCTGCATCGTGCTGCGCACGGCGGTGGTGAAGGACGGCACCATGCACGTCCAGGCCGGGGCGGGCATCGTCGCGGATTCCGACGCCGCCTATGAACAGCGCGAATGCCAGGCAAAGGCCGGCGCGCTCTTCGCCGCCGCAAGGGATGCCGTGGCGCGGGCGGGCGAACCCGGCTTCGGGCAGTAAGCGGGCCGGGGGCGCACCCAATTGCTTGGCAATCGGCGGCGCGCGCGGCTAAGGCGTCGCGCATGATCCTGGTCATCGACAATTATGACAGCTTCACCTGGAACCTGGTCCATTATCTGATGGAATTGGGGGCGGAGGTGGAGGTCGTGCGCAACGACGCGATCTCCGCCGGGCAGGCGCTGTCGTCGGGCGCGGAGGCGTTGCTGATCTCGCCCGGGCCGTGCACGCCCAACGAGGCCGGCATCTCGCTGGACGTCGTCGCCGCCTGCGCCGCCGAAAAGCGGCCGCTGCTCGGCGTCTGCCTGGGCCATCAGGCGATCGGCCAGTTTTTCGGCGGCCGCGTGGTGCGAGGCGGGCTGATGCACGGCAAGACTTCGCCGGTGCTGCACGACGGCACCGGCCTGTTCGCGGGCCTGCCCTCGCCCTTCACCGCGACCCGTTACCATTCGCTGATCGTCGAGGACATCCCCGGCGCGCTGCTGGTCAACGCAACGGCGGACGACGGCAGCGTGATGGGTTTCCGGCATGAAAGCCTGCCCATCCATGGCGTCCAGTTCCACCCCGAAAGCATCGCTACTGACCATGGCCACGCGATGATCGCCAATTTCATGCGGATCGCCGGCATGAAGGTGAAAGAGCCGACATGACCGCCCTGCCCGACGCCGCCGTTCCGCTGGACGAGGCGGAAGCCTTCACCGCCTTCGCCGCCATATTGGACGGCCTGGTGGCGGATGAGGAGATCGCCGCCTTTCTGAGCACCATGGCCGATCGCGGCGAGACGGGCACGGAGATCGCCGCCGCCGCGCTGGCGATGCGGATGCGGATGAAACCGGTCACCGCCCCGCCCGGCGCAATCGACGTCTGCGGCACGGGCGGAGACGGCAGCCACAGCCTCAACGTCTCCACCGCCGTCGCCATCGTCGTCGCGGCCTGCGGCGTGCCGGTGGCCAAGCATGGCAATCGCGCCGCCTCCAGCAAGGCGGGCGCGGCCGACACGCTGGAGGCGCTCGGCCTCGATCTCGCCGTTGCCTTCGACAGCGCGGAACGCAGCCTGGCCGATCTCGGCATCGCCTTCCTCTTCGCCCAGAAATATCATCCCGCGCTCGCCCGCATCGCGCCGGTGCGCCGCGCCATCGGCCGCCGGACGATCTTCAACCTGCTCGGCCCCATCGCCAATCCGGCCAGCGTTTCCCGCCAGCTGATCGGCATCGCCTCGCCCGCGCACATGGCCGCCTATGGCGAGGCGCTGACCTTTCTCGCGCCGGAAGCGGCTGGTGGCGGGCGACGAGCCGCTCGACGAACTGTCGATCAGCGGCCCGAGCACCGCCGTCCGCATCGGCGCGGCAGGCAACCGGCGCGAACGGCTGACCCCGGCCGACGCCGGCCTGCCCAGCCACCCCATCGAGGCGCTGCGGGGCGGCGATGCCCGCCACAACGCCGCCGCGCTGCACGCGCTGTTGATGGGGGAGCCGGGCGCCTATCGCGACGCCGTGCTGCTCAACGCCTCCGCCGCGCTTCAGGTCGCCGGGCGGGCCGAAAATTGGGTCGACGGCGTGGAGGAAGCGGGCGAGGTGATCGACAACGGGCTTGCCAAGGCGCTGCTCGACTGCTGGATCGCCTATCGATGACCGACATGCTCGCAACCATCTGCGCCACCAAGCGCGACGAAGTGGTCGCCCGCAAGGCCGCCACCGGCCGTGCCGATCTGGATGCCGCCATCGCCCGGCAGACGCCGCCGCGCGGGTTCCGCGCCGCGCTGGACGCAAAGACCGGCCCGGCGCTGATCGCCGAGATCAAGAAGGCCAGCCCGTCCAAGGGGTTGATCCGCGCCGATTTCGATCCCGCCGCCCATGCCCGCGCCTATCAGGCGGGGGGTGCTGCCTGCCTCTCCGTGCTCACCGACGCGCCCTATTTCCAGGGGCATGAGGATTATCTCGTCGCCGCCCGCGCCGCCTGCGCGCTGCCGGTGCTGCGCAAGGACTTCATGGTCGATCCCTGGCAGGTGGCCGAAGCGCGGGCGATCGGCGCCGATGCAATCCTGATCATCGTCGCCGCGCTCGACGACGGGCAGATGGCGGAGATAGAGGCCGCCGCCATCGAACAGGGCATGGATGCGCTGGTCGAGGTGCACGACGCCGATGAGCTGGACCGCGCGCTGCGCCTCCGCTCCCGGCTGATCGGCGTCAACAACCGCAACCTCAAGACCTTCACGGTCGATTTCGCCCGCACCTATGAGCTGGTCGGCCGCGCCCCGGCCGGCTGCACCTTCGTCGCGGAAAGCGGGCTCGGCTCCAAGGCGGATCTGGACGCCATGGCGGCGCACGGCGTCCACTGCTTCTTGGTCGGCGAGGCGCTGATGCGGCAGGCCGATGTCGAGGCGGCGACGCGGCAATTGCTGGCGGCATGAGCGGGCTCACCCATCTCGGCCCCGACGGCGCGGCCCGCATGGTCGATGTCGGCGGCAAGGCGGTGACGGCGCGCGAGGCGGTGGCGACCGGGCGGATCGCGATGAGCCACGATGCCGCCGCCGCCATCCGGGGCGGGCTGGCCGAAAAGGGCGACGTGCTGGCCGTGGCCCGCGTGGCGGGCATCATGGCGGCGAAGAAGACCAGCGATCTCATCCCGCTCTGCCACCCCCTGCCGCTCTCCTCGGTCTCCGTCGATCTCACCCTTGACGATGAAGGCGTCACCGCCACCGCCACCGCGCGGACCAGCGGCCAGACCGGGGTGGAGATGGAAGCGATGACGGCGGTCGGCGTCGCGCTGCTGACGGTGTACGACATGGCGAAGGCGCTCGACCGGGCGATGGTGATCGGCCAGGTCCGCCTGCTCGCCAAGAGCGGCGGCAAATCCGGCGACTGGCGCGCCGATCCATGAGCAAATTGCTGCCGTTCGAGGCCGCGCTGGAAAGGCTGGTCGCGCTGGCTGACCCCGTTCCTGCCGAAACGGTGGCGATTGCGGAGGCCGGCGGCCGCTGGGCGCGGGCGGACGTGATCGCCCGGGGCGCCCAGCCCTTTGCCGATCTTTCCGCGATGGACGGCTACGCCATCCGCTTCGCCGACCTGCCCGGCCCGTGGACGGTGATCGGCGAGGCGGCGGCGGGGCTGGCGCTGGATCGCCCGGTCGGCCCCGGCGAGGCGGCGCGCATCTTCACCGGCGCGCCGGTGCCCGACGGCGCGGATACCGTGCTCATTCAGGAAGAAACGGCGCGCGACGGCGCGCGGCTGGCGCTGGCGGGGGAAGGTCCGCCCCATGTCGGACGGCATATCCGCCGGGCGGGATCCAACTTCGCGGACGGCGCCGTGCTGGTCGCGGCGGGGGAACGGCTCTCCCCGGCGCGCATCGCGCTTTCGGTGCTGGGCGGCCATGGCCGGCTGACCGTCAACCGCCGCATCAAGGCGGTCATCCTGTCGACCGGCGACGAGCTGGTGCCACCGGGTGAACCCGCCACCGGCGCGCGGATCAACGCCTCCAACGGCCCGATGCTCGCCGCGATGCTGGCGCACCTGCCGGTCGATATCGAGGATCGCGGCATCGTGCCCGACGATGCCGATGCGCTGCGAAACGCCTTCGCCGCCGCCGGGGATGCGGACCTGCTGATCACCAGCGGCGGGGCGTCGGTGGGCGATCATGATCTCGTCCGCCCGGCGCTCGAGGCGGCGGGCGCGGCCATCGATTTCTGGAAGATCGCGATGCGCCCGGGCAAGCCGCTGATGGCGGGGCGGATGGGGCAAACGGCGGTGGTCGGCCTGCCCGGCAATCCGGTCTCGGCCTTCGTCACCGCCCGGCTGTTCGTCGAGCCGATGGTCGCCGCGCTCGCGGGCAGCGCCACCGCCGGGGCGCTGCCCTTCCGCGCCGGCACGCTGGGCGCGGCCATGCCCGCCAACGGCCCGCGCACCAATTTCATCCGCGCGACGATGCAGGCCAACCGCCTGCACCCCATAGACAATCAGGACAGCGCGGCCCTCTCCGCGCTGGCGCTGGCCGAGGCGCTGATCGTCCGTCCCCCCTCTGCCCCGCCCGCCGCGCCGGGCGACTCGGTGGAATTCCTGTCCATCGCTTGACGAAGCGCATAATGTTGCCTACACGTTCCTCGTTCGTTCCCCGGACGGAGGATGGTCCCGATGCTGACGCGCAAGCAGCATGAACTGGTGTGCTTCATTCATGATCGGCTCGCCGAAACCGGCGTCTCGCCCTCGTTCGAGGAAATGAAGGAGGCGCTGGACCTGAAATCCAAGTCCGGCGTCCACCGGCTGATCAGCGCGCTGGAAGAACGGGCCTTCATCCGCCGCCTGCCCAATCGCGCCCGCGCGCTCGAGATTCTGCGGATGCCAGAGCGGGCGGAACAACGCCCCGCGCCCAAGGCCGCGCCGCAGCCCAATGTCGCCCGGCAAACGCCGATCGCCGCCAACGACGTGCTGGAAATCCCGCTGCACGGCCGCATCGCCGCCGGCGTGCCGATCGAAGCGCTGGAAGGGCAGAGCATGTTGTCCGTGCCGGCCGCGCTGCTCGGCTCGGGCGAGCATTATGCGCTGGAAGTCGCCGGCGATTCGATGGTCGAGGCGGGCATATTGGACGGCGACTATGCGCTCATCCGCCGCGCCGACACCGCGCGCGACGGCCAGATCGTGGTCGCGCTGGTCGACGATCATGAGGCGACGCTCAAATATTTCCGCCGCGAAGGCGCGATGATCCGGCTCGATCCGGCCAACCGCGCCTATGATCCGCAGCGCTACAGCCCGGCCCAGGTCCGCGTGCAGGGCTGCCTCGCCGGCCTGCTCCGCCGTTACTGACGCGCCGCGCGGCGCGCGACGGCCCAGGGGTGGTCGCCGTCCGGTCCGGCGACGCTGCTGACGCTGGCGGCGGACAGGTCGATCGACAGCCCGCCGGTCCGCGCCAATAATGTCCGGTCCGCCTTTATCCAGCGCGGCGCGCAGGATCGCAGCAAGCGCCGGTCGCTGACGACGATGTCCGCCTCGCGGCAGGCGCGGGCAAGCGCGTCGATCGGCAGGTGATAGTCGCTCCGCGTCGCCAGCACCCGCCAGCGCCGTTCGCCCCGCATCAGCTCCACCGCGCACATGTCCGGTCCGCAGCGCGCGCCGTCCAGCCGGTCGAGCGCGTCGAGCGGCCCGTCGACCCCCGCCGATTCCGCGAGCAGGCCCTGCACATAGTCCCCCGCCCGCGGCCGCAGCAGCGCATAGCCGCCGTCATCGCCGCGCACCGCCAGATGCTTGCCGTCCCCGGTCACCAGCAGGTCAGGCGCGGGGCTGGCCAGCGCCCAGGCCGCGCCCGCGGCAAGCGGCAGCAGCCCGGCCATCCGCAAACCGCCTTTCCACAGGCTTATCCACAATCCGCCGCCCACCATCAGCGCAAAGGCGACGCGCGGCATCGACGCCAGCGATGCGACCGCCCCCGGCGCGTCGGACACCCCGTGCGCCAGCGCCAGCAGCCCGGCCAGCGCCTTGCCGGTCAGCCACCAGAACGGACCGCCCAGCCCCACCCCATCGAACGCCAGCGCCAGCGCCTCCAGCGGCATGATGACGAAGGTGGTCAGCGGTATGGCGACGATATTGGCAAAAGCGCCGTACAGGCCGGAACGGTGGAAATGGAACAGCGCGATCGGCGCCAGCGCCACCTCCACCACCAGCCCGGTCAGCAGCAACCCGGTCAGCGCCCGGCCGGCCCGCCACGGCCGGCTCTCATCCCGCCGCGCGAGCAATGCCTTGATCCGGGGCTGTTCATGCAGCGCGACGATGGCGGTGACGGCGGCAAAGCTCAGCTGGAAGCTCGCGCCGACCAGCGACTCGGGCCAGAACAGCAGCACCACCAGCGCGCCCGCCGCCACCAGCCGTAGGGTAATCGCCTCCCGGCCCAGCGACAGTCCGGCCAGCACCAGCAGCGCGGCGACGCAGGAACGGACGGTCGGCACCTCCGCGCCGGTCAGCAAGGTATAACCGATGCCGGTCAGCGCCCCCGCCCCGGCCGCAATCGGCAGCAACGGCCAGCCCAGCGCCAGCCGGGGGCTGAGCGCGAGCAGGCGCAGCACGATCAGCATCGCGAAACCCACCGCCGCCGTGATGTGCAGGCCGCTGACCGACAGCAGATGCGCCAGCCCGGCCCGGCGCATCGCCTCCGCATCCGCATCCGGCATCGCGCCCTGGTCCCCCGTCGCCAGCGCGGTGGCGATCGCGCCCGCGCCGCCCGCCAGCCGCTGCTGGATATGCGCGGCCAGCCGGTCGCGCAGCGACGCCCCCTCCGTTCCGCGCACGACTCGCTCGACCGGCGCAAAGCCCCGCCCGGTCGCGCCGATGCCCTGGAACCACGCGATCCGCGAAAAATCATAAGCCCCGGGCAGTGCCGCGCCGGGCGGCGGCATCAGCCGCGCGCGCAGCCGGATGCGGTCGCCCGCCGCCAGGTCCACCGGCGCATCCCCGGCGGCGATGTTGACGCGAACGCGCAGCGGCAGGGCGGGCGCGTCAACCGGGCGCAACAGCACGCGCACACTGTCCCGCGCCGCCAGCCGCTGCACGCTCACCACA
The DNA here is from genome assembly GCF_001724715.1 of Sphingomonas sp. SCN 67-18. Taxonomy (GTDB): domain Bacteria; phylum Pseudomonadota; class Alphaproteobacteria; order Sphingomonadales; family Sphingomonadaceae; genus SCN-67-18. The sequence continues at coordinate 50,243 of NZ_MEFG01000025.1, forward strand.
TCGGCCGTCATCGAGGCGATCGTGACATGGGGCAGCACCGGGGCCGTCGCCCGAGTCGCCTTCAGCCAGATCAGCCCGCACCCCGCCGCCAGGGCAAGGCCGAACAGCAGCATCGCCCGCCCCGCCCGCCGCTGTCGCCCCAGCGCGACGCCCAGCGCGGATAGCGCCGCACCTGTCAGGATCAGCGCCGTCCAGCCCCGGGAATCGGCGAGGATGAACCAGCCCGCAATGCCCATCCCCAGCGCCACCGGCAGCCACAGCGGCAGCTGGTCCCGCTCCGCCTCCAGCACCGCTTCAAGCCGATCGGCAATCCCGCGCAGGCAGCCCCGCCATTCCCCCAAAGGCGCGGTTTGTCGCGTCTGGGAAGCCATGCTAGGGGCGTCGCCGGTCATGTTGGCCATTCATCCCCAGCCTGGGAGCAACCGCGCGTGAGCGCAAGCACCGATCCTCGCCCGGAAAATACGCCGGTCATCACCCGTTTCGCCCCGTCCCCCACGGGTTTCCTGCACATTGGCGGCGCGCGCACCGCGCTGTTCAACTGGCTGTTCGCCCGCCACCATGGCGGCCAGTTCAAGCTCAGGATCGAGGATACGGACAAGGTCCGCTCCACCCAGGCGGCAATCGACGCGATTCTCGATGGAATGAAGTGGCTTGGGCTGGATTGGGATGGGGAAGCCGTGTTCCAGTCCCAGCGCGCCGCGCGCCATGTCGCGGTGGTCGAGGCCATGCTCGCCAGCGGCGACGCCTATCGCTGCTACGCCACGCCCGAGGAGCTGGCCGAAATGCGCGAGGCGCAGCGCGCCGCGAAGCAGCCGATGCGCTATGACGGCCGCTGGCGCGATCGCGATCCGGCAGATGCGCCCGCCGGCGCGCCGGGCGCGCCGTTCAGCGTGCGGCTGCGCGCCGCGCAGGATGGCGAGACCACCATCGTCGATGCCGTGCAAGGCCCGGTCACGGTCCGCAATGCCGAGCTTGACGATATGGTCCTGCTCCGTTCGGACGGCACGCCCACCTATATGCTGGCGGTGGTGGTGGACGATCATGACATGGGCGTCACCCACGTCATCCGCGGCGACGATCATCTGAACAACGCCTTTCGCCAGCTGGGCATCATCCGCGCCATGGGCTGGCCGGAACCGACCTATGCGCACGTCCCGCTCATCCACGGCGCGGACGGCGCAAAACTGTCCAAGCGCCACGGCGCGCTGGGCGTGGAGGCCTATCGAGACGATATGGGCGTGCTGCCGGAGGCGCTGACCAACTATCTGCTCCGGCTGGGCTGGGGGCATGGCGACGATGAGATCATCAGCACCGCCCAGGCGATCAAATGGTTCGACATCGACGCCGTCGGCCGATCGCCGTCGCGTTTCGACCTGAAAAAGCTTGAGAATCTGAACGGCCACTATCTGCGCGAAGCGGAAGACGCCCGCCTGGCCGGGCTGGTCGCCCCCCGCGTCGCCGCGCTGATCGGCCGGGACGTAACGGAAAATGAGGCCGCCCTGCTCACCGCCGCCATGGCGTCGCTCAAGCCGCGCGCCAGGACGCTGGACGAAATCGCCGATGGCGCATTGTTCTTGTTCAGAAAGCGCCCGCTTGATCTCGACGAAAAGGCATCGGCTCTGCTAGATGCCGCTGCCCGAACGCTGATGCAAATGGCCCACCAGGCGTTGTCCGCCGTGCAGCCATGGGCCGCTGAGCCGCTGGAACAGGCGGTGCGTCGGGTGGCGGAGGATGCCGGGATAGGCCTTGGCAAGGTGGCGCAGCCGTTGCGGGCGGCGCTGACCGGACGGGCGACTTCGCCCGGGATTTTTGATGTGCTGGTGTTGCTGGGGCGCGATGAATCGCTGGCCCGGCTGGCGGATTGCCAGGCCCCGGCGCGAGATTTGAAGTAGGAGCTGAATATGGGTGACGGAACCGCCAAGCTGGCGCTGAATGGCAAGGATATGGACCTTCCGGTCATGGCCGGATCGGTCGGGCCCGACGTGGTCGATATCCGAAAGCTCTACGGCCAGTCCGGCGCATTCACCTACGATCCCGGCTTCACCTCCACCGCGAGCTGCGAGTCGAAGATCACCTATATCGACGGCGACAAGGGCGTGCTGCTGCACCGCGGATACCCCATCGAGCAGCTGGCCGAACAGTCCAGCTTCATGGAAGTCGCCTATCTGCTGCTGAACGGCGAGCTGCCCAACAAGGGCACGCTGGACAAGTTCGTCTACACCATCAGCCGCCACACCATGGTGCATGAGCAGCTGGCCCAGTTCTATCGCGGTTTCCGGCGCGACGCGCACCCGATGGCCATCATGTGCGGCGTCATCGGCGCGCTCAGCGCCTTCTACCATGATTCCACCGACATCACCGACCCGCAGCAGCGGATGATCGCCAGCCACCGGCTGATCGCCAAGATGCCGACGCTGGCGGCGATGGCCTATAAATATTCGCAGGGCCAGCCCTTCGTCTATCCGCGCAACGACCTGAGCTATACCGCTAATTTCCTGCGCATGACCTTCGCGGTCCCGGCCGAGGATTATGTGGTCGATCCGGTCATCGAGGCGGCGATGGACAAGATCTTCATCCTCCATGCCGATCATGAGCAGAACGCGTCCACCTCAACCGTCCGCCTGGCCGGTTCGTCGGGGGCCAACCCCTTCGCCTGCATCGCCGCCGGCATCGCCTGCCTGTGGGGGCCCGCGCATGGCGGCGCCAACGAGGCCGCGCTCAACATGCTGCGCGAAATCGGCACGCCGTCGCGCATCCCGGAATATATCGCCCGCGCCAAGAACAAGGACGATCCGTTCCGCCTGATGGGTTTCGGCCACCGCGTGTACAAGAATTTCGATCCGCGCGCGAAGGTGCTGTCCAAGGCGGCGAGCGAGGTGCTGGACAAGCTGGGCATCAGCGATCCGGTGCTGGATACCGCCCGCGAACTGGAGCAGCTGGCGCTCAAGGACCAGTATTTCATCGACAAGAAGCTGTACCCGAACGTCGATTTCTATTCGGGCGTGATCCTGTCGGCCATCGGCTTCCCGACCTCGATGTTCACCGTGCTGTTCGCCCTCGCCCGCACCGTCGGCTGGGTCGCGCAGTGGAACGAGATGATCTCCGATCCCGATCAGAAGATCGGCCGTCCGCGCCAGCTCTATGTCGGGGCGACCCAGCGCGATTACGTGCCCTGCGACAAGCGTTGATCCCATCCCGCGCGCGCCCGGCGCCGGCCCGGCCGGCGTCGGCGCGCCGCCGGGGCGCGGTCAACCCGCCAGCGGCAATGTGAAGACGAAGCGCGCGCCCTGCCCGGCGGCGCTGTCCACCGCAATGTCGCCGCCCATCGCCCGCGCCAGCCGCCGGGCGATGTAGAGGCCAAGGCCGCTGCCTGCCGAATCGGTCAGGCCCAGCCTCTCGAATTTCTCGAAGATGCGGGCATGGTCGGCCGGGTCGATGCCGCGCCCCTGATCGGCGACGATGACCACCGCCAGATCCTCCTCGCGCTCCACCCGCACCCAGATCATCCCGCCATCCGGGGAGTGGCGCACCGCATTGCCGATCAGATTGACCAGAATCTGCAACGCGCGGCGGAAATCGCCGGTCGCCGGCAGGCTCTCGTCGCTGTCCGGCGCATCGATGGTCACCGCCCGCGCGGCGGCGCGCACCGTCAGCAGGCCGGATGCCCGGCGGGCAAGGTCGGCCAGGTCCAGCGGTTCGGCGGCCGGGGCGAAATCGGGCCGCTCGATCGCCTGCAGGTCGACCAGATCGTCGACCAGCGCGAGCAGATGCCGCCCGGCGCTGGCGATGTCGGTCGCATAGTCGGCATAGTCGGCGCGCAACGGCCCGTCGACGCGCGCGCCGATCATCTCCGCGCTGGCGACGATCCGCCCCAGCGGCTGGCGCAGGGCCGCATCCAGCCGCTCGCCAAATGCGTCGGCGGGGGCTGCCGCCGCCCCGGACTCCAGCGGCGCGGAGGGGACGTCCGCGACCGCGCTGCCGCGATAGCCGGAAAAGCGGCCGCGCCCGTCGATCAGCGGCACCGCCGCCAGCCGGACGGGCGCGCCGGTCGCCCGCACCTCGGCGGCCTGCCCGTCGAACCGGCGCTGGGCGGCCAGCGCCTCGAGGATCGGCAGTGCCCCGTCCGCCGATTCGACGAAATGGAACAGCGCGGTCAGCGGCCGTCCCAGCATGTCGCCCGGCAAGATCTGGTCCTGATCGGCAGAAAGCGCGGTCAGCCGCAGGCCGTCGTCGGTTTCCCACAGCCAGTCGGCGGTCGTCCGCATGAAATCATGGTCGCGCTCGCGCTGCACCGGCGCGGGCGCGGCGCGGGCCGGGCGGTGGGTCCAGCCGCCAATGGCCAGCGCGATGGCGTCGCCCTCCGGCCGGGCGCGCACCCACAGGTCAAGATCATGGTCGCCATCGGCGGCGATGACGCCGCGCGAGACCAGCAGGTTCAGCCGCCGCGCCAGCCGCGCCAGCGCCGCGATCTGCGGAATGGCGACGACACCCCCCGGCTCCCCGCCGGCGCGGAGATGCAGCGCCAGCAACGGCTCGTCCGCCGCCACCAGCCGCCCGTCGCGGTCGATGACGCCGCGCACGGTATCGCCCGGGCCGGTCATCGCGCCGCAGCCAATCCGGCGGCCAGTTCCGCCATCGCGGCGCGATAGCCGTCGTCCAGCCGCCACGGGCGGATCGCCTCGCCGGCCGCGTCGGGCGCGATCGCGCGGCAATCCTCGATCCGCTCCGCCAGCCGGTCCTCGGGCAGGCCGTTGATCGCCGCCATTTCGAACAATATCCCCGTCGCGGCGTCGTCCGCCACGCCGATGGCGCGCAGCAGCAGGGCAAGCCGCCCGATGCCGGGATCGGTCGCCATCGCGAAGGCCGCGCCATGGTCTATCCCGGCGCGCACCGCCATCAACGCCACGAACAGTGCGAAACGGCCCAGATGGAGCGCGCGGACCAGCGCCGCATCGTCGGCCCTGCCCGCACCGTTCAGGTGGCGGGCAAACCGCATCGCCGCCGCCTCGATGGCCTCGCCCTCGTCATGAGCGGAGAGCAGTCGGTTCGCCGCCGCCATCGCCGCGCCGTCGGCCATGGCCGGGTCGATCCGCTGCACGCGGACCATATAATCGCGCAGCGCCGCCGCCACCCGCCACACCAGCCGGTGTAGCACCTCGGCCGGCAGGTCGCGGCTGTCGATCACCGGCTCGTGAAAGCGGTCGAACCGGCGGCTTTCGGCATTCAGCAGCGCCGCTTCCTCGGCATCCGCCGCGTCCGCCGCCGCCGCGTCGTCGATCCGGTCCAGCCCCGCCTCGGCGATGCGGCGCAGGCCGGAGACGATGCGATATTCCTCCGCCCGCGCCAGCAGCAGCGCCACCAGCTCCCGGTCCCGCAGGATCCGCGCCCGCGCCAGGATCGGCGCGGCGATCTCGGTGCGCGCGCTGTCCAGCGCGGCAACCAGCTCGGGCGCGGCCTCCGCATCGAACATCGGCGCCAGCGCGTCGCGCAGCGCGCGTTCCACCTGCCGCGCCAGCCCGGCGAGCAACAGGGTCATCACACTCCTCTGCCGATCGGTCGGCCGGTGCGCGTCGGGCAGGAAAAGGTCGGTCAAAACGGCCGAAAGACGCTCGGGCGCGCCATGCGCGGCGCTTGCCGCGTCGGCAAGCAGCCGCTCACCGCCGGGCGCACTCGATCCGTCGTTCATTCTCACCGACATGGAACCGGCTGTAGAACAGACGTCGTGAAGACCGCGTTAAACCTCGTCAGGCCCGCATTCCCGCGGCCAGACGGAATGTCTTGAGCAGCGATGCAAAGGCATAGGCCGCCATCGCGCCCATGCCGACGGTCGTCGCGCCCGCCATCGCGAAGGGCAGGAACAGCCAGATCAGCCCGTCCGGCTCGGCCAGCCATTCCGGCCGCTCCGGCGGGCCGGAAAACAGCCGCCGGTGATCCGCGATCGCCGCCATCAGGCCGATCAGCACGATCGCCAGCGCCCAGCACCCCCATCCACCGCCCGCATCGGCCAGCAGGCGACCGAGCAGCAGCACCGCCACCGCCGATCCCGCCAGCCGCATCCGGTCCCATCTCTGCCCTTCGGCGGGCGCGCGCCAGCTGAGCGCGGCGATGTGGCGGCCAACCGCATCGACCGGCCCGGCCAGCAGCAGCGCGACCAGCCCCGCCCACAGCCACCCGGCGGCAAAACAGGCCGCACCCGCCAGGGTCAGCCCCACCGCCCCACCGCGAAACCATGTCGGCGCCACCATCGCCCGCATCGCATGAGGGGCGGCAAGACGGGCGATGAAGGTGAAGATGAAGCGGTCCGGCAGGCCGGTGGCGACATGCGCCGCACGGCTCGCCAGCGCGTCGTCCACCGCCGCCGCCGTCTCCCGGTCCTCGACGATCGCCAGCAACGCGGGCGTCTTGCCGGCCGGCGCGTCGACATAGACGGCCCCGCTCTGCACCGCCCGGCGCAGCAGCGTCGATTGCAGGTCCCAATCACCCAGCATCGCCGCCGTCCGCCTCAGCAGCGCGCCGTCCAGCATCGCCAGCCCGCCCCAGCGCGCATTGGCGTCGATCCGCTCCCAGCGCGCATTTTCGGGCGTGTCGGGCACCACCAGCACGGACACGCCGGATTGCCCCGCCATCAGATCCACCGTCGCCCGGTCCGCCACCAGCGAATCCGCGACCACGATCAGTCGTTCGTCCGGGTGGATGCGGTCGGCCGCGTCCTCGACGCTGCGGGCGATGTCGACGGTCAGCCCGTCACGCTTCAGCCTATCTATCGCCGCCAGCAGCCCGGCCGGCAGCCGCTCGACCAGCACGACGATATGGTCCGCCCCCGCCGACGCCACCAGCCGCGCCTGATGCTCGATCAGGGCCTGGCCCGCCACCGGCAATTCGGCGCACAGCCCGTTCTCTCCGTCGATCTCGGCGGTTGCGATGATCAGACCGGCCAGCACCCGACAACTCCCTCGCCCCGACAAGGCGATGATCGTTAGGCGGTTATCCGCGCCGTTGCAAAATCGGATTGGCGATCAGCCGCACAGGCTGGCGATGGAACGGTCGATTCGGCGCAGCGTATCGGCATCGCCGGTGCGCGCCTCGGCCGCGCCCTGCGCGACGGCCATCAGCCGGGTCGCGCCGAAACTGGCCGCCACGCCCTTCAACCGCCACGCCGCGGCCTGCCAGTCGGCGTCCGATCGTGCACGCTTCATCGCATCCGCATGGGCGACGATGCTGCCGACAAAGGCGGCGCGCAGCTCCGTCACCAGCGCGGGATCGTCACCAACCGCCGCCGCAAGGGCGGATTCCAGCGCTCCGGGGTCATAAGCCATGGGCCACCGCCTATCATGGCGCCCCTTAACAGCCGGTTTCCCCGGCGCTGTTCTCAAGCGCGAAAAAGATGATAAACATGCCCCCATGACAGGGGGACCCAAGATCGTCGGACTCTGGAGCGGCAACGACGCTGCGGACGACGACATCATCGAAGCGCGCGACGAGATCGCGGAGGCCCAACCGATGACCGACGCCGAGCCGGTCGATCCTATTGCCGACGAAGGGGGCTATCAGCCCGCCGAGCCGGGCGTAGCTTGGCTCGTCCCGGCGCTCTGCCTGCTCGCCGCCGCCGCATGGATCGCCTTCGTCGTCTGGACGGCGTGGACCGGCTTTGCGGGCGTCCGGCCCAGCATGGCGCAGGTCGGCGCGCTCATCGCCACCACCAGCGCACCTCTGGCGCTGATCGGCGTTCTCTATCTGCTGGCGATGCGGACCAGCCGGCGCGAGGCGCAACGCTTCGGCCTCACTGCCGCGACGATGCGGGCCGAATCCGCCGCGCTGGAAGCGCGGATCGCTGATCTTTCCGCCCGGCTGGATGCCAACCGCACGGCGATGGCCGGCCAGGCGGACCAGCTGCTCGCGCTGGGCGAAGACGCGACGCAGCGGATGCAGGGCATCACCGCCGCCATGCGTGACGAAGCCGAGGTGATCGATCGCAACGCCCATATGCTGCGCAATTCCGCCACCGCCGCCCGGGCCGACATGGCGGTGCTGCTGGCCAGCCTGCCCAAGGCGCAGGTGCAGACGCGCCAGATGGTCGCCTCGCTGCAAGAGGCCGGGCTGGGCGCGCTGGAACAGGCCGGCGCGCTGGAGGCGCAGCTATCCTCGCTGGTCGTACGCGGGCGCGAGGCGGACGATGTCGCCGGCGGCGCGGCGCAGCGGCTGGCCGCGCACCTCGCCCGCATGGAAGGAACCAGCGAAACCGCCGGCGCCCGCATCGAGCAGGCCGCCGGGCAGATGACCGAGGCCGTCGACGCCGCCCTGTCGCGCGCGTCGGATGCGGTGGACGAGGCGCGCAAGGGAATGGAGGCGCAAAGCGCGGCCATGCTGGCGATGGTCGAACAGTCCAAGGCGGCGCTCAGCACCACCGGCGCCGACACGGCGGAAAGCCTCGCCCGGCGGATCGGCGAGATCAACGTCCAGGTGGAGGCGCTGGGCCAGGCGCTCGCCAGCCATGACGACAGCGGCAAGGCGTTGATCGACCGGCTCGTCGCCGGCCTCGCCGATGTCGAGACGCGGCTCGCCGCGCTGGACGAGACGGGCAGCGCCCGCACCGAGCGGCTGGGCGCGGCCATCGCGGCGCTCACCGACCATGCGGCGCGGATGGACAGCACCCTCGCCAATGGCGGCGCGACGGCGGAAGGGCTGATCGGCCGGGCGGAAACGCTGCTGACCGCGCTCGACGCCAGCGCGCGCGAAATCGACGAGACTTTGCCGGCCGCGCTCGCCCGGCTGGACGGCGTCTCGGCGGAAAGCCGGACCCGCATCGGCGCGCTCGCGCCCGATCTTGAGGCGCTCACCGCCAGCGCCAACACCGCGTTCGACCGGCTGGTGCAGACCGAAAAGCTGCTCGGCCAGCAGCGCGAGGCGGTCGGCCTGCTCACCCAGGCGGCCAGCGACCAGCTGGAAGCGGGCAAGCGCAATGCGGAAGATCTGACCACCGCCATCGGCGTCGCCGACAGCCAGGCGAAGGCGCTGGCCGAAGGCTCCGGCCCGGCGTTGATCGAGGTGATGCTGCGGGTCCGCGACACCGCCGCGCAGGCCGCCGAGCGCGCCCGCGAATCGCTGAGCCGGATCATCCCGGACGCCGCCCAGGCGCTGGGCGAGGCCAGCGACGATGCGATGGGCAAGGCGATATCCAGTCGGGTCGAGGCGCAGATGCGGGCCATCGCCGACGCCGCCCGGCAGGCCGCCGAGGCGGCCGATCACGCATCGGACCGGCTGGCGCGTCAGGCGCTCTCCATTTCGGAAAGCAGCGCCGCCTTCGCCGCCAGCATGGAGGAAAGCCGCAACGAGGCGGAAGAGGCGAACCGCGAAAGCTTCGCCCGCCGCGTGTCGCTGCTCATCGAATCGCTCAACTCCACCGCCATAGACGTCACCAAGATCCTCTCCAACGACGTCACCGACAGCGCCTGGGCCGCCTATCTGAAGGGGGATCGCGGCGTCTTCACCCGCCGCGCGGTCAAGCTGCTGGATACCGGCGAAAGCCGGGAGGTGCTGCGCCATTATGAGAGCGATGCCGAGTTCCGCGATCAGGTGAACCGCTACGTCCACGATTTCGAGGCGATGCTGCGCAGCGTGCTCGCCACGCGGGACGGGTCCGCGCTGGGCGTGACCATCCTGTCTTCGGACATGGGCAAGCTCTACGTCGCGCTGGCCCAGGCGATCGAACGCCTGCGCACCTGATTCCGCCCGGGGATCAGTGCCGGTCGAGCAGGTTGATGTCCTGCACGCTGATCCAGCCGTTGACGTAATTCAGATAATAGAGGCCGAACAGCACCGCCGAGAGGATGGTGGTGCGCAGCACGAACCGGCCGACCAGAAACTGGTGGGGGGATCCGTCCATCTGGCCGGGCACCTTCTCCTCGCCCGCTTCCTCGGGTGTGCGCACGCCGAAAGGCAGGACGAGGAACACGCACATCGCCCAGAACAGGAAGTAGATCGCGACGATCGATGTCCATTTCATAAGGCGTCAGACCCTCAGCAACAGCACGTCGACCACCGGCTTCTTGCCGGTCCATTGCGTCGCGCTGCGGCGGACGGCAAGGCGAACGGCCTCGCGCAGCCGACCGTCGTCGCGTTCGCCGGAGCCGGCGGCGGCCGCGGCGGCATCGCCCGCGTCGCGCAGGAAGGCGTCGCGATCCTCCTCCACCGGAATGCCCTGCATGCGGATTTCGGGGTCCGCCGCCACCCGGCCCTTGCCGTCGATGGCGACGGCGACCGAAATCTGGCCGTTGATCGCGATCTTGCGCCGCTCGTTGATGGTCGCGCCGTCCGCGGGCAGGATGATGTCGCCGTCCAGCACCAGCCGGCCCACCCGCTCCTGGCCGATCGCCTCCGGCGCGCCGGGCGCCAGCCGCACCACCGTGCCGTTCTGCTGGACCAGCGCATTGGGCACGCCGCATTCCAGCGCGAAGCGCGCCTGCTCCGCCATGTGCCGCATCTCGCCATGCACGGGCAACAGCAGCTCCGGGCGGATCCATTTATACATCAGCGCCAGTTCCGGGCGGCCCGGATGGCCGGATACGTGGACATGCGCCTGCCGGTCGGTGATCATCGCGACGCCCTTGGCGGCCAGCGCATTCTGGATACGGCCGATGGCCATCTCGTTGCCGGGAATCTGCTTGGACGAAAACACCACCAGATCGCCCTTCGACAATTTGATGGGATGGCTGTCGAACGCCACCCGCGCCAGCGCGGCGCGGGATTCGCCCTGCCCGCCGGTCGCCACGATCATCACCTCGCGCGGGGGTAGGCGCATCGCGGTGTCGAAATCCACCGTCTCGGGAAAATCCTTCATATAGCCGACGCTGCGCGCCACCTTGAGGATGCGGTCCAGCGATCGGCCGGCCACGCACAGCTTGCGCCCGGTATCGCGCGCCACCCGGCCCAGCGTCTGCAGCCGCGCCGCGTTGGAGGCAAATGTCGTCACCAGCACCCGGCCGGTGGCCGCCGCAACGGCATCGTCCAGCCCGGCGCGCACCGACGATTCCGATCCCGACGCCTTTTCGTTGAACACATTGGTGGAATCGCACACCAGCGCCAATATGCCGCCGTCGCCGATCGCCTCCAGCTCCGCCGCGGTGGACGGCGTGCCGAGCAGCGGCTCGTCATCCACCTTCCAGTCGCCGGTGTGGAATATCCGGCCATAGGGCGTGTCGATCAGCAGCGCATTGCCCTCGGGAATGGAATGGGCCAGCGGCACATAACGAAAGCCGAACGGCCCCAGCGCGAAACTGCCCTCATTCTCGACGACGTGCAGCTTCACCTTATCGAGCAGCCCCTCCTCCTCCAGCTTGCCCCGGATCAGCCCGGCGGTGAACGGCGTGGCATAGAGCGGCACGCCCAGATCGGCGGCCAGATAGGGCAGCGCGCCGATATGGTCTTCATGGCCATGGGTCAGCACGATGCCCAGCAGCGCGTCGGCGCGCTCCTCGATGAAGCTCAGGTCGGGCAGGATCAGGTCGATGCCGGGATAGGCCGGGTCGGCGAAGGTGATGCCGCAATCCACCATCACCCATTTGCCCTGGGTGCCGTAGAGATTGACGTTCATGCCGATCTCGCCCGATCCGCCGAGCGCGAGGAAGAGCAGTTCTTTACCGGGTGTCATTCAAATCTTTCGTAAAATCCGGGGCAATGAAGCCGCCTGTGGTTCGCGCCCGCGCCCCGCCGATCACCTATGCGCGCGTGCATGCAGCATCGCCAGCCCCTTGATCGTCAGGTCCGGCTCGATGGCGTCGAAAATCTCCGTATTGCGGTCGAACAGCGTCGCCAGCCCGCCGGTGGCGATCACCTTCACCGGCCGGCCGATCTCCGCCTTCATCTTGCGGGTCAGCCCCTCCATCATCGCCGCATAGCCCCAATAGATGCCGATATGCATCTGCTCCTCGGTGGTGCGGCCGATGACGGATGTGCTCTCCGGCGCCTCCAGCGCGACGCGCGGCAGGCGCGCCGCCGCGGCGACCAGCGCATCCAGCGACAGGTTGATGCCCGGCGCGATGATGCCGCCCTTATAGGCCCCGGTGAAATCGACCACGTCGAACGTGGTCGCAGTGCCGAAATCGATCACCACCAGGTCGCCGCCATGGATGGCGTGCGCGGCAATCGCGTTGACCACCCGGTCCGCGCCCACCGTCTCCGGCTCCACCACGTCCAGCTTGATGCCCCACTCCACCGGCGCGCGGCCCGCGACCAGCGGGGTCACGCCAAAATATTTCTCCGCCAGCACCTTCAGATTGTGCAGCGCGCGCGGCACCACGGTGGCGATGATCACCGCATCAATCGCGGAACGGTCCCGCCCCTCCAGGATCAGCAGCTGGTGCAGCCACACCGCATATTCATCCGCCGTGCGGCGCGAATCCGTGGCGATCCGCCAGCGCGCGCGGATCTCCCCATCCTCGACCAGCGCGAAGACGATATTGGTGTTTCCGGCATCGATAGCGAGCAGCATCGGCATCCTCTTACGCCCCTGCCTGCCCGGGAGGAAGGCCAGTCGGCGGCTGAACGGTCAGATCATGAACACATCGCCGGCATGGACGATGCGGACGGTCCCGTCCGCCAGCTTCAACCGCAACGCGCCGCTTTCGTCCAGCCCGTCGAACAGCCCGTCCACCGGCGCGCCCTCCGGCGCCCGCACCGACAGCGCCGTGCCGCGCGGGTGCGCCTGCGCCAGCCAGCGGGCGCGCACCGCCGCAATCCCGTCCTGCCGCCACACCGCCAGCCAGCGCGCGAACGCCTCCGCCAGCCCGATCAGCAGCTCAGCGGGGTCCGGCGCGCCAAATCCGGCGGCGGCAAGGCTGGTGACCACCCGGTCCGGCAACAGCGGATGATGCGCCAGGTTGACGCCAATGCCGATCACCACCGCATCGCCCGTCCGCTCCAGCAGGATGCCGGACAACTTCGCCCCGTCCAGCATCAGGTCGTTCGGCCATTTCAGCGCCAGCCGGGCCGGGTCCGCATAAGCGCCGACGATCTCGTCCAGCGCCACCGCCGCGACCAGCGCCAGCGTGGGCGCCGCCGGGTCGCGCGGGCGCAGCCGCACGATGGTGCTGGCGTAGAGATTGCCCGGCGGCGAAACCCAGTCCCGCCCCTGCCGGCCGCGCCCCGCCGTCTGCGTCCGGGCGCGCAGCCACAGCCCTTCCCCGGCCCCGGCGGCCGCCAGGGCGATCACGTCCTGATTGGTCGAGGCGGTGGCCGCGACGGTGCGGATCGCGGTCAGAACAGCGCCCGCGCCGCATTGGCGCTGGCGATCCCGAGCGCCGGGATCAGGAAATAGCCGAGCGGAGACACCAGCACCGCCGTCAGCGCGATCAGCCCGGTCTCGATCCGGCTGTTCGACGGCAGATAACCCTCCGCAGGCTCGTCGAAATACATCGTCTTGACGATCGACAGATAATAATAGGCGCTCAGCACCGACGCGGCGATGCCGATCGCCGCCAGCGGCCACAGGCCCGCGCCCACCACCGCGTCGAACACCACGAACTTCGCCCAGAAGCCGAAGAGCGGCGGAATGCCGGCAAGCGAGAACATGAAGATGGCGAATGCCGCGGCCAGCGCCGGGCGGGTCCGCGACATGCCGGCCATGCTGGCGATGCTTTCCACCTGCCGCCCCTCGCCGTCGCGCATCTGCAGCACGCACAGGAAACTGCCCAGCGTCATCGCGACATAAATGGCCATATAGGTCATCACGCTCGCCACGCCCGCCGCCGTGCCCGCCGCAAGGCCGAGCAGCGCGAAACCGACATTGTTGATCGACGAATAGGCGAGCAGCCGCTTCATGTTCTTCTGGCCCATCGCCGCCACCGCGCCGAGCACGATCGACGCCAGCGCGCAGAAGATCACGATCTGCCGCCAGGCGTCGGTCGCCGGGCCCATCGCCTCCACCGCAATGCGGACGATCAGCGCCATCGCCGCCACCTTGGGCGCGCTGGCGAAAAAGCCGGTGATCGGCGTCGGTGCGCCTTCATACACGTCGGGCGTCCACATGTGGAACGGCACGGCGCTGATCTTCATCGCCATGCCCGCCAGCACGAAGACGATGCCAAACAGCTTGCCGGTCGAAAGATCGGCGCCGATGGAGGCCGCCACCCCGTCGAACAGCGTCGTGCCGGTAAAGCCGTAAAGCAGCGAGATGCCGTAGAGCAGGATGCCGCTGGCCAGCGCGCCCAGCACGAAATATTTCAGCCCCGCCTCGGCCGATCGGTTGTCGCGGCGCATGAAGCTGGCGAGCACATAACCGGCCAGGTTCTGCAGCTCCAGCCCGACATAAAGGGTCAACAGGTCCACCGCGGACACCATCATCCCCATGCCGACGCATGAGAGCAGGATCAGCACCGGATATTCCGCCCGCATCGTGCCGTTATTCTGGCTGAAGAAGCGCGGCCCCATCAGGATGGACACCGCCGCCGCGCCAAAGATCAGCACCTTGGCAAAGGCGGCGAAGGCGTCCGCGCGGTACAGGCCGTGAAAGGCCGTGCCGCCCTGGCTCGCCGGGCCGCAGAGCGAAAGGCCCGCCGCCGCCAGCACCGCCACCGCGCCCCAGCCGATCAGCCGCGCCTGCGCGTCGCCGCCAAAGGCCGCGACCATCAACAGGCTCAACGCGCCGAGCGAAAGGATCAGCTCGGGCAGGGTCATCATCAGGGATGCCGCATAATCCATCAGTGCGTGCTCCCATGCGCTTCAGCGGCCGGCGCCGCGGGCGCTCCGGCGACAAGATGTGAATCCCCGGCCGGCCTGGCCCGGTCCACCCGCGCCACCAGCGTGCCGATGTCGGCGCGCATCGGCGCCAGGAAACTTTCGGGATACACGCCCATCCACAGCACCACCGCCGCAATCGGCGCGAGCAGCCACAGTTCGCGGCGGGACAGGTCCGGCATCGCCGCCACGTCCTCCTTGTCCAGCGCGCCGAACACGACCCGCCGGTAAAGATAGAGCATATAGGCCGCACCCAGGATGATGCCGGTGGTGCACAGCAAGGTCGCCAGCGTGCTGACCTGATAGGCCCCCATCAGCGACAGCAGTTCGCCCACGAAGCCGCTGGTCCCCGGCAGGCCGATGGAGGCCATGGTGAACAGCAGGAACAGCAGCGCATAGCGCGGCATGTTGTTGGCCAGGCCGCCGTAGCGGGCGATCTCGCGGGTGTGCAGCCGGTCGTAGATCACGCCGACGCACAGGAACAGCGCGCCGGATACCAGCCCGTGCGACAGCATGACGATCATCGCGCCTTCCAGCCCCTGCCGGTTGAAGGCGAACAGGCCGATGGTGACGATCGCCATATGCGCGACCGATGAATAGGCGATCAGCTTCTTCATGTCGGTCTGCACCAGCGCGACCAGCGAGGTATAGATCACCGCGACGGCGGAAAGCGCCAGCACCAGCCAGACCAGTTCCGACGACGCCTCGGGGAACATCGGGATGGAAAAGCGGATGAAGCCATATCCGCCCAGTTTCAGCAGCACGCCCGCCAGGATCACCGATCCCGCCGTCGGCGCTTCCACGTGCGCGTCGGGCAGCCAGGTGTGCACCGGCCACATCGGCACCTTCACCGCAAAGGAAGCGAAGAAGGCCAGCCACAGCCATGTCTGCGCCTGCACCGGGAAATCATGGTTGAGCAGCGTCGGGATGTCGGTGGTGCCCGCTTCCTGCGCCATCCACAGCATCGCGATCAGCATCAGCACCGATCCGAGCAGCGTGTAGAGGAAGAATTTATAGCTGGCGTAGATCCGCCGCGCCCCGCCCCACACGCCGATGATCAGGTACATGGGGATCAGCCCGGCTTCGAAGAAGATGTAGAACAGGAACAGGTCCTGCGCCGCGAAGGTGCCGATCATCAGCACCTCGACCAGCAGGAACGCCGCCATATATTCCGGCACCCGCTTCTCGATCGCCTGCCACGACGCGCCGATGCAGATCGGCATCAGGAACACGGAGAGCATGATCAGCATCAGCGAGATGCCGTCTATGCCCAGCGCCCATGCGAATCGGCCGAAAATCGGCACATGCTCGACAAACTGCCACTGCGGCGCGCCTGCGCCCTGGTCGAAGGCGATCCACAGCAGGATGCCCAGCGCAAGGTCGATCAGCGTCGCGCCCAGCGCGATCCGCCGCGCATTGGCGGCATCGACGAACAGGCACAGCAGCGCCGCCGCCATCGGCAGCGCCAGCATGATCGAAAGGATGGGAATGCCGGCCATGCTCATCCCACGATCGCCCAGGTTGTCGCCGCCGCGACGCCCAGCAGCATCACCAGCGCATAAGTGTAGATATAGCCGGATTGCAGCCGCCCGCTCAGCCGGCTGCCGATCATCGCGACGGCGCTCACCCCGTCAGGGCCGAAACGGTCGATGGTCCCCATGTCGCCGCGCTTCCAGAAGAAACGGCCGATGGCGAAGGCGGGTTTCACGAAGATCATGTCGTACAACTCGTCGAAATACCATTTGTTGAGCAGGAAGTTGTAGAGGTGGCGGAATTCCGCCACGAACTTCGCCGGAATGTCGGTGCTGCGGATATAGGCGAGATAGGCGATCAGCAGGCCGGTGAGCATCGCCGCCGTCGCCGACAGCTTCACCCACATCGGCACCCCGTGCATCTCGTGCATCAGGTGCGCGTCGAAGGCCAGGCTGCCGTTCCAGAAGGCGACGCCGGCCTCCGCATCCAGGAACGCGCCGTGGAACAACAGGCCGGCGAATACCGCGCCCAGGCTCAGCACCACCAGCGGCGCCAGCATCACCGCCGGGCTTTCATGCGGATGATAGCCGCCGGTGCCGTCGTGCGCGCCGTCATCATGACCATGATGGTCGTGGCCATGATCGTCATGCGCGCCATGGGTGTGATCGCCATGATGGGCGTCGTGCAGCGCATGCTGGATATGCTCGCTGTTCGTCCAGCGCGGCTTGCCGTGGAAGGTGAGGAACACCAGCCGCCAGGAATAGAAGCTGGTCAGCAGCGCCGCGAACACGCCCACGGCAAAGGCGATGCCGCCCATCTCCGTGCCGCTGGCGAAGGCCGCCTCCAGGATCGCGTCCTTGGAATAAAAGCCCGCAAAGCCGAAAATGCCCGCAATGCCCACGCCGGTGATCGCCAGCGTGCCGGCCATCATCGCCCAATAGGTGATCGGTATGGATTTGCGCAGCCCGCCGTAGAAACGCATGTCCTGCTCATGGTGCATGGCGTGGATCACCGATCCCGCGCCCAGGAACAGCAACGCCTTGAAGAAGGCGTGGGTGAACAGGTGGAACATCGCCGCGCCATAGGCGCCGACGCCTGCCGCGAAGAACATGTAGCCCAGCTGCGAACAGGTGGAATAGGCGATCACCCGCTTGATGTCGGTCTGCACCGTGCCGACCGTGGCGGCGAACAGCGCGGTCGCCGCGCCGACGGCGGTGACCACGGTCAGCGCGGTCTGGCTGGTCTCGAACATCGGCGACAGGCGGCACACCATGAACACGCCCGCCGTCACCATGGTCGCGGCGTGGATCAACGCGGAAACCGGCGTCGGGCCTTCCATCGCGTCGGGCAGCCAGGTGTGCAGGCCCAGCTGCGCGGACTTGCCCATCGCGCCGACGAACAGCAGCAGGCAGAGCAGGGTCATCACCTCGACGCGATGGCCGAGGAAGCCGATGGTGGATCCCGCCATGCCCGGCGCGGCGGCCAGTATTTCGGGGATGGAGACGGTGCCGAACACCAGGAAGGTGCCGAAAATGCCCATCATGAAGCCAAGGTCGCCCACCCGGTTGACCACGAAGGCCTTGATCGCGGCGGCGTTGGCGCTGGGCTTCTTGTACCAGAAACCGATCAGCAGATAGGAAGCCAGGCCCACCCCTTCCCAGCCGAAGAACATCTGGATCAGGTTGTCCGCCGTCACCAGCATCAGCATGGCGAAGGTGAACAGCGACAGATAGGCGAAGAAGCGGGGCTGGTCCGGGTCCTCAGCCATATAGCCCCAGCTATACAGGTGGACGAGCGCCGACACGGTGGTGACGACGACCAGCATCACCGCGGTCAGCGTGTCGACCCTCAGCGCCCACTGCACGTCCATCGTGCCGGACCGGATGAAATCCAGCACCGGCACCACCGTCGCTTCATGGCCGCCGCCCAGAAAGCCGATGAAGATGGGCCAGCTGAGCGCGCAGGACATGAACAGCGCGCCGGTGGTGATCGCCTTCGCCGGCACGTTGCCGAGCGCGCGGTTGCCCAGCCCGGCGACGATCGCCGCCAGCAGCGGCAGGAAAACGATGAGTTGGATCACGCCGATGTCACCCCTTCATCCGGTTGACATCGTCGACCGCAATGGTCCCGCGGCCACGGAAATAGATCACCAATATGGCCAGCCCCACCGCCGCCTCGCCGGCGGCCACGGTCAGCACGAACATGGCGAACACCTGGCCCACCATGTCGCCCAGATAGGCGCTGAACGCGACCAGGTTCAGGTTCACCGAAAGCAGGATCAGCTCGATCGCCATCAGGATGACGATCAGGTTCTTGCGATTCAGGAAGATGCCCAGCACCCCCATCACGAACAGCATCGCCGAAACGACCAGATAATGCTGAAGCCCGATCACAGCTCGATCCCCTGCCCAACCGGATGGTCCACATTGCGCACCGCGTCCTGCGGGCGGCGCCGGTTCTGCTGCGACACATTTTGCGGCCGCGTGCCCGCGCGGTTGCGGTGGGTCAGCACGATCGCGCCGATCATCGCCACCAGCAGCACCAGCCCGGCGCCCTCGAATATGTAGAGATAACGGGTGTAGAGCAGCCGCCCCACCGCCTCGATGTTCGACATGCCTTCAGGCGTCGGCGAGATCCGCCCGCCCATGTCGACGCCGCCCACCCGCCAGGCCGCCACCGCGAACACCATCTCCGCCGCCAGCACCACCGCCAGCAACAGCCCCAGCGGCAGGTTGCTGACAAATCCGGCGCGCAGCTCCGCGAAATCGATGTCGAGCATCATCACCACGAACATGAACAACACCGCGACCGCGCCGACATAGACAATGATCAGCATCATCGCGATAAACTCCGCCCCCACGATCAGCATCAGCCCCGCCGCGTTGAAGAAGGCGAGGATCAGCCACAGCACGCTGTGCACCGGGTTGCGCGCCGAGATGGTCAGCGCGGCCGATGCGATCAGCAACGTCGCGAACAGGTAGAAGGCGAAGGTCTGGATCAACGGTCTCTAACGTCCTGTATCTCGTTTGCGTCGGGGTGCGTCGGCCGCTGGAGAGCCGAGGCGGGCATTAGCGATAGGGTGCATCGGCGGCAAGGTTCGCGGCGATCGCGCGCTCCCAGCGGTCGCCGTTCGAAAGCAGCTTGTCCTTGTTGTAGATCAGCTCCTCGCGCGTCTCGGTGGAATATTCGAAATTCGGCCCCTCGACGATGGCGTCGACCGGGCAGGCTTCCTGGCAGAAGCCGCAGAAGATGCACTTGGTCATGTCGATATCGTAGCGGGTGGTGCGCCGGCTGCCGTCGTCGCGCGGTTCCGCCTCGATGGTGATCGCCTGCGCCGGGCACACCGCCTCGCACAGCTTGCAGGCGATGCAGCGTTCCTCGCCGCTCGGATAGCGGCGCAACGCATGTTCGCCGCGGAAGCGCGGGGAAAGCGGGTTCTTCTCATAGGGATAGTTGATCGTCGCCTTGGGCTTGAAGAAATACTTCAAGGTCAGCCAATGCGCCTTCACGAACTCCCACAGCGTGAACGACTTGATGAGATGCGCGAGGCTCATGACACCGCTCCATAACGAGTGAGCATCAGGAAGCCCGACACCAGGAACACGAACAACAGCGACAGCGGCAGGAACACTTTCCAGCCCAGCCGCATCAGCTGGTCATAGCGATAACGCGGCACCGTCGCCTTCACCCACGAGAAGATGAAGAAGAAGACGAGGATCTTGAGGAAGAACCAGAAGATTCCGGGAATGACATAGAGCGGCGCCCAGTCGAGCGGCGGCAACCAGCCACCCCAGAACAGGATGGCGTTCAGCGCGCACATCAGGATGACGTTGGCATATTCGCCCAGCCAGAACAGCGCGAAGCTCATCGACGAATATTCGGTCTGGTAACCGGCGACCAGTTCCGATTCCGCTTCCGTCAAGTCGAACGGGGTGCGCGCGGTTTCCGCCATGGCGGAGATGAGGAACACCACCGCCATCGGGAACAGCAGCGGGTTGAAGCCGAAACCGTTGACGAAGCCGTACAGACCACGCTGCGCCTCGACGATGCCGGACAGGTTGAACGTTCCCGCCCACAGCACCACCGAGATCAGCACGAAGCCGATGGATACTTCATAAGACACCATCTGCGCGGCCGCGCGGAGCGCCGAATAGAAGGGATATTTGGAATTGGACGCCCAGCCCGCGATCACCACGCCGTAAACGCCCAGCGACGAGGCGGCGAGGATGTAGAGCAGCCCCACATTGATGTCCGCCAGCACCATGCCCGGCCCGAAGGGGATGACCGCCCAGGCGATCAGCGCCACGGTGAAGGTGATGATCGGCGCGATCAGGAACAGCCCCCGGTTCGCGCTCGAGGGAATGATGGTTTCCTGCAGGAACACCTTCAATCCGTCCGCAAAGGACTGGAGCAGGCCCAGCGGCCCGACCACGTTCGGCCCGCGCCGCAGCGCCATCGCCGCCCAGATCTTGCGGTCGGCATAGATGATCATCGCCACGGCCAGCATCAGCGGCAGGGCGATCAGCAGGATCAGGATCAGCGTGGCGACGAACCAGCCGAGCTCGAACCCCATCAATCCCTGGAACCACTCGGTCATTCCGCTGCCTCCGCGAACTGCTGGCCGTGGACCAGTTCGGCCGAGCAACGCTGCATCGTCGGGCTGGCCCGGCAGATCGCGTTGGTCAGGTAAAAATCCTTGACCGGATAGCCGATGGGACCGGACGCGCTCGCATCCAGCTTCGGCGGCGCCCAGTCGAACGCCACCAGCCCTTCGCGGCCCAGCGCCGGCACCTCCGCCGCCATCGCGGCGCGCAGCCCGTCCAGCGTGTCGAACGGCAGCGTCTTGCCCAGCACGGCCGAAAGCGCCCGCAATATGGTCCAGTCGTCACGCGCGTCGCCGGGCGGGAACACCGCCTGTTGCCCCACCTGCACGCGCCCTTCCAGGTTGACCCATGTGCCGCTTTTCTCGGCATAGGTCGCCCCGGGCAGGATCACGTCGGCCGCCGCGGCGCCCTTGTCGCCATGATGGCCGATGAACACCTTGAACGTTTTGGAGAATTTCGAAAAATCCACCTCGTCGGCGCCCAGGAAGAAGGCCAGCTTCGGCTTGGCCGCAATGATATCCGCCATGCCGCCGGGCTGGGCATAACCGAGCATCAACCCACCCATGCGCGCCGCGCTGACGTGCATCAAGTTGAAGCCGTTCCAGCCGTCCCTGACCAGCTTCAGCTTGTCCGCCAGCTTCAGCGCCGCGCCGATGCCGTTGACCCCGCCCGCGCCGACGATCATCGCCGGGCGCTCCGCCCCGGCAAATGCATCCGCCGCAGCCTTGGGCAGTTTCGCCAGCAGGCCGAGGTCGTTGCCGAGCCAGTTTATGGGATAGGTCAGATCAATTTCCGGGCCGATGCCGAATATGCGGGCGCCGCGCTTCACGGCCTTGCGGATGCGGGTGTTCACCAGCGGCGCTTCCCAGCGCACATTGCTGCCGACCAGCAGGATCACGTCCGCCCGCTCGATGCCCGCGATGGTGGTGTTGAAATTCACCGCCGCGAGGTTGGAGACGTCATAATCCATGCCGGTCTGGCGGCCTTCCAGCAGGCTGGAGCCCATTGCGGCGAGCAGCGCCTTGGCGGCGTACATCGTCTCGCAATCGACCAGATCGCCGGCGATCGCGGCGACGCCGGATTTCGCGGTGGCGGCGACCGACGCGATCGCGGCGAAAGCCTCTTCCCAGCTCGCTTCCGCCAGCCTGCCGTCGCGGCGCACGAACGGGCGGTCGAGCCGGCGGCGGACCAGCCCGTCGACGGCATGGCGCGTCTTGTCCGACGCCCATTCCTCGTTCACGTCCTCGTTGATGCGCGGCAGCGCACGCAGCACCTGCCGGCCCCGGCTGTCGAGCCGGATGTTGGTGCCGACCGCGTCCATCACGTCGATGGACGGCGTCTTCTTCAGCTCCCACGGCCGCGCCTCGAAGGCATAAGGCTTGGAGGTGAGCGCGCCGACCGGGCAGAGATCGACGATATTGCCCGACAGTTCGGACGTCACGGCGCCTTCCAGATAGGAAGTGATCTGCATGTCCTCGCCACGCCCGATCGCGCCGATCTGCGGCGTGCCGGCCACTTCCTCGGCAAAGCGGATGCAGCGCGTGCACTGGATGCAGCGCGTCATCACCGTCTTGACGATGGGGCCCATATATTTCTCGGTGACGGCGCGCTTGTTCTCGTCATAGCGCGAATGGCCCTTGCCATAGGCCACCGACTGGTCCTGCAGGTCGCACTCGCCGCCCTGATCGCAGATCGGGCAATCGAGCGGGTGGTTGATGAGCAGGAACTCCATCACCCCTTCGCGCGCCTTCTTCACCATCGCGCTGTCGGTCTTGATGATCTGCCCCTCGGCGGCGGGCAGCGCGCAGCTCGCCTGCGGCTTGGGCGGCCCCGGCGCGACCTCGACCAGGCACATGCGGCAATTGCCCGCGATGCTCAGCCGCTCATGATAGCAGAAGCGCGGGATTTCCTTGCCGGCAAGCTCGCACGCCTGCAGCACGGTCGCGCCCTGCGGAACCTCGATCTCGACGCCGTCTACGGTGACCTTGGGCATTGCTTACTCCGCCGCCTGCATCATCGGCGCTCCGCCATTTTTCTCGATGATCCGCCGCTCGATCTCCGGCCGGAAATGACGGATCAGGCCCTGGATCGGCCAGGCCGCCGCATCGCCCAGCGCGCAGATGGTGTGGCCTTCGACCTGCTTGGTGACTTCATAGAGCGTGTCGATTTCCGAAATATCGGCATTGCCTTCGCGCAGCCGCTCCATCACCCGCCACATCCAGCCGGTGCCTTCGCGGCACGGCGTGCACTGGCCGCAGCTCTCATGCTTGTAGAAATGGCTGATCCGGCTGATCGCGCGGACGATGTCGGTGGATTTGTCCATGACGATCACGGCGGCGGTGCCAAGGCCGCTGCCCAGCGCCTTCAGCCCGTCGAAATCCATCGGCGCGTCCATGATCTCGGCGGCCGGAACCAGCGGCACCGACGATCCGCCGGGGATGACGGCGAGCAGATTGTCCCACCCGCCGCGAATGCCGCCGCCATGCTTCTCGATCAGCTCGCGGAAGGGGATGCCCATGGCTTCCTCGACCACGCAGGGCGTGTTCACATGGCCCGAAATCTGGAACAGCTTGGTGCCGGCGTTGTTCTCGCGCCCGAAGCTTTTGAACCAGGCCGCGCCGCGCCGCAGGATCGTGGGGGTGACGGCGATGCTCTCGACATTGTTGACCGTGGTCGGGCAGCCGTAAAGCCCCGCGCCCGCCGGGAAAGGCGGCTTCAGGCGGGGCTGGCCCTTCTTGCCCTCAAGGCTTTCCAGCATCGCGGTTTCTTCGCCGCAGATATAGGCGCCGGCGCCGCGGTGGACGAACACGTCGAAATCATAGCCGGACTTGCTGGCGTTCTTGCCGATCAGCCCCTTGTCATAGGCTTCCTGCACCGCCGCGAAGAGCACCTCCGCCTCGCGGATGAACTCGCCGCGGATATAGATATAGGCCGCCCGCGCCCGCATGGCGTAGCCCGCGATCAGCGCGCCTTCGATCAGCTTGTGCGGATCGTGGCGGATGATCTCGCGGTCCTTGCACGATCCGGGTTCGGATTCGTCGGCGTTGATGACGAGGAAATTGGGTTTCCCCTCGCGCGGTTCCTTGGGCATGAAGCTCCACTTCATGCCGGTGGGGAAGCCCGCACCGCCGCGCCCGCGCAGGCCGGACGCCTTGATTTCCTCGATGATGGCGTCCTGGCCGATGGCCATCAGCGCCCTGGTGTTGTCCCAGTCGCCCCGCTTTTGCGCGGCGGCCAGCGTCCACGGCTGGAAGCCGTTGACGTTGGTGAAGATGCGATCCTTGTCAGCGAGGCTCATTTCCACTGCCCCCGATAATCATGGTTCGCGGACGCCATGTCCTTCAGCGTCGTCGGGCCGCCCTGCTGGCAGCTGGTGTTGCGGTCCACCTGCGGGCCGGGCCTGGGCGTTTCGCCGCGTGCCAGCGCTTCCAGAATGGCGGTCATGCTGTCGAAGGTCAGATCCTCGAAATTATCGTCGTTGATCTGCACCATAGGCGCGTTGGCGCATGCGCCCAGACACTCCACCTCGGTGAGCGTGAACAGGCCGTCCGCCGTGGTCGCGCCTTTTTTCAGCCCCTTGCCGTAGCAGGCGTCGAGCACGTCGTCGGAGCCGCGCAACATGCACGGCGTCGTCCCGCACACCTGGACATGATAGCGGCCGACCGGCGCCAGATTGAACATGGTGTAGAAGCTGGCGACTTCGTAGACGCGGATATAGGGCATATCCAGTTGCGCGGCGACATATTCGATCACCGGCACCGGCAGCCAGCCCTGCGTCTTCGTTTCCGCTCCCACCTGCCGCTGGGCAAGATCGAGCAACGGCAGCACGGCGGACGCCTGCCGCCCCGGCGGATAGCGGCCGATCACCACCTTCGCCTGCACAGCATTCGCCTTGGTCCACGCGAAAGCGCCCCAGCGCGCGCGGGTTTCGGCCTCGTCGGGAATTTTGGGCGCGTCAGCCATCAGCGATCACACTCCCCGAACACGACGTCGATGGCGGAAAGCACCGCGGTGGTATCCGCCAGCATGTGGCCCTTCATCATGAAATCCATCGCCTGCAAATGGCTGAATGCGGTCGGCCGGATCTTGCAGCGATAGGGTTTGTTGCTGCCGTCCGCGACCAGATAGACGCCGAATTCGCCCTTGGGGCTTTCCGTCGCCACATAGACTTCGCCGGCGGGGACGTGGAAGCCCTCCGTATACAGCTTGAAATGGTGGATCAGCGCCTCCATCGAGCGCTTCATCTCGGCGCGCTTGGGCGGCGAGACCTTGCGGTCGAAGCTGGCGACCGGCCCGTCCGGCATTTCGCCCAGGCATTGCCTGATGATGCGCGCGGACTGGCGCACCTCCTCGCAGCGGACCATGAAGCGGTCGTAGCAATCGCCCTTCGTGCCGACAGGGATGTCGAACGCCATGCGGCCATACACGTCATAGGGCTGCGAGCGGCGGATATCCCAGGGGATGCCGGCGGCGCGGATCATCGGCCCGGAAAAGCCCCAGGCCATGGCATCTTCCTTCGACACCACCGCGATATCCACGTTACGCTGCTTGAAGATGCGGTTGTCCGCCACCAGGCTGATCGCATCCTCGAACAGGCGGGGCAGGCGCGTGTCCAGCCAGTCGCCGATATCGGCGAGCAGTTTCAGCGGCACGTCCTGATGGACGCCGCCGGGGCGGAACCAGGCCGCGTGCATCCGCGCGCCCGATGCGCGTTCGAAGAAGTTGAGCGTGTCTTCCCGCAGTTCGAACAGCCACAGGTTGGGCGTCATCGCGCCCACGTCCATCACATGCGCGCCGAGGTTGAGCATATGATTGGAAATGCGGGTCAATTCCGCGAACAGGACGCGCAGATACTGGGCGCGCAGCGGCACCTCCAGATCGAGCAGCTTCTCGATCGCCAGCACATAGCTGTGTTCCATGCCCAGCGGCGAGCAATAGTCCAGCCGGTCGAAATAGGGCAGCGCCTGCAAATAGGTCTTGTGCTCGATCAGCTTCTCGGTGCCGCGATGGAGCAGGCCGACATGCGGGTCGACGCGCTCGACGATCTCGCCGTCCAGTTCCATCACCATGCGCAGCACGCCGTGCGCGGCGGGATGCTGCGGGCCGAAATTGATCGTATAATTCTGGATCTCGATGTCGCCGGGCGTCGGATCGACCGCGTCGACCACGCCCATCATCTCTTCAAGATATTCAGCCACGGGCTGACCCTCCGGCCTTCATCGTCATCATGCCTCCCCCTTCGGCTTGCGGGGGCGGGCGGCGCGGGGCTTGGCCGCGCCGGCGGCTGCCGGAGCCTTGGCCGGGGCTTTCGCGGCCTTCGGCTTCGCGGGCGCACGGGCGGGCTTTGCCGCGGCGGGCGCAGCGGGTTTGGGCTGGGCCGGCGGCGCGGCGGCGGCGGCCTTGGCCGCGTCCGCCTTCTTGACCGCATCGGCGCTGAGCGGGGTCGGCGCGCCCTTGGCCTCGGGCAGCTTGGCCTTTTCATCGCCGGGCAGGATATATTCGGCGCCTTCCCACGGGCTCATGAAATCGAAGCTGCGGAAATCCTGGGCCAGCTTGACCGGCTCGTAGACGACGCGCTTCGCTTCCTCGGAATAGCGCAGCTCGACATAGCCGGTGAGCGGGAAATCCTTGCGCTGCGGGTGGCCGCGAAAGCCGTAATCGGTGAGGATGCGGCGCAGATCGGCATTGCCGGTGAAGAGCACGCCGTACATGTCGTACACTTCGCGCTCCAGCCAGCCGGCGACCGGCCAGATGCCGGTGACGCTCGGCACCGGCGCGCGCTCGTCGGTCAGCACCTTCACCCGGATGCGGTGGTTCCGCGTCAGCGACAGCAGGTGGTAGACCACCTCGAACCGCTCGGCGCGCTCCGGATAGTCGACGCCCGCAATCTCCATCAGCTGCTGATATTGCAGCGCGGGGTCGTCGCGCAGGCGGATCATCGCGGGCACCAGCGCGTCGCGCCGGACGACCAGCGTGACCTCGCCGACCCGGTCGAACGCATCGACCAGATCGTCGCCGATCGCGGCGCGGGCGGCGTCGATCACGCCGTCATTGGCGGCCATAACGGGGGCGGGACTGCTCAAGCGCCTGCTCCTTACCGTTCGATCGTGCCGATGCGGCGGATCTTCCGCTGCAATTGCATGATGCCGTACAGCAGCGCCTCCGCGGTCGGCGGGCAGCCCGGGACGTAGATGTCCACCGGCACGATGCGGTCGCAGCCGCGCACCACCGAATAGCTGTAATGATAATAGCCGCCGCCATTGGCGCAGCTGCCCATCGAGATGACGTATTTCGGCTCCGACATCTGGTCGTAAACGCGGCGCAGCGCCGGGGCCATCTTGTTGCACAGCGTGCCGGCGACGATCATCACGTCGCTCTGCCGCGGGCTGGCGCGCGGGGCGGCGCCGAAACGTTCCAGATCATAGCGCGGCATGTTGACGTGGATCATCTCCACCGCGCAGCAGGCCAGCCCGAAGGTCATCCACCACAGCGATCCGGTGCGCGCCCACTGGAACAGTTCCTCGGTCGAGGTGACGAGGAAACCCTTGTCGGTCAGCTCGCTGTTCAGATCGCCGAAAAAAGCCTGGTCAGGCAGCGTTCCGGGAGGCGGCGGGCTCAGCTCTACTCCCATTCCAGCGCTCCCTTTTTCCACGCATAGATGTAACCGAGCACCAGTTCGGCGAGGAAGATCATCATCGCGATCCAGCCCGCCCAGCCGATGCCGACCAGCGACACCGCCCAGGGGAACAGGAAGGCCGCCTCCAGGTCGAAAATGATGAACAGGATGGCGACGAGGTAGAATCGCACGTCAAACTGGCTGCGCGAATCCTCGAAGGCGGGAAAGCCGCATTCATATTCGGACAGTTTGTCGGGGTTCGGCTGGTGCGATCCGGTGAGGCGGGAGACCAGCATCGGCAGCGCGACGAACGCCGTCGACAGGACGAGCGCCACCCCCAGGAACAGCAAAATGGGCAGATATCCGGCGGCGACCGTCGCCATGCTTCACGCTCCGACTAACCGGCCCAGAACGGGCCTTCGCGGCGGCTTCTAGGACCGCCGCCCGCGTGAAGCAAGGCCAAGTGACCGTTGAGAATGACTCGCAAAAAGCAGGATTTTCAAAGCCTATTCGCGCGGCAGCGCGAGCGAGCGGATCGGCGTATCGTGCGGGCCGCCATCGTCCATCAGCGTGCCGTTCGGGCCATAGCGTTCCCATTGCCCGTCAGCGACATAGAAGAGCCGGTCGCCGACGATGGCGCCCAGAGTCGGCTCGCCCCAGTCCGGGTTGTCGCGCTCCAGTATCTCGGTGCGCTCGATGCGGCTGGCGGAGGGATCCAGCGTCAGCCGCAGGATGCGGCGCGGACTGGTGCCGTTCTGGATTGCGATCAGCGCGGCGCCGTCCGCGATCAGCCCGTCAATGCCGTCCAGCATGGCCGGTTCCGCGGTGCTGATCGGCGCGACCTGGCCGGTGTGCAGATCGATCCGGTGCAGCCCGTCGCCATAATCCGCGACGATCAGCGCACCTTCGTCCGGCGTCAGCACCAGCCCCTGCGCGCTGCCGAACACGTCTTCCGGCACCAGTTCCGCCAGCGCGGCGCAGCCGGGCCGGCAGATCAGGACGCGGCCCCGCGCCGGGTCGCTGGCATAGACCGTGCCGTCGCCGGCGATCGCGACATCGCCCGGCAGCGATCCCGCCAGCGCGGCCGGCAGCGGAACCCGGCGGACCACGCGCAGCCGGTCGATATTGACCGCCAGCAACCCGGCCGACCGTTCGCCCGGGGTGCGGACCTGCTCCACCTCCGCCACCGCGATCCACAACAGCCTGCGCCGGGCATCCACCGCCATGCCGAACAGGCCGCCCGTCGGCCGCCCGATCGCAACCGTCTGCCAGCCCGTCCGCACCGACCGCCGGGTCAGCAGGCGCCCGTCGATCACCGTCCCCGCGAACAGCCGTCCGCTGCGCGCATCGAAGGCCAGCCCCTCGACCAGCGGACTATCCGCCGGGATGGCCGTTTCCAGCTGACTGGCGCGGACCGGCACGGCGTTGGCGGCGAACCTGTCCGCCAGCCGGGCCTTGACGTCGGGGCCGACCAGGCCGGCATAGCTTTCCTGCCCGCCGGCGGAGACGGTCGCGCCCATCGCGGCGAGATGATCGAGCGCGACGATGGCGGCCGGCGCATCCCCGCCCGCAATGGCGGCGGCGGCAATGCCGCGCACCGAGGCAGAACTGGTTTCACTGGCCGGCAGCGCCTGCGGCGGGGCCGCATCGACCGGCATGGAGACGGAACGCGGCGAAGCGCAGCCCGCCAGGGCCAGAAGGACCGCTGCGGCGAACGGCCCGCCGCGCATCCGTCAGCCCGCCGCCTTCAACGCGCCGCCCACCAGCTTGTGGAGTCGCGAATGAAGATCGCCATTGGCCGCGAGGAACTCGCTGCGCTCCATCGCCCGGTCGCCGCCGCGAAAATCAGTGACGAAGCCGCCGGCCTCGCGGACCAGCAACATGCCCGCCGCCACGTCCCATGGCTGCAGGTCGCTTTCCCAATAGCCGTCGAACCGCCCGGCCGCGACCCAGGCAAGGTCGAGCGAGGCCGCGCCATAGCGGCGGATGCCCGCCACTTCGGGCGCGACCGCCGCGAAGATGCGGGTCCATTGCGCGAAATCGCCATGGCCCATGAAGGGGATGCCGGTGGCGATCAGCGCCTCGGACAGGTCACGCCGCGCCGACACGCGCAGCCGCGCATCCTGCAGCCATGCGCCCCGGCCCTTTTCCGCCCAGAAGCTCTCGTCGGTCAGCGGCTGATAGACGAGCGCGCTGGTCACTTCCCGCCGCCCGCCCGGCCGCGGCTCCTCGACCGCGATCGAGATGGCGAAA
The DNA here is from genome assembly GCF_001724715.1 of Sphingomonas sp. SCN 67-18. GTDB lineage: Bacteria > Pseudomonadota > Alphaproteobacteria > Sphingomonadales > Sphingomonadaceae > SCN-67-18. The sequence continues at coordinate 79,919 of NZ_MEFG01000025.1, forward strand.
TGGGGCAGGCCGTGGAGGAAGTTGGACGTGCCGTCGAGCGGATCGATCACCCAGCGCGGCTTGGTCGGATCACCGGCGATCTCGCCGCCTTCCTCCAGCAGGAAGCCCCAGTCCGGCCGCGCCTTCAGCAGTTCGTCATACAGAGTGCGCTCGGCGCGCTGATCCGCCATCGAGACGAAATCCGCCGGCCCCTTGCGGCTG
>NZ_MEFG01000026.1 GCF_001724715.1 Sphingomonas sp. SCN 67-18
CTCATCATAAGCTCCCTTCCAGGAGCTTGAATCACGACCACCCCAAAAAGGGAATCCCATTTATGAGTTTGTGACCTAGTGAAATATTGGGCGAAGCCGCCCGCATCGGCATAGATGGCGTCATATTGCACCGCATAATCGGTGTAATCGGTCATCGAATCGAGCTTGCGGTCCAGATAGGCGCCCGCATAGGTCAGGTCGAAATTGCCGATCCTGCCCTGGATGGTCAGCGCGGCCTGCACCCAGCGGTCATGATAGTTTTCCGGCAGGAAATGCTGGACCTGCAGATCGCCCACCTTGGGATCGTAGCCAAAGACGCCATGGGTCTTCTGGTCCTGCCCCATCACCGTCGGCAGGATGGTCCAGTTGTCGTCCAGGTCGATCTTCAGCGCCGCGCGGCCGCCAATCTTGTCATAGTCATTATAATCCTTCTTCACCTGCGCGGCATTGTCGATGGTGAGGCCGTTCAGGAAGGTGCGGGTGCCCGGCACATTGTCGATATAGCCCGCGCCATGTTCAGCCCAGCCGACCAGCCGCAGCGCGGCGCTGGGCGAAAGCGGAATGTTGACGAAGCCTTCGCCCGAATAGCCTTCCCCGCCATGGCGGATGGTGTTGGCCTGGATATTGAACGCGGCGTCGAAGCCGCTCGCATCCGGCTTGTTGCTGATGATGCGCAGCACGCCTGCCTCCGACGATGCGCCGTAGAGCGTGCCCTGCGGGCCGGACAGCGCCTCGACGCGGGCGACGTCGTAAATATGTACGTCCAGCGTGCCGCCGATGGTCGTCACCGGCTGCTCGTCGAAATAGACGCCGACGGTGGGCAGCGGGCCGCTATGGTTGAAGTCGCTGTTGCCGCCGCTCGCCAGCGCGACGCCGCGCATATAGACGTTGGTCTGGCCGGGCTGGGTGCTCTGGAAGGCAAGGCTGGGCAGCAGCTTGGCGTAATCGGTGAAATTGTTGATGTTCTGCTGTTCCAGCTTCTGGGTGCCCAGCGCCTGGATGCTGATCGGCACCGTCTGGAGGTTCTCCTCGCGCTTCTGCGCGGTGACGATGATGTCGCTGTCGTCGCTGACGGCCGGGCGGGCGGCGCTGTCCTGCGCCATCGCCATGCCGGGCGCCGAGAGCATCGTCGTTGCCAGCAATGCCATGCCGGCGGCACGGCTCAATCCGAATTGTTCATTGGTGCGCATGCGCACAGTCCTCCCCAAGACATTATGGCTGAGGTGTCTGCCCGTCTTCGGGGGGCGTCAAATCCAATGCTGTGCAGGGGGATCGCCCGCGCAACGATTTATCCGGCTTGTTGCGAAAATATCACGACAGGTCGGGCGGGACCTGCGGATAATGGTCCAGCACCGGCCCCAGCGCCGCCCGCATCGGATCGAGCCAGCGCGCATAGGGGCGCCACTGGTCCATCCCGTCCCGGTTGATCGGCCGGCGCACCTGTTCCGAACTGGCGGTGCCCACGGCGCGGGCATTTTCGTGGAAGCGCAGGCAGGCGGGATCGAAGGGCAGGCCCAGACAGGCGAGCAGGCGGCGCACCGTGCCCTCGGTATCGGCGATCATATCCTCGTGCAGCACGCGGTGGACCCGGCCGGGCAGCACCGCGTCGATATGCGCCATCAATGCCACATAATCGCGATAATAGCGGCCGATATCCTCCTGCGCGTAGGTGAATGCCTGTCCGCGCGCGAAATATTGGCGGAAATTGGAAAAGCAGCAGTCCAGCGGATGGCGGCGCGCGTCGATGATCGCGGCCTTGGGCAATATGGCGTGGATCAACCCGATATGCGCCCAGTTGTTGGGCAGCTTGTCGATGAACATCGGCCGGTCCGTCTTGCGGCGGATGCGGGTGCGTTCCAGATAATCCGCGCCCATCGCGGCCAGCGCATCCCGGCTCTTTCCGGCAAGGGCCGCGGGCCAGGCGTCGCGCGTGCCCAGTTCCGCCGCGATCGCCGGCATGTCTGGCAGCTCCGCCGTGCCCTCTATGGCGGGGTGGCTGGACAGAATCTGCTCGATCAGCGTCGATCCGGCACGCGGCAGGCCGAGGATGAAGATCGGCGCGGCGGACGGGCAGCCGGCATCCGCCCGCGCGGCGAAGAATGCGGGGGTGAACAGCGCCCGGGCGCGCGCCACATGGGCGCTCGTCTCATCCGCGCTGTAGGGCAGGCCCGCCCGCTTCAGCCGGTTGCCCTCGGCATATTGGGCAAAGGCGGCGGCCGCATCGCCTTCATCGCCATGCGCCTTGCCCAGCGCGAAGTGCAGATGAATGCGGTCCTCCTCGCCAAGCCCCGGCGTCTCCAGCGCGCGCGCCATGGCGGCGATATCGTCGGCGTCGAAGCGCACCGTCTTCAGGTTGGCAAGGCTCCACCACAATTCGCCCAGCGTCGGCGATATGGCCAGCGCGCGGCGATAGGCGGCGATGCTCTCCTGCTGACGGCCGACCGTCTTCAATATATGGCCGTAGCTCATCCAGACGCGCGGCTGTTCGGGCAGCTTCTCGAGCACCGCCGCATAGATGCCCAGCGCCTCGTCATAGGCGCCGATCCGCCCCAGCGCCGCCGCCTTCAGGTTCATCGCTCCCGCCTCGCCGGCGCGGTCCACCGGCAGCGCGTCCAGCACGGCAATGGCCTCGGCGGGGCGGTTCTGCTTGTAGAGCACGGTCGCCAGGTTGGCGCGGGCGGCGGCGAAGCCGGGCGCCAGCTCCAGCGCGCGGTGGAGCAGGTTCTCCGCATCACCGTATCGGCCGATCCGCGCGGCAAGCTCGGCCATCATGCGGATGGCGGCAATGTCCGTCGGCCGGTCCTTCAGCCGCGCCCTGAGCAGCCGCTCGGCGACCGGCAGGTCGTTGTCGACCAGCGCGGTGGCGGCCTCGATCAGCACCGGATCGAACAGCGCGGCGCCGCTCACCTCCTGGGCCGCGGACGGGGGCTGGGTGGATGGATCGGACATCGGAAAATTCAGGCCCCCGGGCATCGCTCGGTCGATCGATATTGCATCTTGCCGGGCGGCGCCATGGCGCGGGTCCGGGGCGGCCGGAAAATCATCTCCGTGGTTAATAAAACTCGTCGTGCCCCGTTTCGAAACGCGCTACGGATGGACCGTCTTGTAACGGGCTTTCCCCTTTTCACGGCCATATTTCCGGGCGACGGGCCGCCAACGGAAAGCGGGCGAGGGGCGGGCCGATTCGCATGGAGCGGTCTATGATGGGGGCAGGTCTTCTTCGGGAATCAAAGGGCTTATCCGGCCGGCGCATCCGCCGGCTGACGGGAGTGTTGCTGGCCGCGGCGGCGATGCTCCCGGTCGGCGGGGCGGTGGCGCAATCGACCTATGGCCCGGCCGCACCGGCGCGCGCGCGCGCCGCGCAGGCGCCGGTGGCGCTCGCCCGCCCGGGCGGGGTCAGCGCGGAGCTGGCCGATGCCGCCGGCCGCGCCAGCGAGACCTATCCCTCCGTCCGCGCCGGGCGGCTGGCGGCGCAGGCCGCCGGTTCCGATACGGACGCGGCGAAATGGCTGCGCTTCCCCAGCGTCTCCGTGGAGGCGCTGGCCTTCACCGGCGACCACCGGCTGGTCGGCGACCGGGATTTCACCACCAGCATCGTCGTCGATCAGCCCCTTTATGCGGGCGGGCGGATCGGCGGATCGATCAAGCGCGCGCAGGCGATGCAGCTGCTGCGCGAAGTGCAGGTGGATGAAACCCGCCGCGACGTGGCGCTGCGCGTGACGCAGGCCTATTTCGATCTGGCGCGGGCGGCGCGGCGCACCGTGCTGCTGAGCGCGGGGCTGGAAGAGCACCGCCGCCTGGTCGATTCGATCTCGCGCCGGGTGGAGCAGGAGATCAGCCCGCGCGCCGACCTGGAACTGGCCCAGACCCGCACCGCGCAGGTGGCGCAGGATTTCGCCGCCAGCGAGGCACAGCGCGCCGCAGCGCTGCAACAATTGCGTGAACTGGTGGGCGATCCCAACTATGATCCCGGCGCTGTTCCCCGCTACGACGCGGCGGTCCACCACCCCGATCCGCAGGGCGCGATCGACCAGGCGCTGACCTGCGATCCCCGCCGCCAGCGGTTCCAGGCGGAGGCGCTGGTCGCCCGCGCCGATGTGAAGGTTGCCCAGTCGTCGATCATGCCGAAATTGAGCGCGCAATATTCGCATAACGAGATTACCGGCAACCGCGTGGGGCTGGTGCTGCGCGCGCAGACGGACGGCGGCCTCTCGCAATTGTCGGCGGCCGAGGGCGCGCGCCTGCGCCGCGATGCCAGCGACGTACAGATCGCCGTCGCCGAGCGGGAGCTGCGCGAGACGATGGCGCTGGACCTGCTGGAAAATGTCTCGATGCGTGATCGGATCGCCAGCAATGCGGCGGCGGCGGTCGGCGCGCGGGCGGTAACCGATTCCTACCAGCGCCAGTTCGTCGCCGGGCGGCGGACCTGGCTGGACGTGATGAACGCGGTGCGCGAGGCGACCGGCGCCGACATCGCCCAGTCGGACGCGGAAGTGGCGGCGATGGCGTCGGCGGCGCGGCTGTTGCTGCGCAGCTGCCGCTGGCAACCCCAGGCGGGTGAAACGATCCCCAGATGATCAGCGGCCTGCTCGCCCTCGTTCCCACCCTTGCCCGCCAGCGCGGCATAGAGCTTGCCCCCAACTGGGCGGCGAACATGCTCGATGCCGAAAGCTTCGAGGGGCCGGACGGTCTGCACCTGCTCACCGAGCGGGCGGGATGGGACGAGCCGATCCGGCTGGGCGACCGCCCGCGCGCAGACGAATTCCCATTGCTCGTCCATACCGAGGGGCGCGGCTGGGCGATTGCGGGCCAGTGGGACAGCCATGAAACCATTCGCGTCGTCAGCGAACATGGGCTGGACAGCATCGCCTATTCGAGCGCCAGCACATTCTACGACATCGAGATGCCGGATCCGATCCGCAAGAACGAATCCCCGCGCGCCGCGAGCATCTTCTGGAAGGCGCTGCTGAAGCGCAAATCGGTGTTCGTCAGCGCCGCCGTGGCCACGGTGGTGGCCAACATCATCACGCTGGCGACGTCGCTCTATTCGATGCAGGTCTATGACCGGGTCATCCCGGCCGCCGGCTATTCCACCCTGTGGGTGCTCACGGTGGGCGTGCTGGTGGCGCTGGCCATCGATTTCGCGCTGCGGGCGACGCGCGCGCTGATGATCGAGCGGGAATCGACGCGGATCGATTTCGACGTTTCCGAATTCTTCTTCGCCCGTTCGCAGGCGGTGCGGCTGGACGCGCGGCCGCCGGGCATCGGCACCATGGCGGCCCAGCTGCGCGGGCTTGAGCAGGTGCGCGGGCTGATGTCCTCCGGTTCGCTGTTTCTGGTCGCGGACCTGCCCTTCGCCCTGCTGTTCATCCTCGTCATCGCCGCGCTGGGCGGGGCGGTGGCGCTGGTGCCGCTGATCAGTTTCCCGATCGCGCTGGGGCTGGCCTTTCTGTTCGCCTGGCTGATCCGGGGGGATACCAACCGCGCCCAGATCAGCGGCAACCGCAAGAACGGCCTGCTGGTCGAGACGCTGGACGCGGCCGAGACGGTCAAGGCCAATCGCGGCCACTGGCACATGCTGGGCCGCTGGAACCAGCTGATGGACGAGGTCCATTATGCCGAGGATCCGGTGAAGCGCTGGTCGTCGATCGCCGGGTCGATCTTTTCCACATTGCAGCAGCTTTCCTATGTCGCGCTGATCGCCTGGGGCGCGGTGGAGGTGATCCACGGCAACATGACCATGGGCGCGCTCATCGCCTGCGCGATCATCGCCGGGCGGGTGAACGGCCCGCTGGTGACGATGCTGCCCAACCTGATCGTCCAGTGGGGCTATGCCCGCTCGTCGCTCAGGGCGCTGGACGCGATCCTCAGGCTGCCGCTGGACGATGCGCCCGGCATCATCAACCTGCGGCCGGAACGCATGGTCGGGCCGCTGAAGCTGGAGCAGGTGAAGTTCGGCTATCCCGGCGCGCGCGAGGATATCGACGTGCCCCGGCTCGAGATCAGCTATGGCGAGCGGGTGGCGATCATCGGCAGCGTCGGGTCCGGCAAATCGACGCTGCTCAGGCTGATGGCCGGCCTCTATGCGCCCGGCGAAGGCACCGTGCTGCTGGGCGGGCTGGACATGGCGCAGATCGCGGCGGACACGCTGCGCCGCCATATCGGCTATCTGCCGCAGGATTTCCGGCTGGTGAACGGCACGCTGCGCGACAATCTGCTGCTCGGGCTGGGCGATCCGGGCGATGACGTGCTGATGGATGCGGCCGCCCGCACCGGGCTGGACCGGATGATCGCATCCCACCCGCGCGGGCTGGAACTGCGGATCGAGGAGGGCGGGCGCAGCCTTTCCGGCGGTCAGCGCGCGCTGACCGGGCTGACCCGGCTGATGCTGGCGCGGCCCAGGCTGCTGCTGCTCGACGAGCCGACCGCCAATCTGGACCAGACCACCGAGAATGCGGCGCTGGGCGCGCTGGGCGAGGAAATGGACGAAAACGGCACGCTGATCCTCGTCACCCACAAGCTGCAGCTGCTGTCCATGGTCAACCGGGTGATCGTGATGGCCGGCGGGCGCGTGATTTTGGACGGCGCGACCAAGGATGTCGTCGCCCGGCTGCAAGGGCGCGCGGGCAAGGTGGCCAAGGTGGACAGCCTGCCCACGGCGGGATCGGCCTAGTGGCGATGCGCAGGCGGCAGATCGGCGACCAACGGGCGCCCGCGATCATCATCGCGCTCTCCACCCTTGCGGTGGTGGGCTTCATCCTGTGGGCGCTGTGGGCGGAGCTGGACCAGATCGCCCGCGCCCATGGCCAGGTGATTCCCAGCGGCCGGGTGCAGGTGGTGCAGAGCGCGGACGGCGGGGTGATCAGCCGCATCCTGGTGCGCGAGGGCGACCGGGTGAAGCGCGGCCAGCTGCTGGTGGTGCTGGAAAAGGTGAGCATCAACGCATCGGTGGACGAAAGCGCGGCACGGGTGGCGGGGCTGAAGGCGCAGCTGGCGCGGATCGAGGCGGAATTGTTCGATCGCCCGCTCCGCTTTCCGTCCGACGTCGCGGGCTATCCCGAATTCGTCAACAACCAGCGGATGCTCTATGCCAAGCGGCGGCAATCGCTGAATTCCGAACTGCAGAGCCTGCGCCATTCGCTGGGGCTGGCGCAGGAGGAAATGAACATGACGCGCCCGCTGGTGGCGAGCGGCGACGTCAGCCGTGCCGACGTGCTGCGGATGCAGCGTTCCGCCTCTGAGATCCAGAGCCAGATCACCAGCCGCCGCAACGCCTATCTGCAGGAATTGCAGGCCGAATTCACCCGCACCGAGGAAGAACTGGTCAGCGCGCAGCAGATGCTCACCCAGCGCGCCGAGGGGCTGGGCAATACCGATCTGCGCGCGCCGGCGGACGGGATCGTCAAGAATGTGCGGCTGACCACGGTGGGCGCGGTGCTGCAGCCGGGCGGCGAGGCGTTGCAGATCGTGCCGACCGGCGACGCGCTGATCGTCGAGGCGCAGATCTCGCCCAGCGACATCGCCTTCGTCCATGTCGGCCAGACGGCGTCGGTCCGCTTCGACGCCTATGATTCATCCATTTACGGATCGGGCACCGGCCGGGTGACCTTCGTCAGCCCGGATACGCTTTCGGACGATCGGCCGGGCGGGCCGCCCGCCACCTATTATCGCGCGCATCTGAGCGTCGATACCGGCAAGATGCGCCCGCGCCAGCCGGGTGAGACGATCATCATCCAGCCCGGCATGACCGCCACGGTGGAGATCAAGACCGGATCGAGCACCGTTTTCCGCTATCTGACCAAGCCGATCCTGAAAACCACGGCGGAGGCGATGAGCGAGCGTTGAGCGCCCGCTCAGGCGGCTGGCGCGTCCGGCTCGCCGGGGCCGTCGTCGGCGGTCTTCATCTCGTCGCTGCCCAGTATCGCCATCTGCGTCTCGTCGAGCCGCTGGATGAATTCGCCGCTCAGCCGCCCCGGTTCCGCGCGGACCAGCCGGGCGCGGATCTCGCCGAGGCCGGGCAGGGCGATCGCCACCACGGAGGGAACGCGATATTCCTGCACGCAATTGCCGGAAAAACCCACGGCGGAGACGTTGGTCACGTCGATCGCGACATTGGGATAGCCGAGTTCGCGGATCCGGGTTTTCAGCACCACGCGCTTGCGGCGGCTGCGGCGATCCTCGACGTTGAATGCGCCCGCATAGATATGTTCCGTCATCCCCGGTCCCGTTGTTTATGCTACCCCCGCTCAATATGGCGCGGCGGGATTAAAAATCGGAAAACGGGGCGCGCACATCGCCGTTGTGATGGCTTCCGGCTGGCCGTATTGGCAGGGTCTGTACTTTGTCCCGGGAGCAGCACGATGCGTATCCTCCTCTTGTCTGCCCTTGCCGCCGGCGCATTCGCCGCCCTGCCCGGCCCGGTCGCCGCGCAGGACGGGATCGATTGCGCCACCGCCACCGTCATCCTGCCGCCCGAGCTGGCGGACTGGAACCAGCGCGAGCCGCTCCACGCCGCGGGCGCGGTTTCCGGCGTTGAGACGGCGCCGCTCTCCGTCGGCGTCGCGGTCGACGCCCGGCTGCGGCCGGCGGCCGATGTGCGCTACGTCGCGCCGCCGCAACGGGCGGACAGGGCCGGCGGCCATGGCGGGCTGTTCAGCTTCGAGGTCGCCCAGCCCGGCACCTACCGGATCGCGATGGGCGGATCCGGCTGGATCGACGTGCTGAACGGCGGCCGCCCGGCCTCCACCTCGGCGCACGGCCATGGCCCGGCCTGCTCCGCCATTCGCAAGATCGTCGATTTTCCGCTCAATCGCGGGCGCTATGTCGTGCAGGTGACGGGCAATCCGGAAGCCAGCGTGGCGCTGCTGATCGCCCGGCTGCCATAGGGAGATGACGGCCATGGCGCAGCTTATGGGGATGACAAGGCGCCGGGTGCTGGGCGCCGCCGCGGCGCTGATCCTCGCGCTGGCGGGCGGCGGCCCGGCCTTGGCCCAGGACAAGGCGTCTGCCCAGGACAAGGCGCCGATCACCGTGTTCGCCGCCGCCTCGCTCACCGATTCCCTGCAGGCGGCGGGCAAGGCCTATACCGCGCGCGCGGGCGTGCCGGTGCGCTTTTCCTTCGCGTCGAGCGCGGTCATCGCCCACCAGCTGGAAAGCGGCGCGCGGGCGGATCTGTTCATTTCCGCCGACACCGCCTGGATGGACTATGTGCAGACCCGTGGCCTGATCCAGCCGCAGAGCCGGCACGATCTGCTGCGCGGGCGGCTGGCGCTGGTCGCGCCCCGCGCCAGCCGGGTGCGCCTGTCCATCGCGCCGCGTTTCGCGCTGGCGCAGGCGCTGGGGCCGCGCGGGCGGCTGGCGGTGGGCGATCCCGATTATGTGCCCGCCGGCCGCTATGCCCGCGCCGCGCTGGAAAAGCTGGGCGTCTGGCAAAGCGTGGCCGACCGGCTGGCGCGGGCGGACAATGTCCGCGTCGCGCTGGCCTTCGTCTCGCGCGGGGAAGCGCCGCTGGGCATCGTCTATGAAACCGATGCGCGGATCGACCCCGGCGTGCGCGTCGTCGGCCTGTTCCCGGAAAACAGCCATCCGCCGATCGTCTACCCCGCCGCCGTCACCCGCAATGCGGGCGCGGGTGGGCGCGGTTTCCACGCCTTCCTGCGCGGCGCGCAGGGCCAGGCGATCTTCCGGCGCTACGGGTTCCGCAGCGGCGGCGGATGATGCTGGGCGCGGGGGAATGGAGCGCGCTGGGGCTGAGCCTGGTCATCGCGGCGCGCGCCGTGGCCTTCGGCCTGCCGATCGCCGTCGCCATCGGCTGGGTGATGGCGCGCAAGCGCTTTCCCGGCCGCACGCTGCTCGATGCGATGATGCACGCCTCGCTCATCCTGCCGCCGGTGGTGGTCGGTTTCCTTCTGCTGCTGCTGTTCGGCGCGCAGGGGCCGGTTGGATGGCTGCTGGCGCGGTTCGACATCCAGCTCGTCTTCACCTCGGCGGGCGCGTCGCTGGCCGCCGGGGTGATGGCATTTCCGCTGATGCTGCGCGCCGCGCGCCAGGCGATAGAGGCGGTCGACCCGGCGCTTGAGGCCGTTGCCGCCGGGCTTGGCGCCGGCTTTTGGGACCGCACGTTCAGCATCACCCTGCCGCTCGCCGCGCCCGGGCTGGTCGCCGCCGCGATCATCGGCTTCGCCGCCACGCTGGGCGAATTCGGCGCGGTCATCACCTTTGCCGCCAATATCCCCGGCGAAACGCAGACGCTGGCGCTGGCCATCTATTCGGCCTTGCAGGTGCCGGGCGGCGAAGCGGCGGCGCTCCGGCTTTCGGCCGTCTCCTTCACCGCCGCCATCGCCGCGCTTGTCCTGTCGGAAATGCTGCTCGCCTATGGCCGGCGACGGGCGGGCCGCTGACCGTGCTGACCGTCGCGATCCGCAAGCAGCTGGGCAGTTTCGCGCTCGATATCGCCTTTGCAGGGCCGGGCGACGGGGTGACCGCGCTGTTCGGCCCGTCCGGGGCCGGCAAATCGGCGACGCTGGCGGCCATCGGCGGCACCGGCCGGCCGGATGCCGGGCATATCTCGCTGAACGGCGAAGTGCTGGTCGACATTGCCGGGGGCGTCAACGTGCCGGCGGAGCGGCGGCGGATCGGCTGGGTCTATCAGGATGCCCGGCTGTTCCCGCACATGCCGGTGCGCGCCAACCTGCTCTACGGTTTCCGCCGGGCGCGCGGGCGGCGGCGGATCGCGGTGGACGATGTCGTCGCCGTGCTCGCCATCGGCCATCTGCTCGACCGCCGCGTCGCCGCGCTTTCGGGCGGGGAGCGGCAGCGGGTCGCGCTTGGCCGCGCCCTGCTCAGCCAGCCGGACCTGCTGTTGCTGGATGAGCCGCTGGCTGCGCTGGACGAGGCCCGCAAGGCGGAGATTCTCGGCTTCATCGCCCGGCTGAAGGCGGAATTCCGCCTGCCGATGGTCTATGTCACGCACAGCATGGCGGAGGTGCGGGCGATTGCCGATCATATGGTCCGGCTGGATCAGGGCCGGGTGGTTGCCGATCATGCGATTGCGGGCGGCGGCATCGATCCCGCCACGGTGGGCGCGGACAGGGTCGAGGCGCTGGTCGTCGGCAGCGATGAGCAGCGCGGCACCACCGAGGTGGAGGTGGACGGCCGGCGATTTGCCGTTCCGCTGCTCGCCTCCGCCCCCGGCGACCGCATCCGCATCGCCGTGGTGAAGCCGGGCGCGAGTGACTGAAGGCCGGGGATTTTCCGGCATTGACGCGGGCGGCACGCGGTCGCAAAGCGCCCGCCATGCGCTTCTTTTCCGATAATGCCGCGCCGGCCTGCCCGGCCGTGCTTTCCGCCATCGCCGGGGCCAACACGATCGACACCGCCTATGACGGCGACGCGTGGAGCGCGCGGCTGGACGGGGCGTTTTCCGACCTGTTCGAAACCCGGGTCCGCGCGCTGTGGGTGACGACGGGGACGGCCGCCAATGCGCTGGCGCTGGCCGCGCTCTGCCCGCCGCACGGCAGCGTCATCTGCCACCGCGACGCGCATATCCAGAATGACGAATGCGGCGCGCCGGAATTCTACACGCACGGGGCAAAGCTGCTGCTGGCGGACGGCCCGGGCGCCAAGCTGACGCCGGATGGCATAGCGGCGGTGGCGGGCGGCATCCGCAACGATGTCCACCAGGTGCAGCCGGCAGCGATCTCCATCACCAACGCCACCGAATATGGGCTGGCCTATACGCCGGACGAAGTCGCCGCCATCGGCGATCTCGCCCGCGCGCGGGGGCTTGGCCTGCACATGGACGGCGCGCGCTTCGCCAACGCCATCGTCCATCTCGGCTGTGCGCCGGCGGACGTCACCTGGCGCGCCGGGGTGGATATATTGAGCTTCGGCTTCGTCAAAAATGGCGGCCTGTCGGCGGAGGCGCTGATCTTCTTCAAGCCCGAACTGGCCGATGCGACGCTTTATCGCCGCAAGCGCGCCGGGCACCTGCTGTCCAAGGGGCGCTATATCGCGGCGCAGATATTGGCGATGCTGGACGATGATGTCTGGCTGGCCAATGCGCGCGCGGCCAATGGCGCAGCGGCGGCGCTGGCGCGGGCGGCGGGCGATCGGCTGGTCCACCCCGTGCAGGCGAACGAACTGTTCCTCAGGGTCAGCGCGGCGGAGGCGGCGGCGCTCCGCGCCCAGGGGTTCGATTTCTATGACTGGGCGCCGGGCGAGATCCGGCTGGTGACCAGCTGGGATCAGGGAGAGGCGTTCGTCGCGCCGCTGGCCAGCGCGATCGCCGCCCTGTGAGCGAAACCCCGCTCAGCCCCGCGCAGCGCGCGCGGGTGGTGATCCCGTTCCTGCTGGTCACGCTCATCTGGGGGTCGACCTGGCTGGTCATCACCGATCAGCTGGGGGTCGTCCCGGCCAGCTGGTCGGTCACCTATCGCTTCACCGTCGCCAGCATCGCCATGTTCGCCTATGCGGCATGGGTGGGCGCGCCGCTGCGGATCGAGCGGCAGTCGATCGCCTTCGTCGTCATTTTCGGCGTGTCCCAGTTCATGCTCAATTTCAACTTCGTCTACCGGGCGGAACAGCATGTCACGTCCGGGCTGGTGGCGCTGGTCTTCGCGCTGCTGATCGTGCCCAACGCGGTGCTGGGGCGCATCTTCCTGGGCCAGCGGCTGTCCGGCGCGTTCATGGCCGGGTCGGCGATCGCCATCGCCGGGCTGGCGCTGCTTTTCTCGCATGAGCTGGAGACCGCCCATGCCGGCCCGGCGGCGGTGCTCACCGGCATCGCCTTCACCGTGGCGGGCGTGCTTTCAGCCTCTATCGCCAATGTCATGCAGGGCAGCCGCCGGGCGCACGGCATTGCGCTGCCCACCATGATGGCGTGGGGCATGGCGGTGGGGGCGCTGGCGGACGGGGCCTATGCCTGGGCCACCATGGGGCCGCCGGTGGTGGAGATGCGCCTCGGCTATTTCGCCGGGCTGCTCTATCTGGGCCTGTTCGCCTCCGCGATCGCCTTTCCGCTCTATTTCGGCATCGTCCGGGCGATCGGCCCGGCGCGCGCGGCCTATACCAGCGTGCTGATCCCGGTCATCGCCATGGCGCTGTCGACGCTGTTCGAAGCCTATATCTGGTCGTGGGAGGCGGCGCTGGGCTGCGCGCTGGCGCTGGCCGGGCTGGTCGTGGCGTTGAGCGCGCGCAGGCCGGCGCGATAATCGGGATAAGCGGGCGCCCAGCCGAGCAGCCGCTTCGCCTTGCGGTTCGAGATGCGGCGGTTCTCGGCATAAAAGGCCAGCGCCGCCGGTGACAGCCCGGCCAGCGCCGGGGCGCTGAGCGGTGGCGGCGCCACGCCCAGCAGGCCGCAACCATAATCGATCACCGCATTTTGCGGGGCGGGGTGGTCGTCCGCCAGATTATAGACGCCGGCCGGGCCGTGCAGCGCCGCGATCACGCCGCCCGCGATATCGTCGACATGCACGCGGCTGAACACCTGCCCGGGCAGGGCGATGCGGTGCGTCCGCCCCGCCCTGATCCGGTCCAGCGCGGAACGGCCGGGGCCGTATATGCCGGGCAGGCGGAACACCCGCACATGATCGCCCAATGCCTGCCAGGCCAGGTCGGCGGCGGCGCGGGCGGACCGCCGCCCGCCGCCCACCTCCGCGCTTTCATCCACCCAGGCCCCGCCGGTGTCGCCATAGACGCCGGTTGAGGACAGATAGCCGATCCATCCGGCCGGGGCGGCGGCGATGGCGGGGCCGAAGCCGGCGAGCACGGGGTCGCCATCATCGTCCGGCGGGGCGCTGGACAGGATGTGCGTGGCATCGGCCAGCGCGGCGGCGATGGCGGCGCGATCGTCGAAGCCGATGATCCCTGCGCTCCCCGTGCGCCGCACCGCGCTGATCCGCCAGCCCATGGCGCGCAGCCGGGCGGCGATGCGGGCGGCGCTGTACCCCAGGCCGAAGATCAGCATATGGCTCATCGCCCCTCCTTAGCAGCGGCGGCGCGCCAAGCCCATTGTTTCGATTCGGGCCGCCGCCTAGATGGATGGACATGGAACAGTCAGCCGCCGTCAGCGCGCCCAGCGTCACCCGTCGCGATGCCTATCGCCCGCCGGAATGGCTGGTGCCGGAAATCGCGCTGGATTTCGCGCTCGATCCCGCGGCGACGCGGGTGTCCGCCCGGCTGGAGGTGACGCGCAACGGCGCCCATGCCGCGCCGCTGCGGCTTGCCGGTGAAGGGCTGACGCCACTGGCGGTGCGGGTGGACGGCGCGGATGCGCCCTGGCGGATGGACGGCGGCACGCTCGTCGTCGATCTGGCGGGCGATGCGCATCTCGTCGAGACCGAAGTGGAGATCGCGCCGGATCGCAATACCCAGCTGATGGGCCTTTACGCCTCCGGCGGGCTGCTCTGCACCCAGTGCGAGGCTGAAGGGTTTCGCCGCATCACCTTCTTCCCGGACCGGCCGGACGTGCTCAGCCGCTATCGGGTGCGGATGACGGCGGACAAGGCGGCCTATCCGGTGCTGCTGGCCAATGGCGACCATGTCGGCGAGGGCGACCTGCCCGGCGGGCGGCACTGGGCGGAATGGCGCGATCCCTTTCCCAAGCCCTGCTACCTGTTTGCGCTGGTGGCGGGCGATCTGGTCGCCAATCGCGACGTGTTCGTCACCATGTCCGGCCGGGCGGTGGCGCTGGGCATCTGGGTGCGCGCGGCTGACCTTGCCCGCACCGATCACGCCATGGACGCGCTGAAGGCGGCGATGACGTGGGACGAGCGCGTCTATGGCCGCGAATATGATCTGGAGGTGTTCAACATCGTCGCCGTCGACGATTTCAATTTCGGCGCGATGGAGAATAAGGGCCTGAACATCTTCAACGCCCGCTACATATTGGCCGATCCGGATACCGCCACCGACGCCGATTACGACGCCATCGCCGGGGTGGTCGCGCATGAATATTTCCATAACTGGTCGGGCAACCGCGTCACCTGCCGCGACTGGTTCCAGCTTTCGCTGAAGGAAGGGCTGACCGTGTTTCGCGATCAGCAATTCTCGGCCGATCAGGGGTCGCCCGCCGTCAAGCGGATCGAGGATGTCCGTGTGTTGCGCGCCGCGCAATTCCCGGAAGATGCCGGTCCGCTCGCCCATCCGGTGCGGCCGGACACCTATATCGAGATCGCCAATTTCTACACCGCCACCATCTACAACAAGGGCGCGGAGCTGATCCGCATGATGGCGACGATGCTGGGGCCGAAGCGGTTCCGCGCCGGAACCGACCTCTATTTCGCGCGCCATGACGGGCAGGCCGTGACCTGCGAGGATTTTGTCGCCGCGATGGAAGCGGGCGGCGATATCGATCTCTCCGCCTTCCGCCTCTGGTATCGCCAGGCGGGCACCCCGCGCGTCCGGGCCGATCTGGTGCATGAGCCGGATGGCGGCCGCGCGGTGCTGAAGCTGGCGCAGGCGGTGCCGGCGACGCCGGGTCAGCCGGACAAGCTGCCCATGCCGATCCCGCTGCGCGTCGCCCTGTTCGGTGAAAAGAGCGGGCGGCGGATCGGCGAGGAACGGCTGGTGGTGCTTGACGCGGCGTCCAGCGAGATCGCGTTCGATGGGGTAAGCGAGCGGCCCGTCCTTTCCATCAATCGCGGCTTTTCCGCGCCGGTGGTGGTGGAGACGGACCGTCCCGCGGCGGACCTTGCTTTCCTGTCCGCCCATGATGACGATCCCTTCGCCCGTTATGAGGCGATGCAGCAGCTGATGGTCGACACGCTGGTGACGGCGGTGGCCAGCGGTGCGACCGACCATGATCCGGTGATCGCGGCGGTGCGCGAGACGCTGGACGATGCCGCGCTGGACAAGGCGTTCATCGCCGAGGCGGTGCTGCTGCCGTCTCCCGCCTTCATCGGGGATCAGATGCTGGTCGTCGATCCGGAGGCCATCCACAAGGCGCGCGAGGCGCTGGGCCGGGCGCTGGGCGAAACGCTGATCGCGCGGTGGCGCGCCGCCTATGCCGATGCCGGGGCCAGCCGCTTCGGCCTGTCGCCGGCGGACAAGGGCGCGCGGCGGCTCAGGTCGGTCGCGCTCGGCTATATTCTCGCCAGCGGCGCGGACGACGGGGCGGCCATTGCCTATCGCCAGTTCGAGCAGGCGGACAATATGACCGACCGGCAGGGCGCGCTCACCCTGCTGGCGCACAGCGCCGCGCCTGAGCGGGACGGCGCGCTGGAGGCCTTCCACGCCCGTTATCGCGGCAATGCGCTGGTGCTGGACAAATGGTTCACCACCCAGGCGGTGTCGTTCCGCGACGATACGGTGGATGCGGTGATGGCGCTGGCCCGCCACCCGGATTTCACCCTCGCCAACCCCAATCGCGTCCGCGCGCTGGTGGGGGCGTTCGCCGCCAACCAGCGCGCCTTCCACGATCCGTCCGGGCGCGGCTATGCCTTCCTTGCCGACACGCTGATCGCGCTCGACCGGCTGAACCCGCAGACGGCGGCGCGGCTGGTGCCCCCGCTCGGCCGCTGGCGCAGGCTCGACGCGGCGCGCGCGGCGTTGATGAAGGCGCAGCTGGAACGCATCGTGGCGACGCCCGGCCTGTCCCGCGACGTGTTCGAGCAGGCGTCGAAAAGCCTCGCCTAAAGCGCCAGCCGCATCACCAGATCATGGTCCACCTGGTCGCCGACCGCGAAGGGCGCGGTGCCGGCCTGCACGAAGCCGTAACGTTCATAGAAGCGGATGGCGCGGCCATTGTCCGTCCACACGCTCAGATATAATGCGGGCGCCCCCTCCCGCCGCCCGGTATCGATCGCCCAGTCGATCAGCGCTTGCGCCACGCCGCGCCCGTGCCAGCGTTTCAGCACGTAGAGCCGCTTGATCTCCAGCGATCCGGTATCGTGGTCGACGGGCAGGCCCATCGGTTCCAGCAGGATGAAACCGGCGATGGCGCCTTCGTCCTCGACCAGCATGATCCGGTGGGCCGGATCGCCGATCTGCGCGGCAAGCCCGGTCGGGCCGAACGCGCTGGCGAGAAAGGCGCTCATGTCCGCCGCGCCATAGGCATGGCCGAATGTGTCGATGAAGCATTGCCGCGCCATGGCGGACAGCGGGTCGCCATCGCCGATGATGGCGGGGCGGGGGGTGAAGCTCATGCGAATCCCTCCGGTTCGGGCCAGTCGGGCGCGGTGACGGCAAGGGCGCGGAACAGGGCGCCCATCGCGTCGGGCGCGGTCAGCCTGGCCGCCGCCGCCGCGATCTCCGCCGCGCGCTCCGGGGCCTGGCGGCGGAGCGCCTCGGCCCGTTCGGCGATGCCCAGCCGGTCCAGCCATTCGCCCTGCCCCACAGGCCCTGTGATCCGGCACCCCGCCACCCGCGCCGCCGCGCCCAGCGTGCCGAAATCGACATGGGCGGTCAGGTCCTGCTCCCCCGGCCTGTCGAACGGATTGGCATAGGCATGGCCGCTGACCGCCTGCAGCGTGTCGCCCAGCGCCGGGCCTTCATAGCCGTAATCGACGATGATCGCCGCGCCGCCCTGCGCCTTCAGCCGGGCGGCGAGCGCGGTCATCAGCGCCACGGATTCGGGCGACGTCTCGATGATGCTGCCCGGCGGCGCTTCGCCCAGATGGGCGGGGACGATGCCGTCCACCGGCGTGCCACCCGCAATCGGCAGGAACAGCGTGTCCTGGCAGGCGACCAGCCGTTCGCGCCAGTCCGCGCCGGTGCGGACGATCTGGCGGATCGGCAGGGCGTCGAAAAACTCGTTGGCGACGATCAGCAGCGGCGCGTCGCCCGGCAGGGTGGCGATGCCATCGTGCCAGGTCGCCTGCGGATGGCGCTCCGCCTGTGCGGCGCGCAGCACCGGGCTGGTCTCGACGAAATGGACGGCGGGGGTCAGGTCCGCGCCCCGCATCGCCCGCAGCGCATCGGCCGCCAGCGTGCCGCGCCCCGGGCCAAGCTCGACATAATGAGCGGCGGCGGGCCGTCCCGCCCGGTCCCACAGGTCGGCCAGCCAAAGGCCGGTCAGCTCGCCGAACATCTGGCTGATCTCCGGCGCGGTGGTGAAGTCCCCGCCCGTGCCCAGCGGATCGCGGGTCGCATAATAATGGGCGTTGGCCGCGGCCATGAAATAGGCGACCGGCATCGGCCCTGCCATGGTGATGGCGCGGGCCAGCCGTTCGGGCAGCAATGGCGCGGGCGGATCTGCGGTCACGGCATCGTCAGGCGACGCTCTCGTCCCCCGCAACCGGGACAACGCGCGCGCGGCGGCGCTTGGCGGTGGCGATCAGGTAGATGCCGCCGGCGATCATCGGCACGCTGAGCGTCTGGCCCATCGACAGGCCCCACCACAGATGCTCCAGCCCGGCGTCCGGCTCGCGCACCAGTTCCACCAGGAACCGGCTGGTGCCGTAAACGGCGAGGAAGGTGCCGACCAGCTTGCCCGGCTGGTAGCGGGCCTGGGTTTTCCAGAACATCATATAGAGGATGATGAACAGCAATATCCCCTCCAGCCCCGCCTCGTAAAGCTGGCTGGGGTGGCGCGCCACGTCGCCCGCGCGGGGAAAGACCACCGCCCAGGGCAGGTCTGTCGCGCGGCCCCACAGCTCGCCGTTCACGAAATTGGCGAGTCGGCCGAAGAACAGGCCGAAGGGCACGCAGCAGGCGACGTAATCGTGGATTCGCAGCCAATCGAGCTTGTGCTTGCGGGCCAGCCAGATGATCCCCAGCGACACGCCGATGACGCCGCCGTGGAACGACATGCCGCCTTCCCACAATTTGAACACGTCCAGCGGATGGGCCAATATTTCCGGCTTGTAGAACAGCACATAGGCGGCCCGCCCACCCAGGATGATGCCAAGCGTGGCATAGAAGATCATGTCGTCGGCATGGCGGCGGGCCAGCGGCGCGCCCGGCTGGGCGATCAGCTTGAGCAGGTACCACCAGCCCAGCATGATTCCGCCGATATAGGCCAGCGAATACCATTTTATCTGGAAGAAACCGAGGTCGAGCGCCACCGGGTCCAGGCCCAATGTGTCGAAATGCAAGGCGGCCGTAGCGTCGGCGAGAATGGGCAGGATCAAGGCTTTCCCCCAGGGCTTTGCGCCCTCATAGTGCGATAAAAGAACGAGACCAAGAGGAAGAGGAGCCTATGCCATCCGCACTTGATCTTCGCATGGACGCGATCGTTGGAACGCTCGTCGCCGCGGGCGGCCCCATGGCGGTCGATACCGTTGAGCAGAACGGCCTTTCCCTGCCGGTCATCACGGTCGCGCCGCCGGCGCTGCCTTATTATTTCGCGCATTTCTGCGCCCAGCACGGGGCGGCGGATTTTCTCGTCACCGATGACGAGCGGCTGAGCTTCGCCGCCGTCTATGCGCAGGCGCGCGCCGTGGCCGGCGCGCTGGTCGACGGGTTCGGGGTGAAGCGGGGCGATCATGTCGGTATCGCCGCGCGCAACGCGCCGGGCTGGATCGTCCTCTATATGGGCATCGTCATGGCCGGCGGCGTCGCCACGCTGCTGAACGGCTGGTGGCAGTCGAACGAACTGGCGGACGGCATTGCCGATACCGACACCCGGCTGGTCTTTGCCGATCCGCCCCGCGCCCGGCGGCTGGCCGATGCGCCGCGCGCGCACGGCGCGGAGGTGGTGGTGATCGACGTCGCCCTGCCGATCGCGGAAGCGGTAGCCCCGGTGATGGCGCGCGGCGGCGGGGCGGAGACGGCGCTGCCGCAGCTGACCGGCGCGGACGACGCGACCATCCTGTTCACATCCGGCTCCACCGGCCAGTCCAAGGGCGCGATATCCGATCACCGGGCCGTGATGCAGGCGACCTTCAACTATCTGGTCCAGACGCTGATGGCGCTGGAACTGGTGACGCAGGACGGCAACCCGCCGACGCTGCAGCCCGCCACCCTGCTCAACGTGCCGCTGTTCCACGTCACCGCGGAAATCCCGGTGCTGCTGCAAAGCTTCGCCATGGGCCGCAAGCTCGTCCTCATGCCCAAATGGGACGCGGAGGAGGCGATGCGGCTGATGGAGAAGGAGAAGATCACCTATTTCGTCGGCGTGCCGCTGATGAGCTTCGAGATCCTCAACCACCCCAACCGGTCCAGATACGATATATCCACCGTGGCCGATTTTGCCGCCGGCGGCGCGCCCCGGCCGGTCGAGCATGTCAAGCGGCTGAAGGAGGAGATGGGCGGCGCGCACCCGTTGATCGGCTATGGGCTGACGGAAACCAACGCGGTCGGCTGCGGCAATTTCCGCGACAATTACCTCGCCAAGCCGAACAGCACCGGCCGCGCTTCCGCCCCGCTGGTCGACCTCGCCATCCTCGACGATGCGGGCCGGCCGGTGCCGCAGGGCGAACGCGGCGAGATCTGTATCCGCAGCATCTGCAACTTCCGGGAATATTGGAAGAACCCGGCGGCGACGCGGGCCGCCTATACCGACGACGGTTATTTCCGCAGCGGCGACGTCGGCTATCTCGACGCCGACGGCTATCTGTTCATGGTCGACCGCAAGAAGGACATCATCATCCGCGGCGGCGAGAATATCAGCTGCCAGGAGGTCGAGGCCGCCATTTACGAACATCCGGCCATCGTCGAGGTGGCGGTGTTCGGGCTGGTCGACGAACGGTTCGGCGAAGTGCCGGGCGCGGTGATCGCGCTGGGCGAGGGCGAGGCGATCGTGCCGGAGGCGCTTCTCGCCTTCCTCGCGGAGCGGCTGGCCGCGTTCAAGCTGCCGGCGCGGATCTGGGTTTCGGAGACGCTGCTGCCCAAGCTCGGCACCGAGAAGATCGACAAGGTGAGCCTGCGCGCCAGATATCGCGCCATCGCCGAAGCGGAAGCGGCCGGCTGACCCGCTTTCGCTCTCGCGAAAACCGCGCGGCCTGTCTATCAACCCCGTCATGAAGGGGACGATCACGCGGCGGGGCCTGTTGGTGGGCGGCGGGCTTGGCGCCGGGCTGTTGATCGCATGGTCGGCCTGGCCCCGCCACTATGCGCCAAATCTGGTCGCGGCGCCCGGTGAAACGCTGTTCAACGCCTGGCTGAAGATCGGCGAGGACGGGCATGTCACGGTGGCGGTGCCGCAGGCGGAGACCGGGCAGGGCGTCTATACCAGCCTGCCCCAGATACTGGCCGACGAGCTGGGCGCGGACTGGCGGACCATCGCGGTCGAGGCAGCGCCGATCAACGCGCTCTACGCCAACAGCCTGATCGCCGGCGAGGTGGCTGAGGCGCTGGTCCCGGTCCTGCCGAACGGGCTGGCCGGTGAATATGCGCGCCGTTCCGCGCTGATGGTGACGGCCGGTTCCACCTCGATCCGCGCTTTCGAGCAACCGTTGCGCGATGCGGGCGCGGCGGCGCGGGTGCTGCTCTGCAAGGCGGCGGGCGCGCGCTGGGATTCGCCGTGGGAATCCTGCGATACCCGCGGCGGCTTCGTCATGCTTGACGACAAGAGGCTGCGCTTCGGCGAGCTTGCGGCGGAGGCGGCGACCTTTTCGCTGCCCGATCCGCTGCCCTATCGCGTCGCCACCGAATATCGGCTGACCGGGCGTTCGCTGCCCCGGCTGGACCTGCCCGCCAAGATCGACGGATCGGCCAATTTCGCTGCCGACATCCGCCTGCCCGGCATGGTCTATGCCGCCGTCCGGCAGGGGCCGATCGGCGACAGCCGGCTCGTCCACATCGACAAGCCGGCCGCCGACAAGGTGATCGGCATGCTCTCCATCGTCGAAAATCCCGGCTGGGTGGCGGCGGTGGCGACCAACTGGTGGGCGGCCAACAAGGCGCTGACCGCGCTCGCGCCCCGGTTTGAAACCCCCGGCCCGCTGGTGGACGGCGCCGCGCTGGAGGCCGCGCTGGAGGCGGCGCTGGACGGCGACGGCCAGCGGCTTGAAAAGCGGGGCGACCTGCCGGCGTCATTTGGCGGCGCGACCATCCATGTCGCCGATTACAGCGTCGCGCCCGCCGCTCATGCCGCGCTGGAGCCGATGACCGCGACGGCGGACTGGTCGCGCGACATGCTGGAATTGTGGATGCCCACCCAGGCGCCGGGCCGCGCCCGCGCCGCCGTTGCCCGCGCCCTCGGCATCGGCGTGGACCGGGTGGCGATCCACCCGATGATGGTCGGCGGCGGCTTCGGCCGCGCGCTGGAAAGCGATGCGGCGGTGCAGGCGGCGATCATCGCCCGATCGCTGAAGCGCCCGGTGCAGCTGGTCTGGTCGCGGGTCGAGGACATTATCCACGATCGTTTCCGTGCCCCCGCCCACGCCCGCATGGCCGCCCGCCTGCGCCAGGACGGCCGTATCGACGGCTGGCTGGCGAAGATTTCCGCGCCCGCCACCGGCCGCGCGCTGGCGCGCCGCCTGCTGGACGGGGAAGGCGGCGCCCGCGCGGTGCTGGCGGTCGCCGGCGGCGCGGACCGCAGCGCGATTTCCGGCGCGGTGCCGCCCTATGCCATCGCGCATCTCGCCATCGATCATCACCCCGCCGATATCGGCATCCCCACCGGCTATTGGCGATCGGGGGCGGACAGCTACACCGCCTTCTTCACCGAATGTTTCATCGATGAGCTGGCGCGCGTGGCGCAGACCGATCCCTTTTCCTATCGCATGAGCATGCTGGGCGGCGCGCCGCGCCTTGCCCGCTGCCTGTCCACCGCCTCGGCGCTGGGCGGGTGGCAGGGCGGCGGGGCGGGCACCGGCCAGGGCATTGCCTGCCATTCGTCGCGGGGCAGCCATGTCGCCGTCGTGGCGGAGGCGCATGTCTCCGCGGCGCAGAAGATCGTCGTCGACCGCATCGTCGCGGTGGCGGACGTCGGCCGGCAGATCAATCCCGATCTCGTTCGCCAGCAGATCGAGGGCGGCATCGTCTTCGGCATGGCCGCGGCGCTGGGCGCATCGCCGGGTTTCGCGGACGGGCTGACGGAGGCGCGCACGCTGCGCGATCTGGCCCTGCCCATTCTGGCCGACATGCCGGATATCAGCGTTCAGCTGATCGCCAGCGACGCGCCTTCCGGCGGGGCCAGCGAAATCGCGGTGCCGCCCGTCGCGCCCGCCATCGCCAACGCGCTCTACGCGGCCAGCGGCCGGCGGCTGCGCGATCTTCCGCTCCGCATCGGCGGCGACGGATGACCGTCCCCGCCGATCATCCGCCGGTCGCGGAACCCCGCATCGGCGTGCTGCTGGTCAATCTGGGCACGCCGGACGCACCGACGCCCGCCGCCGTGCGCCGCTATCTGGCGCAGTTCCTGTCGGATCCGCGCGTCGTCGAAATCCCCGCGCTGCTCTGGCAGCCGCTGCTGCACGGCATCGTCCTGCGGACCCGGCCAAGGAAATCCGCCCACGCCTATCGCCAGATCTGGACCGATGCCGGGTCGCCGCTGGCTGTGATCACCGCCGCCCAGTCCGCCGCGCTGCAGGGCGCCTTCGGCCCGGATGTGATGGTCGACCATGCGATGCGCTATGGAAAGCCGGCGATCGCGGACCGGCTGGCCGCGCTGAAGGCCGCGGGGTGCGCGCGCATCCTGATCGCGCCGCTCTATCCGCAATATTGCGCCGCGACCACCGCGACCGCCAACGACGCCGCCTTCGCCGCGCTGGCGGAGATGCGCTGGCAGCCGGCGGTCCGCACGCTGCCGCCCTATCATGACGACCCGGCCTATATCGCGGCGCTGAAGGCTTCGCTGGAAAGCGGGCTGGCCGCGCTAGATTTCACGCCGGATGCGGTGCTGCTCAGCTTCCACGGCATGCCGCAGCGCACGCTGGCGCTGGGCGACCCCTATCACTGCCATTGCCTGAAGACAGCGCGCCTGCTGTCGGAAGCGGCGGGGCGCGATCTCATCCTTTCGTTCCAGTCGCGCTTCGGCAAGGCCAAATGGCTTGAACCGGCGACGGATGCCACGCTGGCCGCGCTGCCCGGCCGGGGCGTCCGCAAGCTGGCGGTCATGGCGCCCGGATTTTCTGCCGACTGCCTGGAAACATTGGAGGAACTGGCGATCCGCGGGCGCGCCGCCTTCCATGCCGCCGGGGGTACGGATTTCGCCTATCTGCCCTGCCTGAACGCGGGTCAGGGCGGCGTCGCCCTGCTTCGTCATTTAGTATCGCGCGAGCTTGAAGGCTGGTCGCGCCTCTCCTAGTCTCGCCCCTAACGTACAGATAGAGGAGGCTGATTTGGCACGCATAGCGATCGTTACCGGCGGCACGCGCGGCATTGGCGAGGCGATCAGTCTCGCGCTGAAAGATCTGGGCATGACGGTGGCCGCCAATTATGCGGGCAATGCGGAAAAGGCGAAGGCCTTCACCGACCGCACCGGCATCAAGGCCTATCGCTGGGACGTGGGCGATTATGACGCCTGCCAGGCCGGGGTGAAGCAGATCGAGGCCGATCTCGGCCCGGTCGACGTGCTGGTCAACAATGCCGGCATCACCCGCGACGGCACGATATTGAAGATGACGCACGAGATGTGGGACGAGGTGATCCGCGTCAATCTGGGCGGCTGCTTCAACATGGCGAAGGCGGTGTTCCCCGGCATGCGCGAGCGCAAATGGGGCCGCATCGTCAATATCGGGTCGATCAACGGGCAGGGCGGCCAATATGGCCAGGTCAACTACGCCGCCGCCAAATCCGGCATCCACGGCTTCACCAAGGCGCTGGCCCAAGAAGGCGCGCGCGCCGGCGTGACCGTGAACGCGCTCGCCCCGGGCTATATCGATACGGACATGGTCGCCGCCGTTCCCGCCGACGTGCTGGAAAAGATCGTCGCCAAGGTGCCGGTCGGCCGGCTCGGCCAGGCCAGCGAGATCGCGCGCGGCGTCGCCTTCCTCTGTTCGGAAGATGGCGGCTTCATCACCGGGTCTACGCTGTCGATCAACGGCGGGCAGCACATGTACTGATGATGCGGGACGGCGGCCCGGTGAAGCGTTCGGTGACGATCGCCGGACACCAGACCTCGATCAGCCTCGAGCCGCTGTTCTGGGACGCGCTGGCGGCGGAGGCGGCGGCGCAGGCGCTGCCGCTCAACGCGCTGGTCGCGCGCATCGATCTGGAACGCATAGAGGCGGATGTGCCCCCCAATCTGGCCAGCGCGATCCGCGTCTGGCTGTTCCGCCGCGCGCTGGCGCGGACGGACGCTTAGGGGGCACATTCATCAGGGCGGCGCATCGCCGCCCGGCCTGCTTACCAGTTAGACGGGCTGTTCTGCGCGGTCTGCAGACCGTCCACCGCCTTGCTGACCAAGATGTTCACCGAAACCCGGCGGTTCTGCGCCCGGCCTTCGTCGGACTCATTGTCCGCCTGCGGATCCGCCTCGGCCATGCCGGTCGGCGTCAACATGCGATAGGGCGCCCAGCGGCAATGCTGCTGCAGATAATTGACCACGCGCGCGGCCCGCTTTTCGCTCAGCACCTGGTTATAATCCTCGTCGCCGACCGAATCGGTATAGCCGACGACCAGCAGCAAGGCGTTGTTGGTGCCGTCGGCCTCCCGCGCGGTGGCGCAGATCTCGCTCTCCGCCTGCGCGGACAGCTGCCAGCGGCCGGTGTCGAAATAGACGTTGGTGGTGCGCTTGACATTATACTGGTCGATGTCGCCGACGCGGCCGCGCAGCGCTTCCGTCGCGGCGCTCTGCTCGGCAAAACCCTGCGCTGTGCCATTGCGGATCATCGCCGCGGTCTGCAGATCGGTGTTGCGCAGCCTGATGCGGCTGGCGATCAGGCCATCGCCCCACTGCACCGTCTCGACGGTGACGGGCAGGCCGTTGAGCAGCGATTTTTGCGAAAGCGCGTCGCGCTTGAGGCCCAGAAAGCCACCGCGCCCGCGAATTTCAGTGCCTTCGCTCAGGACGATGACCGTTTTGGTCTCGTCGGCGCCGGTCACCTGCATCTTGCCGCTGTTGCGCGCGGAGATGATGCCTTCGATCGCCGGGCCTTTCGGCAATCCGGCAAGATCCGCCGGCGGCGTGCCATAGACGTTGATCGGATCCGCACCGTCGGCCTGGTCCGGCTGCTGCGCATATGCCGCGCCCGAAGCCGATACCGCCAACATGGCGGAGATGAGGAAGATTGCTGACCTTCTCGAGGGGACACCCATTATTTTGCTCCTTCAAACCGCAGCGGCCGCCGCCTTATGTGCGCGACACCTCGTCCCGCGGCCTCCCACGACTATGGGTTCGGCTGCAGGAACGCCTTGGCTGCTGTGGCCAAACTATTTCGCACGGCAACGGTTCCGGCTCAAAACCGCCGGGCGCGCGTAAAGGCGCTGCGAAAGCCGACCGGAGCCGTGCGTGCGGCGAACCGAAGGAAAAGCCACGCCGACAGCCGCCTGCGCGGTGGAGATATGCAAGGTTTCCCGGGCAGCGCGCATCGCGTCTCGCGCCACAGGCTGGCGGACCGGAACGATTTTCGCGCCATGGTTCCGCCGCGCCACCGCCCGCGGCGTCGCTGCATAACCATTCCCGTCATTTTTCCGCCCGCCTTGGCACCTTTTTTCGGGTCGGCAATATCATGCCTTGCATAACAAGATAGATTGGATAATATTTTCTCATGGAAACAGCATCCTGGCAGGCGCAACTCCGCAAGGGCGCGACCGAACTGATCATTTTGTCGATCCTGAGCCGGGGCGAAGCCTATGGGCTCCAGATTCTTCAGACGGCGAATGCGGATGGCGATCTGGTGACGGACGGCGCGCTCTACCCGCTGCTGAATCGCCTTGAAAAAGCGGGAAAGGTCACGGCGCGCTGGGTCATGCCGGATGGAAGCGGCAACCCGCGCAAATATTACGCGCTGACTGATGAAGGGCGCCGCCTCGCCGCCGAAATGCGAAAGCTCTGGGTCGGCTTCCGGACCAATATCGCCGCTCTGGTGGAGAAGAATGATGCATGATGTCGAAATCGGCGGGCAAGAGATCGACGCCTATGTGCGTCGCCTGCTGTGGGCGCTGCAAAGCATCGATCTTGAGGATCGCCTCGCCATTTCGGGCGAAATCCACAGCCACCTGACCGATTGCGCGGCTCAGGGCCGGGATCGTCTGGCGGCTGCCATGGCGCGCCTCGGTCCGCCGCACCTGCTCGCGCGCCGCTATGTCGAGGATTATGAGCTTGCCGGCGCAATCAGCCGCGCGGTGCCGGCACAATTGCTGGCGAACATGGTCAACCGCGCCTCGCGAAGCCTTGGGGCGCTGGGCGCGACCTTCTCGGCGCTGTTGCTTTACCTTGTCGCCGCGGCGTTGGCCGTCATCGCGATAGCCAAGCCCATTGCGCCCGGCCATGTCGGGGCCTGGCACGGTTCCGCTGGCTGGCAGGCCGGTCTCATCGCCTCCCCTCCGGCCGGCGGTCTCGATATTCTCGGCTATTGGATCGTCCCGCTCGCCATGGCGCTGGCGCTATTCGCCTATCTCGCGGCGACGCAGCTGCTCCGCCTCGCGGGCGGCAGGGCGCTGCTCGCCCATATGGGGCGCCGCGCAGGCATTTGACGCTGGCAACCGGCACGCCCTGCTTACACGTACGGCGGAACAGGACGCCGCCCGGTGTCACGCCTCGCTTGCCCCGTCGTTCGCGCAGGCGGGATGCGTGTTCCGGTCAGCGCGCCAGCAGGCCCCGCGCCTGACCGGCGATCTGGGCCAGCATGGCGGTGTTGGGCGCGGACGAGGCACGGGCGCGCTGGGCGATGGTGCGGAATGCCTCCGCCCGCGCCTTGTGCGTCTCCAGCCATGTCTCGACCAGCTTTTGCGGGTCGCCGTCCTTGGCGCGGGCCAGGAAATCCAGCCGGATCTGCTGGAAATCGCGGGCCAGCCCGGCGGTCAGCAGCCGCTCCCACGGGTCGGTCGGCTGCAGCCTGACCGCCGCCGCCTGCGCCCAGTCCAGCCCCAGCGTCTCGCCCAGCCGGGTGAAGGCGCGGGTGAGCACGGCTTCATCGATGCCGGTCCGCGCGCCGAGCGCCGCCAGCCCGACCGCGCCGTCCAGCTCGAACAGCCGGGCGACGCGCTGGACCAGCGCCTTGGGCGCGCCGGTGGCGGTCAGCTGCGCGATCAGCGCGCCGGATGCGCGCTGCCCTTCGCCGGACAGCAGGGCGCTGACCTGCGCGTCCAGCCGGGCGATGCCGGGCTGGAGCGCCTTGACCAGCGTGCCCGGCGCCTGGCCCGGCTCGGAATTGCGCAGCAGGTCGGCCATTTGGGAACGGAGCGCGATCGCCGTCTGCTCGAGCAGCAGCAGCCGTCCTTCCTCGCTGATCGTCGCGGCGTCGATCATCGCCCACAGGCCGGGCAGGTCGAACAGCTGTTCAGCGGCGGCGAAGGCGGCGGCGATGTCGGTCATCGACGTGCCTTCCTCCTCCGCCAGTTCGAAGGGGTGGATCACGCCCATCCGGTTGATCATCCGGTTGGCCACCTTGGTGGCGATGATCTCGGCGCGCAGCTGGTGCTCGTCGATCGCCTTGGCGAAGCTCTGCTGCATCTCCCTGGGGAAGGCGGCATGGAGCTGGGGCAGCAGCATCGGGTCGTTGCCCATCGGCCCGGCCTCGATCGCGGCCTGCAGGCCCAGCTTGGCGGTGGCCAGCAGCACCGCCAGTTCCGGCCGGGTCAGCCCGCGCCCGTCCTGCGCGCGGCGCAGCAGCTCGTCGTTCGACGCCAGCCCTTCCACCACGCGGTCGAGCTGGCCGCTGCTCTCGAAAATCTCGATCAGCCGGACATAGGAGGGCAGGTCGTCCGCCTTGCCGGCCTGCGCAATGGACAGCGCCAGCGTCTGCAGGCGGTTATCCTCCAGCACCAGCCGGGCGACGTCGTCGGTCATCCGTTCGAGCAGCGCGTTGCGGTCCTCGAAGCTCAGCCGGCCCTCGTTCATCTCGCGGTTGAGCGCGATCTTGATGTTCACCTCATTGTCCGAGCAATCGACGCCGGCCGAATTGTCGATGAAGTCGGCGTTGATCCGCCCGCCCTTGCTGGCAAAGGCAATGCGCCCGGCCTGGGTGACGCCCAGGTTCGCGCCTTCGCCGACGATCCTGGCGCGGACATCCTCGCCGTTCACGCGCAGCCGGTCGTTGCCCGCGTCGCCCACCTCGGAATTGCTTTCGGAGCGGGCCTTTATGTAGGTGCCGATGCCGCCGAACCACATCAGGTCGACCGGCGCTTTCAGGATCGCGGAGATCAGCGCGGTCGGGTCCAGCTCGCTTTCGGCGATGTCCAGCGCGGCGCGCGCCTGTGCGCTCAGTTTGATCGTCTTGGCGCTGCGCGGGAAGACGCCGCCGCCCTTTGAGATCAGCTTTTCGTCATAATCCGCCCAGCTGGATCGCGGCAGCTTGAACAGGCGCGCGCGCTCCGTCCAGCTTTTCGCGGGGTCGGGATCGGGGTCGATGAAGATGTGGCGGTGGTCGAACGCGGCGACCAGCTTCAGCGTCTTCGACAGCAGCATGCCGTTGCCGAACACGTCGCCGGACATGTCGCCGCAGCCCGCGACCGTCGCCTCGTCCTTCTGGATGTCGACGCCCATCTCGGCGAAGTGGCGCTGCACGGAAACCCAGGCGCCACGCGCGGTGATGCCCATGCCCTTATGGTCATAGCCATGGCTGCCGCCGCTGGCGAAGGCGTCGCCCAGCCAGAAATTCCGCTCCAGCGCCAGCGCGTTGGCGACGTCGGAGAATTTGGCCGTGCCCTTGTCCGCCGCGACGACGAAATAGGGATCGTCACCGTCATGGGCGATCACCCTGTCGGGATGCACCACCTTGCCGCCGGCGATATTGTCGGTGACGGAGAGCAAGGCGCGGATGAAGATGCGGTAGGATTCCGTGCCCTCGGCCAGCCATGCGTCGCGATCGGACGCATCGGGCAGCTGCTTGGGGAAGAATCCGCCCTTCGCGCCCGTCGGCACGATCACCGCGTTCTTGACGCGCTGCGCCTTCATCAGGCCCAGCACTTCGGTGCGGAAATCGTCGCGCCGGTCGGACCAGCGCAGCCCGCCGCGCGCCACCGCGCCGGTGCGCAGGTGGATGCCCTCGATGCGCGGGGAATAAACGAATATCTCGCGCCACGGCACCGGCGCGGGCAGCCCCGGCACCAGCTTGCTGTCGAACTTGAACGCCAGCGCCTCCGCCGCTGCCGGCGAGAAGGCGTTGGTGCGCAACATGGCGGACACGACGCCGCGGATCAGCCGCAGGATGCGGTCGTCGTCCGCCGCGGCGACATTGGCGAGGCCCTTGTCGAGCGCCTTGTTGGCCGCATCGGTTTCCTGCGCCCCGTTCTTCGCCCGCGCAGGATCGTGCCGGGCATTGAACAGATCGATGATGGCCCCCGCCACCACCGGCGCCCGCCGCAGCGCATCTACCACAGTCGTCAGCCCGTAGGACAGGCCGGTCTGGCGCAGATAGCGGAACCATGCGCGGAACAGCACGACTGCGCCCGGCTCCAGCGCGGCGGAAACGATCAGCCGGTTGAAGGCGTCGTTTTCCGACCGGTTGGAAAGCACCGCAGCGATCGCCTTTTCGATGGTGTCGGCGCGCGCCATCAGCACGTCGGCCGCCTGCGCGCCGTCGAACTCCAGCAGGAAATCGTGGATGTAGCCAAGCTGGCCCTGGTCCAGCGCGGTCGGGATCTCCTCGATCACGCGGAAGCCGAAATTCTCCAGCACCGGCACCGCGTCGGACAGCGGCACCGATCCGGCGCCGTTATAGACCTTCAGCCGCAATTGATGGGCGGCGTCGCTGCCCTCGCGGTGCAGCCGCGCGCCGCGATCGCTGTCGCTGTTCAGCGCCTGCAGGCGCAATATGTCGCGCGCCGCCTCGCCCGGCGAATAAGCGGTGCGGTAATGGGCCGGGAAAGCACCCGCATAGCGCAGGCCCAGCCGCGCGGCGCGGCCCGCCTCGCCCAGCCCGGCAAGGCTTTCCTCCACCGCCGGCGCCCAGCCGCGCATCATCTGCTCCAGCCGCGCGTCGAGCGCCGCCGTGTCGGGCATCTGCCCGCCCGCGCGCATGTCCAGCGTGTAGCGCATCAGCGCGACGACGCCGTCCTCCAGCGCGATCGCCCAGCTCAATATCTTGGCATTGGCGGCTTCGGCCAGCATGTCGCCGATCTGCAAACGGCGCTGGGTCGATAGCTCGTCGCGCGGCAGCCAGACGAAGGCGAAGAGGTGGCGGCCCAGCGGGCTGGGCACCGTCACCAATTTGGGGCGCGGCCGATCCGCCAGCGACATGGATGTGAGCGCGACATTTTCCAGCGACTCGCCGTCGAAGGCGATCAGCAGGTCATGGGGCAGCGCGCTCAGCGCATGGCTCAGCGCCTTGCCGGCATGGCCGGCGGGGTCGAAGCCGTATTTCTCCTGCAGCGCCGCCAGCTGGGCGCGCAGCATCGGGATTTTCGCCGGCGCTTCGTTGAAGGCGGCGCTGGTCCACATGCCGGCGTGGATGGAGATGGCGGCGATCTTGCCGCCCTCGCGATGCGGCACCAGCACGAGGTCCAGCGGCACCCGGCGGTGTACGGTGGAGATGCGGTTGGACTTCAGCAGCAGCGGCGGCTGACCGCCGTCGCCGAACCATTTGAACGCCGCGTCGAGCGTCGCGTCGGCGAGAATTTCCGGCCCGTCGATCCGCGACAGGCCCAGCATGTCGGATCGCGCGCCGGCCCGGCTGCGCACTTCATGCGCCAGCAGGGTGAATTTGCGGTCGAGGAACCAGCGCAGCAGCGCCGCGCCCTCGCCGTCCGGCAGGCGCTCGGCATCGTTGCGCATCGCCGCCTGCAGCAAGGGCCAGTCCGTCACCGACGCGCGGACATGCGCCAGATTGGCGAGCAGCTCGTCCGTCAGGGCGCGGCGCTCGCGCGCGTCGGCGCGCTCGGTTTCGATATAGATGAAGGATTCGCGCCGCTCGCCGCTGCTGTCTGCCGGCAGGATCGCGGTCAGCTTGCCATCGGCATCGCGCCGCACCGGCAGAACCGGGTGGATGATGCGGTGAATGGGCAGGTCGTGGGCGACGATCGTCGCGGCCACCGAATCCACCAGGAAGGGCATGTCGTCGTTGATGATCGCCAGCCGCATATAGCGCCGCCGGTCGCCCACGCCGACCGATTCCAGCGTCAGCGCGGGCGCGCCCGCCTTGCGCTGCTCCGCCGCTCTGGCGATGAAGGCGGCCGCCTCATCGCAGGCGGCCTTGTCGAAGGCGTCGATCTCCCCGGGCAGGGCGCCGTCCAGCAGCGCAGTCGCAATCACATTGCCCAGTTGCTTGTCCGACATTTCCGGTCGGTCGCGAGTCGCCGTCGCCATTTTTCTCCGCCTGATTAGTGGAGCTCGATTTTTCCGAGCCCTTCAATGGCTTTGATATGCGCCGGGCAAATGATTTGCTCAACCCTTGTGGGCGGATGAAGGGCGCTGAAGGCCCGAATCCGGTTGAAGCCGGCCCTATCGCCCGGTCTTGCGCACTGCGCGGTCGACCATCGCCGTATCGCCGAGCACCGGCGCAAGCACGGCCAGCGCGCCGCTGAGCGTGCGGCGGGCGACGAGCAGGACGAATTCGTCCTCGCCCGAGTCGAGTTCCACGATCGCCTGCGGCGGCATGGCGCGCAGCAGCGTGCGGGCCTCCTCCGTCCGGTCGGGCGCGGGGATGGGCGCGCGGGCGCGGCGTTCTGCCTGGACGGCGCCCTTCAGGCCGCCGTCAAAGCCTTCCAGATAGGAGCGGAACTGGCCCACCGGCACGGCATTGCGCCGGCCGTGGGAAAGGGCGGCGGCATATTCGGTCAGCCGCGTCTTGTCGTGCGCCACGCCGAAAACCAGCTTGACGATCGGCGTCATCGGCGCGCGCGCCTGGGCCTTCAGCCCGGCATCCTGCAGCAGCTCCGCATAATCCTCGGCGCGCTGGTCGGCGACGAGGGCGAAATCATAAGCGAGGCCCAGGGCCTTGTAGAGTGCGGCGCGGGTGCGGCCGTCATTGCGCCGGGCGGTCTCCGCGGTGGCGCGGGCGGCCGCCAGCCAGTCGCCCAGCTCGGCATCGTCGTCCAGCGGGCGCTCTTCGCCCTCGTCCTCATCCTCGCCGGCATCGAAGCCAGCCTGCGGTTCGGCATTGGGGCCGTCCGCCCATGCCCGCACCGGCTGCGCCGGGCGCGGGGTGGCGCGGATCGCCTGGTCCACTTCGAGCACCAGCTCGGCCGCGAGATCGATATCGGCCAGGTCCTTCCAGTTGATCACGCCATAGATGAAGTCGATCGTGTCCTCATCGGACGAGAAGGGCATCAATATGCCGCGATACATGGTCGTCACGCCGCGCTGGCCGACGAATTCGGCCTCGAAGCCGATGGGCGCGCGGTTGGCGATGATCTGGAGATAATGGTCGGTCAGGCGCGAGAGCAGCGAACGGCTCGGCACCTCGGCGACGCTGTGGGCGTTCTGGTCGAACCCGCATTCCTCGCGCAATGCCTTGCCGAGCCATGCGATGGAGGGGTTCTCTATGCCGCCGCTGAAATCCAGCAGCACGCTGTTTGGCCCGAAATCGTCGATGCTCGCCGGATCGAGATCCTCGATCGACGGATAGGCGCGGCCGTCCAGCAGCGACACCCAATAATTATAGGCGCGGACATGCATGCGCCGCTCATCGGTGCCGATCGCCGGTGGCGCTTCGACCCCAACATCGTCGGCGTAGAGATCATGATCGGAATCGCCCCGATCGATCTCGTGCATCCTGTCCATCGTCGATCCTCGCAGGTCGTCCCGAAACCCGGTTGTGCACCGGTGATGGTAAATGAACCGTAAAGTTGTCGGCCGGGGCCGGGTGGCCGTGCAGCGGGATTTTATTGCGATCGCGTTGTTTCAGTTCAGGACATCGGGCGAGCGGCAGCGAAACTGGCAAGGGATTCTAAGGACTTGCAGCAGGCTGATCGGCAATAAGACGTTTTTATACAATGCCTTAAGGTTAACGGCACGGATTGCCGAATCATTAAGATTTTGGTAAGAAGTGCGCGACTCGAAATTGTAATTCGGGCAAGTGTTTGGGTTCGCACAACATTTTGGGGAAAAGGAAACGACCATGCTTCGTAAAGCTTTGGCCGGTGCGCTCGGACTTGCTCTTATGTCCGGCACCGCATTTGCCGCCACTCAGGTATCCTCCACCGACTACGGCCTCGCTGCTCCGGCTGGCACCGTGCTCGTCGATTTCAACGGCGGCAACCTGAACGGCTTCACCCTGACGGGGAACTACGCCTTCGTGAACAGCTCGGTCAGCGGCCAGTATGCCGCTCCGGCCGACAGCCCCACCACGCAGACCACCACCGACTATCTGGTCGTTCCCGGCCAGGGCGTCGATGGTTATGCCGACCTGTGGAGCGCGACCGGCTATCAGTCCGTCAGCTTCCTGTGGGGTTCGATCGACAATTATAACGATGTCCAGCTGCTCGACGCGGCCGGCAATGTCTTCGGCACCCTGTTCAACGGTGACGATCCCAACATCGCTGATCCCAACGCGGATGGCGGCCAGTTTGGTGCGGCCACCAACCGTCGCGTGTTCTTCACGCAGCAGGCTGGCGATCCGCTGATCTACGGCATCCGCTTCAGCAACCACGGCGCGCGTGCGTTCGAGATCGAGAATGTCGCTTTCGGCGCCGTTCCGGAACCGACGACCTGGGCGATGCTGATCGCGGGCTTCGGCCTGGTCGGCGGTGCGATGCGTCGTCGCCGCACCAGCACGACGATGGTCACTGCCTGATCGTCTGATCGGTTGAAAATGGAGAGGGCCGGCCCGCGAGGGTCGGCCCTTTCCGTTTGGCTGGCGGACATCTGAGAGCATGTAATCTTTGTCCGCAGCCCTGGCTTTTCTCGCCTGTGCGTCAGTCAGCATGAGGCCGATACCCACACTCACGTTTCGCTGCCCCCAAAAATACCCCATGAAAGGGGCATCATTGGCCAGACGATCCCGGACAGCATCTGGCAGTGAGTATTGCGAATCCGCTCTCCGGAAGACGCTTTCGGCGTCTCCCGGACTGCTTCGGCGGAGATTTTGGTGGACAGGGCTGGATTCGAACCAGCGTACGCTTTCACGGGCAGATTTACAGTCTGCTGCCTTTAACCACTCGGCCACCTGTCCATGGCGCCAAAGCGAGGCGGCTCAATGGCGAACCGGGGCGGCTCTGTCAATCATCGGCGGCTTGCCTCCCGGCGTGGCGCATCCTAGGCGGAGCGCAGGACGCCATTGAAGGATCGGGTGACAATGCGCAGGGGCCATCGGCCATCGAAACCGCAGGGCGGGCGGCCGCGCTTCTGGGGCCGCCATGCGGTGATCGCGGCGCTCGCCAATCCCGAACGGCGGGTGCACAAGATTTTCGGCACGCGCGAGGCGCTGGGCGCGCTCGATCTGCCGCCGGTCATGCAGATAACCTATGCGGACGTCGCTGATCTCGGCCGGATGGTGCCGCACGATGCGCCGCATCAGGGGCTGGTGATCGAGGTCGATCCGCTGGAGGATATCTGGCTGGGCGATCTGATCGATCAGGGCCGCGACGATCGCCGTCCGCTGCTGGTGCTGGATCAGGTGACCGATCCCCATAATGTCGGCGCCATCCTCCGGTCCGCGGCGGCATTCGACGCGCTGGGCATCGTCACCCAGGACCGGCATTCGCCCCCCGAATCGGGCACCATCGCCCGGGCCGCGTCCGGTGCGCTGGAAATCATTCCATGGGTGCGGGTGGTGAACCTCGCCCGCGCGCTGGACGAGATCGGCGAGGCCGGCTTCTGGCGGATCGGGCTGGACGGCGATGCATCGCAGACGCTCGCCCAGGCCATGGGCGACGGCAAGACCGCGCTGGTGCTGGGGGCGGAGGGGGAAGGGCTGCGCCACAACAGCGCGGTCCATTGCGACGAACTGGCAAAGCTGCCGATCAGCCCGCGCATGGAAAGCCTGAACGTGTCGAACGCGGCGGCGATCGCCCTCTACGCCGCGACGACGCGCTGAATCCCCGGGATCAGTCCTCGGGGGCGATGGTGACGCGCAGGCCGTCCATGGCTTCGCTGAACCGCAGCTGGCAGGACAGGCGCGATTCGCTGGTGCGGTGATCGGAACTGTCGAGCAGGTCGTCTTCGTCCTCGCCCATGGCGGGCAGCGCGCCGTCGAAGGACGGATCGACATGGACGTGGCAGGTGGCGCATGAGCAGCAGCCGCCGCACAGCGCCAGAAGCTCGTCAAAGCCGTTGTCGCGGATCACTTCCATCACCGAAAGGCCCACATCGCCCTCGACGGTTTTTTCCTGACCGTCACGGGTGACGACGATAAGCTTCGGCATTTGAATCCCCTTCCTGTTGGGCCTAGCGGTAAGGCCGGCTGTGCTATGTCGCGCAGCTTTCGGTTTTTCAAGGCGGCAATTGATGGGAATCTCAGCGGAAGATCTCAGGCGTTCGGTGGATGAGGTGGCGGCGATAGAGCCGGGTTTCGCCGGGGTGATCGGTCGGATCGGCTATCCCGCGCCGCGTATCCGGGTGCCGGGATATGAAACCCTGCTGCGCACCATCGTCGGCCAGCAGGTGAGCGTGAAGGCCGCGCAATCGGTGTGGAACAAGCTGGACGGGCTGGTCGGCGGCGCGGCCGACCCCGCCAATATGGTGAAGGCCAGCGACGAGATGCTCAGGGGCGCGGGGCTTTCCCGGCAAAAGGCGGGCTATGCGCGCAGCCTGGCGGGCGAGGTGACCAGCGGCGCGCTGAACCTCTCATCCCTGCCGGCCGACGATGAGGACGCCATCGCCGCGCTCACCCGGGTCAAGGGCATCGGCCGCTGGTCGGCGGAAATCTACCTGCTGTTCGCCGAAGGGCGGCGCGACGTCTGGCCCGCGGGCGATCTCGCCATCCAGATCGCGGTCGGGCAGATATTGGGGCACGCGGAACGGCCGAGCGAAAAGGCCATCCGCACCCTTGCCGAGGCATGGCGGCCGCACCGCGGCGCGGTCGCCCTGCTTGCCTGGCACCATTATAACACCCCGGTGCTGTAGCGCGTCGGGGCCGTATCGCGGCGGCGTGCCGGGCGCCTTGCAGCGCCGATCGGCGTCCCGATCGCGGGAGAGGCTTGCCCGCGAGGCATATCATCCTATCTGCCTTGATGATGACACGCACCCCTTCCTTCTCCGCGCCCGGCCATTCGGCCGCGCCGGATGCCCCGCTGATCGAACGCGCCAGGCTGTTCGGTAATCCCACCCGCGCCCAGGGGCGGATCAGCCCGGACGGACGCCATCTGTCCTGGCTGGCCCCGCGCGACGGCGTGATGAACATCTGGGTCGCACCCATCGCGGACCCGGCCGCCGCGCGGCCGATGACGGCGGAAAAGACCCGCCCCATCCAGCAGCATTTCTGGGCGCCGGACAGCAGCCGCGTCCTCTTCGTCCAGGACAAGGGCGGGGATGAGAATTTCCTGCTCTATAGCGTCGATGTCGCGACCGGCGTGGAGACGAACCTGACGCCGTTCGAAAATACGCGGCTGACGGTGGTGGGTTCATCGAACACCATCAAGGACCGCATCCTCATCGGCCTCAACAACCGCGATCCGCACTGGCACGACGTCCATAGCCTCAACCTGACCACCGGCGCCCTGACGGAGGTTATGCGTGCGGACGGTTATGCCGGCTTCCTGGCTGACGACGATCTGGACCTGCGCATGGCGCTGCGGCCCAATGCGGACGGCGGCATGGATTATTTCCGCATCACGGGCGGCACGGTGGAGGAGCAGCCCTTCGCATCGACCGGACTGGACGATTCGCTGACGACCGCGCCGGCCGGCTTTACCACGGATGGCAGGACGCTCTACTGGCTGGACAGCCGTGGACGCGACACGGCGGCGCTGATCGCCCAGACGGTGGCGACGGGCGAAAGCCGGATCGTCGCGGAAAACCCGAAGGCCGATATCGGCGGGGTGATGACCAACCCGACGACCGGAGAGGTCGAGGCCTATTCGGCCACCTATCTGCATACGGAGTGGACGGCCATCGACCCCGCCGTCGCACAATCGCTGGCCTTCCTCGGGGCCAGGCTGGTCGGCGATATCACGGTCACGTCGCGCACCGACGCGGACGACAAGTGGCTCGTCGCCAACGATCCGGTGACGAGCCCGCCCGCCGTCTATCTCTACGACCGCGCAAAGGGCACGCTGGACGTGCTTTATGTC
Organism: Sphingomonas sp. SCN 67-18; assembly: GCF_001724715.1. Lineage (GTDB taxonomy): Bacteria > Pseudomonadota > Alphaproteobacteria > Sphingomonadales > Sphingomonadaceae > SCN-67-18. Next base: position 38,101 of record NZ_MEFG01000026.1, read on the forward strand.
AGCCGGCCGGACCTTCAGGGCGCGCCGCTGGTGCCCATGCACGCCCGTGAGATCCGGGCGCGCGACGGGCTGACGCTGCCCGCCTATCTCAGCCTGCCGCCGGGCTGCGATGCCGATGGGGATGGGCGGCCCGACAAGCCGGTGCCCATGGTGCTGCTGGTCCATGGCGGGCCGTGGGCGCGCGACCATTTCGGCTATAACAGCTATCACCAGTGGCTCGCCAATCGCGGCTATGCGGTGCTCTCGGTCAATTTCCGCGGCTCGACCGGCTTCGGCAAGGCATTCATCTCCGCCGGCGACCTGCAATGGGGCCGCAAGATGCACGACGACCTGCTGGACGCCGTCGACTGGGCGGTGGACGCGGGCGTCGCCGATGGCGATCGGGTGGCGATCATGGGCGGTTCCTATGGCGGCTATGCGACGCTCGCCGGCATGGCCTTCACGCCAACCCGCTTCGCCTGCGGCGTCGATATCGTCGGCCCATCCAATCTGGAAACGCTGCTCAAGACCATCCCGCCCTATTGGGCGCCGGTCATCGAACAGTTCCACAGGCGCATGGGCAATCCCGGCACGGCCGAAGGGCTGGCGATGCTCAAGGAGCGTTCGCCTCTATATGCCGCCGACCGCATCGTCAGGCCGCTGCTGATCGGCCAGGGCGCGAACGATCCGCGCGTCAACCAGGCGGAGAGCGACCAGATCGTCGACGCGATGAAGGCCAAGGGGATTCCGGTCACCTATGTGCTGTTCCCGGACGAAGGGCATGGTTTCGCCCGGCCGGAAAACAACATTGCATTCAACGCGGTCACCGAAGGCTTTCTGGCGAAATGCCTGGGCGGCCGCGCCGAGCCGATCGGCGACACGGTGAAGGCGTCGACCGCGCAGGTGCCGTGGGGCGCGTCCTTCACCCCCGGGCTGGATGCCGCGCTGGCGCAATGAGATCGCCGCGGCCGGGCGGTCCGGCCGCGGCGTCCCCCCCCCTTATGCGACGCCCGCGAAACGGAGCAGGTCGACCATCCTGAAGTCGTCGCCCTGTCGGCCGGGATCGACGGTGGGCAGGAAGGGCTGCCATTCCGGGTCCTGCGCGCGATAGGAGCTGCGATCCCCGTCGATCAGCCCCAGGAACACCTCGGCGACAATGCGGCCGCCCACCGCACCCAGCCGCTCGCCGCTCTGCTGCACCGCAGCCTCGCGCAGGATGTAGAACCATAGCGGCGTATTGTCGTCCATGTGCCAGGGCTTCAGCATGGCCAGATCGGCCTTGGACAGCGGGGTCTCGCCCATCGCATTGGCGACGCGCTGGCCGGAAGGCAGCGAGAAGGTGAGGTGGCGCAGCAGGTTGCGCTGGGCCAGCGACGACGGGTTGGTCTTGGGATCCGGGTTGGATACGACGCTCGCAGGCAGGCGGAACAGCGCGGTGGAAAGCGTGGTGTCGATCTTCTTGCCCGGCTTCACCTCGCCGTCGCCGAGGTCGAAGAAGGTCGGCCAGTCGACAAAGCGCCGCTTGGCCCGGCAGCCGCCGGAAAGATCGTCCGGGTCGAGCGGGTTGGCCGGGTTTTCCTTGAAGATCATCGCGAAGAACGGCTGGTTGCCCGGATTGCCCTTGAAATTGGCGCGGTAGGAAGGGCGGATCTGGCTGTGGCCGAAACGATAGGCCGCGACGGAGAATTCCACCGGAATATAAGGCTCGTTGCGCCATTTGTAGAATTTGCGGCCGTTTTCGAGGATGTCGTTGACCAGCGCGTCGCCACAGGTCTTCTTCAGGAATTCGTGGACCACGATCCACTGATAATGCCAGCGCACGATCCGCTGCGCTTCCGCGAACACCTCGCCCGGCGCGGTGAGGCCGATCTCGTTCTTCACATAATCGACCACCGCATTGTGGAAACGCAGGAACGCCACCTGCAGCTGGCAGATGATCAGATTCTCGTCGTCGCGCGGGTCGCCGATCAGCGCGGTCAGCTGGCTGTTGCGGGGCACGTCGTTCCGGCCCGCTGTGCCGGTCGGCTCCAGCAGGAACTTGATGCCCTGCCCGGCCTTCTGGTCGTAAAGGTGCGGGCTGGCCCCGGGGCCAGCGCCATAGACATTGTCCAGCCCCAGCGACGGCGTGCGGAAATTGGCGATCTGCTCGGGGTCGGCCTGTCGTTCCAGGCTGGATGTCGGATCGAAGGTGATATCATGGTCCAGAAACTGGCCGAGAAAGGTCATGCCGGCGGACAGGTTGGGGTTGTTGCTGTTGTTGGCCGACAGGTTGAGGTCGGTGATCAGCAATTTGGGGTCGGCGCCCAGATTCTCGCCCGCGTCCATCGGCCCGCCGGGCGCACCGATGTCCAGCAGCGCCTTGCGGACCACGGGCGTGTCGGAGGAAAAGGCCGGCAGATTGCCGAACATCCTGCCGAAACGGCCTGAATCATAATAGCTTGATACGGGGGGGACGATGTCCCTGGGGTAGATGCCATGACGGGCCATGATGCTCTCCTGTTGACGCAACAGACCACCGGACCTGGAAACCCCCTGATCCGGCGCGCAACCCGAAAGCAATATTGGATGCTGCCCGCCTGTACGGCGAACATCATGTGACCTCTTTGAGTCATGACACAGCTGTTCCCTCAAGCTGTTCCTGTCAATTCAGGGATGTCGCAAATATCCAATGCGCGCTCACCATGCGCCAGTCCGAATAATTATCGCGCCCGGCCTATGGTTTACTTTGGCTTAACTGGATTTGCGTGCCGGGATTTCCAGATTGTCGATCAGTCGGGTGCCCCCGATTCGCGCGGCGGCGAGCAACCGCGCGGGCCGGTCCGGCGCGGCGACGGGGCGCAGCGTCTCCGCATCGCACAGCGCGACATAGTCGACCGGGCCGAAACCCGCCTTTTCCAGCATGGCCACGGCGCGCGCGATGGCGGCGGCCGTATCCTCGCCCTGGCCGATCGCCGCCGCCGCCTCGCCAAGCGCGCGGGGCAGGGCGCGGGCGGCGGCGCGCTGTTCCGCGTCCAGATAGGCGTTGCGCGAGGACAGGGCCAGCCCGTCCTCGTCCCGCTGGGTGGCCACGCCGACGATCTCGATGCCGAAATTCAGGTCGCGCACCATGCGGCGGATGACGGCAAGCTGCTGGAAATCCTTCTCGCCGAACAGCGCGATATCGGGGCCAAGCTGGTTGAACAGCTTGGCGACCACGGTGGCGACGCCGTCGAAATGGCCGGGCCGCGCCGCGCCGTCCAGTCCGTCGCTCACGCCGCTTACCGATATGTTGGTGGCAAAGCCGTCCGGGTACATGGTCTCCACGTCGGGCAGCCACAGCAGCGCGCAGCCGGCGTCGGCCAGCATGGCGGCGTCCTTGGCGGCGCGGCGCGGATAGGCGTCGAGGTCCTCATTGGGGCCAAACTGGCGCGGATTGACGAAAATCGAGGCGACGACATGGTCGGCGCGCCGCCGCGCTTCGGCCACCAGCGCCATGTGGCCGGCGTGCAGCGCGCCCATGGTCGGCACAAGCGCCACCGTGCCGCCATCCCTGCGGAATGCGGCCACGGCCTTGCGAAGCGCTTTCAATTGACGGACCGTTTGCACCGGGGTGCGGCCTCCGATATGGGCGGGAGGCGTTCTTTAGGGGGGCGCAGGGGCCTCGATCAAGAGAATAGGACGCAAGGCGACGCATGGCATCTCACGGCGTTCATCATATCGTTTTCGCCAATGAAAAGGGCGGCACCGGCAAGTCGACGACGGCGGTGCACGTCGCCGTCGCGCTGGCGGCGACGGGCAAGCGGGTGGCGACGATCGACCTCGACCATCGCCAGCGCACGCTGGCGCGCTATCTGGAAAACCGCGCGGAGACGATCAAGCGCCGGGGCATCGCGCTGCCTCAGCCCAGCTTCCGCACCTTCGACGGCGAATCCGAGGCCGCGTTCGAGGCGGCGCTGGAGGAAATCGGCGCGGATGCGGACTTCGTCGTCATCGACACGCCCGGGCGCGACGATCCCTATGCCCGCATCGCCGCCACCCGCGCCAACACGCTGGTCACGCCGATGAACGACAGCTTCGTCGATTTCGACCTGATCGGCCAGGTCGATCCGGAAAGCTACAAGGTCAGCCGGCCCAGCTTCTATGCCGAACTGATCTGGGATGCCCGCAAGGCGCGCGCCAAGACGGACGGTGTGACGATCGACTGGGTGGTGCTGCGCAACCGGCTCCAGCATATCGAGGCGCGCAACATGCGCCGGGTGGGCGACGCGCTGGGGCAATTGTCGAAGCGGGTCGGCTTCCGCCTGATTCCCGGCCTTGGCGAACGGGTCATCTACCGCGAACTCTTCCCGAGCGGGCTGACGCTGCTGGATATCGGCCATCTGAAGGATGTCGGCCTCAGCCATGTCGCCGCGCGGCAGGAATTGCGCGAACTGGTTTCCGCGCTGGCCCTGCCGGACGGCAGCGGAGGGGCGGCCGGCTGATGGCCAAGCTGCTGCTGATCGCCGCGCTGGCGTTTATCGGCTGGCTGTGGTGGCGGGGGCGCAAGGTCCGGCTGGCGATGCCGTTGGAGGAAGCGCGCGCCCTGCTGGGCGTCGATGCCGGCGCGGACGGGGACGCGGTGCGCGCCGCCCATCGCCGCATCATCGCCCGCGTTCACCCGGATGCGGGCGGCAGCGCCGATCTGGCCCGGCGGACCAATTTGGCGCGCGATCTGTTATTGGCGGATCTGGCCGGCCGGCCACCCGCTTCCCGCTGACCCATCGGAGTAGATTGATGACCCACATATTCCACCCGACGACGCTGCGCGAATATGACATTCGCGGCATTGTGGGCGACACGCTGCACGCGGCGGACGCACACGCGATCGGCCGGGGCTTCGGCACGCTGCTGCGCCGGGCGGGCGGCACGCGGGTGGCAGTGGGCTATGACGGGCGGGCGTCCTCCCCGTCGCTGTCCGATGCGCTGGTCGACGGGCTTACCGCCAGCGGCGTCGATGTCGTCCGCATCGGCCTCGGCCCCACGCCGATGCTCTATTATGCGGAGGCGGTGCTAGAAGTGGATGGCGGCGTCCAGATAACCGGCAGCCACAATCCCGCAGATTATAACGGCTTCAAGATGGTGCTGAAGCAGCTGCCTTTTTACGGCGAGGACATCCAGACGCTGGGCCGCATGGCGGCGGAGGGCGACTGGGATGAGGCCGACGCGCGCGGCACCGTCACCGATTTCGACATCATGGACGAATATGTCGACCGGCTGGTCGCGGGCTATGCCGGCGGCGCGTTCCGCATCGGCTGGGATGCCGGCAACGGCGCGGCCGGCCCGGTGATCGAGAAGCTGGTCAAGCTGCTGCCGGGTGAGCATCACCTGCTGTTCACCGATGTCGACGCGAATTTCCCCAACCATCATCCCGATCCCACCGAGGAGAAGAACCTGGCCGACCTGAAGCGGCTGGTCGCGGAGAAGTCGCTCGATTTCGGCGTGGCTTTCGACGGCGACGGCGACCGGATCGGCGCGGTGGACGGCAAGGGCCGCGTGGTCTGGGGCGATCAGCTGCTCGGCATTCTCGCCGAACCGGTGCTAAAGGCCGTGCCCGGCGGCACCATCATCGCTGACGTCAAGACGTCGCAGGCGCTTTACGACCGGGTGGCTGAGCTGGGCGGCACGCCGCTGATGTGGAAGACCGGCCACAGCCTCATCAAATCCAAGATGAAGGAAGTGGACAGCCCGCTGGGCGGCGAGATGAGCGGCCACATCTTCTTCGCCTGGGATTATTATGGTTTCGACGACGCCATCTACGCCGCGGTGCGGCTGATGGGCGCGGTCCGCATGTCGGGCACGTCGCTGACCGGGTTGAAGGACGCCATGCCGACCATGGTCAACACCCCGGAAATGCGCTTCCAGGTCGATGAAAGCCGCAAATTCGCGGTGGTTGACGAGGTGCTCGACCGGCTGGAGGCGGAGGGCGCGGACGTCAACCGGACCGACGGCGCGCGGGTGAACACGGCGGACGGCTGGTGGCTGCTGCGCGCCTCCAACACGCAGGACGTGCTGGTCGCCCGCGCCGAGGCGAAGGACGAGGCTGGCCTTGCCCGGCTGCTGGCGATGATCGACGCGCAGCTGGCGGCGTCGGGAATCCAGCGGGGCGAACAGGCCGGGCATTGATTTGTTTCAGGCGGCACCGGCCCGCTCCCCCTCCCAACCGCCCGACAGGGTAACTTATGGGCGGTTGGGAGGTTCCTCAATCGTCCTCATCCTCATAACCCACCAGGTCCAGCGCCCGCGCCTTGATCTGGCGGGTCATGCACCAGTGGATCAGCGCGTCCTCCCGGCCGTGGGTCACCCACACTTCGCGCGGCGCCAGTTCGGTCAGCGTATCGGTCAATTCCTGCCAGTCGGCATGGTCGGATATGATCAGCGGCAGCTCCACGCCGCGCTGCACCGCGCGCTGGCGCACCCGCATCCAGCCCGATGCCATGGCGGTGACCGGATCTGGCAGCCGGCGGCTCCAGCGGTCGCCCAGCGCGGAAGGCGGCGCGACGACGATGTGCCCGCGCATCGCATCCTTCGGCGTGTCCGCCACGGGGCGAAGATCGCCCAGATCGACGCCGTGCGCGGCGTACAGATCGCACAGCCGCTGCATCGCGCCATGCAGGAAGATGGGGTCGGCATGGCCCATGTCGCGCAGTTCGCGGATCAGCCGCTGCGCCTTGCCCAGCGCATAGGCGCCCACCAGCACGCAGCGGTCGGGATTGGCGTGGAGCGCCGCAAGCAGCTTGGCCAGCTCGTCGCGCGTGTCCGGGTGACGGAAGACGGGCAGGCCGAATGTCGCCTCGGTGATGAAGATGTCGCACGGCACCGGCTCGAACGGCGCGCAGGTCGGGTCCGCCCGGCGCTTATAGTCGCCCGATATCACCGCCCGCTCGCCGCGATGCTCCAGCACGATCTGCGCCGATCCCAGCACATGGCCGGCGGGGACGAGACGCACGGAGACATCGCCCATCGCCACCGTCTCGCCATAGGCGACCGCGACGCCGCCGGGCTGGTCGCCATAGCGCGCGCCCATGATCGCCAGCGTTTCCGGTGTCGCCCACACCGCGCCATGGCCGCCGCGCGCATGATCGGCATGGCCATGGGTGACGAGCGCGCGCGGCTTGGGCTGTGAAGGGTCTATCCACGCATCGGCGGCGGGGATGTAGAGGCCCTCGGGGCGGGGGGTGATCCAGGATCCGAGGCGCGCCATCGCCTCTATATTGTGGTGTCTTCGCCCGTTTCCAGTGCCGCCCGGCTGTTGCCGAGCAGCCCGCCCAGCGCCGCCGCGCCGACCTTGATGGCGTAGGACATGCCTATCGGCCCCCAGGGGATGGCCTGGTTGGCGGAAAAGCCGAGCAGCAGGACGAAATCGATCAGCACGAAGAAGATGCCGATCAGCAGCGCCGCGATCAGGCCGCTGCGCCGGTCGCGGCCGCGCGCGATCAGCCAGCCGGCAAGCAGCAGCAACGGCACGCCGATAGCCAGGGTGATGGTCGGCGCGGCCTCGACGGCATAGGCCTGATAGGCGGCGGCGCTCTGCCCCGGGTTGACGGCGGCGGCATAGGTCAGCACCCAGGCGACGGTCAGCAATGCGCTGATCACCGTCGCCGCCACGGCATATAGCCCTGCGCGCACGACCAGTCCTGCCGTCATATCCGATGCTCCCGTCCGCCGCGCTCCGTGCGCGCTCATCGATTGCACTTTGCGACGCGGCGCACGAAATGGAAAGCCTATGATCGCGCCGCCTGCCCTGCCGGAACCGATTCAGCGCTGGTTCGCCGGCAAGGGTTGGGCGGTCCGCCGGCACCAGCAGGAGATGCTGGCGGCGGCGCGGGCGGGGCGCCATGCCCTGCTGGTCGCGCCGACGGGTTCGGGCAAGACGCTGGCGGGTTTCCTCCCCAGCCTTGCCGATCTCGTCGCCAACCCGACCGACCGGCTGCACACGCTCTATATCTCGCCGCTGAAGGCGTTGGCGGTGGACGTGCAGCGCAACCTGATCGGCCCGATTGCGGAAATGGGGCTGGATATCCGCGTCGAGACGCGCAGCGGCGATACCCCTTCGGATCGCAAGGCGCGGCAGCGCGCGCGGCCGCCCCAGATGCTGCTGACCACGCCGGAAAGCCTCAGCCTGCTGATCTCCTATCCGGACAGCGTCGCGCTGTTCGCGCATCTCGACACGGTGGTGATCGACGAAGTCCACGCCTTCGCCACGCAAAAGCGTGGCGACCTGCTCAGTTTGACGCTGGCGCGGCTGCAGGCGATCGCGCCGGGGCTGCGCCGGGTCGCGCTGTCCGCCACGGTGGCGGACCCGGACGGATATCGCGCCTGGCTGGCGCCCCATGGCGATATCGGCAGCGTGGCGCTGGTCCGGGGCGATCCCGGCGCGGACCCGGATATCTCCATCCTGCTGCCGGAAGGCCCGGTGCCCTGGTCCGGCCATTCCGGCCGCTACGCCGCGGAACAGGTGATGGCGGAAATCGAGACGCACGGCACCACGCTGGTCTTCTGTAACACGCGCAGCCTGGCCGAGCTGATCTTCCAGGATTTGTGGAAGGTGAACAGCCTCCAGCTGCCCATCGGCATCCATCACGGCTCGCTCTCGCGCGAGGCGCGGCGCAAGGTGGAGGCGGCGATGGCCGACAACCGGCTGCGCGGCCTGGTGTGCACCGCCTCGCTCGATCTCGGGGTCGACTGGGGCAATGTCGATTGCGTCGTCCAGATGGGCGCGCCCAAGGGGTCGTCGCGGCTGCTCCAGCGCATCGGCCGCGCCAATCACCGGCTCGACGAGCCTTCGGAGGCTGTGCTGGTTCCCGGCAACCGCTTCGAATATCTGGAGGCGCGCGCGGCGCTGGACGCGGTGCAGGCGGGCGAGCTGGACGCCGACATCTTCCGCCCCGGCGGGCTGGACGTGCTGGCCCAGCACATCATGGCCTGCGCCTGCGCGGCGCCGTTCGAACGCGACGCGCTGCTGGATGAAGTCCGCTCCGCCACGCCCTACAGCGCGCTCGGCGATGCGCTGTTCGATCGGGTGTTGGGGTTCATCGAATCCGGCGGCTATGCGCTGAAGGCCTATGACCGGTTCAGGCGGCTGACCCGCGACGGAGACGGGCGCTGGCGGGTCAGCCATCCCCGTTTCGTGGCGCAACACCGGCTGAACGCCGGGATCATCGTCGATGCGACCACGCTGGCGGTGCGCTTTCGCAACGGCCGCAAGCTGGGCACGGTGGAGGAATATTTCGCCTCCACGCTCAGCCCGGGCGACAGCTTCTTCTTCGCCGGGCTGACGCTGGAGGTGGAGCGGATCGATGTATCAGACCTGATCGTGCGGGCCAGCCGGCGGCCCGCGCGGGTGCCCACCTATGGCGGGTCGCGGATGCCGCTGTCGACCAACCTGGCGGAGCGGGTGCGCGGGCTGCTCAACGACCGGGCGGGCTGGGCGCGCTTCCCCGACGATGTGCAGGACTGGCTGCGGATGCAGGACCGGCGCTCCGCCCTGCCGCGCCCCGGGCAATTGCTGGTCGAAACCTTCCCGCGCGACGGGCGGCACTATCTCGTCGCCTACAGCTTCGAGGGCTGGAACGCCCACCAGTCGCTCGGCATGCTCATCACCCGGCGCATGGAGACGCAGGGGCTGAAACCCGTCGGCTTCGTCGCCAGCGATTATGCGCTGGCCGTGTTCGGGCTGGAACCGGTCACAGATCCCGCCGCGCTCTTCTCGCCCGACATATTGGAGGATGAATTCGTCCAGTGGGTCCAGCAGTCCCACCTGCTGAAACGCGCCTTCCGCGAAGTGGCGGTGATCGGCGGGCTGGTGGAACGGCAGATCCCCGGCAAGCGCAAGACCGGGCGGCAGGTCACCTTTTCCACCGACCTCATCTATGACGTGCTGCGCCGCTATGAGCCCGATCATCTGCTGATGGACGCCGCCTGGGCAGACGCGCGGGCGCGGATGACCGATATCGGCCGGCTCGCCGACCTGCTCGACCGGGCGGTGGGCACCATGCTGCACGTCAGGCTGGACCGGGTCAGCCCGCTCGCCGTGCCGGTGCTGGTGCTGATCGGCCGGGAACGGGTTTCGGAAGGCTCGGCGGACGAGGCGCTGCTCATCGAGGCGGAGACGCTGGCGGCAGAGGCGATGCGGCCGGATTGAAGCGCGACGAAGCGATCTTGCGAAGCGCATGAAACAGGCGTAATTTTCGAACTCCCGGCCCTTCGCAAAGGAGGCTGTCGTGATCGCTTCGTCCTGTCGCAAGCTTTTTGCCGCCGGTATCCTCATCGCCTTCGCCTGCGTGCCGATGGAGGCCGTGGCCGCGCCGCTGCTGTCGGTGACGCCCCCGGCGGCCGATCCCGCGGTGAACACATTGCTGCTGGGCGAGGACAAATCGGATCGGATGACGGTGCCCGTCACCATCGGCGGGCGCGGGCCGTACAGCTTCATCGTCGATACCGGGTCGGAACGCACGGTGATATCGTCGGAACTGGCCGAAATTCTCGATCTCGACCATGGCGGCGTCGTGAAGGTCCACAGCCTGACCGGCCAGGGGGAGACGCCGAGCGTCATCATCCCCAGCCTGCGCGTCAGCGATATCGAGACCCAATCCATCCGCGCGCCGACATTGGCCCGCGCCCATCTCGGCGCGACCGGCATATTGGGGCTGGACAGCCTGCGCTCGCGCCAGCTGCTGTTCGATTTCCGGCGCGGCACCATTTCCTTCGCCAGGGGTGTCGATGCGCGCGACCGCAACGATCCCGACGTCATCGTCGTGCGCGCACGTACCAAAAAGGGCCGCATGGTGCTGGGCGATGCCCGCATCAACGGCCGCCGGGTTACGGTGATCCTCGATACCGGCGCGCAGATCAGCATCGGCAACGAGGCGCTGCGCCGTCAATTGTCCACCCAGCCGCGCACCTTCCACCCGGTCGGCAAGGTCGACGTGTTCAGCGTGCTCGGCGACAGGGTGAATATCGATTATGCACAGGTCCGCCGCATGGAGATCGGTCCGCTCAACATCGGCAACATGCTGATCGCCTTTTCGGACCTTCCGGCCTTCGACAAATTCGACGTCAGCGATCGTCCCGCCTTGCTGCTCGGCATGGATGTGATGCGGATGTTCGAGCGGGTTTCGATCGATTTTGAAAACCGCATACTGCGCTTCATCCCGCTCGATGAGGATCGCGGGTTCAGCGTGCGGCTCACCTGAGGCCGCATCCGATGGCTTTTCAGGGCGCGGCTGCAGCCCTATAGCCGGGCCATGGTTCCCTTTTCGTTCGCGCATCACCAGCTGGTCGCCCTGCCGCGCGGCGCGCTTTACTGGCCGGCGCGGCGGGCGCTGCTGGTCGCCGACCTGCATCTTGAAAAGGCCAGCTGGTTCGCGCGCTTCGGGCAGATGCTGCCACCTTATGATTCCATCGCCACGCTGGCCGATCTGGCCGCGCTGCGGGCGGCCACCGATGCGCGCGAAATCTGGTGCCTTGGAGACAGTTTCCACGATGCGGCGGGCAGCGCGCGCCTGCCGGCGGATGCGCGCGCGCTGCTGCGGGGGCTGACCGCGGCGACCCGATTCAGCTGGATCGCCGGCAATCACGATGCCGGGCTGGGCGATCCGTGCGGCGGCGCGGTAGTGGCGGAAGCCGAAGTGGATGGGCTGGTGCTGCGCCATGAGGCCGATCCGGCCGATCCGCGCCCGGAGCTGTCCGGGCACTTCCACCCAAAGTTGCGGGTGACGCTGAAGGGGCGGAGCATGGCGCGCCGCTGTTTCGTGGCGACGCGGACCAAGCTGATCCTGCCGGCCTTCGGTGCGCTGACCGGCGGGCTCGACGCCGGCCATCCCGAGATCGTCCGCGCGGTCGGCGTGGGCGCGGAGGCGCTGGTCGCGCTGGATGACCGGCTGCTGCGCTTTCCCGTCGCCGCCTGATCGGGTCAGATCAGGGTGGCGTAGGCCGCCTGGATCTTCGTCACCAGCACGTCCGTGCGCGCGCCCGGCTGCAACGCCAGGATCGCGACCGCGCCGATGATGAATCCGCCCATGAAATTGCGGAACAGGTCTGAGCGCAGCAGGGTGCGCATGGCATCGTCCTCATTCTCGTCTTGCGCCGTCACGCATCGAGCGGTCCGGCGACTCGTCCGTGCCGGATTTTTGCTGTCCTTGCAGTGAACGGCGACACAGCGCCACGCCGTCCGTCGACGGGCAGGCGGGGCCGATCGAATTCCCGCTTATCTCAGCGCGGCGCAGGCCGTCTGGATGCGGGAGCAGGCTTCGCGCAGCACCGCTTCCGATGTGGCGTAGCTCACCCGGAATGCCGGGCTGAGCCCGAAGGCCGCGCCGTGCACCGCGGCTACCCGCGCCTCGTCCAGAAAATAGCCGATCAGCGCCTCGTCGCTGTCGATCCGCAGGCCCTTGGGCGTCGTCTTGCCGATGCAGCCGCTGGCGTCGGGATAGACGTAGAAGGCGCCTTCCGGCGTCGGGCAGACCAGCCCCGGCGCTTCGTTCAACATGCCGACCACCAGGTCGCGGCGCACGCGGAACGCCTCCTGCCGTTCGGCCAGGAAGTCTTGCGGGCCGTTCAGCGCCGCCGTCGCCGCCGCCTGCGCGATTGAACAGGGGTTGGACGTGGATTGCGACTGCAGCTTGGCCATCGCCTTGATCAGCCAGGCCGGGCCGCCGGCATAGCCGATCCGCCATCCGGTCATCGCATAGGCTTTCGAACAGCCGTTCACCGTCAACACCCGGTCGATCAGGTCCGGGCAAAGCTGCGCGATGGTGGTGAAGGGATAGTCAGCATAGAAGATATGCTCATACATGTCGTCGGTCAGCACCAGCACGTGCGGATGCCGGCGGATCACCTCGCCCAGCGCCTTCAGCTCGTCGGCGGAATAGGCCGCGCCGCTGGGGTTGGACGGCGAATTGAGCAGCACCCAGCGGGTGCGGGGCGTGATGGCCGCGTCAAGCTGTTCCGGGGTGATCTTATAGGCCTGCTCCGCCTTCGCCTCGATGGCCACCGGCGTGCCGCCGGCAAAGGCGACGATGTCCGGATAGCTCACCCAATAGGGCGCAGGGATGACCACCTCGTCGCCCGGATCGATGGTGGCGACCAGCGCGTTGAACAGTGTGTGCTTGCCGCCCACATTGACGCTGATCTGGCCGGCCTCGAAATCCAGCCCGTTGTCGCGCCTGAACTTGCCGGCAATGGCGGCCTTCAGCTCCGCCGTGCCGTCGACCACCGTATATTTGGTCTGGCCGTTGCGGATGGCGGCGATGGCCGCTTCCTTGACGAATTCAGGGGTGTCGAAATCGGGCTCGCCCGCCGACAGGCCGATCACGTCCACGCCGGCCCGTTTCAGCTCGGTCACCCGCCCGGTCATCGCAAGGGTGGCGGAGGGCTGGATGCGGCCGATGGCTTGGGACAGGCGGGTCATGATTGGCTTTCCTGCTAGGGGTGCAGGGCGCCTATAGCTGAACCAGTCTGGCGGGCAACAGGCCGCGAACTGCGTTGCCGACAAGAAATGCTTCACCCAGATCGGCGGCCGTCAGCTCCGCTTCCACCGCCCGTCCGCTGGCGATCAACTCGGCGCGCAATATGCCCGGCAGCAGCCCGCGCGACAGCGGCGGGGTGAGCAGGCGGCCGTCCCTTTCGACGAAGATATTGGTAAAGCTGCCTTCATTCAGTCCGCCGTCCGGCGCGACGAACGCCACCTCGAACGTGCCGGCGGCGTGGCGCGCCCTGTCGTAAAAGGCGCGGTCGGTGGTCTTGTGGGCCAGCCGGAAATCGCCCGGCGCAACGGGCAGCGGCGCCAGCGCCACGCTGACCGGCATGTCCGGCCGCTCCGGCGCGGGGCGGACCTCGATGGCGAAATGTCCGCCGCGCGAGGCGAGCAGGCGGACGCGCGACGGCGCCCGCAGCCGAAAGGTCGCCGCCTGCAGTTCGTTGCGCGCCTCATGCCGGTCGAATCGGAAATCGAATCGGGCGGCGCTGGCGCCCATGCGGGCAAGATGGCGGTCGAGCAGCAGCAATCCCTCTATGGGGTCGAACGCCATTGTTTCGATCAGGTCGAATTCAGGCGGCGATGAGGCCACGAATTTTCCCTTCGCCAGGCACTCGCGCCATTCATCCTCTTCCTTCGAGTCGGCGACGATGCCCGATCCCAGGCCGATCGTCGCCACGGTTTCGCCCATCGGCAGGTGGAGCGTGCGGATCGCCACATTGAAGGCCGCGTCGCCGCCCGGATCAAGCCTGCCGATCGCGCCGGTATAGATGCCGCGCCGGTCCGGTTCCACCTGGGCGATGATCTCCGTCGCCCTTATCTTCGGCGCGCCGGTTATCGACCCGCACGGGAACAGCGCGCACAGCGCGTCCACCGCGTCGCGGCCCGGGGCGATCTGCGCCGTGACGCGCGAGATCATCTGGTGCACGGTGGGATAGGTCTCGACCGTGAACAGTTCCGGCACCGCAACGCTGCCGGGCACCGCGATGCGCGACAGGTCGTTGCGGAGGAGGTCGACGATCATCAGGTTCTCGGCCCGCTGCTTGGGGTCTTCGCGCAATCGGGAGACGGCGGCCGCATCGTCCTTTCCGCGCGTCGCCGTGCCCTTCATCGGCTTGGTCGAAAGCTGGCCGTCGCGCAGCGAGAAGAACAGCTCGGGCGAAAGTGACAGCAGCCAGTCCCGCCCGGTCGAGATCAGCGCGCCATAGCCCGCCCGGGCGCGGGCGCGCAGTCCGGCATAAAGCGCCGCCGGCGCGCCCGCCACTGCCACCGCCGAACGGAAGGTCAGGTTGGCCTGATAAATGTCGCCGGCGGCGATCGCATCCAGCACCGCGCGGATCGCCGCGCCATAATCGGCACGGTCGATGCCGGGGCGCGGCTGCCCCGCCCATGCCCCCGCCGGGTCCGGCAGCCAGGCCGGCACCGCGTCCGGCGCGATGGCGGTGAAGCCCTCGAACAGGCCGAACCAGAGCAGCGGCAACGCCCCCGGCGCGGCCAGCGGCGCAAGGCGCGGCTCCAGCGCATGGCCGGCCTCGTAGGAAAGGAAGCCCGCCGCATGCAGGCCGCGCGCCGTCCCCGCGCACAGCGCCGCCAGCGCGCCCGCCACCGCCTCGGGCCGGTCGGCGGTGACGATCTCCACAGGGTCCCGATAGAGCCGCGCCTCCGCCGCCCCGGCGATGCGGGCATCGTCGAGCAGGATGAAGGGCGCTGGCGGGGCCGGAAGGGTCATTGCGCGCCCCTAATGGCAGCGCCCGGCCGGGCTTGCCAGTGGCGATGGCGCGGCGCATGGATTCCCCGCAGCCGGACGATATCGGCAAGGGGAGAATGCATGGTTGCCAGCAGCTTCGATCTGTTCAAGATCGGCGTCGGTCCATCGAGTTCGCACACCATGGGGCCAATGACCGCCGCCGCGGATTTCGCCGCGCGGCTGGATGCTTTCGGGGTGCTCGACCGGGTCGAGCGCGTCGATGCGGCGCTGTACGGGTCGCTGGCGCTGACCGGCAAGGGCCACGCCAGCGACCGCGCCGTGCTGCTGGGGTTGAGTGGGGAGCGCCCGGCGACGATAGACCCGGACGCCGCCGAACGCATCGTCGCCGCCATCCGTGAGAGCGGCCGGCTGATGCTGGGCGGCGTCCATGCCATCGGCTTCGTCGAGGATCGCGACCTGCGCTTCCTGCAGCGCGAGCGGCTGGACTTCCATTCCAACGCCGTCACCTTCTCCGCCTTCGCCGCCGACGGCGCCGGGCTGGACCGGCGGACTTATTATTCGGTGGGCGGCGGCGCGGTGCTGGATGAGGATGCCATCGGCCGCAACGCTCCCCCCGAAGGCGGCTGGGACGTGCCGCACAATTTTCGCTCGGGCGCGGAGCTGCTCGCCATGGCGGCGGAAAGCGGCAAGAGCATCGCCGATCTGATGCGCGAAAATGAGGAAGCAGCACTTTCGCCGGAGGCGGTGTCCGCGCAGCTCCGCGCCATCCGCGACGCGATGGCCGCCTGCATCGATCGCGGCATGGCGGTGGGCGGCATCCTGCCCGGCGGGCTGAACGTCAAGCGGCGCGCCCCGGTCATCCTGCGCACGCTGATCGACCGGCAGGAACGGGCGCTCAGCGATCCGCTAACCGTGATCGACTGGGTGAATCTGTGGGCGCTGGCGGTCAATGAGGAGAATGCGGCGGGCGGCAAGGTGGTCACCGCGCCCACCAACGGCGCGGCCGGCATCGTTCCCGCCGTGCTGCGCTATTATGAGCGTTTCTCGCCCAAGGCTTGCCCGGAAGGGGTGGAGGCCTATCTGCTCACCGCCGCCGCCATCGGCTCGCTGTTCAAGGAAAACGCCTCTATCTCCGGCGCGGAAGTGGGTTGCCAGGGGGAAGTGGGCGTCGCCTGCTCGATGGCCGCCGCCGGGCTGGCCGCGGCGCTCGGCGCCACGCCGATGCAGATCGAGAATGCCGCCGAAATCGGCATGGAGCATAATCTGGGGCTGACCTGCGATCCGGTGGGCGGGCTGGTGCAGGTGCCCTGCATCGAACGCAACGCCGTGGGGTCGATCAAGGCGATCGAAGCCGCCCGCCTCGCCATGCTGGGCGACGGCACCCACCGGGTCAGCCTGGACCAGGTGATCGAAACCATGCGCAAGACCGGCCTCGACATGGGCGAGAAATATAAGGAAACCGCGCTGGGCGGCCTGGCGGTCAACGTGGTGGAGTGTTGAGGGGGAACGCATCGCATTAAGCCCTCTCCCGCGAGGGCTGAGTTGGGTAGCTGTGCGGTGGTTAGCGAACCTTTTTATAAGCTAAAAATAAGAGGTAAATCACAGGGCTATAAAGAATGGCCATCCAGATTAGCTGGGATATGAAACTGCTTATCGTGGTCGTTGTGTGAGGGATGTATTCCAGGTAAAAGGGAGGAGGTCCCCAAGCGCCGAGAAAAAGAGCGCAAAATAGACTGAGAATAACAAGCGCAATGAGGGTTATGGATTTTATTATCATCATCCACACTCCTTCTATTGGACGACATCTATCTTTCTTGATGTTGAGCTATGTTGAAAATTTTATGCCTCGCAGGTGATTGATGGAATTTTTGGCTTTCGCCAGATTCAATATCGCATTCATCGGTTATGTTGGTGGAGGAACGCGGCGGCACCTACAATTATCATCCCAAAGATCCTCAAATCAGCACGATAGCCTTTTGCGGCGTTGAAGATAGGTGATTCTCCGCCTTGGGTGCGGGCGGTTCGGCAGGACACTTACCCCGCCGCTTGCATCGCGCCCCTTGCGCCGCCATGTCCGGGGCATGACGAGCCATCCGATGAAGGCGACGATCGTTCCGGTCACGCCGCTTCAGCAGAATTGCACGCTGCTCTGGTGCACCGCCACCAACAAGGGCGCGTTCGTCGATCCTGGGGGCGATCTGCCCCGGCTGAAGGCGGCCGCCGCGCAGGCGGGGGTGGAGATCGAGAAGATCCTCGTCACCCACGGCCATATCGATCATTGCGGCGAGGCGGGGACGTTGGCGAAGGAGCTGGGCGTGCCGATCGAGGGGCCGCACGAGGCCGACCGCTTCTGGATCTCCCGGCTGGACGATGACGGCCGCACATACGGCATCAACGGCAGGACGTTCGAGCCGGATCGCTGGCTGCAACATGGCGACACGGTGACGGTGGGCAATCTGGTTTTCGACGTCATCCATTGCCCCGGCCACACGCCCGGCCATGTCGTCTTCCACAATGCCGAATCGAAACTGGCGCTGGTCGGCGACGTGCTGTTCCAGGGGTCCATCGGCCGCACCGATTTCCCGATGGGCAATCATCAGGACCTGCTCGATGCGATCACCGGGCGGCTTTGGCCGCTGGGCGGCGACACCGCCTTCGTGCCCGGCCATGGCCCGATGTCCAATTTCGCGCATGAACGGCGGACGAATCCCTTCGTCAGCGATCAGGCGATGGCGGCGGGCTGAACGGCTCGGGCAAGGTCGCCCGCCCGCGTCGCTGCTATTCCACCGATACCCTGAGCGACGGCATGGTGAAATTGCCGGCCGTGGTGGAGACAAGCTCGGTCTGCCCGGCCGCGCCGCGCTGCGCCAGATGCGGGATGGCGACGGCATAAAGGCCGAGGCCGAGCAGGATCAGCAGCGTCGCGCCGATGCCGAATTCGCGCAGGCCGCGCACCCCGTCCATGCCGAAACCATGGGCGATGCGCGCCAGCATGTAGAAGGCGCCCACCGCCCACAACCACATGCTGGTGCCGTCCGCCAGCTCGATCAGGCCGATCAGGATCAGCACGAAGGGCGTATATTCGGTGAAATTGGCATGGGCGCGCATCCGCGCGGTCAGCCGGGCATTGCCCCCGTCGCCGATCGATATCTTCTCGGACATCCGCACCCGGCCGGTGCGGATCGCCAGCCAGATGTTGATCAGCGCCGCCGCGCCCGCCATCGTCAACGTGATCGGCAATATCATGGCCCTGCTCCCCTTGTGCCGCCAATACAGGTGCCACGACCACAGGATACTTGCAACGGGTGGGAGAATCGCTATAGGCCCACACTCGCTTGCGAACAGTCCGGCCGCCATGGTCCGCGGCCAGAAATGGCCGTAGCCAACGGCGGTTTTCCTGTCGCGCATTAGACAGATTCGAATGGAGCCGTGCCGCCATGGCAGTGCCAAAGAGAAAAACATCGCCTTCGAAGCGCAACATGCGGCGCAGCCACGATGCGCTGACTCCGGCGGCGTATCAGGAATGCCCGAATTGCGGCGAGCTGAAGCGCCCGCACAATCTGTGCCCGGCCTGCGGCCACTATAACGGCCGCGAAGTCGTCTCGTCCGAGAGCTGAGCACGGCTGCGGCCAATAAGGAGGAGCGGCCGGTGGGCGTCTCGCCTCGGATCGCAATCGACGCGATGGGCGGAGACGAGGGACTGGCCGTCATGCTTGACGGCGTCGCTCTCGCCCGCCGCCAGAATGACGGGCTGCGCTTCCTGCTGGTCGGCGACCGCGAACAGATCGAGGCGGGGCTGAAGACCCACCCGAATCTGGCCGCCGCTTCCGAGATCGTCCACGCGGACGAGGTGATTGGCGGCAACGACAAGCCCAGCCAGGCCATTCGCCGCGCCAGGACCACGTCGATGGGCCTTGCCATCGCGGCGGTGAAGGACGGCAGCGCCGACGCGGCGGTTTCCTCCGGCAATACCGGCGCGCTGATGGCGATGGCGAAGATCGCGTTGCGCACCATGAAGGGCATCGACCGGCCGGCGCTGGCGGCGCTGCTGCCGACGCTTGGCGACAATGACGTCGTGATGCTCGATCTCGGCGCGAATACCGAGTGCGACAGCGAAAATCTGGTCCAGTTCGCGGTGATGGGCGCCGCCTATGCGCGCATCGTCATGGCGCTGAAGCGCCCGCGCGTGCGCCTGCTCAACATCGGCGTCGAGGAGCTGAAGGGCACTGACGAGGTGAAGGAGGCCGCCGCCCAGCTGCGCGCCGCAAAGCCGCTCGCCATGCAGTTCGACGGGTTCATCGAGGCGGACCGGCTGGGCCGGGGGGAAGCGGACGTGATCGTGTCGGACGGATTCACCGGCAATATCGCGCTGAAATCCATCGAGGGCACCGCGCGCTTCATCACTGATCTGCTGCGCCGCGCCTTCACCAGCTCGCTGCGCTCCAAGGCCGGGTTCGCGCTGTCGCGGCCGGCCTTCCGCATGCTGAAGGTCCATCTCGATCCCAACAACCATAATGGCGCGGTCTTCCTGGGCCTGAACGGGATCATCGTGAAAAGCCATGGCGGGGCGGACGCGCAGGGCGTCGCCAACGCGATCGGCGTCGCGGCCAAGCTGGCGCGCGACGACATCAGCCGGCGGATCGCCGAGGATCTCGAAAATTTCCGGGCGCACACCCGCACCGTCCCGGCGGCGGCGCAATGACCCGCCGCGCGGCCATATTGGGCACCGGCTCCGCCCTGCCGCGCCGCCGTGTCTCCAATGCGGAGCTGGCCGAAACCGTCGATACCTCCGACGAATGGATCGTCGAGCGCACCGGCATCCATTTCCGCCATATCGCGGGTGAGGGGGAGACGACCTCGACGCTGGCGACCGCCGCCTGCCGCTCCGCGCTCGATGCGGCGGGGATGGATTCGTCCGCCATCGATCTGATCATTCTCGCAACGGCCACGCCGGACCAGACTTTCCCGGCCAGCGCCACCCGGGTGCAGACGGCGCTCGGCATCGACGATTGCGTCGCTTTCGACGTGCAGGCGGTGTGTTCGGGCTTTCTCTACGCGCTGTCGGTGGCGGAAAGCATGATCCGCGCCGGATCGGCCACCAATGCGCTGGTCATCGGATCGGAAACCTTCAGCCGCATCCTCGACTGGGAAGATCGCGGCACCTGCGTGCTGTTCGGCGACGGCGCGGGCGCGGTGGTGCTCGGCGCGGACGAGAGCGGGCGGGGCGTGCTGTCCACCAGGCTCCATGCCGACGGCCGGCATAATGAACTGCTTTATGTCGACGGCGGCCCGTCGACCACCGGCACCGTCGGCAAGCTGCGAATGAAGGGGCGGGAGGTGTTCCGCCACGCCGTCGTCAACCTGGCCAATGTGATGCGTGAAGCGGTGGAGGGCGCCGGCCTTGCCATGAGCGATGTCGACTGGGTCGTCCCGCACCAGGCCAATGCGCGCATTCTCGACGCGACGGCGCGCAAGCTGGGCCTGCCCGCCGAACGGGTGGTGATGACGGTGGACCAGCATGCCAACACGTCCGCGGCCTCGGTTCCGCTGGCGCTGGACACCGCGGTGCGCGACGGCCGGATCGCGCGCGGCGACGTGATCGTGCTCGAAGCGATGGGCGGCGGCTTCACCTGGGGCGCTTCGGTTGTGCGATTCTGAAGAATAACCGCAAAATTTTTTATGGCTGACCACTAAGCCCTGAAATCAAAGCTTTCCCCTACATTCTCTGTGGTATAGGTTGTGCATTCCTTTCGAATCTAGAGTGGGAGATTCAATGGTGAATGCAGGAACGTTGACTAGGGCAGATCTGGCAGAGGCACTTCATCGCGACGTGGGCTTGTCGCGGGCGGAGTCGGCCGGATTGGTGGAAAGGCTGCTGGGCCATATGTGCCAGGCGCTTTCCAATGGTGAAAATGTGAAGGTTTCCGGTTTCGGCAGCTTCGTCTTGCGCGACAAGGGCGAACGTGTCGGCCGCAACCCCAAGACCGGCGTCGAGGTGCCGATCGCACCGCGCCGGGTGCTGACCTTTCGGGCAAGCCAGATGATGCGCGATCGCATCGTCAAGGCGGGCTGAGGACGACGACAATGACCGATGGCGCAGAAAAGTCTGATGGGGCTTTCCGCACCATCGGTGAATTGTCGGAGGATCTGGGGCTGCCGCAACATATATTGCGTTACTGGGAAACCCGTTTTCCCCAGCTCCGTCCTCTCCAGCGCGCCGGGAAAAGGCGTTATTACCGGCCGGCGGACGTCGCGCTGGTCAGGCGGATCGACGGGCTTCTGAACCGGGAAGGTTATACCATCAAGGGCGTACAGAAGCTCTTGGCGGGCCGCGCGGCGGGGGGTGCCGCGCCTGTGGCCTCGCCGCCGCCGCTGTCCAGCGCGCCGCCCGCGGCGCTGATCGCGGAACTGAAGCGCATCCGCGCATCGCTGGCGGTGGCGCTGGCCGAGGACGGCCGCGCGCTCTAGATTTTCAGTCCCTGTGGATTTTCAGTCCCTGTCCGGGCCAAGCTCGGCATCCAGGTCGCGCGGGCGCACGAACCGTTTCAGCACCGCGCTGTCGGCCGCCAGCGCGGCCCATTCGGTCACGTCGAATTCAAGCTCGGCAAGGCTCGCGGTCGGGAATTTTTCCTCGACATCGTCGCGCAGCCGGTCGTCGGCGCGATCGGGCACCAGCATCAGCACCAGATCCTCAAGCCCCGGATTATGCCCGACGAGCAGCAGCCTGTCGGCGCTGGCAGGGACTTCGCGGATCAAATCGAGCAGGGTGGCGGCGGAGGCGAGGTAAACCCGCCGGTCCCAGTTCGGCGCCAGCGCCTCGCCATAGCCGTCCCACACGTCGTTCAGCGTTTCCGCCACCCGCGCGGCGGGCGATGCGATGACGGCGTCGAATGTCAGCCCCTGGGCGCGCATGTGGCGGCCCATGGTGCGGGCCGCGCGCATCCCCTTGGCGTTGAGCGGCCGGTCGAAATCGCGGGCAACCATATCATCCCAGCCGGACTTGGCGTGGCGCAGCAGCGTCAGTGTTTTCATTCTTTCTCCGGCACGGCCTGTTCGGCCGAGACATGCCCCAAGTTGGTGACGGAGGAAAGACGCTGGCGCACCCTTTCCGCCGCCTCGTCTAGCGTCACGCGGGCAATGGGCGTGCCGGGCGGAAAGGCGGTGAGCAGGCGGGACGGCATGGCGGATGAGAGCATGACGAAACAGCCCTGGTCGTCCGCGCGGCGGATCAGCCGGCCGAACGCCTGGGCCAGCCGGGCGCGGACCAGCCGGTCGTCATAGGTGCTGCCGCCGCCCGCCAGCCGCCGCGCGGCGTGGAGCACGCTGGGCTTGGGCCACGGCACCCCTTCCATCACCACCAGCCGCAGCGAATGGCCGGGCACGTCCACCCCGTCGCGCAGCGCGTCGGTGCCGAGCAGCGAGGCGCGGCTGTCGTCGCGGAAAATATCGACCAGCGTGCCGGTGTCGATCGGGTCGACATGCTGGGCGAACAGCGGCAGCCCGTCGCGCGCCAGCCGGTCGGCGATGCGGGCATGGACCGCGCGCAGCCGCCGGATGGCGGTGAACAGGCCCAGCGTGCCGCCCTCCGCCGCTGCGATCAGCCGGGCATAGGCGCCGGCCAGCTGGGCGATGTCGCCGCGCTTCACGTCGGTGACGATCAGCACCTCGGCCCGCTCCGCATAATCGAACGGGCTGGGCGCCTCGAACCGCAGCGGCGGCCGCCCGATATGCGCGCCGCCGCTGCGTGCCTCGGCCGAATCCCAGTCGCCGCCGCCGGTCAGCGTCGCCGATGTGACGATGACGCCATGGGCGGGCTTCAGCACCAGATCGGCCAGCGGCCGGGTCGGGTCCAGCCAGTGGCGGTGCAGGCCGACATCATATTCGCGCCCCTCGATCCGGTCGACCGCCAGCCAGTCGACATAATCGCCGTCCACCGGCCCGCCGATCCGCGCGACCAGCGCCAGCCAGCCGGCCAGCGTCTCGCTGCGCCATCCCAGGCTGGCGATCGCACCCTCGATCCGCGCCCGCGCCTGCCCGTCCATCCAGTCCGGCGCGTCCTCCAGCACCGCCTCCAGCCGCCGGCCCAGCTGCACCAGCGGGCGGAGCAGCGCGTCCAGCGCCTCCGCCGCCGGTCCGGCCGCCTCGACGATCGCGCCGTCCAGCGCGGCCATTTCCGTTTCAAGCCCATAGCCGGCGTCGCCGCCCGCATCGCGCGCGAACACCGTGCCGCGCGCCGCCGCCAGCAGCGCCTCGATGGGGCCGAAGGGCGCGCCCTCGGCCAGCCGCGCCAGCCAGCCGTCGGACGGCAGCGCCTGCGCCGCATGGGTGGCCGCCGCAATCGCCCGGCCGCCCTCCTCATCATAGCTGGCGACATCAGATAGCCGCGCCGCCAGCCCGCGCCGCCGCCCGCGCGCCGTGCCCTCCGGCCCCGTCACCCAGCGACGCAGCTCGATCGCCTCCTGCCCGGACAGCGCGGTCGAGAACATCGAATCGGCGGCGTCGAACAGGTGATGGCCCTCGTCGAAGATGATCCGGCCGGGGCGGCTGGCGGTTTCCCGCCCGCGCGCGGCGTTGACCATGACCAGCGCATGGTTGGCGATGACGATGTCCGCGTCCGCGCTCGCCCGCGCCGCCCGCTCGATGAAGCATGTGCGGTAATGCGGGCAGCCGGCATAGACGCATTCGCCGCGCCGGTCGGTCAGCGCGGTCGATCCGTTGCGCCGGAACAGCGTCGGCAGCCATCCGGGCAGGTCGCCCCCCACCATGTCGCCGTCCTTGCTATATGCCGCCCAGCGTGCGACGAGCTGCGCCAGCACCGCCGCGCGCCCCGCGAAGCCGCCTTGCAGCGCATCCTCCAGGTTGAGCAGGCAGAGATAATTTTCCCGCCCCTTGCGCACCACGATGCGCCGCTTGCGCTCGGCGGGGTCGGGGAACAGGCGCGCGCCCTCCCGGTCCAGCTGGCGCTGCAACGCCTTGGTGTAGGTGGATACCCAGACGGCGCCGTCCGCCTGCTCGGCCCAGAGCGAGGCCGGGGCCAGATAGCCGAGCGTCTTGCCGATGCCGGTGCCCGCCTCGGCCAGCAGCATGGCCGGCTCGTCGCGCGCCGCGCGGGGACCGAAGGCATGGGTCGCGGCCTCGGCATAGGCGCGCTGGCCGGGGCGGACCTCCGCGCCATGGCCGGTCAGCCGGTCCAGCCGGTCCAGCGCGTCGGCGGGCGCGATGGAGACGGTGCGGGGCGCCGGGCGGGGCGGCTTCTCCTCCCATTCCGGCAGCTTCGCGAACAGCCAGCGTTCCGCCCGGGCGGGCGCGGCCAGCCGGTCGAGGATCGGCGCGGCCCACGGCCAGCGCAGCCGGGCGAGCGATTGCGCGCTGGTCCACGCACCCTCCTGTTCATGCCAGTCCGCCGCGCCGATCCGCTGCAGCAACGCCTCCGCCGCGCGGATCAGCAGGGCGGCGGCCGCCGCGTCGTCGGCGGGCGGGGCCTGGCCGATGGCGCGGGCCAGGCCCTTGGGCGTCGGCACGGCGAAGCGGGCCGGGTGGATGAAGGCGAACAGTTCCAGCACATCCAGCCCGGACAGGTCTGGATAGCCCAGCCGCTGGCCGACAAGCGGCGCATTCAGCAGGATCATCGGCGTTTCCGCGGCCCGCGCGATCGCCTCGCCCCGGCCCACGGCGCGGGTTTCGCCGTCCGGTGTCGCGATCCAGATGCCGCCGTGGCTTGCGTGGAGCGAAGGATAAGGCAAATAGGCCGCCATTCGTCCCGTTATGACGGAAGCGAACGAAAGGGCAACATCGGTGAATGAATTGCGTGCAGCGGCGATGGATTCGAAGGCATGGCCTTATGAAGAGGCGCGCAAGCTGCTGAAACGCTATGCCGGCGGCCCGCCCGCCAAGGGGCATGTGCTGTTCGAAACCGGCTATGGCCCCTCCGGCCTGCCGCATATCGGCACATTCAACGAAGTGCTGCGCACCACCATGGTGCGCAACGCCTATCATGCGCTGTCCGACATCCCGACCCGGCTGATCGCGTTCAGCGACGATATGGACGGGCTGCGCAAGGTGCCGGACAATGTCCCCAACCAGGCGATGCTGGCCCTACATCTGGGCAAGCCGCTCACCCGCATCCCCGATCCGTTCGGCAAGTTCGAAAGCTTCGCCCATCATAATAATGCGACGCTGCGCGATTTCCTCGATCGCTACGGTTTCGATTATGAATTCCTGTCCTCGACGGACTGCTATGCCTCCGGCCGGTTCGACGACGCGCTGCGCGGGGTGCTCCGCGCCTATGACGCGATCATGGGGGTCATGCTGCCCACGCTGCGCAAGGAGCGGCAGGCCACCTATTCGCCGGTGCTGCCGATCAGCCCAAAAAGCGGCGTCGTGCTGCAGGTGCCGGTGGAGGTGGTGGATGCGGAGGCCGGGCTGATCCGCTTCGTCGACGATGGCGACGTGATCGAGCAATCCGCGCTGGGCGGCCTCGCCAAGCTGCAATGGAAGGTCGACTGGGCGATGCGCTGGGCGGCGCTGGGCGTGGATTATGAAATGGCGGGCAAGGACCTGATCGATTCGGTCGTCCAGTCGTCCAAGATCGCGCGGGTGCTGGGCGCCCGGCCGCCGGAAGGTTTCAACTACGAGATGTTCCTCGACGAAAAGGGGGAAAAGATCTCCAAGTCCAAGGGCAATGGGCTCAGCCTCGACCAGTGGCTCACCTATGGCCCGCAGGAAAGCCTGGCCTTCTACATCTATCGCGAGCCGAAAAAGGCGAAATCGCTGCACATGGGCGTCATCCCGCGCGCAGTGGACGATTACTGGCAGTTCCGCGCCAACTGGCCGGGGCAGGAACTGCCGCAAAAGCTGGGCAATCCGGTCCATCACATCCATGACGGCAAGGTGCCGGACGCGCCGTTGCCGGTCACCTTCGGGCTGCTGCTGAACCTGGTCGGCGTGCTGGGCGAGGCGAGCCGGGAGCAGGTGTGGGGTTATCTGGGCAATTATGTGCCGGATGCCTCGGCAGCGGCCTACCCGGAGCTGGACCGGTTGATCGACCATGCGCTCGCCTATCATCGCGATTTCATCGCCCCCACGCTGCAACGCCGCGCGCCGGACGCGCGCGAGGCGGCGGCGCTTGAGGCGCTGGACGCGCAACTGGCGGCGCTGCCGGCCGATGCGGATGCGGAGGCGATCCAGAACGCGGTCTATGCGGTCGGCAATGCCGGCGGCTTCGAAACGCTGCGCGACTGGTTCAAGGCGCTGTACGAGACGCTGCTCGGCACCGCTCAGGGGCCGCGCATGGGCAGTTTCATCGCACTGTATGGAATCGGCAACAGTCGCGCGCTAATCGCGGAGGCGCTGGCGCTGCGTGCAACCGGCTGAGCGCCGGCGCGTTACGCGCGATGGTCCTTCCCCCTTTCGGACTGGTGCCGGGGCGCATGCCGCGGCATCGGCCGCGTTGCCGGGTTGTTCCGGCGGCGCGGCCAGGGGGATCGGCAAGGGGCGCGCAAGCAGCCTGCTCCCGCGCCCCGCCTGATCCGACTTACCAGAAGAAGCCGTTGTAGATCCGCAGCACGCGCCCGCTGCGAATGTTCACCAGCAGAACGTCATTGCCGTAGCGCACCCAGCGCTCGTTGCCGCTCACCCGCGGCAGGCGGTAGCGATAGGGATCGGCAATCCAGTAACGCTGCCCGTAAAAGGCGCGGTTGATCACCACGCCCTGGCGGATCGGGCGATAGTGCTGGCCGCGCGGGGCGACATAGCGGCCCTGGCGGAAGACATTGCCGTTGCTGCGGCGGTAATCCCGCCAGTCCTCGCGCAGCTCCTGCCGGGCTTCGCGGACGTCCTGCCGCTCGCGCTGCACGTCGCGGCGGTCGCCATGGCGCTGCGCATCGCGGAGCTGCTGCTGCTGATGCCGCAGTTCCTGCTGGCTGCGCTGCACTTCGCCGTGCGACTGGGCGTAGGCGCCCGTGGCCGGCAGAATCGTCGCGGCCATCAGAGCCGAGATGAACAATTTACGCATATCGAATCTCCATTCCTGCCTGTCGGGACGGTTCCAGAATCTGGAAATCCCTGCCGACAGGATGGATGAATGCGCGAGTCGCGCTGAACGGTCCGCGAACGCGTCTGTCAGCAACCAGAAAGGGTTGGCAGCCGGCGTTCGCTATGCGACGCACATGCGATGCCCGCGCCGCGACGAACGCACGGGGGCGATGGAGAACGGCACGGTGCAGGACGAGCCCGACGAGGATCCGGCGATCATCGCGCAGCGCGCCAGCCTGATGGCGCGCGCCGCGCTCATCATCGCCTGCATGGCGCTGGCCGTCTCGATATTGGGGCTGTTCCTGCCGCTCAGGCCCTGAGATTTCCCGGCTCGGGCTTGCCGGAGCAAAGGACTGGCCGGTTCGCCCCCCGTCCTTGCCGGACGCGACAAGGGCGATCAGCCCGCCGCACAGACCGGAATCATGCCGGGCGGGCACCCGTCCGCTTGCGATATTGGGGCCGCGCCCGCCGGTTCAGGCCCGGAAGCCCGCGGCGGGCCGCGCTTACGGGCTGGCCGGCTCGTCCTTGTCCTTGCCGGACATGACGAGGACGATCAGTCCGCCGATCACCGCCGCGCCGGCCAGGAGCATGCCGGGGCCGGCGCCGGCAAGCTTGCCGTCCTTCGTGGTTTGCGGCGCGGCCGCGCGCACGGATTTGGCCACGGAGAGCTTTGCCGCCGCGCCGTCCGCCGCCAGCGCCGGAGACGCCGCGAGCATCAGCACGGCCGCCGCCGCGCCCGCTCTTGCCAGCCTGCTGCCCGTCATCATCCCTTTTCCCCTTATTTCTTCGCCCGCCACGCCTTCACCGCGTCCAGCGTGTTGGTCACATGGCCGCGCGGGTTCATCGCGCTATAGGCATAGATGATCTTGCCGTCCGGCGCGATGACATAGGAGGTGCGATTGCTCAACCCCTCCCGCTCCGCCATCTTCACGTCATAGTCGTGGATCATCGACGCGCTGGCCAGCGCGACGGCGAACTTGTTGCGGCATTCAGTGGCGGAAAATTCGTTCAGCCGGTCGACATTGCCGGCGGTCACGCCGATCACGGTCGCGCCCGCCTTGTTGAAATCGGCGGTCGCCTCGGCAAAATCATGCGCCTCTATGGTGCATCCCGGCGTGAAGGCGGCGGGGAAGAAATACAGCACCACCGGCCCCTTTTTCAGCGCCTGGCTGAGCGTGAAGGGGAAATTCTTGCCCGCCAGCGAGCCCTGCGTCGAGAAATCGGGGGCTTTCGCGCCCACCGGAAGCACGGCGGCGGCCGGCCAGGCGAGGGTCAGCGCGGCGGCGAGGGCGATAAACGGCTTATAGGTCATGGTTGCGATCCTGGGGTGGTGGATCGCAGGAGTTTAGGGCTCCCGGCGGCCGGGTCCAGTGCTTTGTGGACCCGTCGCCGCCACGGCCGGATGCTTTGTCAGGATGCGATCCAGCCGGTCAGCAGATAGGCGGCGATCGAGACCGGGCCGAGCGCGAACAGCGTCAGCAGCACCAGCACGACGCGGATCATGGTGACGTCGAGGCCGGCCGC
This sequence comes from Sphingomonas sp. SCN 67-18, assembly GCF_001724715.1. Classification (GTDB taxonomy): domain Bacteria; phylum Pseudomonadota; class Alphaproteobacteria; order Sphingomonadales; family Sphingomonadaceae; genus SCN-67-18. The sequence goes on from NZ_MEFG01000026.1 coordinate 66,837, forward strand.
ATTGGCCAGCCCGGCGCAAACGCCCATCAGCTTGGCGTTATGCTTGTCGAGGCGATAGGCGGACATGGGCGTTTCCCTTGTTCTGGCGTGAAGCGGGTGGGGCGGGGCCGATCCCGTTACAGGATCGGCGACACCAGCATGGCGGCTTCGACCGGGCTCACCGTGGCGGTGATGACGACGGTGGCGAAAACCAGCGCGCCCGCGACGGAAACGATGGCACGCTGAAGGTTGGTGAGATCGAACGTAAACATGGTGACTTGCTCCCTGAAAATGTCCTGCCGGATCATCCGGCGACGATATCCGGGTTATTGCAGGCCGCGTGCCAGTTTCGCTTTTTGGCGGATTATCGGGAATTTTCCGAGCAAAAGGCGGAATCGTGCCCCCAGTATCTCCCGATCATCGGGAAATTTCACCAATAGATAGGAATATCAATCCGCGTCGATCAGCGCGTCGATCGCCTCCGCCATCGCCACGTCGCGCGCGGAGAGCCCGCCGGCGTCATGGGTGGTGAGCAGGATGTCGACCCGGTTCCACACGTTCGACCATTCCGGGTGGTGATCGGCCTTCTCCGCGATCAGCGCGACGCGGGTCATGAAGGCGAAGGCGGTGGAAAAATCGGCGAACACGAAGCGCCGGCTGATCGCGTCGCGCGCCTCGTCATAATCCCATTCGCCGAGCCGATCGAGCGCCTCGGCGCGCTCCTCCTCGTCGAGCTGTTCGATCATCGGCCTCATTCCTCCGCTTGGCATTGCCCCATCCTTCCGCCTATGTCGCAGCGATGGCGGCGGCTGGCAATTCACCCGAGACATTCCCCCCCGATGCGGCGGCGATCGAGGCGCTGGCGCTGGCGGCGCTGAACCGCCTGCCGGCGCAATTCCGCGCCCATCTGGGCGATGTGGTGCTGAAGGTCGCCGAATTCGCCGACGAAGACGTGCTCGCGGAACTGGGCATCGAAAGCCCGTTCGATCTGAGCGGGCTCTACACCGGCCGTCCGCTGGCCGAGAAAAGCTCCATGGATGTCGGCGCGCTGCCGGACATGATCCACCTCTATCGCCGCGCGCTGCTCGACGAATGGGTGGAAACCGGCGTCTCGCTGGAGGCGCTGGTCAGCCATGTGCTGATCCACGAGGTCGGCCATCATTTCGGCCTGTCGGATGATGACATGCACGCGCTTGAGGAGTCCGCCGGATGAGCGAGGCGGCGCTCGCTTTCGATCATGTCGCCTGCCTGCGCGGCGGCCGCCTGCTGTTCGAAGGTATCGGCTTCGCGCTCGGTCCGGGCGAGGCGGCGCTGGCCATCGGCCCCAACGGCGCCGGCAAGTCCAGCCTGCTGCGCATCGCCGCCGGCCTGCTCGATCCCGCCGCCGGAACGGTGACGCGCACCGGCGCGGTCGCGCTGTCGGACGAGCAGTTGGCGCTCGATCCGCGCCTGCCGCTGGCCGACGCGCTGGGCTTCTGGTCGCGGATAGATCGGCGCACGCCCGATGACGTCATGACGGCGCTGGACGTGATGGGCATCGCCCACCTCGCGCCCGTGCCCGTCAGGATGCTGTCCACCGGCCAGCGCCGCCGCGCCTCGCTGGCCCGGGTGATCGCGGCCGGCGTGCCGATCTGGCTGCTGGACGAACCCGGCAACGGCATGGATGCCGACGCGCTGGACCGGCTCGGCATGGTGATCGGCGTGCACCGCCGATCCGGCGGCATCGTGCTCGCCGCCACCCACCAGCCGCTCATCCTTGAGCGGCCCTTGACGATCACGCTGGGCGCGCGATGAAGCCGCTGCTCGCCCTCATCCGCCGCGATCTGTCGATCAGCCTGCGGGGCGGCGGCGCGGTGCTGCCGCTGATCTTCTTCCTGCTGGTCGCCACGCTGTTCCCCTTCGCCATCGGCCCGGATGCGCCGGTGCTGGCGCGCACCGGCGGCGGCGTGCTGTGGATGGCGGCGCTGCTCGCCGCGCTGCTGCCGGTCGACCGGCTGATCGAGCCGGACCGGGCCAGCGGCGTGCTGGATCAGCTTGCCCTGCGCGGGATCAGCGACGAGGCCGTCGCCACCGCGCGCATCGTCGCCCATTGGCTCAGCTTCGGCCCGCCGCTGATGATTGCCGCCATCCCGGCCAGCGCCTTGCTGCGCATGGACGGCGCGGCGCTGCTGCGGCTGGAGGCGGGGCTTGCCATCGGCACGCCGGGTCTGGCCGCGCTGGGCGTCACCGTCGCCGCGCTCACCGCCGGCCTGCGCAGCACCGGCGCGCTTGCCGGGCTGCTCATGCTGCCGCTCTGCGTACCGTTGCTGATCTTCGGCGGCGGCGCGCTGGCGGAGGGGGAGACGGGCGCGCTGAAGCTGCTCGGCGCGGCCAGCCTGCTGCTCATCGCCGGCGCGCCGTTCGCGGCCGGCGCGGCCATGCGCGCGGCGCGGGAGTAAAACGTCCACATCGGCGCGGGGCTCCGGCCCTCGCCCCCGCCCGGCTTCCCGGCGGCATCGTACTGGATCGGCAGGCCGGGCGGGCGCGAGGGCAGGTGCGGCCCGGCGCTAGCCGCTCAGCGGCTCCAGCGGGCGAAGATGGCGGTCGGCAGCAACAGCCCGCGCGCTTCCTCGCGGACGGCCAGCTCGCCCGCCTCCACCGTGCCCGGCAGGTCGGCAAAGGCCTGGCGCAGCAGCTCGCCGATCGCCAGCGCGGACATCCGCACCGCATAGACGGTGAGGAACAGGAAGCGCGAATCGGCGTCCAGCAGGCGCCGGCAATCGGCGATCAGCCCGGGCAGCCCTTCATCCAGCTTCCACACCTCGCCCTCCGGCCCGCGGCCATATTTGGGCGGATCGAGCAGGATCCCGTCATAACGCCGCCCGCGCCGCACCTCGCGCGCGACGAACTTGGCCGCATCGTCGATGATCCAGCGCACCGGCTTGTCCGCCATGCCGGACAACATGGCATTGGCGCGCGCCGCCTCCACCGATTTCTTCGACGCATCGACATGCACCATCTGCGCGCCGGTGACCGCCATCGCCAGCGTGCCGACGCCGGTATAGCCGAACAGGTTCATCACCTGCGGCGCATCGCACCCCTCGGTGCGGCCGCGCATCCAGCGCCACACCGGGTCCATGTCCGGGAAGAAGCCGAGGTGGCGGAAGGGCGTGGTGTTGGCCTGGAAGCGCACCTCCTCCCAGCCGAGCGGCCAGCCCTCATGCGGCACCGGCCGGGCATAATGCCATTTGCCGCCGCCATCCTCGTCGGATCCGGGGATGAATTCCGCGTCGGCGCGCCAGTTGTCGCCGGCCGGCGCCCACATCGCCTGCGGCTCGGGCCGGATGAAGCGGAACCGGCCATAACGCTCCAGCTTGCGCCCATGCCCCGAATCCAGCAGCCCGTAATCGGCCCAGGGCTCGGCGACCAGCGTGGTCAGCGTCATGGTCTGGGCGTCGCCCGCTCGGCAATATAGGCGGTGACGGCGTCCAGCGATGCGGGCAGCGAGGCATAGCGTTCCTCGCGCTCGAACAGGCTGCCGATGCGCGCGGGCAGGGCGGGGCGCAGGCCGGTGGCGCGCTCCACCGCGTCGCGGAACTTGGCGGGATGCGCCGTGGCCAGCGTGACCACCGGCACCGCGGGGTCGAGATCGCTGGCCAGCGCCGCCGCCAGGCCGACCGCGCTGTGCGGGTCCACCGTCTGGCCGGCCTGCTCGCTTGCCCAGCGCATGGCGAGCGCCATGTCGTCCGCGTCGATCCGCGCGCTGGAAAAAAGCTCCGCCGCGCCGGTCAGCTGCTGGTTGGTCAGGCGCAGCGCCCGCGTCGCGTCGAACGCCTTCATCTGCCCGGCCAGCGCCGCGCCGTCGCGCCCGCCCAGATCGAACAGCAGCCGCTCGAAATTGGAGCTGACCTGGATGTCCATGGACGGCGTGGCCGTCGGCGTCACCGTGCCGGCGGAATAATCGCCCTGCGAAATCGCCCGGTGGAGGATGTCGTTGACGTTGGTCGCAACGATCAGCCGGGCGACCGGCAGGCCCATGCGGGCCGCGACATAGCCCGCGAAGATGTCGCCGAAATTGCCGGTTGGGACGGAGAAGGCGACCGGCCGGTCGGGCGCGCCCAGCCGCACGGCGGCGTAGAAATAATAGACGATCTGGGCCATCAGCCGCGCCCAGTTGATCGAATTGACCGCCGACAGCGCGAATCGCCCGGAAAAACCGGCGTCGGCGAACATCGCCTTCACCATCGCCTGCGCGTCGTCGAAGCTGCCGTCTATCGCGATATTATGGACGTTGGGGGCCAGCACCGTCGTCATCTGGCGGCGCTGCACGTCCGAAACCCGGCCTTCGGGGTGGAGCATGAAAATATCCACCTTGGCCCGGCCGGCCAGCGCGTCGATGGCGGCGGAGCCCGTATCGCCGGATGTCGCGCCGACCACGGTCAGGTGCGTGTCGCGGCTGGAAAGGAACCGCTCGAACAGCAGGCCCAGCAGCTGCAGCGCCACGTCCTTGAAGGCCAGCGTCGGCCCGTGGAACAGCTCCAGCAGCCACTGGCGGTGGTCCAGCTGCACGATGGGCGTGACGGCGGCATGGGCAAAGCGGCCATAGGCCTGCTCGCACAGGCTGCGCAGCGCGGCCTCGTCCAGCGCGTCGCCGACAAAGGGGCGCATCACCGCCACGGCGGTGTCGACATAGGACAGGCCGGCCAGCGCGGCGATCTCGTCGCGCGACAGGCTGGGCCAGGCTTCGGGCAGATACAGCCCGCCGTCGGACGCAAGGCCGGCCAGTGTGACCGCTTCGAAGTCGAGCGCCGGGGCCGCTCCTCTGGTGCTGATATACCGCATGACGCGCGATTAGCCGGGGAAAGGCGTTACCGCAATGTCAGGGCGCGATGTTCGCCGGACCGCCGTCCCGGTTGCGGCGCCTGAGCGCCAGCACATAGATGATCGCGGCGATCAGCGCGAAGAGGAACCACTGCACCGCATAGGCCATGTGGTTGTTGGGAATGTCCTCCAGCGACGGCGGCGCGCTCGGCACCAGCCCGGGGGCCGGGTTGGTCGCGACCAGCCGGATGATCGACTGGCTGTCGGGCGCGATCACGCCTTCCACCATGCCGCCGGTCCAGGCCGGATCGGCCGGTTCGGTTGACCAGCCCATCACCGCCTGGAAACCCGGTCCCTCGCCGCCGCCGCTGCGGCACGATGCGATGTGGGACCAGCCCGGCGTCTGTTGCAGGTTGCGCCCGCTGACGGAGCGCCAGCCGGTCACCTGCAGGCAGAAGGCGCTGCTGCGGCGGAACAGGGGCGGGTTTTTGGGCGAGGGAACGACCGGCCAGGCAATCGGCGGCTGGTGCTGCGCGGCGGCGTAGCTGGCGAGCAGGCCCGCTTTCCACTGGGCGCGCTGCAACTGCCAGATGCCGAGGCCGATCATCAGCGCGATGGCGGCGGCGACCACCACGGTCGCCAATATCGGGATGCGTTTCATCGGTCCTGCCCGCCCATCATTCCTGCTCACGCAGCCGGCCTTCGCGCGCCTGGTTGCGATATTCCAGGGTAATCAGCGCCCCCTTGGCCAACCGCAGGCAGGCGACCACCGCCGCCAGCGTCAGCGGCACCCACAGCAGCAGGTGGACCCAGAAGGGCGGATGCAGGCTGAGTTCAAGGGTGATGGCCAGCGCCATCAGCACGCCGCCGACGATCAGCGTCAGGAAGGCGGCCGGGCCGTCGCCCACGTTGAACTGCGAGTAATCGAGCGCGCAGGCGCGGCAGCGGTCGGCGAAGCGCACCGGGCCGTCGAACAATGCGGCAGCGCCGCACCGGGGGCAGTTGCCCCGCAGCGCGGCGCCGAGAACCGCCGGAGAAGCCGGCTTGTCCGTATCAGCCGCCGTGGATCGGCGCGCCCCAGCCACCCCAGACATAGATGGAGATGAACAGGAACAGCCACACGACGTCGACGAAATGCCAGTACCAGGCAGCGGCTTCGAAGCCGAAATGCTGGCGCGGGGTGAAATCGCCGCGATAGGCGCGGACCAGGCAGACGATCAGGAAGATCGTGCCGACCAGCACGTGGAAACCGTGGAAACCCGTCGCCATGAAGAAGGCCGCGCCATAGTTCAGGCCTTTGAAGGCGAAGGGCGCGTGCATATATTCATAGGCCTGCACCGCGGAAAAGATCAGGCCCAGGATGATGGTGGCCCACAGCCCCTTCTTCAGCCCGTCGCGGTCGCCATGGATCAGCGAATGATGCGCCCAGGTGACGGTGGTGCCGGAACACAGCAGGATCAGCGTGTTGAGCAGCGGGAAACCGAAGGGATCGATCACCTCGACGCCCTTGGGCGGCCACTGCCCCCCCACTGCGTCGACGGTCGATGGGAACAGCGAGAAATCGAACCACGCCCAGAACCAGCCGACGAAGAACATCACTTCGGACGCGATGAACAGGATCATCCCGTAACGCAGATGCAGCCCGACAACGGGGGTATGATCGCCGGCATTGGCTTCGCGCACCACGTCCGCCCACCAGCTGTACATCGTGCCCAGCACGCCCGCGAGGCCGATGAAGAACACGATTCCACCATAAGTCGCCTCATGCATCCACATGATCGCGCCCGACGCCATGATGAGCGCCGACAGCGAGCCGACGAGCGGCCAGATGCTGGGTGGCAGGATATGATAATCGTGGTTCTTGGCGCCGGCCATGGTTTCCCTCTTATGCGAATTTTTACGGTCTCTAGCCTCAGCTCTTGTCCGGGTCCACCGGGAAGAAGGTGTAGCTGAGCGTGATTTCCTGAACGTCGGATGCGTCGCGATCCTGCAATATCTTGGGATCGACATAGAACAGCACCGGCATCCGCATCGTCTCGCCGGGCTTCAGCGTCTGCTGGGTGAAGCAGAAGCACTGGATCTTGGTGAAATAGGGGCCGGCCTGGCTGGGCGTGACGTTGAAGGTCGCGGTGCCGGTGATCGGCTGGTCCGACTCATTCTTGGCGATGAAGATTGCCATGTCGCGCGCGCCGACCGAAACCGTGTCGGTCGGGTGCTCCGGCCGGAAAGACCAGGGCAGGCCGGGCGCGGTGTTGCCGTCGAAGCGGATCGACATCGTCCGGTTCTTGACCACCGCAACCGGCGCGGCGTTGGCGGAGGCGCGCTGGGTGGTGCCGTTGAACCCGGTCACCTGGCAGAACATCTGGTAAAGCGGCACGGCGGCATAGCCGACGCCGACCATGGTGCAGGCCAGCAGGGCGGCGATCAGGCCGGTGCGGGCGTTCCGCGTCATCAGCTGGCGATCTTCACGACGGTGATGAAATAGAACAGGATCACCAGCGCCCCGAGGATGAGGCCGGTGACCATCGATCGCGAGCGCTGGCGCGCGCGGATGCGCTTCTGGTCTTCAGGGTCGATCATGCCAGCCACCATCTGTCGACGACGAGCGCGCCGAACAGGAGGAAAAGATAGAGGATGGAGAATTTGAACAGCATCCGCTCGGCCGCCATCTTGGCCGGCTCCACCACCCGCGACAGCGAGACGCGCACGGCCATGAGCAGGAAGACCGCGCTCAGCACCGTCGCCACCGCCGCATAAAGGGTTCCGGCCAGCCCCAGCAGCGCGGGGGCCAGCGCGGCGGCGATCATCGCCAGCGTATAGCCGAGGATCTGCCGGCGGGTCTGCCGCTCGCCCGCGACGACGGGCAGCATCGGTACGCCGGCGGCGGCGTAATCGGGCCTGACGAACAGCGCGAGCGCCCAGAAATGCGGCGGCGTCCACAGGAAGATCAGCGCGAACAGGATCAGCGGCAGCGGCGCCATCGCGCCCGTCGCGGCGACCCAGCCGATCAGCGGCGGGAATGCGCCGGCCGCCCCGCCGATGACGATGTTCTGCGGCGTCCGGCGCTTCAGCCAGACGGTGTAGATGACGACGTAGAACAGGATGGACGCGGCGAGCACCGCGGCCGCCAGCCAGTTGGTGGCGAGGCCCAGCAGCAGCACGGAAAAGACGCCCAGCCCGACGCCGAAATGCAGCGCCGAATCGCGGTCCATGCGGCCGGCGGGCAGGGGCCGGTTGCGGGTGCGGACCATTTTCTCGTCGAGGTCGCTCTCATACCACTGGTTGAGGGCGCCCGCCGCGCCTGCGCCAAGCGCGATGCACAATATGGCGGTGAAGCCCAGCACCGGGTGGATGGCCTTGGGCGCGGCGAGCAGCCCGCACAAGCCGGTGAAGACGACAAGGCTCATCACCCTGGGCTTGGTCAGCGCGAGGAAATCGCGCCAATCGGCAGGGAGCCACGCCTCGGCCCGGATTGCTGAACTCGCCATAATCTTACCCGGTCGACGCCGCCCGGAGGCTGTCCGGACGGCGTCTTTTCCTTTCGATCAGTCGATCTTCGGCAGCGTTTCGAACTGGTGGTACGGCGGCGGGCTGGACAGCGTCCATTCCAGCGTCGTCGCGCCTTCGCCCCAGGGATTGTCGCCGGCCTTCTTGCCCGCGAACAACGACCAGATGACGTTGACGAAGAAGATCACCATGCTCGCGGCCATGATCGCATAGCCCCACGAAGCCATCGTGTTCCAGTGCGCATAGGCGTCGTTATAGTCGGGGATGCGGCGCGGCATGCCCTGCAGGCCCAGGAAGTGCATCGGGAAGAACAGCACGTTCACGCCGATGAAGAACACCCAGAAATGCAGCTGGCCGAGGAACTCGTTATACTGCCGGCCCCACATCTTGCCGAACCAGTAATAGAAGCCCGCGAACAGCGAGAAGACGGCGCCCAGCGACAGCACATAGTGGAAATGCGCCACCACATAATAGGTGTCGTGCAGGATGTCGTCGATGCCGCCATTGGCCAGCACCACGCCAGTCACGCCGCCCACGGTGAACATGAAGATGAAGCCCACGGCCCACAGCATCGGGGTCTTGAAGCTGATCGACCCGCCCCACATGGTGGCGATCCACGAGAAGATCTTGATGCCGGTCGGCACCGCGATCACCATCGTCGCCGCGGTGAAATACATCTTGGTGTTCACGCTCAGGCCGGTGGTGAACATGTGGTGCGCCCACACGATGAAGCCGACGACGCCGATCGCCACCATCGCATAGGCCATGCCGAGATAGCCGAAGATCGGCTTGCGGCTGAACGTCGAGATGATGTGGCTGACGATGCCGAAGCCCGGCAGGATCATGATGTACACTTCGGGATGGCCGAAGAACCAGAAGAGATGCTGGTACAGCACCGGATCGCCGCCGCCGGCGGGATCGAAGAAGGTGGTGCCGAAATTGCGGTCGGTGAGCAGCATGGTGATCGCGGCGGCGAGAACCGGCAGCGACAGCAGCAGCAGGAAGGCGGTGACCAGCACCGACCAGGCGAACAGCGGCATCTTGTGGATGGTCATCCCCGGTGCGCGCATGTTGAAGATGGTGGTGATGAAGTTGATCGCGCCCAGAATGGAGGACGCGCCGGCAAGGTGCATGGACAGGATGGTCATGTCCACCGCAGGCCCGGTCGACCCGGAGGTCGAGAGCGGTGCGTACATGGTCCAGCCGGTGCCCGCGCCCGGGCCGATGCCGCCGGGGAAGAAGGACGAGCCGAGCAGCAGGATGAACGCCGGCGGCAGCAGCCAGAAGCTGACATTGTTCATGCGCGGGAAGGCCATGTCCGGCGCGCCGATCATGATCGGCACGAACCAGTTGCCGAACCCGCCGATCATCGCCGGCATCACCATGAAGAAGATCATGATCAGGCCGTGCGAGGTGATGAGCACGTTCCACAGGTGGTGCGCCTCGTCGATCGTCGCCTGCGTGCCCTGGTGGAACGACGCCCAGTCCTGCAGATACTGCATGCCCGGGTGGGCCAGTTCCATGCGCATCATGCCGGAAATCGCGCCGCCGATGATCCCCGCGCAGATCGCGAAGATCAGGTAGAGCGTGCCGATGTCCTTATGGTTGGTGGACATGAACCAGCGCGCGAAGAAAGCGGGCTTGTGGTCCGCCGCGTGCGCGTGATGGTCGTCGTGTTCAGCGTGGAATTCGCTGGGCCTGGCTGCGATGTCAGTCATGATCTTCAGTTACCCGTATTGCCGGTTGCGGCCTGGTTCGTGGCGGCAGTTGCGGCCGCCGCATCCGCCGTGGCTTCGGCGGCTGCACCGGCGTCGGCCGCCGGGGCGGCCTGCTCTTCGCCGGGCATCGATCCGCCCTTGGACTTCACCCAGGCGGCATAGCGCTCGGGAGACACGGCCTCGACCGCGATCGGCATGAAGCCGTGGCGCGCGCCGCACAGTTCGGAGCACTGGCCGTAATAGACGCCTTCGCGCTCGATGGTGAAGGACAGCTCGTTCAGGCGGCCGGGGACGGCGTCCATCTTGGCCCAGAAGGCCGGGACGGCGAAGCTGTGGATGACGTCGTTGGAGGTGACGATGAGCTTGATCTTGCGGCCCACCGGCAGGACCAGGCGGTTGTCGACGCCGAGCAGCCGGGGCTCGCCGCGTTCCTTGGCCTGTTCGTCCGTCAGCATGTTGGAGACCAGCTCGATCCCGCCATTGTCGGGATATTCATAGGTCCAGTACCACTGGTTGCCGATCGCCTTGACGGTCAGCGCGTCCTTTCCGGGCGGCTTGTACTGCGCGGCGAGCAGGCTGATAGACGGCACCGCGATGCCGACCAGGATCAGCACGGGAAGCAGCGTCCAGGCCACCTCGATCAGCGTGTTGTGGGATGTCTTGGACGGGATCGGGTTGGCGCTGCGGCGATAGCGGACCGCCGCCCAGAACAGCAGCACCAGCACCAGCACGCAGATGGCCGTGATGATCGGCATCAATATGTGGTTGTGAATGCGCAGCGCCTCGCGGCCGTTGGTAGAGACCTGTTCGGGGATGTGCAGCCCGCCGGGAATCGGCTCGCCGATGCCGGCGACCGGCTTCAGCGGCGTATAGTCCGGCGTCGCGGCGGCCGTCGGCGTTGCCGCGGGGGCCGGCGCGGCCACTGCGGGCGCGGCGACCGGCGCCGGATCCTGCGCGAGCGCGGCCCCCGGCATCGCGATCAGGCTGATCGCCAATAGAGCAGACTTTACCATGGTCATAAGCGTCTCGATCTTCACCCCTGTAGGCCGCCGGGCATATGCCCGCCCGGCGCGTGGCCTGAATGCGAGGCGGCTTATATGCCCCAAGTCCCCACGTCTCAAGCATGTGACGAGATTTTTGCGGGCATTGCGCCCCGGGTCCCGCCGCCCTATCACGCCGGACCATGAAAAGCGGCGGGTTTTGCGCATGACGAATGATGAAATATTGGCTGAATTCCGGGCGGCGGAGGCGCTGCTCGAAGGGCATTTCATTCTTTCGTCCGGTTTGCGCAGTTCGCGTTACCTGCAGTGCGCGCGGGTGCTGATGAACCCGGCGCGGGGCGCCCGGCTGGCGACGGCGCTGGCGGCCGGTCTGCCGGAAAGCGTCCGCGCGCGCATAGATGTGGTCGTTTCGCCGGCCATGGGCGGAATCATCGCCGGCCATGAAATGGGTCGGGCGCTGAACGTCGACGCGCTGTTCCTGGAGCGGCCGGACGGGGTATTCGAGCTGCGCCGCGGCTTCCGGCTGAAGCCGGGGCAGCGCGTGCTGATGATGGAGGATGTCGTCACCACCGGCCTCAGCTCGCGCGAGGCGATCGCCGCCATCGGCCGGGCGGGGGGCGATGTCATCGCCGCCGCGGCGCTGGTGGACCGCTCGTCCGGCACGGCCGATCTGGGCGTGCCCTTCTTCCCGCTGATCCGGCTGGACGTGCCGACCTACGCCGCCGACGCCTTGCCGCCCGAACTGGCGGCGCTGCCGGCGGTCAAGCCGGGGAGCCGGGCGGCGTGACCCTCCGGCTCGGCGTCAACATCGACCATGTCGCCACCATCCGCAACGCGCGGGGCGTGGGCTATCCCGATCCGGTGCGCGCCGCGCTGATCGCGGTGGACGCGGGCGCGGACGGCATCACCGCCCATCTGCGCGAGGACCGCCGCCACATCACCGACGACGATATCGAGCGGCTGATGGCCACGCTCACCGTGCCGCTGAACCTGGAAATGGCGGCGACGGAGGAGATGCTGGGCATCGCGCTGCGCCACCGCCCGCACGCCGTCTGCCTGGTGCCGGAGCGGCGCGAGGAGGTGACGACGGAGGGCGGGCTGGACGTGGCCGGGCAGTTCGACCATCTCGCGCCGTTCGTCGCGCGACTGGGCGAGGCCGGCATTCGCGTCAGCCTGTTCATCGAGCCGTCCGCGCGCCAGATCGACGCGGCGATTCGGCTGAAGGCCCCGGTCGTCGAGTTCCACACCGGCCGCTATGCCGATCTCGGCGCCGACCCGGACGAGGTGCGCCGGGTCAGCGACGCGGCGGCGCTGGCCAGCAAGAACGGCATCGAATCGCATGCCGGCCATGGCCTGACCTTCGCCAATGTCGCGCCCATCGCCGCCATTCCGCAGCTGGCGGAGCTGAATATCGGCCATTTCCTGATCGGCGAGGCGATCTTCACCGGGCTGGCCGCCAGCATCGGCCGGATGCGGGCGCTGATGGACGCGGCGCGCCCGGCATGATCGTCGGCCTCGGCTCCGACCTGTGCAATATCGAGCGGATCCAGAATTCGCTCGACCGCTTCGGCGCGCGGTTCGAGGCGCGGGTGTTCACTGATGTCGAGCGCGCCCGCGCCGCGCGCAGGCCGCTGACCCGCGCGGGAACCTATGCCAAGCGTTTTGCCGCCAAGGAGGCTTTTTCCAAGGCGGTGGGCACCGGATTCAAACAGGGCGTGTTCATGCGCGACATCGGCGTCGTCAACGCGCCGGGCGGCGCGCCGACGCTGGCGCTGACCGGGGGCGCCAGGGCGCGTCTTGACGCCATCGTGCCGGAGGGCCACGTCCCACGGGTGCATCTGACCTTGACCGACGATCATCCCTGGGCGCAGGCCTTTGTGGTGATCGAGGCGTTACCGATATGAAGGAGTGGATCGCTTGAGCGATTCGAATGCGACCGTCGACCCTGCCAAGGCGGGAAAACCCAAGGGCGGAACCGACTGGTGGGCGGAAATAAAGGGCGTGTTCTGGCTCGTCCTGGCGGTGCTGGGCTTCCACAGCTTCATCGCCAAACCCTTCTACATCCCGTCCGAATCGATGATGCCGGGGCTGCTGGTCGGCGACCGGCTGGTCGTCAGCAAATATCCCTATGGCTGGTCGTTCGTCTCGCCGACCTTCCACCTGCTGCCGTTCATGCCGGGCCGTCTGCTCGGCAAGATGCCGGAACGCGGCGATATCGTCATCGTCTCCCCGCCGGGCGAGAAGACCGATTATATCAAGCGCGTGATCGGCCTGCCCGGCGACCGTTTCGAGATGCGCGGCGGCACCGTCATCCTCAACGGCGTGCCGGTGAAGCGTTCGGTGGCGACGCCGCGGATGATCCCGGTCGACGCGAACGCGCCGTGCAAGGACGATCAGTTTCCGGGCCGGCTGGTCATCGGCCCGGACGACAAGGCATATTGCGAACTGCCGATCGTGCGGGAGACCCTGCCCAACGGGCGCAGCTTTGACACGATCGAACTGGGGCTGAGCCGCGCGGACGATGTCGCCGCCTTCACCATTCCCGACAAGCATGTCTTCCTGATGGGCGATAATCGCGACCGCTCGGCGGACAGCCGCGTCTCGCTGGCCGAGGGCGGGCTGGGCGGGCCGGTGCCCTGGGAAAATCTGGGCGGCCGCGCGGAGTTCATCACCTTCTCGCTGGACGGCACGGCGACCTGGTATAACCCGATAAGCTGGATCCAGGCGATGCGGGGCGGCCGGGCCGGAACCAGCCTCCACCCGGACCGGGAGGACTGATGAGCGACGACGCCCCGGACACGCTCGCGGGGCCAGGCCCCAATGAACTGCGCGATCCCCTGATCCGCGCCGAACTGAAGCGCGCGTCAGTGTGGTTCGGGCTGGCGATCGGCACCGCCTTGTGCGTGCTGTTGATCCAGCCGCTGCTGCTCATCTTCGCCGGGCTGGTGGTCGCCTCCATGCTGGATGGCGGCGTGCGGTTGCTGGGGCGGGTGCTTCCCATCGGCCGGGGCTGGCGGCTGATGATCGTGATGCTGGGGGTCTGCATCTTCGTGACGGCGACGCTGGTGCTGACCGGCGTGGAGATCGCCGCGCAGGCCAATGAGCTGCGGGAGACGATGGAGGCGCAGAGCGCGCGGTTCATTTCCTGGTTGACCGGCGTCGGGCTGATGCCGGCGCAGGCGGAACTGAGCAGCTTCGGCCGGCAGATCATGGGATCGCTGGGCCGGCTGACCACATGGGTCAGCAGCGCCATCGGCGCGCTGGCGAGTGCGTTCATGGTGCTGGTCATCGGTCTGTTCATTGCCGCGGAACCGCGCATCTATGAACGGGGGCTGGCCTGGCTGGTGCCGAGCCGCGACCGGGACGAGTTCCGCGTCACGCTGGACCGGATGGCCTATACGATGCGCCGCCTGCTGGGCGGGCGGCTGCTGGGCATGGCGGCGGAAGGCATTTTGACGTGGATCGCGCTGAGCCTGGGCGGGGTGCCGATGGCGCTGCTGCTGGGCATATTGACCGGCGTGCTTGCCTTCATCCCCAATATCGGCGCGTTCGTGAGCGGCGTGCTGATGGTGGCGGTGGGGTTCAGCGCGGGGGTGGATACCGGCCTGTGGGCGATCGCCACCTATTTCATCGTCCAGACGTTCGACGGCTATGTGCTGATCCCCATCGTCGCCAAGAAGACGGTGGACCTGCCGCCCGCGCTGACGCTGGGCTGGCAGATATTGGTGGGATCGCTGCTGGGCCTGCTGGGCCTGATGCTGGCCGATCCGCTGCTGGCGATGATCAAGGTCGCGCTGGAGCGGAAATCCGAAACCCAGGCGGAAAAGGACGAGCCCGCCGCGAAACGCGCCAAGGCCAAGGGCGGCTAGGCTTTAAGAGACGGTGACCGGCGGAAGTGCCGGCCGGACGCCGCTTTACTGGCCGCCGGCCCCCGGAGGCATCGCGCCCGGCGGCATGCCGCCGCCGCCCTGCATCTGCTGCTGCATCTGCATCTGGCGGAGCAGCGCGGCGGGGATGAAATCGATCATCTCGACGTCGAACACCAGCAGCGAATTGGCCGGGATCGCATCGCCCTGCGGCGCATCGCCATAGCCAAGCTGCGGCGGAATCCAGAAACGGTATTTGGCGCCCTTGGGCATCAGCTTCATGCCTTCGGAGAAGCCGGGCACCACCTGATCCACGGGGAAGGGGGCGCGTTCGGCCTGGTCGAACACCTTGCCGTCGCGCAGCGCGCCCTTGTAGTTGACCAGAACCACGTCCGCATCGGTGGGCGTCTCGCCCTCGCCGGCTTCGATCACGCGATACTGGAGGCCGCTGGCCGTGGTCACCACGCCGCTCTGCCTGGCGTTCCACGCCAGATACTGATCGACCGTGCCGTTGGCGGCGATCGTCGAGGCGGTGCCCGTCCATGCGAGCGCGCCGGCGGCGACCGCGGTGAGCGCGATGCCGGCCCACAGCTTGATCAGGGTGCCCCGGCGGACGGGACGGAGCGGAACGGCGGTGACCGACATGCGCTGCTGCCTATCGGCTCAGCGAACGCCGTCGCGCTCTGCGCGCTTGCGCTCCAGCTTGCGGGCACGGCGGATCGCCGCGGCCCGTTCGCGCGCCCGCTTTTCGGACGGCTTCTCGTAATGACGGCGCAGCTTCATCTCGCGATAGACGCCTTCGCGCTGCAGCTTCTTCTTCAGAGCGCGCAGCGCCTGGTCGACATTGTTGTCGCGAACGAGGATTTGCATAAAGCCGTCAATCTCCAATCGAACACAGCAGGATGGCGCGCAAGTCCGGCCCGCCATTTCCAAGCCATTTAGCATGAATTCGGGTTCGCTGCGAACGCATGTCCGCAACGCGAGTGGCGCGGCTAGCAGCCTCTGCCCGGATTTTCAAGGCAATTCGCCCGCGCATTGCCTCAGCCGCAGGGGCCGTGCGATAGGAACGGGGATGACCCGCTTCACCGTCAACAACCAGCCGGTGTTCTACCGCATGGACCCGGAAACCCCGCTTTTATGGGCGTTGCGCGACGCATCGAACCTGACCGGCACCAAATATGGCTGCGGCACGGGGGAATGCGGCGCCTGCACCGTCGATGTCGACGGCGAGGCGGTGCGCAGCTGCCAGGTGACCATCGCGGCGCTGGAAGGGCGATTCGTGACGACCATCGAGGCGCTGTCGCGCGACCGCAGCCACCCGGTGCAGCAGGCCTGGGCGGCGGACAATGTGCCGCAATGCGGTTTCTGCCAGCCCGGCATGATCATGGCGGCGGCCATCCTGCTGAAGAAATCACCCAACCCGACCGATGCCGAGATCGACGCGGCGATGACCAACATCTGCCGGTGCGGCACCTACCCGCGCATCCGCGACGCGATTCGCCACGCCGCCCGAGTCGCGTCGGGGGGCGAGGCGATCGCCGCCGCGCCGCCGCCGGGGATCGACCCGGCCGACGCCGCCCATGCCGTGCCGGCGCTGACCCCGCCCGCGCCGCGGCCCCGGTGAGCTTTGCTTTCAATCTGCTTTCGACGCGGTTCAGCATTGGCTCATCGCGCGGGGCGCATCTGGCGTCCATAGTCCGCAGCGCGCTTCGCATGCGGCCACAGGAGGCGGTATATGCGTAAGATCTTGGTTTCGCTGCTGCTGGCGGCGACAGCGGCGACCCCGGCCCTCGCGGCGCGGGATGACGGCCCTCCCGGCGCGCGCCGGGGCGGCAATGAACGCGCGGCAGGCGTGC
>NZ_MEFG01000027.1 GCF_001724715.1 Sphingomonas sp. SCN 67-18
CAACGCCGTCGCATGAACGGCATTCGTCATGCTTCAAGTGGCCCTTGCCTTTGCATTTCGGACAGTCGACCTCGTCCCACTCGCTCCAATCCGTGTTGTCGTAGTGACGACGTTCCATCTCGCCCTCGCCGCCACAAGCGGGGCAATCCTCGTGATCGACTCTGCCGGACCCCTTGCACAACCGGCAGTCGACATTTCGGTAGTCGGCAAGATCTATGCGACCAGCGTACCGCCCTTCAATCTCGAATTGCCCATCGCAGACGGGGCAGTCTCGGTCCTCACCGCGCTCTGCGCAGAGCGGGCAGTCGACGTTGTCGTAATCGCGGAGATCGATCTGGTCAGCATATCGCCGCTCCATTTCACCTTCGCCGTCGCACGCCGCACAACGCTCTCCGCTGCGGATGCGCTTCCCCTTGCAGACCGGGCATTTCACATCGTCGTAGAGCCGGAGATCGACCGTCTCCAGATACCGGCGCTCGAACTTGCCCTCGCCGCCGCATTCCGGACAATCGTCACTGTTCCGGCGACCGCTTCCCTCGCAAAGCGGGCAGTCAACGTCCTCATAATCGGCCAGATCGATGTACTTCACACGATCTTCGTCGACCGCGCCTTCACCGCCGCATGCAGGGCAATCACGACCATTGCGCGTGCCCCGACCATTGCACACCGGGCAATCGACTTGGCCCGTCTCTTCGAGATAGCGAGCCCTTGCGCTCGCCGTCGTCGACGCAAACTCGGCGAGCGCACCCGGCGTCGCTCGGTTCACCTTCTTGGCGGAATTCGCCACAGAAGTAGCCAACTTCTGAAGGGGAGCGGGCTTCTTCCCTTTCTTGGTCTGGGTTTCGTCGGCGACGAGCTTGTCGGCGGATTCCCCTAAAACCTTGAAGTCGGCGCTGGCCATGGCCTCCAAGCCTTGCTTGGCTTCGCTCAGCGCCGCATTGTCGATCATTGCCGACAGCTTTTCGACCTGACGGATCAGCTGTAGAAACCCGCTGCTGGCAGCGCGCTCAAGGTTGAGAACCCTGAGCCTGCGGTCGACCAGCACCTCTTTCAGAACCTTGATGGTCTCCATCTTCACGTTGTGCGCGACCGCCACCTTGTCCACGACCGTATGGTGATTGGGGCACAGCCAGATAAGGCCACCGGGATGATGGCTCATGGTCTCTGCCACCGGCTCGATATGTGCGGCTTCCCCCGAGGCTTCGTGCCCGCAGACGGGGCATGAAGCGGCGGCCTCGAGCATGATCTCTTCTTTGATCTTGCTTGGAAGGTGCGGCCGCTGGGCGCCGGGCTTCTTGGGCCATGGGGCGTGCAGGTAGGTGTCGAAGCTGTCGAGTTCGGCTTGGTCGTACCAGCGCAGGCCATCCCGCTCGACAAACGCGAGCTTCCGGCTTTCGCCCGATTTCACCGCGCGGCGCGTGAAGTACCGCAGCAGCTGGGGAGTCATTTTCAGGTAAATGGCGCTCTCTATCTCGGAGAGCTGCGTCGGCGACTTCATCTGCTTCTACCCAGGCAATCCTTCCCCGCGGACCTTGACGCCCGCATCGACCGTGACCGGCAAAGAAGGCTCCTTGAGCACTACATAGGACAAGCAGGTCCGAATTTACAGGCGGAGCGTATGCCGTGACTGTCACACTTTCCGCTTCTTGCCTTCGAAGCCGTCCTTCACGTCATCGATCCACGCGCGAACTTCCTGATCACTCCAGCGAGAGGCCAAGGATGTGACCTTGTACGGCGCGGGAAACTTCCCCTCCTGGATCAGCCGGTAGATCATCGACTTTCCCAGCCCGACCCGGCGCTTGACCTCGTCGAGCTTGAGCAAGCGATCGGGCTGGTCGTCGCTCATTTTCCGCCGGCACGGGTTCGGACGAAGCCGCGATCGCTTTCAAGGAAGGCGCCGAGCATCGCCGGGATCAGCTCGGTAACCGGTTCGTCCCGTCCATAACTCTTGGCGTAGAAGGCGGCGTAGTCGGTCAAAGCCTGATGGAGGTCGGGCATCACCGAGATGGTCAGCTTCATCGGCGTGCGGTCCGGAAGCTGCGGCAGCTTGATGTCGGCCATTCAATTGCTCCTGTCCGAGGGTGGCGCAAGGATCAGGTCTTTGTGGACGACGAGGCGCACCGGGGCGCCCGGTCGTATGGTGATCGTGGGCTGGACCCCGAGATTGCGTTGGGTGATCTGATCGCCGGCCCGGGCCACATTGTCCTGCGTCGACATCCGGATCGCCTGAACAAGATCGCTCTGACCCGACAGCGCGAGCTCGGAACTGACGCCCAGCAGGGTCGAAAGGACGACGCCCTTGAGCAGCTGCCAGGTATGGAGGTCCACCTTGTCGGCGAGACCGGCGTAACCGGACGGATCAGTCGCCGGCACGTTGTCGATCCGCAGCGAGCTGCCGTCCGGCATGATAATGCGTTGCCAGACGATGAGCGCGCGCTTCTGCCCGAAGGCGACGACGCTGTCATAGCTTCCGATGAGCCGGGCGCCTTGCGGGACGAGCAGGATGCGACCGGTCGCGGTGTCGAAGGTGTTCTCAGTGACCTGTGCAGTGACCAGCCCCGGGAGATCGGATCGCAGCCCGGTGATCAGGCTCGCGGAAATCACGCTGCCGGCCGAAAGTGTGTATGGCGACGGCAACGCGGCCAAAGCGTAGGGATTGATGTCCCCCGTCGCATCACGTTTGCCGACGAAGGCGGCCTTGCGTCCCTGCGCGTTGGGATCCCGATCCGGATCGAGCGCGACCTTGTCGGTATCGCTCGCCGGCGCGGGCGCCGACCCGGCCGCAACGGGTTCAGTCGGCGTCGAGGCCTGCCGGTTCTGCACGAGCACGCCGGACTCCCGGGCGGCCTTGAGTTCGGCGAGGCGACCTTCCCGTTCCGCGGCCTCCGCCTGCTGCAGTTGCTGGCTGCCGANGGCCGAGCCGGGGCACGTCGCCATAGGTGGCAGGCGCGCCATTCAAACCGTCGCTCACGGGCCGGACATTCGGCTGCGAGAGCTCCTGCTGGTTTTCGCCGTGCTGGAACAGGCGCGGCTTCAACGTCATCCACGTCACGGCGATCAGGCTGACCGAACCGATTGCTGCGATCGCGATGATCACACCGCGCTTGAACCGGATCGCGCGCGGTGGTCGGGCGCGGATCGCCAGCGTCTCGGGGTCGAGCTTCGCATTCTGCGGGAGTGCGGTCTCCGTCACGACGCCCTCCGTCGCGTGTCGGACTGACCGGCCCGGCTGATCCGCACGATGTCCTGGCGTTTCAGCCCGAGGCGCAGCTCGGCGGTCTCGAACAGGCGATCGACGACGTAATACCGACCCTGCACGCGATAATTGACGAGCTGAGCAGTTCCTTTCCCGTCGACGAGAAAGAGCGGCGGTGCTTTACCGGTCCCGAGATCCGACGGAAATTCGATGTAGGTCTGGCGGCCATCGTCGAAGGCACGAACGGGCCGCCACTTCGGACGGTCGCCCGAGATGACATAGTCGAAGTGAAGCTGGTCGACCGAAAGTCCGATGGCAACCGGCTGTGCGGCACGAACGCGATCCGCAGCGGCCTTCAGCGCAATGAGCTGGTCCTGCGGATAAGTCCAGGAAATCGCGACCATTGCCGAGCGCCCGACACTGGTCAGCGCGAGATGATAGGTCCGCCGATCGGTGGTGATGATGATGTTCGTGGCAAGCCCGGGTGCGAACGGCTTGACGAGGACATGCGTCCGCCGGGACTCGCCGGTCCCGCTGGTGGTGTCGGCGATGACCCATCGCACGGTGTCGCCCGCGGCGACGGCGCCCAGCACCTCGCCGGGCTGGAGCGTGATGTCGGTGACCTGTCCCGGCGCGGTGAGCACATGATAGACCGACCCGTCGCTGAACGGGTAGACCTGCACGGCATTTATGTAGCCGGCCGTCGCCGGCTCCAGGGTCGCGGCGCGATTTGCAGCCTGCACCCGCAGTTCGGCCGGCGAAGGCGGCAGGCGCCGGCGTGGGGCGGCCGGTCGCGTGACGACGGGGACCGGCACCGCGACGACCGGCGGCGCGACGGGCGGGATGGTGCCGGCCGATGACGGCGGCGGCGCTGGAACGGTCTGCGCTGCAGCGCTGCCGGCGCTGGCAAGCAGCGCGACAAGAAGGTGGAATCTCATTGACGGGTCTCCGCTTGGGGTTGCTGTGGCTGGGCAAGGCTCGGATCGAGCGGCGATCCGAGCGGCAGGTTCGCTGTCGGCGCTGCTGCGGGGCGCGAGGGTGTTGGCGCCGTCGTTCCCGGCTCCAGCTCGCGGCTCCAGTCGACTGCGTCGACGTAGAGACCGAGAGGGTTGCGTCGAAGAGCATCTGCCGTTGGCGGCGACCTGAGCACGACCGTCAGGATTCCGGTCCAGTGCGTCGACCCCGCCTGGGCGCCGCGCTCGTAGGCGGTCTCGATCCATTTTACCTGAAAGGAGCGATCGGAGGCGCGGACCACACTGGTGATCTGCACCGACACAGTTCGTTCGCCCACATGGCCGAACGGGTCTGCCGAGCGCGCATAGTCTCCGAGGAATACTGCGCCTCGCTTGGTCGCGAAGTCATAGGCCGACAACCAGTCCTGACGCATGAGGACCGGATCGAGCGATACCGACCGGACGCTCGTCACAAACCGCCCGAGGAACCATGCGATCTGCGGATCGGTCGGTTGGTAGACATCATCGGCGGCCGAGACGGCACGAGGTTCGCCGAGCTTGTCGACCTCGACGACATAGGGAACGACCCGGCTCTGAACCGACTGCCAGAGCAGGCCGCCCGACAGGGCGGCGGTCAGGCCGAGGCATCCGAACGCCATCAGGCGCCAGTTCCGGGCCTGCACACGGGCGGAGCCGATCCGATCATCCCACAGCTGACCGGCTCGCTGGAATGGCGTTTCGGGTATGGGCGATCGCCCATAGCGTTGCACGGCACGTTTGAAGATCATCAGTCGTCCCTTTCCTTGATGTCGGGGGTGGCACCGGCGCCGCCGCGGTCGCCTTGACCGACGGCGTGGATGGCTGCCTGGCGGTGGTATCGGGCGGACGCCTGATCCTTCATCGCGCGCGCCCAGCCGGGCATGCTGCGGGCCTCATCGCCGACGGCACCGGCGGTCGCCTGTCGATCGACCATGGCGTTGAAGGCACCCTGCCGACCGGCTTCGGCGGCCTCGCCGAGACCGAGGGCGGAGGACATGCGCGAGCGGGCAGCACTGGATGCGGCAGTGGTGACCCCCTTCATCCCGGCGCCGACGGACGCCGAGCTGCTCGCCTCCTGGCCCAGCTTGTAGGCTGTGCCTGCGGCAGACCCCATCGTCGTGCCGGCCCGGACAGCGCCCAGGCCGGCCGCCGCCAGTCCGCGTGCGGCACCGGCGGCGCCCGCCGCGCCCAGAACGATGACACCGCCAGCGCCCAGAGTCGTGCCGAACGCCGCGCCGGCACCGAGCTGCGGCGCGCCCGATACCAGTCCCGAGGCGATCCCGGGGCCGAAGATGCCGAGGCCGAAGAGCGCAAGGCTCGCGAGCACGAGGCTCAGTGCCTGGCCGATATCGGGCTCCTGGCCCTGCAGAGCAGTGGTGAACTGGGAGAAATAGTTGGAGCCGATGCCGACGATCACCGCGAGCACCATGACCTTGATGCCGGAGCTGACGACATGGCCGAGCACGCGTTCCGCCAGGAAACTCGTCCGGTTCCAGAGCGCGAACGGGACCAGGATGAACCCGGCCAGCGAGCTCAGCTTGAACTCGAGGATCGTCACGAACATCTGCACGGCCAGGATGAAGAAGGCGAGGATGACGAGCACCCAGGCGATCAGCAGGACCATGATCGTGAGGAAATTGTCGAAGAAGCTCGTGAAGCCCATCATCTGCGAGGCCTGCTCGAGCAGGGGCCAGGCCGCGGAGAAGCCGGTTCCGGCGAGGCGACCGGGCTTGAGCAGGTCCGCCGCCGCCATTCCGCCCCCGCCTGCGGTCAGCCCGGCCTGGGCGAACGAGCGGAAGATGATGTCGGCGAGCGTCGAGAAGCTGTTCAGGATTAACGCGAAGGCCCCGATGTAGAGGATCTTGCGGATCAGGCGTCCGAGAACATTGTCCTCGCCGCCGAGCGCCCAGAACAGGCCGGCCAGCGTGATGTCGAGCGCGATCAACGTGCGACTGAGGAAGCTGACGTCGCCGCCGAGAAGGCCGAACCCACTGTCGATGTAGGTGATGAAGGCCTGCATGAACTGGTCGATGACGTTGAGGTCGTTCACGGTGGTGATGTCCTGACGAGATGAGGAGAAATGCCGCGGGACGCGCCTGGGAGAACTGCGACGCGCCCCGCGGCGACGTCGGCGGAGGGGCGAGGTCCGTCGACGCCGTGCCGGCGCCTACTGGGGGGTGTAGGCGTTGCCGGAGCCGAGGAACTTCTTCGTCGCGCCCTGCGCATCCGACTGCGCCTGCGCGCGGGTTGCCCGCTCGATCGCATCGGCGCGGTACTGTGCGGCCATGAGCGTCTGGAGCTGGAACTGCTGTTTGGCGACGAGGGCGAGAAGCTGGTTCGTGGCCTGCTGCGCCTGCAGTGCGCCCTGCGCACCCTGGCTGCGCTGGACGATGCCGTTGAGCGTGCTTGCGTCCGCGGCGACGTTCTCGACCACCTGTGCCTGGACGGTCATGGTGTGCTTGTAAGCATCCATCGAAGCATCCAGTCGCGCGCGGGCGTCGATGACGTGCTGGTTGCCGGTGAGCGCCTGATTGAAGCTCGTCGGGAACATCGACTTGAACTGCTGGTCGAGGCCGGCGACGCGGAACCGAATGGCCTGCGCCTGTCCCATCAGCTGGTCGATCTGCTGGATCGTCTGGGTGATCGCCTGCAGCTCGGGAAACGTGATTGTGCTCAGGTTCCTGGCCTGGTTGATCAGGCTCTGCGCCTGGTTCTGCAGCATCTGGATCTGATTGTTGATCTGCTGCAGCGTTCGCGCGGCAGTGAGTATGTTCTGGCTGTAGTTGCTCGGGTCGAAGACGGTGAGCTGCGCCCGCGCCGGTGTCGCCGTCGTCAGCACGCCCATCACGAGCGAGCCGCTTGCGCCGAGCGCGAGCGCGCCGGCCATCAGATACTTCTTCAGGGAGATTCTGGTCATTGTCATTCTCCGGGGCTTGGGGGTCAGGGAGCGGTGAAATCGGCGAGAAGGTCGACAGCCCAGCCGAGATCGGCGGCCGCCAGGAAAGCGGCGGCGAACCGGTCCGGGCCGGCCTCGGCGAGGATGGTGTCGATGCGGCGCTGGCTGGCCGGGTCCGATGCACCGCACAGCGCCAGCGCAACCGGTCCGAGACCCAGCTCGAACAGGCGGTTCCCGCGTGCGGACTGCAGGTAATAATGCCGCTTCGGCGTCGCCCGGCTGACCAGCTCGACCTGGCGATCGTTGAGACCAAAGCGGGCGTAGGCCTCCCTGCTCTGGGGCTCGATCGCGCGGTCGTTGGGAAGCAGGATGCGCTGCGGGCAGCTCTCGATGATGGCCGGCGCGATGCTGCTGCCCGCGACATCGGCCAGGCTCTGCGTGGCGAACAGGACCGCCCCGTTCTTCTTGCGCAGGGTCTTCAGCCACTCGCGGATGCGCGCGGCGAAGAGCGGATGGTCGAGGAAGATCCAGGCCTCGTCGAGGATCAGCAATGTCGGGCGACCGTCGAAGCGTTCCTCGAGGCGGTGGAACAGATAGGTCAGCA
Organism: Sphingomonas sp. SCN 67-18; assembly: GCF_001724715.1. Classification (GTDB taxonomy): domain Bacteria; phylum Pseudomonadota; class Alphaproteobacteria; order Sphingomonadales; family Sphingomonadaceae; genus SCN-67-18. The sequence continues at coordinate 7,689 of NZ_MEFG01000027.1, forward strand.
CCGGGGCCACGACGCTCGCCTGTCCGAGCAGAGCCTCGGTCTCGAAGCACTGGACGTCGGCGAACGCCAACCCGCTCTCGCTCGCATCCAGAAGCCGCCCGTGCGGTCCGTCGAGCGTGTAAGGCTGGATCGCGGTGCGAAGCAGGTTCGACTGGAGAAGAAGCGCCAGCCCCGTCATTGTCCGCTCGGCAGGCGGCGCGGACGCGAGGCTGCCCAAGGCCGACCAGACCGCATCCTTCACCTCGGGTGTGACGGTGACCCGCTCGGCGTCGAGCAACGCGGCGATCCACTCCGCCGCCCAGCTTCGTTCGGTCGCGTCGTCGATCCGCTGGAGAGGCTGGAAGGCCAACGCACCGTCCGAACCGGTTTCGGCTCCAAGGGCATGATGGGCGCCGCCCATCGCCAGCACTGCGGCGCGCGCCGAGAACCCCTTGTCGAAGATGTAGACCTGCGCATCGGGATAGCGGCGGAACTGCAGCGCGATCAGTGCCAGCAGCACCGACTTGCCGGCGCCCGTCGGCCCCACGACCATCATGTGTCCGACATCGCCGACATGGGTCGACAGGCGAAAGGGCGTCGATCCGGCCGTCTGCGCCACCAGCAGCGGGGGACCTTCGAGATGCCCGTTCGCGACAGGCCCGGCCCAGACCGCCGACAGCGGCATCAGATGCGCAAGATTGAGGGTATGGACGATAGGCTGCCGGACGTTCGCGTAGACATGGCCCGGGATCGAGGACAGCCACGCCTCGACCGCGTTCACCCCCTCGCGGATCGTCGTGAAGCCCAGGCCGCCGACGATCCGCTCGACCTGCCGGATCTTGGCCTCGACGACCGTGCGATCCTCGTCGGCGACTGTGATCGTCGTCGTGAGATAACCGAAGCTGACGTGGTCTCCGCCGAGCGCCTGAAGGGCGAGATCGGCGTCGACGACCTTGTTGTCCGCGTCGCTGTCGAGGAGCTGAGCGGGCTGATTGTACAGCACTTCGCGCAGCAGTGCGGTGATCGACTTGCGCTTGTTGAACCATTGCCGACGCAGCTTGGTCAGGAGCTTCGTCGCGTCGGTCTTGTCCAGCGCGATGAAGCGCGTGACCCAGCGATAGGCGAAGTCCGCCTCGTTGAGCGCGTCGAGGATGCCGGGTCGGCTGACATTGGGAAAGCCGACAAGCGTGAGGGTGCGAAGATGGCGGTTGCCGAGTGTCGGTTCGAGCCCGCCGACCAGTGGCGTGTCCGCCAGAAGCGCATCGAGGTACATCGGCGTCTCGGGCACGGAGACGCGATGATGCCGATTCGAGATGGTGCCGTGCAGATAGGTCAGCGTCTCGTCGGAGGAGAGCGCGCGGACCTCCGGCATGAAGGATGCGAATAGATCGAGCGCGCGGTCCGTCTCGGCGACGAAGGTCGCCAGCGCAGCCTGCCAGTCGCGGCCCTCCGCCGTATCAGGCCGGTCGACCAGTGATCGGCCCGCCGCATCGGCGCCGTCCGCGGCAGGAAGCCAGACGAGGGTAAGATGGTAGCGGCTCTCGAAATGGGCGCCTTCTGCCTCGAAGCGCCCGCGTCGTTCCTCGTCGACCAGCCACGAGACCGGGTCCGGAAACGCGCTGCCCGGATAGCCGAGAGCGTCCCGGCGTTCGGCCTCGAAGAACAGCGCCCAGCCGGTGCCGAACCGCTTGAGGACATTGTTTGCCCGGGCGCAGGCCGACACGAGCTCCGCCTCCGTCGCGCTTTCGAGATCGGGTCCGCGGAACGACAGCGTCCGCTGGAAGCTGCCGTCCTTGTTGAGGACCACACCCTTCGCCACCAGTGCGGCCCAAGGAAGATGGTCGGCAAGACGATCGGCGCCGTGGCGGTATTCACGCAGGCTCAGCATGCGAGATAGCCCTTCTGTCTGAGATGGCGGATCAGGACCGGCGCAAAGGACGGGTCGCGTCGGGTCGCGAAGACCGCGATGCTGTGCCCGACCGCCCAGACGATGATCCCTGCGATCCATTGCTGGAGGCCGAGGCCGATCGCCGCCGCGAGCGTCCCGTTGACGATCGCAAGGCCGCGCGGTGCTCCGCCAAGGAGGATCGGCGCTCCGAGGCTCCCGTGGATGGGAACCTCGAAGCCTTCGATATGCTCGCTCACGCGATCAGCGCTCCGCCGCCGAAGCTGAAGAAGCTCAGGAAGAAGCTCGATGCCGCGAAGGCGATCGACAGGCCGAAGACGATCTGGATCAGGCGGCGGAAGCCCCCGGCGGTCTCGCCGAAGGCAAGGGTCAGGCCGGTGACGATGATGATGATCACCGCCACGATCTTGGCGACGGGACCCTGGACGGAATCCAGAACCTGCTGCAGCGGCTGTTCCCACGGCATGCCCGTACCGGCGGCGTGCGCCTTGGTGGCGATCGCCAGTCCGAGGCCGATGACGGCGCCGGCAAGGAAGGTGGTGCGTCGGTCGGGAATCCTGATGGCAGTCATGATCAATCTCCTTGGTTGCGGGGGACGAGAAGCTCGGTGAGGGCGTAGGCGCCGGTGTCGGTGTCGAGCGGTCCGACCCGCGCGATGCTGGCGATCCGGCGCTGGGTGCCCCGGCCGGCGATGAAGACGACGATGTCGATGGCCTCGGCGATCAGCTGGCGGGGCACCGTGACGACGGCCTCCTGGACAAGCTGCTCGATCCGATAGAGGGCGGCGATCGCGCTGTTCGCGTGGACAGTGGCGATCCCGCCCGGATGGCCGGTGTTCCAAGCCTTGAGCATGTCGAGCGCTTCGGGGCCGCGAACCTCGCCGACGATGATGCGATCCGGCCGGAGCCGCATGGTCGAACGGACCAGGTCGGTCATCGACACGACACCGGGACGTGTCCGCAGCGCGACGGTATCGGGCAGCGGGCACTGCAGTTCGCGCGTGTCCTCGATGAGGATCACGCGTGCATCGACCCAGGCCATCTCGGCCAGGAGCGCATTGGCGAGCGTGGTCTTGCCCGAGCTCGTGCCGCCGGCGACGAGGATGTTGAAGCGCTGCGTGACCGCGGCGCGCAGGGCATCCGCAGCCGCCTCCGTCATGATCCCGTCGGCAACATAGTCGTCCAGCGTATGGAGCCGCTCGGCGGGCTTGCGGATCGAGAAGCAGGGAGCGGCCGACACCGGGGGCAGCACGCCTTCGAAGCGTTCGCCGGCGCGTCCTTCGGCATGCGGCGGAAGCTCCGCCGACACGATCGGCGAGCCGTCATGGACCTCGGCCCGCGCATGGCTGGCGACGAGGCGGATGATCCGCTCGACCTGCTCCCGATCGAGACGGACGCCGGTGTCGGTCCGGCCCTCGCCGAGGCGGTCCAGCCTCAGCGCACCGTCCGGGTTGACCATGATCTCCACGACCTGCGCGTCGGCGAGCGCCGTGGCGATGTCGGGACCCATCGCCGTGCGCAGCATCACGCGGCGGCGATCGCGAGCGACGGCGCCGCTCATCGATCCTGCTCCGCACCGAGCGTGCGCCGTCCGGCGGCGACTTGGCGGCCGACCTGCGCCACGAATGCCTCGAACCGCTCGCGGCCGATCGCCCGTCCTGCCTGATCGCCATCCGCGAGCGGGGCCTGGATCGAGAGTTCGAACCGGATGAAGAGCGCGACCGTCTCGAGGAGGATGTAGCCGTCTCGCTCGATCCGTGAGAGCGCGTTCGTCATCCGATCGAGCCTAAGCCCGAACCGGTCATCCAGTTCGGACGAACCGCGGCGGTCGAGCCAGGCCGTCAGAGCATCGGCAAGGATCGCCGATTTTGTCGCCCCGGGCTTTGCCGCGAGGGTTTCCAGCCGGTCGCTGAGCGGCTTCGCGAGGAACAGCTGATGGCGGACCTTCTCGACCATGGTCAGAGGTCCAGCTGCAGGTCGTCGGGACGCGACGACGCGGAATCGATGGCGTAGACGGCACGGCTGGCGGCGAGCGACCGGGCCTGGTCCATCGCGCGCTTGTCGGTCGCAGCATCGGTGTCGTCGTCGCCGAGACCGAGGACATCGGCCGGAACCACGCACTGCTGTACGGACACCTCAAGCTCGTGTCCGGGATGCCGAACCTGTTCCAAGCCGCCGCTGCTGTCCGTCTCGTCGCTGTTGTCCCGCGCTTCGCCGAGGCGGGCGTCCGTGCCGCGTACAAGACCGTGCCAGTCGTCCGCGCGTGCCTTGGGCAGGTCGGCGTAGCCCCCGCTTCCCAGCGCCGGCGCGGGAAGGATGCGCGCCTTGAAGGTCCTGTCCTCGTAGTAGCGGAGCTTCTTCGCGCGCACGGGGGCGTGTCCGGCGACGAGGACAAGCTCGTCCACGGGCGGAAGCTGCATGACTTCGCCAGGTGTCAGCAGTGCGCGAGCTGTTTCCTGTCGGCTGACCATGACGTGTGCAAGCCAGGGGGCGAGCCGATGGCCGGCATAGTTGCGCATCGCGCGCTGCTCGGTCGCGGTGCCGAGCGCGTCGGAAATGCGCTTGGCGGTGCGTTCGTCGTTGGTGGCGAAGGCGATGCGAACATGGCAGTTGTCGAGGATGGAATTATGCTCGCCATAGGCTTTCTCGATCTGGTTGAGGCTCTGTGCGATCAGGAAGGCGCGGATGCCGTAGCCAGCCATGAAGGCGAGGCTGGTTTCGAAGAAGTCGAGACGGCCGAGCGCGGGGAACTCGTCGAGCATCATCAAGAGCTGGTGGCGACGGGCGCAGGCGCCCGGTTGGTCGAGCCGCTCTGTGAGGCGGCGGCCGATCTGGTTGAGCACGAGCCGGACCAGCGGCTTTGTGCGGCTGATGTCCGACGGCGGAATGACGAGATAGAGCGAACAGGGCTGCTCGCCTTCGATCAGGTCGGCGATCCGCCAGTCACAGCGCGAGGTGACCTCGGCGACGGTGGGGTCGCGATAGAGGCCGAGGAAGGACATCGCGGTCGACAGCACGCCCGAGCGTTCATTCTCGCTTTTGTTGAGCAGTTCGCGCGCGGCCGAGGCGACGACGGGGTGGACCTTGGGGTTATCCTCGTCGCCGAGATGATTGGTGGTCATCATCTTACCGAGCGTGGCGACGAAGCTGCGCTGCGGGTCGGACAATAGGCGAGCGACGCGGGCGAGGGTCTTCTCTTCCTCGGCATAGAGGACGTGGAGGATCGTCCCGACCAGCAGCGAGTGGCTGGTCTTCTCCCAATGGTTGCGGCGTTCGAGCGCGCCTTCGGGATCGACCAGGATATCGGCGATGTTCTGGACGTCGCGCACCTCGTCGACGCCGCGCCGAACCTCGAGCAGGGGATTATAGTGCGCCGACGCCGCATCGGTGGGGTTGAACAGCAGGCAATGCGAGAAGCGCGCGCGCCAGCCGGCAGTCAGCGTCCAGTTCTCGCCCTTGATGTCGTGGACGACCGCCGAACCGGTCCAGGAGAGCAGAGTCGGCACGACGAGGCCGACGCCCTTGCCCGAACGCGTGGGTGCGAACGCCATGACGTGCTCGGGGCCGTCATGGCGGAGGTAGCGGCCACCGAGCGTGCCGAGCATGACGCCCGCGTCGCGATGGAGCCCGGCGCGTTCGATGTCCCGCCGGCTGGCCCAGCGGGCGGAGCCATAGGTCGTGACATGGGTGGATTGGCGCGCCCGCCACAGCGATCCGAAGATCGCCGCCGCGCAGCCGATGAAACCACTGGCGCCGGCGAGCAGGCCCGCCTTGTCAAAGACGGTCGGGGCATAGGCGTCGTAATGATACCACCATGCGAACAGCGCCCAGGGGCGGTAGATCGGCACGGTGCCGACCCGAAACCACGGCATGCCGAGTTCGGGCTGATAGGCGAGCATCACGGCGGCCCACTGCGTCGCCGCCCAGACGCCGAAGATCACGATCGCGAAGACGACGAGGATCTGACCGATGAGCAATTTTGTCGGCGTCACGACATGGCTCCCGCCGGCCGGAATCAGTTTGGCCGGGCAAGCTCAAGATCAGTGACGGGCGGCGAAATCGGAACGGTGCTGATGGGCCGTCTTTGGCCGTGAACGGACTGGTAGGGAGGCTCTCCCCCCGCATGCCCAGTCAGTGTCGGTTACATGCTGGCCCGGACACGCAAGTCATCAAGGCGCTCGCGCGAAACCAGTTCAACGATGTCGCGAAGCCGGCGGACCGATTGTACGAGGGCTTCAAGATCGTCGGCGGAGATGGTGTAACTCGCCGAATAACGAGCCTCGACGTAGGCGCGCTTCAACAGTTCGAAGCGACGACGCTCGAGCCGGGTCGCGCGCGGCCAGGCTTCGATTAGCCTCGGCTCGCTGTCCTCGGCGAGCGAGCGCAGAAATTTGATATTGTGCGAGCGCGGGAAATAGAGCGTTCGGACGAGCAGGTAGCAAATGTAGGCCCGTTCCGTCGCTTGATGGAGGAGGAAGGCAGCATCTTTTCGTTCGCCTTCTTCGAGCGCGAATGATGCCAGCTTGATGCCGCTGTCGACTTTGGCCAACCAATCGCGGAAATACGTGGACGCCATCTCGTTGGCGTCGGCCGCCGTCAGAGGCTTGGGTGCGGCAAGCGCGCTGCCGGGCAGCTCGTAGAGAACAATCCCGTCGCGTGCGATGTCGACCCAGAAATACTCGCCGCGACTGAGGGCTTGGTTCACCTCATCCAGCGTGTGCACGATGATGTTCACCGGTCGCGCGATCGCCGTGTCGCGCTGAATCTTGTCCTCGGCGATATACCAATAATCCGCTATGTCGGTGAGGTCGGGATGACTGACGACGACGAGCAGGTCGTAATCCGACTGATAGCCATTCTCCGGTTCATCGACCCAGTCCGTCCGGGCGTAGCTGCCGAACAGGATGATCTTGAGAATGCGCCCGTTTTTCTTCCACGGCTGACTGGCGTGCGCCGTCGCTACGGCAAACTCGTCCATCAGCAATTGCGTCACTCGCTCCAGCTCACTTCGCTGGATCGAGGGCAGATGTTCTACGTCACTCCGCATTTCGAACGATTCTCGCTGGCCAGCGGTAAAGGAGCAAGCCTTTCTTTATAAGTCGCCTTGGCGGCTTTGCGCCCGACCAGGACGTTCAGCCGGTTGTCGGCGGATCCTGAAAACCGTCATTCGTTCAAACAGCCTGCGAAGATCGCAGAGCACTTGGATGGCGTTGCGACGAACGTGATTCCCTTCTCTCGTTCAAAGAAGCATATGAATCGATCCACCGGCCAACAGCCGCAGCGTTGCCTACCGCGAAACCGTCGCGCGCCGGTTTCGCCGAGCCTGACGAACCGGCGATTGCGGGTGATTAGCCGCGGCTAGGTGAAATCGAAAAAGTCGGCGAGGAATAGGCCGTTTGTTGGAGCTTTGAGCGTACTTGTCTGGCGCGCGTCGATCGTTACCACGTCGATATCAAGCCCGCGCAGGATATCGACCTCAGCATGATTAAGCATCGTTCCCGCAGTGCCATCATGGCGCGGATCGATCTGAACCACTCGGATCCGCTCGGGGATTAGCCTCGCGCTGATTGCCTGACAGAAAGCGACCAAGTCCGGCGCGTTGTTCCGGGCGTGCGGCTGCATGGCGCAGGCATAATTGAACCGCCAATAGAGGTGCCATGCTGCAGCGCGGGCACGGTGCAATTCATCGAAGAACGCATCGAGCGTCTCGCCCGCCTCATGGGGTGAGGTGCAGCGCACATGCAGGCAGCGCTCGCGCGACAAAGCCACTGTTGGAATGCGCGACGAGGTGGGAATCGTGCGTCCCGTCCCAAAGCGCGGGTCGGTGAACATCGAGCGCAAGAGCGTGCTCTTGCCCGCATTGGGCATGCCGCAAACGATCAGGAGACGCTCAAGGTGGGGTAGTTCGTTCGCCATGTCCAATATCGTCCCTTTCGAATCCATCACCTAGATTGACGCTTTGATCTTCAGACGATCGGCGGCTGGCAGGGTTTTGGCGACCGTGATGAGGAGATCGACGAGATCGCGGTCGGCGCTGCTCTTCAAGAGTCGCGGCGTCGCCTCTTCGGTGCGGAATACATTGATTCGCGTCTTGGTGCGCGGAGCCCGTCCAAACCTAGCCAGGAAGAGGGTGAGCGCGTCGGCCAGTTCGTCATGAAGGCTGCTGCCGTTCTCCACGACCGAAAACCACTTCTTCAAATGCGCCTCGGTCGCGCGGCCGTTTCGCTCAATGGATGTGCTGACATATTCGTCGGCGTCGATACCCTCATATCCCACGAACTTGGACGGGCCGAAGAGCCAGGTGTCGCCGTCGCGAAAGGCGTACCAGGATTGATGGTAGCTCGCCCGCCGTTGCAGCTCCTCGTTTTCTTCGAGCGCGACCTTGTAGGACCGGATATTGTCGAAGACGACGCGCGGGCTGGCCGCAACAGGAAAGTCCATTAAACTACCAATCATCTAGTGTGTCCGTAAGCTCTCGGTAGATTGGGGATGTAGCCTGTCAACTAGATCGTCTGTAGATTGCCTGTACTCCGCGCATCCAGCCTATCCCGGACTGCTGATTCAGCCTCGCCGGTCCCGAGGGTCGCGATCGAAACGCCTTCGCGTATGATCGTCGGGTGATGCCAGACGACCGACTCATCCCGGACCCAGGATCGCCATCCGCCGACGTGCACGAAGGCCTCTCCCCTCGAGCTTATGAGGAAGCGGTTGTCGAGCGCTTCCGAACGCTGTTCCCACGGCCGGCCTTTGACGTCCGCCATGATATCAAGATGCCGGGTCAGGCGAGCGGTGCGCGACGGCAGGTCGATGTCGCAATCTACGAGACAGGCGGATCGAAGCCGATCTTGCTCGTCGAGGTGAAGCGCCACGCGCGCGCCGTCGATCTGGTGTCGAGCGGCGCAACGATCGCCCTGGTGCGCGACATTGGCAAAGCGCCGGCCGTGATGGTATCGATCGCCGGCTTTTCGCGCGCCGCCCAGCATCACCTCCTGTGGGAGGGGATCGAGCATATGACCATCACCTCTGCTGAGGCGAAGGGACTGCGCTGGATTCCCCTTATTGAGCAACGGTTCGGTCTTGATCGCTGGTTTCGCGAGGTGTCCGGTGATCTGTTCGAAGCGATGCGCGTCCGCAATCCCGCCCCGTTCCTCGATTGCGACATTCCCTACGAAGAGTGGGTCGCGACGATCGAAGCAGGCTTGGCCGCGTTTCCGGAGCAGGCCGCCGATCTTCTGCGGTTTCTCGCCGAACGGCATCCGGACGATGGCGTGCGGTTCAATGCCGTCCAGATGTTGATCGAGGACGGCAGGCTCGATCCGGCAGAGGCTGCCCGCCTGCTGCGCATGGAAACCGACCCTGACGTCCAGCTACTGTTGGAAGACGCGCTGGACCGTTGAGGGCAATCGAACTCCGCGGGATCAGCCTGCGGCCGCATCCCCGAAAGGATTGGGGAAGATACGGCGCGCGATGAAGATCCCGACGATGAGCGCGCCGGGGAAGCGGGCCGACAGGAGATTGTGCGCAGCGCGAAAATGCGTGCCGGCGGTCAGGACGTCATCGACGATCCCGATCGTTTTCGGCGGCGGCGCGGCGAGCGTCTCGTCGATCTGATAGAGCCCCTGGAGTGCCTCCAATGTGATCCGATCCCCTGCTCCGGCCTCATGCGATGCCGTAGTCGATTGCGATTGGACGATCAGATTGCGGACATCGAGGCCAGGCGCGATGCCGCGGCAAAGCCGCTCGATCCTGTCGTCATGATCCTCATGGTCGCGAGTCTTTGAACAGGGGATCGGGACCAGGGTAGCGAACTGCAGCCATCCGGCATTGAGCGATTGACCAAGTGCCATTGCGCACTCGGCGATGGCCCTGCCCTTATGGGCATAGCCCCGCGCTGCGCTCTGGCTCGGCTTCTTTTTCAGATTGGAGATGAGACCGTTGGTCGCGCTGAACGAGAAATCGCGACCCGAGGTATATTCGTACAGATAGAGACACTGGTCGCCGGCCGCGAGGTGATAATGGTCGCGTCGGTTGCTATCGTCGATCTGGGAGAGCCGGATCGGTTCAGGCAAGCGCGTTCCAGATGTCGTCTGGGGTCCGCACCCTGATTGCACCATCCTTCTCGAACCGCGCCGGCCAGGTGATATCGGCGCGCTGGAAGCAGGAATCGAGGATGAAGAGCTTGCGGCCCTGATGAAGCGCCGCCCGTGCCTGGGTAAGCGTACCCGACGTCTCGCCCGCTTCGACGATGATCGTACCCATGGTGAGGGCGCTCATCGTCGCGTTCCGCTCCGGAAAGAAGAAGCGGTTATGTTGCGGGCTCTGGCGACCGTAGCGCAGCACCGGCACTTGCGAGATCAGCAGGTGATCGGCCGCGATGAACTTCTGCAAGTCGGCATTCTCACGGGGATAGCTTTGGCCAAGGGGCGTGCCGATAACGGCGATCGTGCGGCCGCCGCGGCCGATCGCTGCCCTGTGCGAGGCGGAATCGATGCCCTTTGCCAGGCCCGAGACGACGGTGATCCCCCGATCCACCAGCGCGCGCGCCAGTCGCGATGCGCGCTTGACCCCGTCCTCGGACGCGTCCCGGCTTCCGACGACAGCTATGGCGGGGGTTTCCGACAACTCCCAGCTGCCCTGATAGTAGAGCATTTCGACCGGATGACGGGCGTGCCGCAGCTTGGCGGGATAGTCGCCAGCATGATTGATGCGGACACCAAACTGATGGACCCCGGCAGCCTTGAGCTTCGCAAAAACCTGATCCGCATGTTCATCAGCCACTGCGGCGGGGACAAAGTCGGATGGCAGCGCGGTCGGATCGGCAGCAAATTTCTCGGCAAGGCTTTTGAAAGTAGCGCCCTGCTCCAGCCAAAGCGCCTCATAGGCACCGAGCTCGCGGCGTGGTGAGATAGGCGAGATGGCTGGACCGCTATCGCTCAACGCCAAGCGCATGCACTCGCCTCCTTTCTCGACCCGATCAGGGATCCGTTTCGCCTACCATGACTCAATTTCATAACATAGCTGTACGGTCAATGTTCTTTCTTTGTTCCATCTTTGCGCGTTAAACAGCAGAAGAGGCCGCAGACAATTGCGCCGATCGTATGTGAGATTTTCGGATCTCACGGTATAGGGGTCGAAGGAGAAGAGCATGGGGGAACAGCACGAAGGAAATTTCGACGGGGATCTGCTGTCGCCGATCAGCGAGCTGGGATTTGTCCGCTTCCTCCTCGCCGATCTGCATGACGACCTGGACGGGAAGACAGCCAGGTTCCGGCAGTTGACCGACCTTTCAGGGGCGCTCGGTTCTTCGGGCACGATGCTCCCGGGTGCCTATACGACCTCCGCTGCGTGGCGAGAGGCGCGAACCAGTTTCGTTCAAGGCAATTTCGTCGCGACGGTGATGCTCTGCCAAGGACTGGCCGAGCATGTTCTGGCCGCCCATCTGGAGATGCTGATGGACGATGATCCGCTGCCACCCAAGATCAGCTTTGTCGAGACGCTGCGTCGGTGTCGGGAGCGGTCGGTCATCTCGGAAGAAGACGCCGCCGACATGCGGCGCCTGATGGCCCTACGCAATCCGCTGTCGCATTTCCGGACGATCGATGACCCGGCGACGCTAATGCAGCGCGTCCTCCAGACGAGCGAATCTCCGGACAGCCATTTGTTGCGCGACGCGACGTTCGCGATCAGCATGGCGATACGCCTGCTGGCGCTGCCTGCCTTTCGGCTCGACAGTACGGAATGACATCCAGTTGTCAGAACGAGAAGCCTGCGCGTCTAAGGAAAAGGGCATTCCAAACTCGCACCATTACGGACCAAACGAGACCGAGACGGTAGTGCCCACTGCCCGCCTCGGCTATCGTTTGAGAACATTTTGGCAACCTGTGATGGAGTGATTCGCCAAGGCGGTTTGTTATTCCGGGGGAATAAGAGTGCGTTGGGGGGCTGATCAATTCAGCAAAATGCAGGAGGACCGCGCAGCGCAGAAGGCGAAGCGCGGTGCGATGGCCGCTGAGATCAAGGCCCGCGCAGCTGCGGAGGCTGCTGCGGCCAAAGCGGAAGCCGAGCGGCCCGGTCGGTTCGACAGCATTGATATCGGCGCCGCGCTGGCCTTTGCGCAAACGCTTCAGTTTCGACGGCACGACCTGGAACTCGGACCCGCGGCGAGTCTGAACCGCCCGACCCTGTCGCTTCTAAGGCACGTCCTCGAGGCCCTCGTTGCCGGGTCATCGGCGGCGGTGCTGCAATGGCCCTTGGGCCAGCGCGATATCTCGATCCTCCACCCGCTGACCATGCTCGCCATGCTTGGATCGCGGCCCGCAACCATGGTTGGGCAGCTGCGCTCATGCGACGCGGTGCCTGACTTTCGCACGCTCTATTACCCATGGCGCGGCGGGGGCACGGGTGCCGATCAACGCACATGGCTGGCTGATAGGCAGCAGATACTCCGGCCCAACTCGCTGCATCTGACCCGCCGCGAGACGGGACAGGCGGAGCATTCGGATGCGATGCGCGACCTCCACGAAATGCTCGGGCATTTCAACGCGCTGCGGCGACGCGATCAGAGCCATCCCCATCTCGCCCATCCGGCACTCTCCGAACTTTACCCGCTGTTTTCGGCCGATGGGGGTGACGGGGCCGCGCCGATCTTCAGCCGGGCCGCGCACGAACTGTTCGGCCGTGTGCGCCACGGGGCCGGAATCGATCGCCTACCCGACCACCGCGCGACGCTGACCAATCCCCAGACAGCCCCATTTGGATTCTATGGAATCACGCGTCGCGCCGACCCGCGCGCTGCCCTGCGGCACGACAAATTCAACCCGAGCCGGGGTGGCCGCGCGCCCGATATTTGCATCCTCGACCTCTGCTACCCGGGCCTCAACCGCCTCGGCTATCATTGGGAGGAACTGATCGGCACGTTCCTGGAACTGTTGCTCGCCCAAGCCCCGAAGCTTCCTATTTTGGCAGTGACGCAGGATGCTTATGTGCAGCGACGGATCGCCGGAATCCTGCGACAATCCAAGGCTGCGCGCCTGGCCAACCGCACGACCATCGCCCAGTCGGTCCTGATCCGGATTACTGGCGACATTGTCGCGCCCGACCCGGCGATCGAGCGGGTCACCCCGATCGAAGTGGAGTTGCAGTCGATCGGCGGCGCCAGTGTCGCCGCGCTCGACGCCATCGGCGAAGCGGCGCGCGGCTGCTCGGATCCCGCGCTGGCGGGTGCGCTGCGCCGAAGCGCGGCCAATCTCCGGCGCGCGGCCGCGCTCCCGACCGGACTGTCCGCGGCCTACAATGCGCTGTGCGATCTTGATGGCCAGGCCGCCGCCGAAGCCTTTCTCGAACAACGCTCCGAAGCCTCGGTTCTGTCGCCGATCCTTGACGCCCTCGCCACCGGCGTGTCGGGCGCGCCTCGCGAGCGCCTGCTGGCCGCCGAAGCCGCAGTGCGCGCCGCCTATGCCGGCCTCGACGCTGAGACGCCGATCGGCTCCGCGCTTACCCAGCTGGCGACAACGCTGGCGAGGGCATCGACCTTTGGCATCGTGGTTTTCTCGGACGAAACCGATCTGCGCTTGGCGGAGGTTCGACTGGCCGGGAATGCCACGGCTGCGGGCATCCTACGCCGACGCATGGAACGCGGGCAGACCCGAATGACCCATGCCGGCGTCCTCGAGGAGAGCCTGGCGGCGATCGAAGCCGGCCCGTCGCGCAACAGCTGGAAGAGACTGATTCTTGTCGCCCCGCGTCTCGGCTTCCTCGACAAACTCATGGCCCGCGGGTGGCTGCCTGAGCAGATGCTCATCCTGTGCGACCGGGCGTTCGCAACGCGTGTCGCCAGCAGCTATGCAGGCCTGGCCAAACACCAGGACTTTGGCGGCCAAGGGCGAATCGGCGATCGGCTGCGCGTCATGGCTGCTGCCGCCAAGGCGGAAGCCGAAGCGCGCAACGTAGGCTCGGTCGATCTCGAGCTCAGCGCGCGTCCGCCGGTCGACGTGCCGGACACGATCATCGACATGACCGATGGCGAGGCTCTCGACCGCGACGTCATCCTGATCACCCTGGAAAGCGGCAGGGTGCTGCGCGCCTGGCGCGGATCCTCGATGATCCGGCACAATCGTCACGCGGCGATCAATCCCTATGATCGGGCCTCCGCCAGTCAGCTCCGCGCCGGCGATGCGATCGTTGTGCCCGATCGCGCCTTTGTCGATGCCGCGCGACGGGTGCTTCCCGTCCATGTGCTCGCCCAAGGGTGGGTGAAAATCTATCACGACACCATTGTCGGTGCACTTCCGACGCTGCCGGGCGGCACGCTCAGCGCGCAGGCGCGCGCGCTCCATGCGCGCCTGCAGGCGCAGAACCTGCGCGCGACGAGCGTCGCCGCCGTCCAGGAGTGGCTCCGGGCAGAAGATCATCGCGCTGACCCGGCCGAACGGTTGCGGCCGCATGCCCCCCAGGCCCGCAGCGATTTTGACCTCTTCACCGCTGCCCTTAACATCCCACCAGCCATCGCCGACAAGATGTGGAACGAGGGCATCGATCAGCTGCGGGTCGGGCGACGCCGCGCGGGCGCGCGGATGGCGCGGGCCTTCATCTCGGTGCTGGTCGATCCGCATGGTGCCGCTGCAGATCTCGACGCCGATGTCAGGAGTCGGATCGCGGAACTGCGTGATCGTGCCGTCGATCATCTGGATATCGTGGCGGACGTGCGGGATGCAGACGAGAGGGACGCGACATGAGCGACAGCCATCGGGGCGACGCTGCGCTCTCCATCGTCACCGCGGACCTGACGTCGACCGAACGGGACATGTGCGCACGCGGCATCGGCGACCTGACAGAGGCCAAGGAAGCGATCGTCGACGGTCTTCTCGGCCTGACGCTCGCTTATTGTTCGGGCGAAGGACCGATTGGCGAGGTGATCCTCGGCAGCAAGCCGTCCGGACGCCTGGTCAGCGGGGTTCTTCTACCACGGTTCGACCAGGCGGGGGACGACGAAACCAGCGACATTCACCTGGCCACGATGGGGCTGGATGTTCAGCTGGCGGCGGAGTCGGTCGGGACGGTTGTGGTTCAGCCGGCCTTCTCGATCTACGTACGCGAGCTGCCAAGCTGGGATGAACTCAGTGACCCGCGGCACGACATGATGCCGCAGATCCTGCTGTCCAGAGTCACACGCCAGCAGGTCGAGACATTGGCGCGCAGCTATATCGACGAAGCGCTCGCGGCGCTGCCTGCGGTGGCCGATGAAGAGCCCGACGAGCGTTCGGGCGACGCCGAGGCCGAGGCCGACCAGGCGCGTGAACGCGCCGATGTCGCCGCAGAGAATGTCGAGCCCGGCGACGCAGAAACGAGGGGGGAAGCTCAAGCAGCGGCACAGGCTGCCGACCGCGCGGAGCAGGCGGCAGCCGGTCGCGCGGCAGCAAGCATCCGGCGGCGCGAAGAGCGTCTTGAGCGCGGTCGTCAAAGGACGGCCATTCGACGCGCAGCGTTCGATCGTGCGTTTCGCGAGCTCGGTATCACGCTGAGACCCGCAGATGATCAGGACCACGCCGCTCGGCCACTGACGGCCGACGACATGATCGAGGCGGAGGTCAGCGACACGGCGATGACCGACGTCCCCGAGCCCGAACCGGAGATGACAGATGCCGGCGATGGGGAACAAGGTCCGCCGGTTGCCAGCGGTGCCATCGGGGCGCTGCGCCCAGATGCCGGACGGCTTGAAGACAGGCACGCTGCCGCCCAGGCGATCCCCCAGAAATGGCGGCGACACATATTACGGCTCGACCCCGTGACCCTGGCGATCGCCGATCCAGCCGCGCGCCTCTCGGCCTGCGCCGGTTTTGCGGCCCAGGTGACAGCCGAGGTCGATCGCGTATTGGTCGCGTGGCTCGCAACGCCCGAGGGCCAGCGCGATGCTTATCGGCGCGACGAGCATATCCTGCCCAGCCAGTTTGCCGACCGCGCGGCGTGGGACGCTTATCTCGACAGCCTGCGTCAGCGGAAGCCGGCAACACTCGACGATGTTCGACCGCGCCTGGCTGGCGTCAATCTCGTAGCAGAGGTCGACCCGGATTTCGTGGATCAGAGTCGCGTCAACATGCGCGTCGCGATCGAGAACGGTGCGCTCCAACCCGCCACCCGGCATCTCAGCGGCTTCGAGCACGGCATTTTTCAGGTCAAGCTGACCGCGACCATAGCGGCGTTGGATCATCGACCGTTGCGCCTCGACCGGGTCAAGCCCTCCTACCGATTCCGTGACTGGCTCGAATATCCCGCGATGGGCCTAAATTGCGGCGTCGAAGATATCAGCGCGAATGCTGCTGCGGTCGTCCTCGAAACGACATGGGCGCCGCGCTATTGCCAGCCCCGGATCGACCCCCGCGATATACCGGGCGTGCCGACCGGATACGCAGCGTTGAGCGACCCGGCGACACCGTTGGAGCAGCTCTTTGCGCTGCCCGATGCCTATGACGTCTGGATCGGCGCCCAGGTCGGACTCGACGTCGAACATGATCTCGAACCGGCCCAGGCGACCCAGGAACGGGCCGCCCATAGCCGAGACCTCGAGGCCTACCGGCGCGAGAGCGGCTATATTCGCGCTGGCGTTCGCCTCCTCATCGCATCACGCGAAGCCGATGCCGCTCAGGCAACAGAGCGCGATCCGGCCCGGCGCGCGGCGCTGGCGCGGCAAGCGGCGCCCTGGCGCGCCTGGCTGCACACCAACGAGACTTTCGCCCAATATGGCGGTGCCCGCTACACGGATTGGCGGCTGTTCCAGCTCGCCTTCATTCTCGCCCATATTCCGACCTTGGCGTCTCGCATGCCGGATTTTGCGGACCATTTCGATGCGTTCCGGGATGAACTGTCGGCGAGCCTGCTCTACTTCCCGACGGGCGGCGGCAAGTCGGAGGCCTTTTTCGGGCTCCTGATCTTCAACTTGTTCCTTGATCGCCTGCGCGGCAAGACGCGCGGCGTAACGGCGCTGGTCCGCTATCCGCTCCGCCTCCTCACCCTGCAGCAGGCGCGACGACTGCTGAAAGTGCTGGTACGGGCCGAACTGGTCCGGCTTGCCCAACGCATCGGCGGCTGGCCGTTCGAAATCGGGTTCTGGGTGGGGTCCGGTAATACGCCCAATCGCGCCGCCCAAGGCTTTGGCGGCGTCCCCACCATCACGATGGCGGCCTACCCCGACGACCAGGCGCTGCTCAATCCGCCCGAAGGGACAAGCCCTGCGGCTGCCGTCGCTCGGCGACGATCGAACCGATATCGAGAGGCACTGGAGGCTTTCGATAAGCTGCGGGTTTGTCCCATTTGCCAATCGCCGACCGGCATGCGCAAATATCCTGCGCAATTTGGCCGGATCGGCATCGTCTGTTTCAACGATACAACCTGCGCCTGGAACCTTGCTCATCCGGCAGCGCCGACCCGGACCCCATTGCCCTTCCTGCTCACCGACGACACCATCTACCAGCGCGCGCCCTCGGTAATCCTGGGAACGATCGATAAGCTGGCGCTGATTGGCCAGCACGACCGCACCATCAACGCGATCGTCGGCATGTTCGGCGCTGCGCGGTATCGCGACCCGACAAGCGGTCATCTTTTCATGCCGCGGACGGGGCCGCAACTCGAGCGCGCCGAAGATGATGGGTGGGAACGGGTGTGGCCGGCCTTTGCAGCGGGCGTTACGCTATTCCACGATCCCTTTCCCAGTCTCGTGATACAGGATGAGGGGCATCTACTCGACGAGAGCCTGGGCACCTTTTCGGGATTGTTTGAGACCGTTTTCGAACGGATCCAGCTGCGGCTCGGGGCGGGCGTCCTAGGCGCCCAATGCGCGCATTGGCGCGAAAACGGCGATGCCGCACCGCGCCCACGGCTCGCCAAGGTTATCGCGGCAACCGCGACGATCTCCGATCCTGATCGCCAGCTGCGCGTGCTGTATCAGCGCGAATCGCTGCGCTTTCCGTGTCCGGGGCCGGGTCTGTACGATTCGTTCTTCTCGGCGTCGCGCGAACCGTTGCGGCCCGAACGCCGCGCCTATGCACAATCGTTGCCCGAACTCTTGCGCCCTGAGCGGTCCGCACCGCGCATGCGCACTTACGTGTCCGTGATGACCAACGGTCGGTCGCACACGATGACGACCTCCGCCGTCGTCTCGGCCTATCATCTGGCCTTCACGCAACTGTGGCAGGCGGCGGAAGCCGGTGACGCGCCGGCGCTGGTCGCCGATCTTGTCGCCGGTTTGCCCGCGCATGACCCCCTGACCCCCTTGCGGGCGGCGGCACTGCAGGATTTGGTGGCGTCGCCCGATGTGCTGGCCACGCTGCTCGATCTCCAGAGGATCTCGCTGACCTATGTCACCAACAAGAAGGGCGGTGACCAGATCATCGAGACCCTGGCATCGCAGGTCGATCGTGACCAGCGTGCTGCCGGGATCGGCGATCTTCCGTTCGCTACCGAGCTCATCTCAGGCGGCGTGACGATCGCCGAGATTCAGGATGTGATGGAGCAGGCCGAGGGACAGGGCCGGGCAGGCGCCCCTTTTCTTCCGCTGTCCGAGGCGCTCCGTAACATCGTCGCGACATCGGCGATCAGCCACGGCGTCGATGTCGACAAGTTTAATGCGATGTTCTTCGCGGGGCTGCCGGCCGATATCGCCGAATATATCCAGGCGTCGAGCCGGGTGGGCCGCAACCATGTCGGCTTCAGCATGCTGGTGCCGACACCGCACAGTCGGCGAGATCGCTATGTGGTGGAGACCCATGATCAGTTTCATCGCTTCCTGGAACGGATGATCCCGGCCCCGGCGGTGCAGCGCTGGGCGGAGCGAGCGATCCGTCGGATCATCCCGAGCATTCTCCAGGCCTATCTGTGCGGTGTTGTGGAACAGGAAGCGTTCGAACGCGCCCCCGAAAACGCCAAGGACAGCGCCCGCAGCTTCCGAACCGCGGCGGCGATCAAATCCTGGTCGGATCGACATGTCGGGAGTGGCGCCGGCGCCATTGCGGCGCTCACCGAATTTGCACTCGAGGGCATTGGGGTGGACGGCCGGTCCGCCACCCGCATCGGCGCGGCGCCGCATGACGCCTATTACCGGCAGTTCGTGCAGGATCGCGTGCGCATGCTCCTCGACGTGTTCACCCAGCGATCGGACGCCAGCCTTCTTGCGAACTTCTGGCAATCGCGCGAATCGCCGACGGTGCGGCGGCCGATGACGTCGCTCCGCGACGTTGATTCAGGCGGCATTATCCTCGCGGCTACGCGCGATCCCTATCGCAACCGATCGGTGAACCTCGAGACCGTCCGACAGGTGATGAAGATCATCCGAGGCCAGCGCTTGGCGGTCCGCACCGATGTCGATGCCGATCCTGCCCCCATCGATACGGAGGACTGAAATGACCGATCGCCGATCCGGTCGGGGTGCGACACCGCCGCCGATGCCGCCGCGCATGAGCAGGTCGCAGCCCCAGCTGGCGACGGCCTATGCGCCGGGGGCCATGTTCACATGGGAAGGCGGCAAAGGCGCGTGCATTGCCGCGCCCGTTGATGGCGCGACTATCGACTTGTCGGCACGATCGACGCGCCGGGATCAGATCTTCGACAGCATGACCGAGTTTTGTCAGAGTTGGCTGGCCCGCGGCATGAACATCAGCCGCACCGCGCCGGTCTATGAGGTGCAACTCCTCGACGGCTGCTTCTACAACCAGACACGGCAAGGTGTCGCAGGCGTCGATATCGCCAGCGACCAGTTCGAATTCCTGCGCCCGGAGCGCATCGGCTATGTGCCCGGGCCGCTCGTCTATCGGTGCGACAACTGCGAGATCGTGCGCGAATATCTGTCCCCCGGACATCAGGTTGCCGATCCGTTGCCGACACCTTGTCGCGCCTTCAACGGCGAACGGGAGTGCCGCTGGCGTCAGCTCGATGTCGTCTATGTGCATTGGTCTGGAGGCCTTGAGGGTCTGTCCCCTTATCGCAACATGCTCGATGGTCAGGGCGAGCTTCGCAAGATTCCCCGCTGCCAGTGCGGCACCGAGGATTTCCGTCTGATCAAGCAGGGCAATCAGTTTTCGCGCTGGCGCTTTCGGTGCACTGGCTGCGCCGCCGAGCGCGAAGTCTATCAGACCGACCCTTTTACCCTGTCGCTGTTGAAGCCGCGGATGGATGGTGGCGTTCCGCACGAATGGAGCGAGATCAACATGATCCCGATTTCCTATCGGGCATCGCCAGTCTTCTATGTCCAGACCGCCAGGTTCATCGTCTATGACGCGGATCCCGACATTGTCACGATCATGGCGCCCACGCGCCATGTCGACCTCACCAACCGCGTTGCGGCGTTGCATGGCTTTGGCGGTTCGGATCCGTCTCCGCAGCGCATTCGCGAGCAGCTTGAAGCACGCAACAATGCCGGGATGTTCGGCCTGTACGAGAGCATGCTTCGGCAGGCGGACGAAGCTCGGCTGAGTGGCGGCGATGCGGCGACCTACGAGACGATGGCGCGGTCGATGCTGGACGCCTGGTATGCCGATGGCAATGTCGTGCGCGAGACCCAGGCATCACCGCGCCTCCAGCAGCAGATCCTCGATCGGGCACTGTACGCGCGACGGTTTGACCCGATCAGAAGCACGGTCGAACATGATGCCCTGCGACGGCGGAAGCTCATCCCATCCGGTCAATCGGCCGATCTCGCCGAGGCCCAGACGGACCTCTGCGCGGAGCATGGCGACCCAGTCGGCGAACAGGCCTATGCGCAGCGTGTTTCGGGCGAACTGGCCCGCGCCGGCATCGCCGAAGCACGGCTTATTCGCGATCTCGATATGGTCGAATTCTCGTTCGGCTATACGCGCGTGTCCGCGGCGCCCGAGACGGTTCAGAAGAACAAATCCATGCCCGTGCGCCTGATGGGTTTCCCGCGCCTGCCGAACGATCGGCGGCCGGTCTATGTGATCGAGCAGCAAAATGAAGCGATCTACATCCGGCTCGATCCCCAGGCGGTGGCGGAATATCTGCGACTGAACGGCGTGATGCCGGGGCCACCACCCGCGCCACGAACGATCGGCGGTGAGCTGATCGAGACTTATGAGGATTTCGGCATGTTCCTGCGCGACTTTGGTGTCCGCGACCAAGCGAGCCAGGTGCGGTCCCGGGACATCGCGTCGACGGTCTTCCTGCTGCTGCACAGTCTTTCACACCATGTGATGCACGGAATTTCGCGCTTTTCGGGCCTCGATCTCGGCTCGATGAGCGAAGCGATCTTCCCGGCCGATCTCGCCTTCCTCGTTCATCGCCGCGGCATGACGGAGGATCTCGGCAACATCTCGTCGATGTGGCGCGATCACAATGCGGCGTTTCTCGATTATCTGGTTTCGCGGCGCGAGCTGCGGTGCGGCTCGGGGACGCTCTGCGATCATCGCGGCGGGGCCTGTCCGGCGTGCATCATGATCCCGGAAACCTCGTGCATCGCGGGCAACCAGTTGCTATCGCGCGCATCGCTTGTCGGGGGACGCGCGCCCCTGTGGGACGGCAATGCCTCTCCACTGCATGGCTATTTCGAGGTCGTGCACGCACTGAGCGGGGCGCCTTAGGCTTTGTCTTTCGATGGCCCCTTCGTTTCAGACGCCACGAGGACGCCGTCGATCGGGGCGAAGGCCGTCGCGAGCGCAGCGTCGAACTGATCGCCCAGCTCTGGCAATGTGCTGGGGTCGGGCAGTGCCAATCGCGCCAGCAGCCGGGCCGATACGCTAAAGCTGCCCGACACGGCAGAGAAGCGAGCGTTGACCACTTCAGAATTGAGCAGGCGCGCCAGCACTTCCTGCGACACCATAGGCGTTGTGGAAAGCGGCTCGAGTACGATGACATGGTTTTCGGCGACATAGCCATCGCGCTTGTGTTGGGTGGCAAAAGATTTCGTCACCGGGGCAGCATTCAGCCGTCGACGCTGGTCGCGGTTGCTGGTGCGCTGGACCAGCACGGCGCGTCCCCGGCACACATAGGCCGCCGACTCGGGATTGATCGGCGCGTACCAGGCGAATTTGCCGGTGCGCGTTCCGCTTTGAAAGCGGAAACTGCCATTCACACGAATGTCCGACGCCCATAATACAGGAACGCGGCCCTCCGCATGTTCGGCATGCAGCAGAGCGCGCTCACGAGTCGGGACGACCTTTCCGACCCGGATGCGATAGCCATAGGTTTCGAGGGTCGACGCGGCGTTGACCGCGATGAGCTGGTGATGATGGGCGGTCGCCGTGCCCGCGAGAGCGACCGGCAGATGCCAGGGCTCACCGTCGGCCGGCGCTGACGCGGTTCCGAGCGCGGTCCGCTGGCCGGCGGCGTCAATCCAGCCGAGCCGATAGTGATAATCATCGGCAACGCCAGGTCCGTGCCGCTGGAGCACGAGCAGGCAGACATCCTGGGTTGCGTCAATGAACAGATCCTCGCGCTGCTGGTGCATGGCGAGCTCGACAACCCGGGCGCGCTTGCGAATTTCATGGCGCAGGCCCGCAAAATAGGGGCCGGCGACGAAACTGGTGGGCAGGACAAAGGCAAGGCCGCCACCGGGCTTCAGCCAATCGAGCGCCTTGATCACGAACAGGGCATAGAGGTTGGTATGTCCGCCGAGATCGGCGCGGCCGGCGGCTTCGGTGAGCTGGTCCAACCCACTGCGGAACAGCTTGCTGTAGGGAGGGTTGCCGATAATCAGGTCGAACCCGTGGTCGAGCGACGTCGCCAGCGTGTTGGCGCAGCGGACGATGCCGCTCGTATCTTGCTGGATGCCATATTCCCGCCGGATCATCCGGCCGAGCAGGTTCCCGGACAGCGCGGCCAGTCCAGGATCGACCTCAATGCCCTGAAGTTGTCCAGTCGCCTGGGCGCAAGCTTGGGTGATATCGAGACCCGCTGCGACATGCGCGTCGATGAGGCGGCGGGCCGTCGGTACGAGGAAGGAACCGCCGCCACAGGCCGGGTCGAGGATGGTGGGCGCACGGCCTGCCTCGAGAAAGGGACGGATCGCATCGAGGGTCGCCGTCGCAAGAACAGGCGGCGTGAAATAGGCCGACAGCGCCTTTCGACGATCGTCACCGATCAGGAGCGCATAGGCGCTGGACACGGCATAGTCGCGCATGTCGGCATCGAGGCCGTCCAGTTGCGCGCGGGCGGCAACAGCCTTGGCTTCGGCGTGGTCCGGGTCAATCACGGCGAGGCAGAAATCGAGCGGCGTGGCATAGGCGCTTAGGATCGGCGCACGATCTCGCCGAAGCATCGACAGGAATTTGAGCACATTTGCCCGCGGATCGGTCGCCTCGAGAGCATGATCGGGTGCGGCGGGCACCGCGTGATCTATTGCCTGTGGGGCATGCGTTCGGGTGGCGTACTCCGTCATGACCGGGCGAAGGCGAGCAAGGGGGCAATGTCGTGCGCGTCTGCGGCTCTGAGCGCGTCGACATAGGCACGGCGCATCGCGCCGATGTCGCCAAGGTTGCCGCCGGCCCAGGTGAACGGCTGGCCCTCGAGCCGCTCGATCAACAGGTCGGCCATCAGACGTGCATGACGTCCATTGCCGTTGGGAAAGGGATGGATAGCGACTAGGCAATGGTGGAAGCGGATCGCGATTTCGTCGGCGGGATAGGTCTTATTCTGAACCCAGTAATTGACGTCGGCGAGCAGGGCGTGGAGTTCAGTCTGGATCCGGTAGGCATCGATGCCGATATTGCGTTCGGTACGCCTGAACGCGCCGGCCCAGCTCCAGACGTCCCCCAGCATCCGCTTGTGCAGTTCCCGCACAAAGCGCTCGGTCAGGATATCGGCTCGCCGGCCGAACGCCCAACCCACGCCGGCATCGATATTGGCCTGTTCGGCCTCATTGAGATCGGCGCGGGTTGTGATCCAGCTTTGCAGCAGGCCTTCGCGTTCTCCTGGCTCAAGGGGCGTAGCGTCATCGGGTTCCACGAACAGATCCGTCATGGCTTGTCCCAGATGTCGCGCTGACGGAGATTGTTGGCGATATAGTGCTGGATGCGGGCTTCGGTGTCCGTGTCCACGACACCTTGATCCTCGAGCGCCATGGAGTGCGACACGCGGCGCAAGGCATCGCTCGCGATCGCCCGCTCGCGCTCTTGCACGGTCGCCTCAAGGCTCGTCTTCGGAATCAGGGCGTAGACGAGCACGCAGTTCATCGCCTCTGCCGCTTTTCGCAGCGTATTGAGCTGCACGGTGCCATTGGCCTCCGAAGCCTCGAGGTTCTGGACGCTTTGGGCAGTGATGCCGATGCGCTGGCCGAGTTGGGAGCCGCTCATGCCCAAGGCGTCACGGATGGCCCTGATCCAGCCGCGCGGCGGCACAGCGAAGCGCGACGCGGGTTCGAGCGCTGTCAGGCGTTCGTCGAGGCGCTTGCGCGCCCGTCCTCTGATCTCCTTTTTCATCAGGTCATGGCCTTACGGTGAAAGCATTATTATCAGGCTATATTCTGAAAATTCAAATAAGCAATCAGGCTTTGGCCTGATAGATTAGGACCACAATCAGGTTGTGGCCTGTTTTCACTCCTATGGGATACCAAGTTCCATATTGGCAACGCCGCACAAAGCGCGGACTTAGCGATGCAGCTTGAAAAGATATCCAGTGGCCGAAAAGCCATTTCCGCCAAGGCCGACTTAATGGGCATCACGTGGTCCGCTGCCGCGCTTCATCACTTGTGGATGCCTCTTCCAAGGCTCAGCGATGCAGCGAGCTCAATCACTCTTCCCGGACCGCAGATATTTTATCAGCGCGGCGATCAGGAGCAGCAACGTGATAATCACGAGCACCCAGACCAGCCCCACTCCCATCATCATCATGATGCCGCCGCCTCCCAGCGATCGTCTTGATTGTAGCACTGCAAAGGATCGGCTAAAGCGACACAGTCGTGAAACGTGCTCTTCACATCATGCTCCTCCTCGGAGCCTTGCTTGGCCTCTTCGGCCAGCAAGCGGCCTATGCGGCGGGAGCAAGGGCGGCCATCGCTCCGGCGTCGGTCTCGCAGATGGACGCCGATTGCATGGAGATGATGCAGAAGCAGTCCCAGCCCGCCGAGAAGCCCTGCAAGGGGCTGACGCTGGACTGCATCGCCGCCATGGGATGCGTCATTCCGGCCCTGCTCGGCAACGGTGGCGTCCCGCTTGCGGCGCCGCAACCCTTGCCGGTTCCCGCCTTCTCGTCCGAGACATCGGTTCTCGTCGGAAGCGATCTCCCTCCCGAGCAACATCCACCCGCAATCCTCGGCTGATTCGTCTGGCCATCACGGCGGCGGGTTCGCGCACTCGAAGTGCGCGTACGCCTGCCGCCCGGCCGCCTCGATGAATTACCGAAGGATATTCGTGATGAAGATTTCTGTTCTTCTAGCAGCGCTCGGCGTGGCGCTTGCCGCACCGATTCCCGCTCTTGCAGCAGAAGGTGCACAGCATACTGGCGCCGGCCATTATGAATGGCGCTCCGTCCCGCAACATGGGCCTCGCGCCACCGGCCAATCCCAAAAACGGGTTTGGGTGCCGGACAATGCGCAGGCGGCCAGCTGCGAGTGCACCATGATGAAGACGAACGCCACCGAGTGCATGAAGGACATGCCCGGTACGAGTTCATCCTCGATCAAGTCGTCCAGCTAGGCTCAGATCCTGGCTGGCGCGGACTTCCACGGCGGATAGGCCTGGACCGACGACGGAGCCGTTAGCGTTCCGCCGTCGCTCTGTGCCTTGTTCGCTTCGGACCGTACCGGCCTGATCGTCGCCCGATCAGGAGCGTTCCATGCGATCGCTATTCTTTGCCCCGCTGCTCGCGGTGGTTCCGTGCTCGGCCCTCGCCGCGCCATTAAATTTCGACGACGCGCTCGCAAGGGCGGTCGCGGAGGCGCCTGCCCTGCGCGCCCGCGCGCTGGAGGTAGGCGCACGCCAATCAGCGGCGATTTCGGCCGGCCAGCTACCTGACCCAAAGCTCGGTGTCGGCCTCGACAATTTTCCGGTCTCCGGCCCGCCCGCCTTCACCTATTCGGGCGACAGCATGACGATGACGCGTGTCGGCATCAGCCAGGACGTCCCGAACCTCGCCAAGCGCCACGCTCGCACAGGTCGAGCCCAGGCCGACATCACCGAGGCCGAAGCTGCCCGCGTCGCCGACGAGCGCCGGGTGAGGGTTGCCACCGCCCTCGCCTGGATTGATCTCGCCTATGCGCAGCGCCGCCTGGCGGCGATTGAAACTGCTATCGGCAAGCTCGCCCGGTTGACCTCGGCTTCGGTATCGAGCGTCGCCTCGGGCTCGGCGCGTCCGGCGCAGTCCCTCGACATCAAACAAGGGGTCGCGGCGCTCGAGGACAGACGTAGCGAGGTCGCTGCGGAAATGGCCCGCGCCCGGGCGATTCTCTCACGATGGACGGGCGATCCTGCTCCCGACGCCATCGGAACAGTTCCAAATTTCACGATCGACCCGTCAGATCTGCGCGCCGCGATCGACGGACATCCCGACATTGCCGTAGCGGCGGCCCGCACCCGTCAGGCCGATGCGGACGTCCGACTTGCCCGCGCCGAGAAGCGGCCGGACTGGGCATTCGATGTCGCCTATCAGCGGCGCGCGGAGCGCTATGGCGACATGATCTCGGCGGGCGTCACGATCAGCCTGCCGCTCTTTTCCCGCCGCCGCCAGGATCCGATGATCGCCGCCAGCGCGGCTGTCGCCGGAGCGGCGCTCGCCCGGCAGGAGGATATGCGTCGCGCACTCGCCGCCGACCTCGAGGCAGCACTTGCCGACCATGTCGCGCACCATGAGCAGTGGATGCGCTCTCGCGACACGCTGTTGTCGCTCGCGCGCCAGAAGGCCGACCTCGAAACCGCCAGCTATTCGGCCGGGCGGGCAGGGCTCCTCGACGTCATCCAGGCACAATCCATGCTCGTCGACAGCGAGCTTCAGACACTCGACCGCGAAGCGATGGTGGCGCGCGACGCCCGACGGCAGGCCGGCCTTCAGTTCGTCGAGCTTCGACTGGACGGCTTCAATCGTGCTTCGTGCGTCCGCTCCGGAGCGCAGGATCACGACGCCGCCCGCGACCTCGCCCTCGCCATCGAGCTCGGTGATGCCGCGTCGCATTTCGGGGCCGATCTGAAGGGTCGCGACATCACCCAGCGTAACGGGCACCCCGCCTCCAGTCGTTCTCAGGGGTACCGCGCGGAAATCGTCGAGCGTCTTCAGATAGCCCGAGGCGCGGACCATATATTCGGCCTCGCCGAGCTCGAGCACGGAACCGCCGGCTTCCTGGTTGGCGCGCCGGATGGCCTCGACCGCCTCGCTATGGGTCACGCCGTAGGCCGCGAGCCGGACCGGATCGAGCACGACCTGATATTGCTTCACCATGCCGCCGATGCTGGCGACCTCGGCGACGCCGGGAAGGCTCTTCAGCTCATAACGTAGAAACCAGTCCTGCAGGCCGCGCAACTGGGCCAGGTCGCGATGCCCGGTGCGATCGACCAGCGCATATTCATAGACCCAGCCGACCCCCGTCGCATCGGGGCCGATCGCGCTGCGCGCCGTCTCGGGCAAGCGGCCCTGAACCTGGTTCAGATATTCGAGGACGCGGGAGCGGGCCCAGTAAAGGTCGGTGCCATCCTCGAAAATCACATAGACGAAGCTGTCGCCGAAGAAGGAGTAGGCTCTGACGGTCTTCGCTCCCGGCACCGACAGCATGGTGGAGGCGAGAGGGTAGGTGACCTGGTTCTCGACAATTTGGGGCGCCTGTCCGGGATAGCTGGTCCGGATGATGACTTGCGTGTCCGAGAGATCGGGAAGCGCGTCGATTGGGGTCGAACGCACCGCCAATAGCCCCGCCGCGACCAGCGCCAGAGCGCCCAGCAGGACGAAGAATCGATTCTGGACTGACCAGTGGATGAGCCGCCGGATCACTGGCGGGCCTCGCGCGTCATCGCCCTGAGCGTTGGTCCTTCGGGCCGCTGGTCAAACGAGAAGTGAACACGGTCGCCCACCTTGAACCCGCGCGCGAGGCGAGGATCGGTGAGGCGGAAGGTCATGGTCATGGCGGGCCAGCCGAGCGCCGGTACCGGCGTATGGCTGAACGTGATGGTCGTGGCCCCGATCGTCTCGATCCTGCCGGTCGCATCGTAAAAGGCGGTCCTGGTCGATGCAGGCGTTCCCGCACGGCCCGCGATCGGTCGTGCCTCGACGCCGGACAGGCTCGCCTCGGAATCGATCAGGAATTGGCCCGAGGCCACGACCTTCTCGCCTTCGGACAACCCGGCGAGGATTTCGGTCTGGCCGCCGGCCTCGGCGCCGGCCTGGACTTCGGCCGGCTGGTAACGCCCGCCCGCCAGCGCGAGCATGACCAGCGTGCGCTTTCCTGTTCGGATCAGCGCTTCCGAGGGCACCAGGAGAGCGGAACGGCTGCCGCCGCCGAAGGAGACGGTCGAGAACATGCCCGGTCGCAGCCGGCCGCCGCGATTGGGGAGTTCGATTCTGACGGTAACGGTCCGGCTGTCGGCCTGTACGGCGGGTAGAATGGCGGCCACCCGACCGGAGAAGCGCTCGCCTGGAAAAGCGGCCAGCGTGGCGCTCGAACTCTGGCCGGGACGAAGCTGCCCGGCCATTGCTTCGGGGACGGCGGCGTTGAGCCAGACCGTCCCCAGTCCATTGACCTCCGCGAGGGTCTGACCGGCCGCGACGTTCATGCCCGCGCGGACGCCCAGCGTCTTGATGACGCCCCCCGTCGGCGCCGAGACCGTGATGATGTTGCGGGGCCGTCCGCTGCGCTCGACTGCGGCGATGGTGCCGGCTGGCATGCCGAGCAGCGCCAACCGCTGCCGCGCGGCGCGGGTCAGCGCCGCGTCTCCTGTACGCCGCACGGCGAGGAATTCGGCCTGGGCTCCGGCCCATTCGGGGATCAGCAGATCGGCGAGCGGTGCGCCGGATCCGATGACGTCGCCCGGCGCCCGACCATAGACGCGCTGGACGAAGCCGGAGGCGCGCGCCTGGACGACCGCGACATCGCGTTCGTTGAAATCGATCGTGCCCGTTGCTGTGAGACCGCTGCCAAGCGTCCCCCGCCGGGCCTCCACTGTGCGCAGGCCCAGATTTTGCGTTCGCGCCGGGTTGATGCGGATGCCGGCTTCGGCCGCCGCCTCGTCGGCATATTTGGGGACGAGCTGCATATCCATGAAAGGCGATTTGCCAGGCTTGTCGAAATGCTGACCCGGCACCATCGGGTCGTACCAGTAGAGGATCTTGCGAGGCTCGCCCGAAGCCTCGGTCGTCTGCTCGGCGGTGCTGAGCAATGCGATTCCATAGCCGGTCGCGCCGGCGACGAGCGCGATGGCGACGGCCACGCACAGGCGACGGCGCGATGTCAGTTCAATGTTCATGGTCTTCGCCCCCATAGGTCAGCACGATATTGGCGGCGTTGCGATCGTGCCTGTCTATGATCGCTCGCAGCTTATCGATCACGCCATCGACAATCTGACAGGCAAGCTCCTCGAGGAGTTCATCGTCGTCGCAATCGTGTGTGCACTGTTCCTCTGGCATGCCCGCTCAGCTCTGGTCGCGATCGTGACCCTGCCGCTCGGCGTGCTCGCGGCGTTCATCGTCATGCGATTCCAGGGGGTCAGCGCCAACATCATGTCGCTGGGCGGCATAGCGATCGCCGTCGGCGCTATGGTCGATGCGTCAATCGT
Source organism: Sphingomonas sp. SCN 67-18 (assembly GCF_001724715.1). Taxonomy (GTDB): domain Bacteria; phylum Pseudomonadota; class Alphaproteobacteria; order Sphingomonadales; family Sphingomonadaceae; genus SCN-67-18. The sequence goes on from NZ_MEFG01000027.1 coordinate 37,262, forward strand.
GATGGTCGAGAACGCCCACAAGAAGATCGAGCATTGGGAGCATGACCATCCCCACCAGTCGCTCGAGGACCGGGAACGATGGAGCATCATCACCGAGGCGGCCGCGGAGGTCGGCCCAGCGCTGTTCTTCAGCCTGCTCATCATCACCCTTTCCTTCGTGCCGGTGTTCACGCTTCAGGCACAGGAGGGGCGGCTGTTCGCGCCGCTGGCCTTCACCAAGACTTACACCATGGCGGCTGCCGCATTCCTTTCGGTGACGCTGGTTCCCGTGCTGATGGGCTGGCTGATCCGAGGCCGGATTCCGTCCGAACAGGCCAACCCCATCAACCGCGTGCTCACAGCGGCCTATCGCCCAGCGATCGACTGGGTGCTCAGGCGGCCGAAGACGACGCTGATGCTGGCGGCACTCATTTTCGCGACCACCGCCTGGCCGCTCTCCCGGCTCGGAGGCGAGTTCCTGCCCGCGATGGACGAGGGTGATCTCCTCTACATGCCCTCGGCGCTGCCGGGACTGTCCCCAGCGAAGGCATCCGAGTTGCTCCAGCAGACCGACCGGATGATCAAGACTGTCCCTGAGGTCGCGAGCGTGTTCGGCAAGGCCGGCCGCGCCGAAACCGCGACGGACCCGGCGCCGCTCGAGATGTTCGAGACAACGATCCGGTTCAAGCCCCGGGACCAATGGCGGCCCGGCATGACCCCCGAAAAGCTGGTGGCGACGCTCGACGGGGCTGTCCAGGTTCCGGGTCTCGCCAATATCTGGGTGCCGCCGATCCGCAATCGGATCGATATGCTTGCAACCGGGATCAAAAGCCCGATCGGGGTCAAGGTGTCGGGCGCCGACCTTGCCGCGCTCGACCGCATCGCACGCGAGATCGAAGAGGTGGCGAAGGCGGTCCCCGGCGTCAGTTCGGCGCTCGCCGAGCGGCTCACGGGCGGACGCTACGTCGATGTGGATATCGATCGCGCCGCCGCCGCACGCTACGGTCTCAACATCGCCGACGTGCAGGAGATCGTCGCTGGCGCCATCGGCGGCGAGAATGTGGGGCAGACGGTCGAAGGACTGGCGCGCTACCCGATCAACGTCCGCTATCCGCGCGAGCTTCGCGACAGCCTCGAAGGGCTGCGCACGCTGCCGGTTCTGACGCCCGCCGGCCAACAGATCACGCTGGGAACCGTGGCCCGCATCTCCATCGCCGACGGACCGCCGATGCTCAAGACCGAGAACGGCCGCCCCTCCACCTGGGTCTATGTCGATGTCCGAGGCCGCGACCTTGCCTCGGTCGTCGGCGATCTTCGCCAGGCGGTCGCCACGCGGGTGAAACTCTCGCCGGGCGTCAGCATCGCCTATTCGGGGCAGTTCGAATATCTCCAGCGTGCGATCGACCGGCTGGCGATCGTCATCCCGGCAACGCTGGCGATCATCTTCGTGCTGCTGTTCCTGATCTTCCGGCGCATCGACGAGGCCGCGCTCATCATGGGCACCCTCCCCTTCGCGCTGACCGGCGGGTTCTGGATCCTCTATTTGTTCGGCTTCCACCAGTCGGTGGCGACCGGGGTCGGATTCATCGCCCTCGCGGGCGTCGCCGCCGAGTTCGGCGTGGTGATGCTGATCTATCTCAAGCACTCGCTCGAAGAACGCGGCGCCGAACCGTCGACCGAGGATATCGCGACGGCGGTCCGCGACGGCGCGCTCCTGCGCGTGCGGCCCAAGGCAATGACGGTAGCGGTCATCATCGCCGGCCTCCTGCCGATCCTGATCGGCACCGGCGCCGGTTCGGAGGTGATGAGCCGCATCGCCGCGCCCATGGTCGGCGGCATGCTGACCGCACCTTTGCTTTCCATGTTCGTTATCCCCGCCGCCTATCTCCTGATGCGACGACGGGGCACGAAGCCCGCCTACCAACCCGATCCACTCGAAAGGAAATGACGATGAAACCCCTTTATCTAGCGATGATGCTTGGCCTTACGACGCTGGTCGCCGCCTGCGGCGAAAAAGCCGAAACCAATATGATGGCCGCCGACGATATGGCCGGCAGCATGGGCAATATGGCCGGCGACATGAGCGACATGGGCAACATGGCGATGCCCATGGGAAGCGACACCACCATGGCGAAGGGAACCGGCACGGTGACCGCCCTCGACAAAGCGACGGGTTCGATCACGATCGACCACGGTCCGATACCCGAGGCCAAATGGCCCGCCATGAAGATGGCATTCAAAGCCAAGCCGGAACTGCTGGACCGTGTGGCAGTGGGCGACAAGGTCGCTTTCGATCTCGTGCTCAAGGAAGGCACCGCCGAGCTGACCGCGATCAGCAAGCAGTAAGTCTGAGCCTGCGTCGCCGGCCTCGGCGACGCAGGCATCCATTAGCTGCCAATGAGCCCTCCCCTCTTAATTTCGATAATCGTAGAAATATGGATTGACGAACGAGTTCGGCTCAAATATTTCCATATCCATCGAAATGATGGAGGCAAAAATGTCCGAGCGCTGGGGAAGGCTTCGCTGATGGATTCCGCTGCCGCAGTCGGCGCCTTGGGCGCGCTCGCACAGGAACATCGGCTGGCACTGTTCCGCCTTTTGGTACAGGCGGGCGACGAGGGAATGGCTGCAGGTGCCATAGCCGAGGCCTTGGGCGTTCCGAATTCGTCGCTCTCGTTTCACCTCGCCCAGCTGACGCGTGCCGGGTTGATCAAGCAAGAGCGGCGGAGCCGCTCTCTCATCTACACCGCCGACTACGCCGCGATGAACGCGCTGCTCGGCTATCTCACGGAAAATTGCTGCGCCGGTGCCGCATGTGCGCCGGAGGCGGCTTGCGGTTCCGTAGTCGCACCGAGCAAGGAAAGGAAATCAGCATGAAGCGTCTCCATGTCCATGTCGGTGTCAATGATATCGATCAGTCGATCGGCTTCTATTCGACCCTGTTCGGTGCGGAGCCGACCGTGGTGAAGTCAGACTATGCGAAATGGATGCTGGACGACCCGAGGGTCAACTTCGCGATTTCGGCAGGAAACCATGCCGCCAAGGGCATCGAGCATCTTGGCATTCAGGTCGAAAGCCAGGACGAGTTGGCCGAGGTTTACGGCCGCCTCAAAGCCGCCAACCGGCCCGTGCTCGAGGAAGGCGCCACCACCTGCTGCTACGCCAAATCTGAAAAAAGCTGGATCGCAGATCCCCAAGGCGTGGTCTGGGAAGCGTTTTTCACCAATGGCGCAGCGACGGTCTACGGCGACAGCCCCGCATTGTCCGCTCTCTCCCCCAATGCGGCGGAAGCGAACTGCTGCGCACCAGCATTGCCGACCAAGCAGGCTTCCTGCTGCGGCTGAAGCTGCTCAAAGCGGTGTCAGCCCAATGAAACCGGAGCTCGCTGGGGAGCACATATGACCGTCACAATCTATCACAACCCCGCTTGCGGGACATCCCGCAACACTTTGGGGCTCATCCGCAACGCCGGCATCGAGCCGACCATCATCGAATATCTAAAGGATCCGCCGACCCGCGCCGAGCTGGCGTCCCTTCTGGAGCGGATGGGCATCGCGCCTCGCGAGTTGCTGAGGCAAAAAGGCACACCCTATGCCGACCTGGGTTTGGACGATGCAGGCCTGACGGACGACCAACTCATCGACGCGATGATAGACCATCCGATCCTGATCAACAGGCCGGTCGTCGTGACGCCGCTTGGCGTGAAGCTGTGCCGCCCCTCCGAAGTAGTGCTCGATATCCTCCCCCAGCCCCAACGCGGAGCGTTCCGGAAAGAGGACGGCGAACTGGTGGTGGATGATGAAGGCCGCCGCGTCGGCGAGGGCAGGGCCTAGGCATGGCAACGCAATCCGTGGTGGCCGCTCGACCTGCCATCTCGCCCTTTGAACGTTACCTGTCGGTATGGGTCGCGCTCTGCATTGTCGGCGGCATCGCGCTCGGTCATGCCGCTCCGCGCCTCTTCGCCCTCATAGCCGCGGCCGAGGTCGCCCGCGTAAACCTGCCCGTTGCAGTCCTCATCTGGCTGATGATCATCCCGATGCTGCTCAAGATCGACTTCGGCGCGATCGGATCGGTAAAGCAGCATTGGAAAGGGGTCGGCGTCACGCTCTTCATCAACTGGGCGGTGAAACCTTTCTCGATGGCGGCACTCGGCACCGTCTTCATCGGCTGGCTGTTCGCGCCGCTGCTCCCATCGGCGGAAATCCCTTCTTACATTGCCGGACTCATCATCCTGGCGGCCGCGCCCTGTACGGCGATGGTCTTCGTCTGGTCGAACCTGTGCGAGGGAGAGCCGAACTATACGCTGAGCCAGGTCGCGCTCAACGATCTCATCATGGTGTTCGCCTTCGCACCGATCGTCGGCCTGCTGCTTGGCGTCGCCGCCATCACCGTTCCCTGGGATACGTTGCTCCTTTCCGTGGTGCTCTACATCCTTGTCCCCGTGATCATCGCCCAGCTTCTTCGCCGGGCGACGCTCGCGCGCGGCGGACAGTCGGCGCTCGACAGCCTTCTCAAGGTCCTCGGCCCGATCTCGCTCGTTTCACTGCTGACGACGCTTGTCCTGCTCTTCGGCTTCCAGGGTGAGCAGATCCTGGCGCAGCCGCTGGTGATCGCGCTCCTCGCGGTTCCGATTCTCATCCAGGTCTATTTCAATGCGGGCCTTGCTTATTGGCTGAGCCGACGCTTCGGCGTCGCCTGGTGCGTCGCGGCTCCGGCGGCGCTGATCGGCGCTTCCAACTTCTTTGAGCTGGCGGTCGCGGCCGCGATCTCGCTCTTCGGCATCAATTCGGGCGCGGCGCTTGCGACGGTCGTTGGCGTGCTCGTCGAGGTACCCGTGATGCTGTCCGTGGTCAGCATCGTGAAGAAGTCGCGCGGATGGTATGAGCAGGGGGCAGCAGCATAAGGGCGACTGTTCGCTTGGTATCAGGCTGTATCGCCTCACTCACTTGATCTCAGCAAGCGCCTCAATGATCCGGCAGTCAGCGATGCTCCCGTGACCGCACTGCCCAATGAGGCGGTCGAGCTCGTCGCCCAGCGCCTTGAGCTCGACCATCTCCGCTCGACCGTCGCTCGACGGGCACGCGCCCCTCGTCATCGGCGAGACTGAGGAGCTCGCACACCTGATCGAGCGGGAAACCATGATCCCGGGCCCGGCGAATAAAGGCAGGCGCTGTAGATGCTCAGGTCCGAGAGGACTCAAGCGGCTGATTAGCCCGCGCGATCTCCGTCGGGCGAGGTGGCGCAGCAAGCAGCGTCAGCCCCGCCGAGCTGGATGGGCGGGCATGGCATCGTGCCATAGGAACAGAAAACGCAGCAGTCGCCTGGCGTTGGGCGCAAAACAGCGCCGCAGCCCGCGCAATCGTAGAAATATTGGCACGCATCGGTCGGCATGACCTCGGTCTTTGCAAAGCCGCAGACCGGACAGGTGATCGTCGATTCAAGTTGAGGCGCGCGCTCAGGCATAGGAATAACCCATCCACAACATGCTAACGCCGGTGACGAGACCAATGAAGAGGGACATAGTCAGCCACCGAGGCGCACAGATACGATCATCACAGGCGGACGCAGTGCGCCGCATCCTCCACAGCATGAACGCACCCCCGGCAAGGCTGAGCGCGCTCAGCAACATCAAGGGGTCGCGATAGGGGCCCGTGACCGCCGCGATGCCGCCGAGCCAGGCCGCGCCGATCCCGAGACCGGTCAGCACAATTGGGAGACCGCAGCACGCTGCGACACCGAAGGCGGTGGCGATCCCGCCGAGCGTGAGCAGCGCGGCACCGCGCGCTCGCTTGGCGCCCCCAGCCTTGGGGCTCAACTGGGACATGCAGGACTCCTTGAGCTTGAGTTGCCGGCAGCCTACCGTCTGTAGCAGCTACAGACTCAAGCCCTAATTTCCCCGGAGCGAGCACACGGTGACCGAAACAGCGATAGCCATTGGCGAGTTGTCGCGGCGAACCGGCTGCAACATCGAGACGATCCGTTATTATGAGCGGATCGGGCTGATCCCACGCGCGGCCCGACGCGGCCGTTACCGGAGCTACGGTGGGGCCGATATCGCTCGGCTGAGTTTCGTGCGCCGCGCCCGGGTGTTGGGCTTCACGCTCGAGGAAATAGGCGCGCTGCTCGCGATCGCGACTGCCGGACAGGTCGACTGCGCCGAGGCGCGCTCGATCGCGAGTTCGCATCTGGCGGGAGTCCGCAAGCGGCTCGCTGATCTGCAGCGCATGGAGCGAGTTTTGGCGGAGACCGTGCAGGCCTGTGATCGCGGCGACCATGCCGGTTGCCCGTTGATCGATACGTTGTCCGCAGAGCGCTGATCGAAGCCGAAGCTACTCAGTCGATCTGCGAGCGCGGGGCTTTCGCGACCTCTGCCTCGCATGCGCCACAGAGCCTGCTCATCACCATTTCGATCTCAGCGCGCTTGGACGCGGGAGTTGGTCGAGGTCGGTTCGCACGCGGCCAAATCTTCGGCACTGGAAGGTCGGCCATTCCGCTCCATGTGCAGGTCAGGAAATCGACGGCCCGTTTCGCTGCCGCCCGAGGGTCCAGCTAACGGTCTCGCCGCGCAGGATGCCGGACACTGGTTTTCCCCGATGCCGTTCGAGTGCGGCGCGCCACGGCACGAGCGTAAATTCCTTCGACTTCTCGATGAGCGCGAACCGGCCGCTGGCGAGGTCGACGGAGCGGCGATAGATGCCGCTGACGCGATCGCCCGCCGCGGCCTTGGCGAAAGGGAGCCCCAGCTCGCGCTCCATCTCAGCGGCGACGCGGCGCAGCTCGCGCCGTTCAAGGTCCTCGAGCATCCCCGGACGATAGGCGATCCGCCCATCCGATTCCTGGGCCAGTCCTTGCGCGATCAGCCATTGCCTTCGGCGATCCTGTGCCACCCGCACCTCATGCCCGAACCCCGCATCGCGCAGCGGCTCGGGTTGGGCTGCGACCAATGCCCGGTCGAGCCAGGTCGCTGCCTCGGCCTCGATCAGGGTTTCGAGCGGCCGCGCCGACAGTGCCGTCACCGATACCGGCCGGTCCTTCGCGCGGAGGGCCTCATAGGCGGCGGCCTTGTCGAGGTGATCGGGGGCGATGACCCAGCTCCCGTCGGGCTCGCGTGCGACCGCGCCGGTCAGACGCCTCATGGCTTCGAGGCGACGGACATGGGTCTCCGCGAACGTCAGGCTAGCGGCGGGATCGTACCGGAGATGGGCATCGACATGGTAGCGCCCGCCATTGGCCCCGGCGACCGCGACGACGGTGCGATCGACCTCGCGAATATCGGTTGAAGCAGGCTCAATCCGCACGATTGCGCCATCGGCAAACGCATCGACGGCCTCACCCTTCCCGATGTCGACATAATGGGTGCGGCCGTCGGTCGCCTCGACAAGAAGGTAATGACGATCGTTGAACTCGTCAGAAAGACCGCGTTCCAGCACCCTTCCCGTGATCGGCAGAGCATCGCGCGCGGCCGGATCGTAGATGGCCAGGTCGGTGAGCGCCAAGGCGCTTCCCCGCACCGCAAAAGCGCGCTGCATAGTACGGATGATGTCACCGCGTTCCCCCATGCGCCGCAGTGTCCGGTCAAGGTCGGGAGCGAGCCGGAAGCGGCTGGCGCCGATCGGTTCGGCCAAACCCAGGCGCGACAGCTTGGCAAGCCGCCGCGTGCGCAGCGCCTGGTCAAAGGCGTTGCGACCATCAATCGCCACCACCCGATCGGCGTCGGCGCCCTTGAGCAAGGCTCGGTCGATCGAGGTCAACCGCTCCTGCTCCACTTCGGCGCGCAGGGTCTGTTCGATTTCGCGATGCGTGCGCGGGCCGAGGTCGAGGTCCACCAATTCGGCGGCACGCTCGCGAAGGCCGGTGGTCATATAGTCGCGGGCGATGACGAGGTCGGCGCCACGATCGTCCCTCCCGCGCACGATGATATGGGTGTGCGGATTGCCCGTGTTGAAATGGTCGACCGCCACCCAGTCGAGCCTCGTCCCGAGATCCTCTTCGAGTCGGCCCATCAGCCGCCGGGTGAGGGGTTTGAGGTCCTCATATTGGTCGCCATCCTCGGGCGAGACGATGAAGCGGAACTGATGGCGATCGCCTGTCCCGCGCGCGCCAAACGCCTTGCCGTCGACGGCATCGGCCTCGCGGCCGTAGAGCGTGCCGCGTTCGCCCTCGCGTGTGGTGCCGTCACGTTGGAGATAGCGCAGGTGCGCCGCGGCGGCCGACGCGCCCTTGCCGGCGAGCTTGACGATGCTGGCCTTGACGATGACCCGACGCCGGCTCGAAGCCATATGGCCGCCACGGCTGGCGAGCACGCGCCCGACGCCCGCCCCGCGCCCGATCCGGCTGCCGGTGAAGCCGGCCTTGGCAGGTCCCTGCCGTGCCTTGCCGCCGCGCGCGAGATTGGCGGCAGCGAGCACGCGGCTCAGGTAGCGCCGGGCGCGCTTGCCGCCCTGCTGGCGCTGGCGCCCGAGGCGCGGTTCGAAGCGGTCGTCGTCGGCCATGATCCTGTTTCCGGGGCTTGTACGGGCGAGCATGACGCGCTCCGGGAGACATGAAAACCGGTGCCGCGGGAAGCGGTGGAATTCCGTCGATATCGAGCGCAACGGCACTGGCCCGAAGAGGACAGTGCTGGGAAAGAATCGGAAAAACGATGTGCAGACAATCGCTTATGACACCATCAGTGCCATAGCTTTTATCTTGCCTTCCGCCCCTTTTCCGCCTGTCCCCTTCCCTGCCCTCGATCGCCTTGTCCGCCTCAAGCCTTGCGCGACCCGGCGCGCTGACGCCTATGCCGAGCCGTCGAGGCAAAAAGAAAGGGAGCGACGCCTGCCCGGCGCCGCCCCCCGATCACACCATGTGGTCCGCGATCATGCTGCCATCACGAACGCCGCTTCAGCCCGGCTTTCGCATTCGAACGCGCGCAGTCCCGTCATGTCATGGACCGCGCCCTCGCCATCGACCAGGGCAATTCCTGAGAACCAGCGTCCTGCGAGAAAGCCCTTGATCGCGACCCGATCGAGCGCCCCCTCGTCGTCATCGAGGCTCTCATGGCTTCCGAGATACCGCTCCCTGACACGCGCCTCCCAGTGGAAATCGGCGCGCTCGCTGGCCAGGAAATGCGCCGCCAAATCCTCGATTCCGGCGTTCCCAAACGCTTCCTCGAGGCCCGCAACCAGAGCCCGATAAGGATCATGCCGAGCGTGCCCGACGGCCGAATATCCAGTCATATAAGCCTCCTTCGCTTGCGTCCCCGATCCTGGGAACAGAAGTCCGAAGGACGGGCGGCGGGACGGCTGTCAGGGCCGCGCCGGCGCAGCGGGCGCGCCGCGTCAGCGGCGGCGGAGGAGCCGATTTGCGCAGCAAATTGGAGGGGCCGCCGGCCTTGCACAGGCGGCCCGGCGGCCGTCATGCTGGGCCTTGCCGAGACGAGCCCCTCCCACCGCCGGTGGACATAGGGCGGCCTGCGATTACCACCCGGTTCAGCGCATTCAGCGGTCGCTGAGCGGCACGAACAGCATCGATCGATCGGGTTTGGGTGGGCTGGGCGTCGCCCGGGCAACTCCTGTCCCCGGCGCCGCTCCGGCACCGGCGGGCGTGGACCGTCGAACCACGAACAGCGCGGGCGACGACGCCTCTGGGGGTCCGCTCGACGCGGCGCTCGCGGCATCAGCGATCTTCAGCAGATAGGCGCGGGTCAAGGGCGGGCAGCACGGGGCGGAGACGCGGATCGGCTAGGCCGACCGGACGCTGAACGACGACAATGCCGAGGCCGGCGCGGGCAAGGGCAAGCTGCGCCGGGTGACTGTCTGGCTGGATTGATGTCTGCCAGTGATGCACCGGCATTGCTGAGCTGCTTCCGATCTACGCCCACACGGACACTCCCGCCGCTGTGTGGGCATCGGCATGCCAACCGGATACATCTTTTCACGATCGCGCGCGCCATCATGTGAGCCGGCGGTGGCCGCTATCGGTCGTCGCTCGGTCCCAGCGCACCGAGGATACGACAGTCTGCGATCGTGCCGCGGCTGCATTGTTCGAGGAGGCCGGACAATTCACGTCGCAGCGCCAGTAGGTCAGCGATTTTGCGTTCCACTTCGGCGAGGTGCGTGCGGGCAAGGGCATCGACTGTGGCACAGGGCTGGTCGCGCCGGTCCGCAAGCTCAAGCAGAGCGCGAACCTGATCGAGCGGGAATCCGAGATCGCGCGAGCGGCGGATGAAGGAAAGCCGCTCAAGATCCGCCTGCGTGTAAGCGCGATAATTTCCCGTCGTCCTCCCCGGCTTGGGAAGCAGCCCGATCCGCTCGTAATAGCGCACCGTCTCCACCTTCGTCGCGGTGGCTCTGCCAAGCTCGCCGATCGTCAGTACCATTCGCTTGACCCTATAGTTGCTACAGGCCCTATATGGGCTGCCGGATCATCCAATGTCGAGGTGACGGCATGGCAGGCGGATGCTGCGGCGGGCAGGAAATAGCCCTGGGACAGCCAGATGAGCTCATGGACAAAGCGTGGCGGCGCGTGCTGTGGATCGCGCTCGCGATCAACGCAGCGATGTTCTTGGTCGAGATGGCCGCCGGCATCGCAGCCCACTCGGCGTCGCTGCGCGCCGATGCGCTCGACTTCCTGGGCGATGTGGCCAACTACGCGATCAGCCTGGGCGTGGCGGGCATGGCATTGGTCTGGCGTGCGCGCGCCGCGTTGGCGAAGGGAGCAACGCTGCTGCTGCTCGGCCTCTGGGTGATCGGCAGCACGGTTTCACTGGCGATCGCTGGAATCCTGCCCGCGGCGGAGACGATGGGCGCGATCGGCGTACTGGCGCTCGTTGCTAATCTCGCCTGCGCCCTGATGCTCTGGCGGCATCGCAACGGCGACGCCAACCGGCGTTCAGTCTGGATCTGCTCGCGTAACGACGCGATCGGCAATATCGCCGTGGTGCTGGCGGCGCTGGGCGTGTTCGGCACCGGTACGCTGTGGCCGGACATACTGGTCGCGGCGATCCTTGCCGGCCTGGCGGTGAGCGGCGGCGTTCAGATCATCGGCCATGCGCGCGCCGAGCTGCTCAGTGTCCGCCGAACCGAACCCGCATGCCCCCATTCAGCGTGAACCCGTCCAGCGGCGCCCAGGCGTCCACCGTCCATCGGCCATCGGCGGCACGTTCGCGGCGCAGGATCGGATCGTAGCGGGTCTGGCGCACGTTCAGCAGATTCTCGGCGTTGAGGAACAGGCTGACTTTGCCGAAGCTGATCTCGCCCAGCATGCCCAATTCGACATAGGGCCGGCTCCGCGTGCGATACGGGTTGTCGTCGAGCGACTGCGGGCCGGTGTAATAGGCCTCGATGCCGATCCGCCCGCGCCCGTGCTTCTCCCACATCGCGACCAGCCCCGCCGTGTGGCGCGGGGTCAGCGGCACGATCCTGTGCCCAGCACCGGTCGGACGCGGCTCGGTCGCGTCGACATGAACATAGCTTCCGGTGACGGTAACCGGCCCGCGACGATAGCGAAGCAATAGCTCGGCGCCCTGCGTGCGCGTAATCCCGTCGGCGTTGATCAGGCGCACGCCGGTGCCGCCGCCCGTCTCCTCGAGCCGCACCGCATCGTGGAGCCGCGACGCGAACAGCGCGATATTGGTCTCGAACGGGCCGAACACATAACCGACGTCGAACGACGCCGTATCGGCAGTCTCCGCGCGCAACCCCGCCAGCGGCGCCAGCCGCGACAGCCCGGCGGCTTCGATTTCCTCGACGAACGGCGTGGGCGCGTAGAAACCGCGGCCGAGCGAGGCGCGGATCGTGAGTGCCCCCGGCTTGTAGAGCGCGGAAATGCGCGGGCTGAGCCGCGTGCCATATTCGCTGTGGAAGTCGAGCCGGGCGCTCGTCGCGAGCGTCAGTTCGTCAAGCGCTTGATGCTCGATCTGCGCGAGAACGCCCGGCACGTCATAGCTGTAGTCGAAGCCGGGAAACGTCTCCGAGCGATAGGTATCGCGCTGATAGGCAAAACCCGCGAGCCATGTTGTCCCCGCCGAGCCCCCTGCCAGCGACGCCTCGGAGAAGATCGTGCCGTGGCGGTCGTTTTCGAGCACCTCGCCATAGCGATGCTTGTGCTTCTGCGTCACGGCCGACGCGCGCAGATGCAGCGTGCCGAGCCCCGCCACCGGCGCTTCAGCGACGATGCCGCCGTCCAGGCGGCGCGTATTCTGGGTTTCGGGGAAAGGCTGGCCGTCGGGTGCGACGCGCCCCGGCAAGGTGCCCCCTCGCCGATTCTCGTGCATCGTTCCCAACGTTGCGTACAGCTTGGCGCCACCAGCACCGCTCCAGAACAGCCGGGGGCGAACGGTCCAGCGGTCATAACCCGACAGGTCGGCCCAGCCGTCTTCGTCGATATCCCGCCGGCTCTGGCGGTGGACGCCACCGACGATCGACGCGCCCCAATCGCCACCGATCGGCGTCGCCGCATAGGCAGTCAGGTCCTGCCCGTCGCGGCTCGTGATATTTGCCAGCAATTCCGCTTCGGGTTCGTCGCCGGGGCGCCGCGAGACCAAGTTGATGACGCCGCCGAGCGCCGAGGGCCCATAGAGCGCGGAGGCCGCTCCCTTGATGATCTCAACCTGGCCCAGATCGGTCGGCGCGATCTGCAGGAGACCGATCGACGACGCCTGACCGCCATAAAGCGGCAGCCCGTCGGCGAGCAGCGAGGTATAGCGCCCCTTCATGCCCTGCATACGGATGCTCGACGCTCCCAGCGACGGCGAGGTCACCTGCACGCGCACGCCCCCCGTCTCGGCAACCAGCATCGAGATGTTGCCGGGGGTCATCATCAGCTTTTCTTCGATCTCCTCGCGGCCGATCACCTCGACCCGGATCGGCTCGTCCTGGACACGGCGGCCCGTCCGCGTCGCCTGCACGACGATCTCTTCTGCTTCTTCATCCTCCGCTTCCTCGGCGTGAACATCCGGGGCGTACCAGAACGATGTGCACGCCGCGGCCATGGCGACGGCATGGAAGCGATGGGACATATTTTTGCGGGCGGGGTGAGCGTTGGAGGACGTGATCATCGACGCCCCATGCAGCCTATAGCAGGTACAGGGTCAAGCGCATTGATGCGGCACGTTTTCGCGATGACTGCTTATGGGCTTGGCCGGTCGGAAGCAGAACGACCGCTAGCGGCAGCCATCACCCGTGTCCTTAGCCGGCAACAGCCCATCAGTCAGCGGAATCGGGAATTTTGGTCCGCCTGCATCCAAGGGCGTACGAGGGCGGATATTTGACGGATATTTGATGAATCGGGGTCGCATGACAGCTAACCCCTTGATATTATTGGTGACCCCTACGGGAATCGAACCCGTGTTTCAGCCGTGAAAGCGCGGATCGCACTGTCTCGACGGTCGCCGGCGAGCAAGACGGCTTTTTATGACCAACTTTATGACGAAGCCAGAATATCTGAAAACTTTCGTTTGATTTCAACGGTCCGGGGCGGACTCCGTCTCCGCCAAATACCATTGATTTCATTGGATTTTTTCCGAAATCCGACCTCCCGGCCAACATCACTGCCATCATAAAGACCGGCGATTGAAGCCCATGCGGCTGACCCCGCGACCGTGACCGGGTAAGCCCCGGGGCTCGGGCATCTTCATACCTTCAATCACGATACAGGACGGGGTCAACGGTGGTTTGGGCGGTTTCGGGGTGCGCCGGAGCGCGAGATAGCCAATGACCAACGCGGCCACGGCATGGGAAGCCCGGCGAGGGTGACAAGGAAAGAGGCGAGTTCCAACACGGTAATCTCCATTGTGGATGACCTCACCGGGTTGGCTCATTGCTGGTGAATTGCACCGGCTTTAGGTTGCCCCACAGAGAGCCGCACCCGAATCGCGCCGGGTGGCGGCTGGGCACGGGGGCACATGACAGAAGCACAAGCAATTTCCGCGTTTGCGGATTTAGCCTTCCCTTACTCGGAAGAGCGGTTTGCCGAGGTTAAGAAACAGGGGCTCAAGATGGCCCACTACACTACGGCCGAAAACGCCGCGCTCATCCTTAAGAACCAATCACTATGGTTGCGAAGTGCGGCCATGATGAACGACTTTTCCGAAGTCGCTCACGGGTCATTTTGCCTAGTTCAATCGCTGCAAGCCGGGCTTGGGCAAAGATTGGCAACCGCGCTGGACACGGTGCATCCCGGTTTATGGAAGGCCGTAGCCGAATGGATTGCGGGGTTGGAGACACATACCCGCCATCATACCTATCTTATCTCGCTGTCCGCCCATCATCCCGAGAACATGCTTGGAAGGCTCTCAATGTGGCGGGCTTATGGGGGAGCGACCTCGGGCGTTGCCATCATCCTCAACAACGAACCGTTCTGGCATGGCAGCGACCAGCTTGGAGCATATTCAAGCCCCGTCTTATACGGTGGGGTTGAAGAGTTTTCGCGGGAGTTGGACCGCGTTATCCAGAATATAGAACAGAATCAAGAGTTACTTAAGCGGGTTCCATTCGAAAATGCCAAATCAACTATCTTCAACTCATTGCAATATTCCATTTTATCAACAAAACACCCGGCCTTTGAGGAAGAACAAGAGTGGCGAGTTATCCACTCACCTCTAACGGATGCCTCCGCTTTCATTCCCACAAAGGTCCAGACGATAAGAGGGATTCCGCAAATGATTTGCGAGATACCTTTGAGGGATCGGCCCGGATTGAACATGCCTTGGCTAAATCTTGACAAGCTTCTGGACCGGGTAATCATCGGGCCGTGCGTATATCCCCAACAGGTCGCGTGGGGCTTCCGCGAGATTTTACGGGAGATTGGCATATCCAACCCGGATGAGCGGATTACCGTCGCGCCAATTCCGTTGCGTCAACAAGGCTGAGAACCGGCCGGTATACGGGCTTTCAGCTTGGGATATATCCGCTTGTATGCGTCATCCGGCTCAAGCTCGGGGGACGGGTCAATGGCGCCGATGGCATCCAATATCGCGGCCCGGCGCGTCATGCCCTTGGCAACCCGCCTTTCGGCATGGGCAATGACGGCCTCATCCAGCGGATACTTGGGAGCCCGAGGCCAACTCGGAACCGGGACGCCAATGTCATATTCAAACCCGGCCATGCCGATGCACTCCCCACATTCATCAAAAAGAACCCCGGCCGGAAAAGGAACGGGAATCGACCGGGGCTAATGTCTACGACGTGCAGAGACGCGATCGAGCCCCGGTGCGGCTGATGCGGCCGCGTTTTCCGCGATCAGTTGCTCACGGCCCGCCTGAATTGCGGACACGTCGTTCCCGCCCCTCTTCTCCTCAATGTTCCGGCATGGTCCCGGGGCGAAGATAGGCGAACATGTGGGCGACATAGTCGGCCTTGCCCAGTTCCACGCCTTCGGCGCGCAGGATCGCATAGGCCGTCATCACGTGAAAATAGAATTGGGGGAGCGCCCAGTCGCGCACATATTGCCCGGCGGTGAAATCGAAGATCATGCCGGCGGGAAGTGCATGGGCGATCGGCGCATCCGGATCTACCGCCAGCTCCTGCGAAGCGGCGGCGTCGACCAGCGCCAGGGTCTCCTCGATCCGCGCCTTCGCCTCGGCCATCGATCCGGGGCGGTCGGCTGCGTTTCGGCCCTCGTTCAGCAGGGTTTCGACGGAGGGAGGAAAGGCTTTGCCCTGAAGCCGGAACACGCCTTCCTGCGCCTGCACGCACGCGAACCGGACCTGCGTGGAGAGCGGAAACATATCGGCGGCAAGGCGCGCGGACAGCAATGCCTCCGCCCCGCCGTCCGGCCGCTGCGCCTCGGCCTTGACCAGCCAGGCGGACAGTGCCCGCAACATCTGCACATAGGTGGGGAAAAGCACGTCCGGCAGTTTCACGATAATTCCTTTCTTCGATCGGGCAAAGCGGCGCCCCCGCGGGGCGCGGGGACCGGACAAGTTCGCGTCACGGCGCTTGCCGGCACAGGGCGCCGAAGCCGCGCGCCAGTTCGGCAAGGCTGACCGCGCCGAGGCGCGCCAGCAACAGCGCCTCGGCCTTGGCCAGCGCGTCCGCCACCGCTTCGTTGACGACCTTTTCCACCGCGCAGTCCGGGTTGGCGTGTTCAGTGCCTATCGCGAAGATGCGCGGCCCGCCCACCGCGCGATGGACGTCGAGCAGCGACACGCTTTCAAGGTCGGCCGCCAACACCCATCCGCCGCCATGCCCTTTTTCCGAGCGGACATAGCCGGCATCGCGCAGGCCCGCCATCGTGCGGCGGACCACCACCGCGTTGGTGCCCAGCATCCGTGCAATCGCATCCGATGTCATTGGCCCGTCCTGCCTCGCCATGTGAAGCAGCACGTGGAGCATCCGGGAAAGACGACTGTCGTTGCGCACGAAACCACCCTTCCCGCGCCGGTGGGGATTGGCAAGCATCCCTTATCACGATACTCATAATGTTACATGAGTCGCGGAGCAAGACGGATGCCCGAATATGAAGAACCGGCCCATTGGGACAAGGCCGCCGAACATTATGAGAAGACCGCCCACCCCTTCACCGCGCGCTATGCGGAGGCGGCGCTGGCGCGCGTCGCACTGACGCCGGCAAGCCAAGTGCTCGACGTCGCGGCCGGCACCGGGGCGCTGGCAATCGCGGCCGCGCGAACAGGTGCGCAGGTGCTCGCCACCGACTTTTCGCCCGCCATGGTCGCCCGCATCGCCGCCGCGGGCCTGCCCAATATCGAGACGCGGGTCATGGATGGGCAGGCTCTTGCCCTTGCAGCGGGCAGCTTCGACGCGGTCTTTTCGATATTCGGGGTCATCATGTTCCCCGACTGGCGCCGGGGCCTTGCCAAAATGGCGCGGGTCACCCGCCCCGGCGGGCAGGGCGTCGTCGCGACGTGGCGAGAGGGCGGCGCAGCAACATTCCTTCTGCTCGGCCAGGTCCGCCGCAAGCTGTTTCCCGAACGCGCGGGCATGACGATGCCGGCGGCGGTGCAGGCGTTGAGCGAACCGGAGGATTTTGCACGCGAACTCATCGCCGCGGGATATCGCGATCCGCAGATCGAGCCCGTCACGTTCGATTTCGCACTCGACATCGCGGCGCTCGACAAGCCTGATACGCTCTTCGGCATGTCGCCCGACTGGACCAGCCTAGACGACGCCGGGAAGGCGGCGGTGGTGGCGGAGGTGCGCCGGATGGCCGGGGATCGGCCAGCCCTTCCCGTCCCGTCGACCGCGCTGATCGCGGTTGCCCGGCGTTGACCTGCCGGGCGCCAGTTCAGCCTGATGGCGCGCCTTGCGATCCGCCGGCGGCATCGGGCTGAAGAAAGCCGGGTTTGCGATAGGCGGGGTCCGGGTAGGTGTAAAAACCCTCGCCGGACTGCACGCCCAATTTTCCGTCCGCGACCATCTGGACCAGGATTTGCGGGGGCCTGTCCGCCTCGTCGCCGCTATCCCGGAAATAGCTTTCTTCCACGCCCAGGATGGTGCTGAGGCCAACCGCATCCATGATGCCGCAAGGCCCGATGTCGCTCTCGAACGAGAGCATCCAGCCGCGATCGATATCCTCCGGCGTGGCGATGGACTGATCGATCTGCCGGAGCACTTCCTTCTTGATGACCCGCCAGAGGCGATTGTGCGAATAGCCCTTCTGGTCCTTGCGCACATGAAGGACGACCATGCCGAGATGGCGGCCCCAGGCCTTGGCGAACCGGATGGTCTGCGGCGCCGTTTCCGCGCACTGCATCAGTTCGGTGAGGCTGGACGCGCGCGGATCGCAGAAGTTCATGTTGAAGAAGCGTTCCGGACGGCCGCTGGCGCGGGCCAGCGCGGCGCATCGCAATGAGGACGTGTTGCTGCCGATATAGGTTTCGGGACCGGCAACGGCGTGGATCCGGCCCAGCACATCCGATTTCAACGCAAGGTTCTCAGGCACATTCTCGAACACCAGCTGGGCGCCGCTGACCGCCGCCCGCAGGCCGTTGCAGATCTCCAGTTTTTCGGCGGGACATCCCAGCCATTGCTCGATCTGCCGGCGCGCAAGCGCGGCCCTGCCCGCGTCTATTTCATAAAGTCGGGTCCAAAGCCCGGCATTGGCGCAGGCCCAGGCCACCATCGTCCCCATGACGCCCGCTCCCACCACGGTGACCGGGCGGGCGGGGGTAAAGGCCGGCCACGGCGTCCCGGCATCGCTGTCCGAATTCTGGTTCATCATCAAACCTGCTGAGAGGGTGGGTCGCCGGGCGTGCTATTTCGACAGGTCCCTGAGCAGCCCGTCCCAATGCGCCAGCGCGGGCGGAATCGCGTCGACCGGAACGCGCTCATCAAGGCCATGGGCGTAGCTGTCGCTCGCCTTGATGAACAGGCTGGAGACACCGTAGCTGGGCACGCCGGCGACACGGAAATGCACGCTGTCGGTGGCGGCGGCGCTCATCAGCGGGATGATCGGCAGGTTCGGCGCGCGCGCATGCACCGCCCGGGTCACTGCCGCCATCACGTCGGGACGAAGCGGCGATGCATCGCTTGCCGTCGGGTCGCCGACAACCGTGATGCTGACGGCGGGATCGGCAACGACATTTTCCAGTTCGGCCTTTACCGCGGCGACGCTGACGCCCGGGAATATGCGGCAATTGACGTTCGCCGTGGCGCGCTGCGGCAAGGCGTTTTCGGCATGGCCGCCGGCCACCATGGTCGGCACGCAAGTCGTGCCGATCTGCCCGACATATTCCGGATCGGCAGCGATCTTCGCCGCCGCGTCCTTGTCCGCGGGATTTGCGGCGAAGGCGCGGAGCGCGGCGCCAATCTCTCCGCCCACCTGATCGGCGACAATGGACATGCCGGCGCGGGTCAACGCATTCTGCTGCGGCGCGAAGCGATAGGCGCCCACTCTGGCGAGCGCGGCCGACAACTGGGCGATCGCGTTGAGCGGGCCGGGGCGGGAACTGTGCCCGCCGGCATTGGTGACCTCCAGCCTGTAATCGGCATAAGTCTTCTCGCCGGCCTGCAGATTATAATATTGCGCCTTGCCGTCCTCGCCGATCAGCCCGACGCCGTCATCGCCGTTGAGGGCGAATTCGGCATCGCCATATCTGGCGGCAAGCGCGCGCGTCGTCGCCATGGACGTTTCCTCGTCGCCGGAAAGCAGCAGGATGATCGAACGCCGGGGTTTGAAGCCGTCCTGTTTCAACTGCGCCAGGGTCGCGATCATCATCGCCACGTCGAACTTGTTGTCCTCCGCGCCGCGCCCGAAAATATAGCCATTTTCCTCGACGGGAACGAAGGGATCGCGCACCCAGTCCTTAGGGTCCGCCGCCACCACGTCCATATGGCCGAGCAGCAGGATCGGCTTTGCCTTGCCGGTCCCGGAAAGCGTTGCCGCGAAGGTGGCTGTTTCGCCCATCGGGGTGATGACGATATCACCCTCCGCAAAGCCCGCCGCCTTGAGGACGCCGGCATAATAGGCCGCAAGCGCGGGCACCTTGCCGCGCCCAGCAACGGTGGGGATGGCGATGCTGTCGATCAGGATCCGCTTCGCCGTTGCGCTGTCGGCGGGTCTGGCGAAAGCGGGTGCTGCGGCCAGCATGGTTGCGGCGGCGACAAGGGGGGAGATGGAACGGTGCATAGGCGGAATGCTATGCGCCGGTCCGGGCCATCCGCAAGGTCGCTTTCTTATCCTGCCGGGCCGCCCGTGGAGCCGGGATGGCGCATGATGAAATGCACAACATTCTGTAATTATGTGAATTTATTTCCATAAGCCTGCTGGAAACTCTCCCCCGGAAAGCCTTCCCGCGCTCCGTAAATTTTATAAAATCTTTCCAGATTCTATAAAAAATATTACTTCTCCTACATCAGGGAGCGGCCGGCCGGGGTGACGATGATCGACAGGGGATTTCCGAAGGCAGCGAATGAAACCCTGCGCCAGAATGCCTATCGGGAGCTGAAGCGCATGCTGATCGGCGGACGATTCTTGCCGGGTGAAGGCATGACCATCCGCGCACTCTCTACAACCCTGCAACTCGGCGCCATGCCCGTCCGGGAGGCGGTTCAGCAGCTCGCGGCCGAAGACGCGCTGGAATTCGCCGCCAACCGCACCGTTCGCGTGCCAAAACTGTCCATCGACGAATTTCGGGACATATCGGAAATCCGCGCGCTGCTTGAAGGCGAGGCGGCGGCCAGGGCGGCAGCGCATATCAGCCCGGCCGAACTGGCGAAGATCAGCCATGCCCTCGACCGGATCATCGTGGCGCTCGACAATGGCGCGCCGCATGAGGGCCTGGCCGCGAACCTCGCCTTTCATTTCGGCATCTACCGCGCGTCCCGATCAACCTGCCTCGTCCGCACGATCGAGAAGCTGTGGCTGCGCATCGGGCCGCTGCTGATCGTGCCGTTCCGTCAGGACGGTCCTTCGGCGAGCGCCTTTTTCGGTTCGACGCTGCCCACGCATTTCCAGCTTATCGCGGCGCTGCGCGAACGGAAGGCCGAAGAGGCGCGGCAATTGGTGCGGGAGATCCTGGTCGACGATCCGGACGATGTCGGTCTTGCCGACGCACAGGAACAGGCCCTGCGGATATGATCCCGGGGCGCAAACCCCGCTCGGCATCGGCACGCGCGCGATCGACCGATAATGGCGCGCCCTGCACCCCGCATCGCTGCGGGATCATGCGGGCGCTGGAGCCGGCGGCGGTGACCCCGCCGGCCGATGGCCAATTCCGGCGTGGCCGCCAGATGCTCCCGGCCCGCAAGGCCGCCGGCCTTTCCATTCACTCCTGCATGGAAGAGACACATTCATGAAACGCAAAGTCGTCATCACCTGCGCGATCAACGGCGACACCCCGGTGCATCCCCATTACCCGGCGGAACTGGCATTCCCGATCACCCCGGCGCAGATCGCCGCCACCGCCGTGGAAGCCGCGCGCGCCGGCGCGGCCGTCATCCACATCCATGCCAGAGACCCGCACACCGGGCTGAGTTCCAGGGACCCTGCGCTCTACCGGGAGATCGTCGACCGCATCCGATCCAGCGGCACCGATCTCATCATAAACCTGACCTGCGGCCATGGCGCGCTGTTCTTCGCGGATCCCGAACGGGAAGGCCATATGCTGCCGGACAGCGATGTCGTCGGCGTCGACGAACGCGTGCTGCACATCGAGCAATGCCTACCCGAAATCTGCTCGCTCGACGTCACGACCGCCAATCAGGTCGATGGCGACCGGGATTATATCTATTTCAATCCGGCACAGACGCTGCGCCGGATGGCCCGTCGCTTTCTGGACATAGGCGTGAAGCCCGAGCTGGAGACCTTTCAGGCCGGGGATATCCTGTTCGGCAATCAGCTTGTCGCGGACGGTTTGATTGCGGGCACGCCGCTCTATCAGTTCGTGCTGGGCGTCAAATGGGGCGCGCCGGCCACGCCTTCCACCATGATGTACATGCACGATCTCCTCCCGCCCGGCGCCAGCTGGACGGCATTCGGCATCTCACGGATGCAGATGCCCATGGCGGCGCAGGCCATCCTGCTCGGCGGCAATATAAGGGTCGGCCTGGAGGATAATCTCTACCTCGATCGTGGCCGGTTCGCGAGCAACGCGCAACTGGTCGAGCGCGCCGCAGGGCTGGTCACGGCACTGGGCCATCAGGTCGCCACGCCGCGGGAGGCGCGCGCGCTGCTTGGCCTGCGGACACCCGCCTGACAGCAAATCCAACGCCCGGAAAGGCCCCCGCATGAACGCCGCCGATACGCCCTCACGATGCGCGCATTCCGCCGCGCCCGGCCCCGCGCTGGACCCGAAACGCACGCTCCGCGCGCATCACCTGTTCACCATGCTGGTCGGCACGATCATCGGCGTCGGGTGGATCATCGCGCTTGGCAGCTGGATCGGCACGGCCGGCCCGGTGGGGGCGATGCTCGCATTTTTTGGGGGGGCGGCGGTGATGACGCTGATCGGTCTCTGCTTTGCGGAACTGATGACGATGTTCCCCGATTCCGGCGGCACGATCGCTTATGCCTATGAGGCGTTCGGTCCATTGATGGCCTTTGCGGCGGGGTGGCTGCTGCTGATCAGCTATATCGCCACCAACGCCTATTTCATGATCACCCTGCCCTGGCTTCTCGACGCGTTCAGCCCGGATATCGGCGGCCCCGCGCTGTACAGCATATTCGGGGTCGAGGTGCGGGCCGGTCATGCCGCCATCGGCGTCGCCATGGCCGTGCTGCTTGCCTATATCAACCATCGCGGCGCGGCGATGGCGGCCCGGCTGCAGGACCTGCTGGTCGGTTTCAAAATGCTGATGGCGGCGGCGCTCGTCGCCGGGGGCATATGGGGCGGAACGTCGGTCAACCTGTCGCCGATGTTCGCGTCGGCGGATTTCAGCGGGGCGATGGCCGGGATCGGCATCGTTCTGGTCACCACGCCCTTCTGGTTCGCCGGGTTCGACGTCCTGCCGCAGGCGCTGCGCGAGCGCGCGCCGGGCCTGCAGCTGAGGCATATCGGCACGATCATCATCCTCGCCACCTGCACGGCGTTCATCTTCTATGCGGCCATCATCCTTGCCGCCACGATGCTGGTGCCGCGCGGCGAACTGCTGTCGTTCGCGCTCACCACCTACACCGCGTTCAAGGCCGGTTTCGGCTCCGGCATCCTCGCGCAACTGGTGCTCCTCGCCGGTCTGTTCGGCATCGCGACCGCGTGGAATGCCTTCATCTTTTCAAGCGCCAGGCTGCTTCAGGTCCTGAGCGAAGGCCATCTCATCCCGCCGCTGTTCGCGCCCAGGCATGTGCAGTTCCGCACGCCGACCCGCGCGATCGCGCTGGTGACCGCGCTTGGGATCGGCCTCGGCCTGCTGGGGCGCAACGCGGTCGACCCACTGATCGCGGCGGCGAGCATCACGCTGGTGCTGGTCTTCGTCATCGTCTGTCTGGGGCTGATCCGGCTGCGCGCGACACGGCCCGATCATCCACGCCCCTACCGCGTACCCGGCGGACTGGCATTGCCGGCCGGCGCGGTTCTGCTGTCGGTCGCGCTCGTCGTGCTTGCCGGCATCGAACCCTTCTCAAACCCGGCCCGCCTGCCCGTCGAGTGGATATTGGTGCTGGGCTGGACCGTGCTGGGCGGCGGCGTGTGGTGGTTCACCCGCCATGTGCGCGGGCGGGTGACGGAAGCTGCGCGGCGCGATCTGCTGACCCAGGCATAGGCTGCGCATCCCGCCGCCCTGCCGGTCGGGGGGGGGGGCCGTCCCCCGCGCCGCGCGCTCGTCTATGATCGCGCGCTCGTCACCGGGCGGTGCCGGCATGTGCCTGCGCCCATGGTTCGCCATTCAGCAGGGCAGCGATCATGGCTTATCGGGATTCCCCGGAAATTCCCGGAATGCGCCGCATCGACGGCGGGGCGTTCCGCATGGGATCGTCGCATTTCTACCCGGAGGAAGCGCCGGAGCGCACGGTGAGGGTGGACAGCTTCCGGATCGACGAAAGCCCCGTCACCAACCGCGCCTTCGCCGCTTTCGTGGCGGCAACCGGTTATCGCACGCTGGCGGAGATTCCGCCCGATCCGAAACAATATCCCGGCCTTGCGCCGGAGCTTGCCCTTGCCGGTTCGCTGGTCTTCAGCCCGCCCGCCGGGCCGGTGGATTTCGCCGATCCGCTCGGCTGGTGGGAATTCCGCCCCGGCGCGGACTGGCGGCACCCGGCCGGGCCGGACAGCGACATTGCCGGGCTGGAGGACCACCCGGTCGTCCATGTCGCCTATGCCGACGCGGAAGCCTATGCCCGCTGGGCGCGCAAGGCGCTGCCCACCGAGGCGGAATGGGAATATGCCGCGCGCGGCGGGCTGGACGGGGCGGATTATAGCTGGGGCGACACGCTGGCCCCCAACGGCGCGATCCTCGCCAATTACTGGGTCGGCGAATTCCCGGTGCGGCATGACGGCGAGGGCGGGTTCAGCCGCACCACCCCGGTCGGCCGCTATCCCGCCAACGGCCATGGGCTGTTCGACATGATCGGCAATGTCTGGGAATGGACGCGCGACTGGTGGGCGCTGCCGACGCCGCACCGCAAGGCGGACGGCAGCTGCTGCGTGCCGCGCAACCCGCGCGGCGGGCAGGCCCGCGACAGCCACGACCCCGCCACCCCCGACGTCCGCATCCCCCGCCGGGTGCTGAAGGGCGGATCCCAGCTTTGCGCCGCCAATTACTGCCAGCGTTACCGCCCGGCCGCGCGCCACCCCCAGCCGGTCGACAGCGCGACCTCCCATATCGGCTTTCGCTGCGTGAAGCGGGATCGCTGACCGGCGGGATCACCGCCGCGTCAGGGACACCTCCACCTTGTCGACCTGCGCGCCGCCGCTTGCCGCCAGCGGATAGAGCGGAATGCCGCCCTGCCGCCCGATATAGGTCTCTGTGCCCGAAAAGGTGAGCCGGGCAAGGTCGCGCGACGCCACCTCAGCGCCGTCCACCGCCAGCGCCAGGCGATGGCCGCTCGTGCCCCGCCGCACGCTCACCGTGACGGCGTGCGCCCCCGTCCCCAGCGGGCCGGATTCGAGCATCGCCATGTCCCGGTCGAGATGCGACATGCGATAGACCAGCCGCGCCTTGCCGCCATCGACGAACAGGCCCCAGCCGGCAAAGCGGTCCCCCCGCACGATCACCGGGACGCTGGCTCCCGCGTCCGTGACGGACAGGGACGCCGTAACGCTCCAGTTACTGTTGAGCGACGGGAAGGCCGCCACCGGGAAGGCGTGGGCGCTGGGGTAGAAGGTGAAGCTGTCGCCGCCGTCGAACAGCCCGGGGCGCAGCCCGGCGCCGAAGCGGGGCAGGAAGCTGTCGTCCACCGGCAGGACATGCGCGGCCCCCGCCACAGTGTCGAATTCGCGCTTCAGCGCCTCCAGCCGCGCCGGCTCCCTGCCCGCCAGGTTCACCGCCTCGGAATAGTCGTTGGCGACGTTGTAAAGCTCCCACTGATAATCCTGCGACAGGTAATCCGCGCTCCACGGCATCCGCCGCGGCGTCGTGGCCGCCACCCAGCCGTCGCTGTAGATCGCGCGGTTGCCCAGCATCTCGAAATATTGGGTGCGGCGGCGCGAGGGCGCGTCCTTGGCATCGAAGGCATAGACCATGCTCACCCCGTCAATGGGCTGCTGGGCCACGCCATCGACCACCGGATCGGGCGTGATGCCGACCGCCTCGTAGATGGTCGGCGCGATGTCGATGACATGGTGGAACTGGGTGCGGACCTCGCCGGTCTGCGGAATGCGGCGCGGCCAGGCCATGACGATGCCGTTGCGCGTGCCGCCGAAATGGGATGCCACCTGCTTGCCCCACTGGAACGGCGCATTCAGCGCCCAGGCCCAGCCGGCGGATATCACCGCCATCGAGTCCTTGCCGCCGATCAGCGCGGTCTGGCGCAGGTCGTCATCCCTGGTGTCGGTCTGCACGAACATGGCGAGCTGGTTGATCGCCCCGTCCAGGCTTTCCGTCGCCGCGCCATTATCGCCTTCGATGAAGATGACCAGCGTGTTTTCCAGCCGCCCGCTGCGTTCCAGTTCGTCGAGGATGCGGCCGAACTGATGGTCTGAATAGGCCAGCATCCCGGCATAGGCTTCCATCAGCCGCGCATTGAAGCGCTGGCGTTCGGGCGACAGCGAGGACCAGGCCGGGATCTGCGCCGGGCGCGGCGTCAGCCGGGCATTGGCGGGAATGATCCCCATCTTGCGCTGGTCGTCATAGGTGGTCCGGCGCGCGGCGTCCCAGCCCTTGTCGAACCTGCCCTTGAACCGGTCGATCCATTCGCCCGGCGCCTGAATGGGCGCGTGCGCGGTGCCCGGCGCATAATAGAGCAGGAACGGCCGGCCGCCGCCAAGGCTCTCCTGCTGACGCAGCCAGGCGATCGAACGGTCGGTCAGGTCGCGGTCGAGGATATAGTCCGCATCGGCGGGCGCCTCCACCGGGTTGCGGTTCTCCACCAGCGTCGGGCTGAACTGGTTCGCATAGGAACGGTTGAAGCCGTAGAAATAATCGAAGCCCAACCCGTTCGGCCAGCGATCGAACGGCCCCATGGCGGTGGTTTCCCAATCCGGCGTATTGTGGTTCTTGCCGATCCACGCGGTATTGTAACCGTGCCGTTTCAGCATCGTGCCGATGGTCGCGGCGGAAGGCGGGATGACGGAGGTATAGCCCTCGCGGTCAAGGCTGAGATCGGCAATGGCGCCGCTGTTGACGGCATGATGGTTGCGCCCGGTGAGCAGCGCGGCGCGGGTGGGCGAGCACATGGCGGTGGTGTGGAACTGGGTGAAGCGCAGGCCCATGCGCGCCAGCCTGTCGAGATTGGGCGTGGGAATCGGCCCGCCAAAGGTGCTGGCGGCGCCAAAGCCGACATCGTCGGTCAGCACGAGCAGAATGTTGGGCGCGTTTTCAGGGGCGGTCGGCTGGGCCGGATAATGCTGCCAGCGCGGCGCGGCGGGCGCCTGAAGCGGCGCCTGCGCATCCGCCGCCAGCGCGGGTTGAAGCCCCAATGATCCGGTCAGCGCGGCGAGCAACGCCCACCGTCGACCGCGCATGCCTTGCCTGCCTGCCCGCATATCCGCTCCCTCTCATGCCGCCCTCGCGCCCGCGATCCGGGTCACAAGGCTTTTGCGGGAGATTAAGGGCGGCGGGAAAGGGGGTCTTGTTCGAGCGCGCGGCGTCTTTTGATTATCAGGCGCGGGCGTCGCGCAGCAGCATCACCGCCTGGCGCGCGATATCGCCCAGCCCGGCGTCCGGCTGGTCGAGCGCATCGATGATGTTGCCGCGCATCCGCGGATCCCAGAATTTGGTGATGTGGCCGGCGGTTGCGGCAACGGCCTTGGCGCTGTCGATGGTCTCCAGATTCCGGGCGATCTGGTTGGCCATGTAGATCAGCCGTTCCTGATTGCTCATCATGGCGATTATTCCGCCGCTTCCACGGTTTCGATCCGCCGGCTCATCCGCGCCTGCTCGGCATAGCGTTGCTGCCATTCGGACGAGCCGTTGGACAGCGCCACCTGCACCGCCGTGACCTTGAATTCAGGGCAGTTGGTCGCCCAGTCCGAAAAATCGGTGGTGATGACGTTGGCCTGCGTGTCCGGGTGGTGGAAGGTGGTATAGACCACGCCCGGCGCCACCCGGTCCGTCACCTTGGCCCGCAGGGTCGTCTCGCCCGCGCGGCTGCGCAGCGACACCCAGTGCCCGTCCGCGATGCCGCGGTTTTCCGCGTCCGTCGGGTGGATTTCCAGAACATCCTCGGCATGCCAGGCGACATTGCCGGTGCGCCGCGTCTGAGCACCGACATTATACTGGCTGAGAATCCGCCCTGTCGTCAGCAGCAGCGGGAAGTGCGGGCCGGTCTTTTCGTCGGTCGGCACATAATCTGTGACGACGAACTTGCCCTTGCCGCGCACGAACTGGTCGACATGCATGGTCGGCGTGCCGTCCGGCGCGGCGTCGTTGGCCGGCCATTGCAGCGACCCCTTTTCATCCAGCTTGTCGAAGCTCACGCCGGCGAAGGTTGGGGTCAGCGCCGCGATCTCGTCCATGATCTCGGACGGGTGGGTATAGCTCCAGTCCAGCCCCATCGCGTTGGCGACCAGCTGCACCACTTCCCAGTCGGCATAGCCGTTGAGCGGCGTCATCACCTGGCGGACCAGCTGGATGCGCCGTTCCGCATTGGTGAAGGTGCCGTCCTTTTCGAGGAAGGTCGATCCGGGCAGGAAGATATGCGCGTAATTGGCGGTTTCGTTCAGGAACAGGTCCTGCACCACCACGCATTCCATGGCGGCAAGGCCGGCCGCGACATGATGGGTATTGGGATCGGACTGGAGAATATCCTCGCCCTGCACGAACAGGCCCTTGAACACCCCGTCCGTCGCGGCATCCAGCATGTTGTTGATGCGCAGGCCGGGCTCTGGATCAAGCGTGACGCCCCACGCCTTCTCGAAAGACTGGCGGACGGCATCGATCGACACATGGCGATAGCCGGGGAATTCGTGGGGGAAGCTGCCCATGTCGCAGCTGCCCTGCACGTTGTTCTGGCCCCGCAGCGGGTTCACGCCCACGCCCTCGCGGCCCATATTGCCGGTCGCCATCGCCAGATTGGCGATCGCGATGACCGCGGACGAGCCCTGGCTGTGCTCGGTGACGCCGAGGCCGTAATAGATCGCGGCATTGCCGCCGGTGGCGTAGAGGCGGGCGGCGGCGCGGACCTCGTCCGCCTTCACGCCGGTCAGCGCCTCGGTCGCCTCGGGCGAGCGCTCGCGCTGGGACACGAATTCGGCCCAGTGCTGATATTCGTCCCAGTCGCACCGCGCGCGGATGAACGCCTCGTTCGCCAGCCCTTCGGTGACGATGACATGGGCGAGCGCGGTCAGGATCACCACATTGGTGCCCGGGCGCAGCGCCAGATGGTGGTCCGCCTTCACATGCGCGCTGCGGACCAGATCGATCCGGCGCGGATCGACGACGATCAGCCGTGCGCCCTCACGCAGGCGCTGCTTCATCCGGCTGCCGAACACGGGGTGGGCGTCCGTCGGGTTCGCGCCGATCACCAGGATCACATCCGCCTGCGTCACGCTGTCGAAATCCTGCGTGCCGGCCGAGGTGCCGAGCGTGGTGTTCAGCCCGTAACCGGTGGGCGAGTGGCAGACCCGCGCGCAGGTATCGACATTATTGTTGCCGAAACCCTGGCGGATCAGCTTCTGGACCAGATAGGTCTCTTCATTGGTGCAGCGGCTGGACGTGATGCCGCCGATGCTGCGGACGCCATATTTGGCCTGGATGCGCTGGAACTCGCTGGCGGTGTGGGCGATCGCTTCTTCCCAGCTCACCTCGCGCCACGGCTCTTCGACGCTGGCGCGGATCATCGGGTTGAGAATGCGGTCGCGGTGCTGGGCATAGCCCCAGGCGAAGCGGCCCTTGACGCAGCTATGCCCGTGATTGGCCTTGCCGTCCTTCCACGGCACCATCCGCACCAGTTCTTCGCCGCGCATTTCCGCGCGGAAGGTGCAGCCGACGCCGCAATAGGCGCAGGTGGTGACGACGGCGCGGTCGGGCGTGCCGATTTCCACCACCTTCTTCTCGATCAGGCTGGCCGTGGGGCAGGCCTGCACGCAGGCGCCGCAGGACACGCATTCGGAATCGAGGAAGCTGTCGCCCTGTGAAGGCGACACCTTGGATTTGAACCCCATATTCTCGATGGTGAGCGCGAACGTGCCCTGCACCTCGTCACAGGCGCGCACGCAGCGCGAGCAGACGATGCACTTGCTGGGATCGAAATCGAAATAGGGGTTGGAGACGTCTTTCTCCTGACCCATGTTGGTCGCGCCGTCATAGCCGTAGCGCACATCGCGCAGGCCGACCGCGCCGGCCTGGTCCTGCAGTTCGCAATCGCCATTGGCCGCGCAGGTCAGGCAATCCAGCGGATGATCGGAGATATAAAGCTCCATCACGCCGCGCCGCAGCTTCTTCAGCCGCTCGGTCTGGGTGTGGACCACCATGCCCTCGCCCACCGGCGTGGTGCAGGATGCGGGATAGCCGTTGCGCCCTTCCACCTCGACCAGGCAGAGCCGGCACGAACCGAAGCTCTCGACATTGTCGGTGGCGCATAATTTGGGGATCGCCCCGCCCATCAGCGATGTCGCGCGCATGATCGACGTGCCTTCCGGCACGGTGACGGGCTGGCCGTCCACCGTCAGCGTGACGGTCTTGCCGGTGACGATGGCCGGCGGGGTTCCGTGGTCGCGTTCGCGGTTGAAAGCCATGTCGGTTACTCCGCAGCCTCGGCGATCGGCGCCGGCGCGCCGAAATCTTCCGGGAAATGATCGAGCGCGCTCAGCACCGGATAAGGCGTGAACCCGCCAAGCGCGCAAAGGGATCCGAATTTCATCGTGTCGCACAGGTCGCGCAGCAACTCCGTCTGGCCGTCCAGCGAACGGTCGATCCGGCCCGGCGCGCGGGAATAGAGCGTCGCGGCGAGGCGGCCCGGCAGGGCCGGCTCGGCGGGCCGGCTGTCATCCGCCCGCGCGGCGATGATCCGGTCGATCACCTCCACCCCGCGCGTCGAGCCGATCCGGCAGGGCGTGCATTTGCCGCAGCTTTCCGCCGCGCAGAATTCCATGGCGAAGCGCGCCATGTGCGCCATGTCGACGCTGTCGTCGAACACGGTGATGCCGGCATGGCCGATCAGCCCGCCCGCCTGGGCGAACGCCTCATAATCGAAGGGCAGATGGAACATGGACGGGGGGAAATAGGCCCCCAGCGGCCCGCCGACCTGCACGGCGCGCACCGGCCGCCCGCTGCCCGTGCCGCCGCCGATCTCGTTGACCAGCTCACCCAGCGTGATGCCGAAGCCGACCTCGAACAGGCCGCCATTGCGGACATTGCCGGCCAGTTGCACCGGCATCGTCCCGCGCGACCGCCCGAAGCCGACCGCCGCATAAGCCTCCGCCCCCTCGGCGAGGATGAAGGGCACGGCGGCGAGGCTGAGCACATTGTTGATCACGGTGGGCTTGCCGAACAGCCCCTTCAGCGCGGGCAACGGCGGCTTGGCGCGCACCTGCCCGCGCTTGCCCTCGATCGAATCGAGCAAGGCGGTTTCCTCGCCGCACACATAGGCGCCGGCACCCACCCGCACTTCCAGCGTGAACGGGGCGATCCGCGCCGCCGACCGCTCGATGGCCGCCCGCATCGTGTCGACCGCGAACGGATATTCGGACCGGATGTAGATATAGCCATGCCCCGCCCCGACCGCGTGGCCGGCAATCGCCATGCCCTCGATCAGGCAGCAGGGATCGCCCTCCATCAGCATCCGGTCGGCAAAGGTGCCGCTGTCGCCCTCGTCCGCGTTGCAGACGATGAATTTGGTGTCGTCCCGCGCGTCGAGCACGGTCTGCCATTTGATGCCGGTCGGGAAGCCGGCGCCGCCCCGCCCGCGCAGGCCGGACGCCTTCACCGCCTCTACCACGGCGGCGGGCGGCATGGCGCGCGCCGCGTCCAGCCCCTTCCAACCGCCATGGGCTTCATAATCGTTGAGGCTGAGCGGATCGATCACCCCGCATCGGGCAAAGGTGAACCGCTGCTGCCGCGCGAAAAAGGGCAATGCGGCCAGATCGCCCAGCCGCCCGGCATGGCTGCCGTCAAGCACGGCGGCGACGTCGCCGGGGCCGACCGGGCCGAAAGCGATCCGGCCCTGCGGCGTATCCACCTCCACCAGCGGCTCGATGGTGAACAGCCCATGGCTGCCCGTCCGCACCACATCGCACCCCGCATCGGCGAAGGCGCGCGCCACATCGTCCGCGCCCAGCGCGACCGAGGCCATGTCGCGGCTGATATAGACGCGGGTCATGCCGCCACCAGCCGGGCGATCCGGTCAAGCGCCGCCGCGTCGACGCGGGCCACCGGCTGGCCGTCGACCAGCGCATTGGGGCCGATGGCGCACAGGCCCAGACAATAGACCGGCTCCAGCGTCACTTGCCCGTCATCCCGAGTCTTGCCCATCGCCACGCCCAGCCGGTCCGCAGCGGCACGCTCCATCGCCGCCCCGCCCCGGGCCTGGCAACTTTCCGCGCGGCAGAACTTCACGACATGGCGGCCCGCCGGCCGGTGACGGAAATCATGGTAGAATGTGACCACCCCGTGGACGTCGGCACGGCTGATATTAAGCGCCTGAGCAATCAGGGGAATTGCCGCATCATCGATATAACCTATCTCATCCTGCAAGGCGTGCAGCAGGGGGATCAACCCGCCCTGCGTTTTCGCAAAGCGGCCGGCCAGTCTCTCGACCACCTCTCCAAGCCCCTGTTCGGCGCTCATGCGGCTGTATTTTTCGGCCACCCGGCATTCCAATATTGTCGCTTCGGATGCCTAGAATTGCACTTTTCCGCCATCCGGATCAAATCGAACGTCGATATGGTTGATAGATAATAGCTATCACGTCAATGTCAGTGTCCGCGCCGTCGCCAGCGCCGCAGCCGCCAGCGCGCTCAGCGGACTGCGGTCGAGCACGATCAGGCCGATGCGGCTGGATTCCACCGGATCGTCGAACGGCAGGATGCGCGCCCAGCTATGTTCCGGCACCAGCGGGGCGTAACTGTCGGGGATGATGGTGGACAGGCCGCCCGCCCTCACCATCGCCAGCAGGCCGACATAGGAATCGGCCACCGTGCGGGGACGCAACACCAGCCCGCGCGCGGCCAGCCGGCTGTCCAGGATGCGCCGGTTCTGCATCCCCTGATGGAGCAGGCAGAGCGGCGTCGACACCGCCTCCGCCCAGCCGATGCTCCGCCGCTCGCGGTGCGGCCCTTCCGCATGGGTGACGAACATGTAGGATTCGAAATAGAGCGGCACCTTCAGCACGCTCGACGGCGGTTCATGGTCGAGATAGGTCAGCCCGGCGTCCAGCTCGAAATTGCCAAGCCCGAACTCGATCTCGCGCGAGGTGGATGAGCGCACCGAGACGGTCAGCGTCTCATGTTCGGCCAGCACCGCGCGGGTGAACTGCCCGGTCGCGGTCATCGCCGCAGGGATGGAGCCGATCCGCAATTCCCCGCTCAGCGGCCCGCGCACAACCTCCGCCGCCTGCATCATGCTTTCCGACGCGGCGACCATCTGCTGCGCCCATGGCAGCATCGCCTCGCCTTCTGGGGTGAGGCCGATATAGCGCCGGTCGCGGATGATGAGCCGCGCGCCGACCTGTTCCTCCAGCGTGATCAGCCCGGCCGACAGCGTCGGCTGGGTGACGCCGCACGCCTGCGCCGCCCGCGCGAAATGCTGCAGCCGGGCCAGCGCGACGAAATAGCGGACCAGCCTCAGCTGCATCGCTCAGCCCTCGGCCGACAGGGATCTGGCCAGCACGACGAAGGCCAGATCCGGGTTGATGGGCAGGCCGAAACGCGCGTCGGCCAGCGGAAAGGGCCGCTCCTCCCCGGTCAGCGCATAGCCGCGCCGCTGATAATAAGCGATCAGCTCGCCGCGTTGCCGGATGACCGTCATCTCCATCGTCCCGGCACCGAAGGCCCGGCGCGCATGGTCCTCCGCCGCCGCGATCAGCGTCCGGCCCAGCCCGCCGGCCTGCCGGGCGGGGTCGACCGCCAGCATGCCGAGATAGGCGATGCCCTCCGTCACCTTCGACACCTGGACACAGCCCACCGGTTCGCCGCCGGAAAAGGCCAGCAGCAGGCACTGGCGCGGATCGGCGATCAGCGCGGCCAGGGTGTCGGGATCGGTGCGCTGCCCGCCGAGCAGATCGGCCTCATGCGTCCAGCCGCGCCGTGCGCTGTCGCCGCGATAGGCGCTTTCGACGAGCGCATGGAGCAGGGGAATATCGGCCTGCGCCGCCGGGCGGATCGAGAGCATTTCCGTCATTGGCGTTTCATGTCCTGTCGCGCCCGGGGAATCCAGCGCCAGATGGGGCTGGATCATTGGGAAAGGCACTGGCTACTATGCGTGCGCCATGACGCAATCCCCCGCCATTCCCGCAGCCACCCTGATCCTGATGCGCGACGCCGCGGAAACGCCGCCGGCCATATTGATGGTCGAGCGGGCGCGATCGATGGTCTTTGCGGGCGGGGCGCTGGTCTTTCCCGGCGGCCGCATCGACCCCGGCGACCGCGAGATCGCCGCGACCCCGGCCCTCATCCGCTCCGTGGGCGAAATCGAGCCGGAAGACGCCGCCGCGCGGGTCGCCGCGATCCGCGAGACCATAGAGGAAAGCGGCATCGCCCCCGGCTTCGTCCGATCGCCCGACCATGGCCTGCTGGCCGCGCTCCGCGCCGAGATGGCGGCCGGCGGGGATTTCGGCACGCTGATCGCCGGCCACGGCCTGACGATCGATCTCGACCTGCTGGTGCCCTTTGCGCGCTGGCGGCCGTCCTTCAAGGAAAGCCGGATCTTCGATACCCGCTTCTACGTCGCCCGCGCGCCCGCCGATGCGCCGGAGGCGGTGGTCGACGCGACGGAGAATGTCCGGCTGTTCTGGGCGAGCGCAGCGGCCGTGCTGGCGGATTGCGACAGCGGGAACGGCCATGTCATCTTCCCCACCCGCCGCAACCTCGAACGGCTGGCGGGCCTTGCCGGATTCGATCAAGCCGCCGCCGATGCGCGCCGCCACAGCGTCGAGACGATCACCCCGTGGATCGAGGAACGGGACGGGCAGCGCTGCCTCTGCATCCCGGAAGGGCGCGGCTATCCGGTCACCGCGGAGCCGCTGGCCGCGGCGATGCGCGGTTAGCGCAAGGGATCAGGCAGCGGCGTCTGCCGCCACCTTTTCCACCCAGTTGGGGTAGAAGGTCGGCGCGCGGTTCGACCAGCCCGGCGCGGTCGCCGCGGCTTCGCTGATCGATTGCAGCAGGATGCGGCGTTTTTCCGGGTGGAGGTGCGGCAGCGCCG
The DNA here is from genome assembly GCF_001724715.1 of Sphingomonas sp. SCN 67-18. Classification (GTDB taxonomy): domain Bacteria; phylum Pseudomonadota; class Alphaproteobacteria; order Sphingomonadales; family Sphingomonadaceae; genus SCN-67-18. The sequence goes on from NZ_MEFG01000027.1 coordinate 71,575, forward strand.
CCGCCGCGCAGAACGCGCCGGGCAGCCATGGCCGAACCGCCGGGCCGATCAGCCGTTCATAAAGGAAGCGATAGGCGGCGAAACTGTTCAGCCGGTCCTGCCCGAGATCGAACGCGGAAGCCGTCACCAGCGGCGCGAGGAAGGGTTCGACCGCATCCAGCCCGCTATCGTCCGGCACCAGCGAGCGGATTTCGTCGAGCCGGGCATAGACGCGGGTCTGCGCGCGGATGCTGGCCGCCTCCACCACGTCGCGCGACCAGATGGCCATCGCGTCGCTGCGATCCAGCCCGATATCGAGCGAGCGCCGGATGTAACGCTGCGTGCCGGCCGAAAAGCCGGCGAATTCCTTGACCTCGGCGAGCGTCGCCGAACCTGCGGCTGGTATCATGCGGGTACCCATGCTCTCGTCTCCGACCTTTCGACCCGGATCGATCATGCGCCCGCCATGGTTGCTGGGGCGTTAACCGCACGATCGATCCGCGCCGGGACCGAACCTGAATAACTGCATGAATCCGCAACTTGCCGGGGTCAATGCTTCTTTTCGGCCGCCTCGTCATAGCCGGATGAAGGGGCCGGCTCCGTCCCCGCGCCGGGCGTGGTCACCGCCGGCGGATCGGACGCATCCATCGATTCGTCCAGCCCGACATCCAGCTTGGCGTCGGGGTTTTCCGGGTCGCGTTTCAGCCGCTTGCGAATATCACGGTCCTGCCCGGCATTCTGGTGGCGCTTTTTCACTGTCGTCGCCGTCATCATCAATCTCCCATCATTGCCGGCAAAAACCGCCGAGCGGCGATCCCGGTTCCGCCCGGCTTTCGACGAACGCCGCCTTCGTTTCGATCTGCGTCGCCGGTTCGCTGGCGGAAAGCCGCGATTGCGCGCTATTGATGGGCGATGACATTGCAGCAGATCAGCGCCCGCCGCCCCGGCATCGGCCAGGAAGTGGCGCTCTACACCATTCTCGGCTTCTGGCTGTTCTACGTGCTGATCGTCACCGCGCGCGCCGCGGTCATGGATTTCCCGGCGCAGGGCGAGATGGCCCAGCGCCGGGTGGTGGTGACGCTGATCGGCATCGTCATCACCTACGGACTTTACCGGCTGCTGCGGCGGGTGGACGACCAGCGGCTCGGCGTCCGGATCATGACCGCCTTTGTGGGCGCGGTACCCTGCGCCGTCGCGATCGCCGGGATCAACTATTACATCTTCAACATCTACCACCCGGAGGGGATTTTCCGCGACCCAGAGATATTGAGCGAGATCGCCTCGGGCACCACCATGGCCAAGGAGATCGCGGAAGTCGCCATCTCCCGCTATTTCTTCCTCGTCGCCTGGGCGGCGCTCTACCTTGCCATTTCCTATGCCGCCGAAGTGCGCGAGGCGGAGCGGCGCACCGCGCAGTTCGCCCGCGCCGCGCAGGATGCCGAACTCCGCTCGCTGCGCTATCAGGTCAATCCGCACTTCCTGTTCAACACGCTCAACTCGCTCAGCTCGCTGGTGATGACCCACCGCGCGGCGGAGGCGGAGGCGATGATCATGAACCTGTCGACCTTCTACCGCACCAGCCTGTCCGGCGACCCGCTGGACGATGTCACGCTGGCAGAGGAAGTGAAGCTGCAGCGCTTCTATCTGGACATAGAGGCGGTCCGCTTTCCGGACCGGCTGCGCGTCCTCATCGACATTCCCGACGCGCTGATGAGCGTATGCGTGCCCGGGCTGATCCTGCAGCCGCTGGTCGAGAATGCGATCAAATATGGCGTTTCGCCCGTCAACCGGCCGGTGACGCTGTCGATCAGCGCCCGTGCCGAAGCCGGGCAGGTGCAAGTCACCGTGGCGGATGACGGGCGCGGCCCCGCCGACAACCATGCCGAGGGCGAAGGCATCGGCCTGCCCAATGTCCGCGACCGGCTGGCCGCGCGGTTCGGCGAGGCGGCGGCGCTGCACAGCGAAGCGCCGGCCGAGGGCGGCTTCATCGTCACGCTCACCTTCCCGGAGGTGCGCAATGACTGCTGAGGCCGGAACGCCGCTTCGCACGCTGATCGTGGACGACGAGCCGCTGGCGATCGAGCGGCTCCAGCTGCTCTGCGCGCGCGAACCGATGATCGATCTGGTCGCCACCGCGTCGGACGGGCGCGCGGCGCTGCGCCTGTCGGAGGCGCTGGAACCGGACCTGCTTTTGCTGGACATCGCCATGCCGGAGCTGGACGGCATCGCCGTCGCCCGCGCGCTGGGCGCGACGCGCCATCGCCCCGCCGTCATCTTCGTCACCGCTTTCGACGCCTTCGCGGTCGAGGCGTTCGATCTGGCGGCGGTCGATTATCTGTTGAAGCCGGTGGCGCCGGATCGTCTGGCGCGGGCGGTCGCGCGGGTCGCGCAACTGCGGGGAACGGCGCCGGCGGAAAAGCCGGCGGCTTCCCCCTATACCCAGGAATTCTGGGTGCCCCACCGCGCGGAACTGATCCGCATCGCCGCGCAGGATATCGAGCGGATCGACGCTGAGCGGGATTATATGCGCCTGCACGTCGGGTCGCGCAGCTTCCTGCTGCACCAGACGATCAGCGCCCTGGAAGAGAGGCTGGACCCGGCGCATTTCCTCCGCCTGCACCGCTCGACGATCGTCCGGCGCGACCAGATCAGGAAATTACGCCATGACGGCAGCGGCGTCTGGTACGCCGATCTGGGCGATCGGGGCGAGGTGCGGATCGGCCGCACCTATATGACGGCGGCCAAGGCGGTGGCGGGGCGCTGAACCGGGTCGCGGTCGGCGCCTGTCGTGTAAGAAACCGGCCCGCAATCAACCCTGATTCCGGGCCGGTTCGTACGGAACAATCCCGCTTCAGGGAGCCGCGACGACCAGTTTCGGGGCACGGGCGGCATAATGCTCGCCGCGCTCGATTGCCGCCAGCATCGTCACCAGCGGTCTGCGCGATTCGCTATACGCTTCGCTGGCGCAGGCAAACCGTTTGATCGGCCGCACCAGCTGCGCGCGCACCGCGGATGTGCAGATGCGGTCGGCAGCGTCGCGGATCCGCTGGTCCAGCGTCGCGACATCCGCGGCGCTGCTCAGGTCGAGATCCGCATAGGAAACGATCTCGGTATAGGGGGCCGGGCGTTCCGCCTGGGCGGGCATGGCAAGGGCGAGCGCCGCAACGGCAGCGCTGGCGATGAAAGCGGCTGGATGAGCAAGCATGACACGTCCTTCCTGAAACGATCAAAATATGGCCGAGGGGCCGTGGCGACGCCCGGTTCCCGACCAAGGGACAATCGGAAACCGAGCATCGCGCCCACCCTCTCTAGGTGGAGGCCGTGACCGCTTCACGCACGCTTCGACCGGAACACTGCTGTCGTCGGCGGACGCGGCGGGGCGCCGACGAACGGCGTGCGACGTTCGACGAATGACAGAATCAGTCTTGATGGAAAACTAAGATGAAATATTCAAACAGGATAATCGCTTTCTCGCGATATCTTCATGCAAACACAGGCGATTAGCACGGTGCCGGGGCCAAAGAGTCGCCATAGGTTGCAATAAGATTATTGCGGTCCGCGATACGACCAGCCCACAGGTGTGCGATCATCGGCGCGTCGAGGCGTGTGAGGCTCGCCAGCGATCCGGCGGTGGCGGCATCTCGCCCTGTATTTCGATATTGTCCTTGATCAGCGCCGGGATGCCGTGCAGCGGTCCGCGCACATGGCCAGCGCGCCGGCCGTATCCGCCGGAGGCGGGGCCGGCGTGGCACAACCGGAAAGCGGGGGACATGAAAAAGGGCTGCCGGGCACGAAGCCCGGCAACCCCTCAACATGGTCAGCGGCCGGAAGCGCCGCCTCCGGAAGATTCTGGGCGCTGCCCTTAGCGGGCGCGCATCTCCCGAACGGACTTGACCGACCTCTCTGCTGAACCATGAGACATCGGATCACCTCCTTTCGCTATGTGAATGTCGCTGTGCCGTTGAGCACGATCGGAGAGTGAATCAACGCCTCACGCCGATCAAGCCTTGAAATAAAAAATATTTCGGGCAAACCTCATGGGCTCGTGCCGCGATCAACCCGGCGCAACCCCTTCCGACGCAAGCATTCCACCGGCAGCGGCCTCGCAGCCCGCCCGGCCGCGCGTTCAACGCCCAAAGCCGCCGCCCGGCCGGCATCCGCCGATCACGCGCGCGATGGTGGGATCGGCCGGCACCGCCAGCGGCACCCCGTCGTCGATCCGCACGCCGATTATCCCCTCGGCGGGTGCGAGCGCATCCTCGAACCAGGCATAGCTGGCCGGGAAACGCGCCATGGTGGCATCGCCGCCCTGCGCCTTCATCGGTTGCGCGTCGAACAGGTTGATGCCCCGGTCCGTCAGCACGGTGAGGCTGCGCCCGGTTGCGCCGCCACGCACGATCTCGATCTCCAGCGTGGCGGGCAGGCAGCGAATGCTGAGCTGGCGGGCAAAGCGGGTCACGCGGCCGCGGCTATCCTCGGCATAGCTCCACTGACCCGCCGCGACGGGCAACCCTTCCAGTTCCGGCACGGTCATCCGCTCGGTGAGCACCTCGCCCCGTTCCAGCGGCTGCGCCGGGCCGGTCCGTTCCGGCGGCGCGGCGCGCGGCGGCGCGCTTGCCTTGTCGGTGGCCCTGTCATCGCCACAACCGGCGATTGTGGCGGCGAGTAGGGCGCACAGAAGCCAGCGGCCCGCCATGGCGGTTCAGCGGCAATCCTCGACGACGCGGGTGAATTCGGGCCAGGCCGGCACGATCAGCCGCGCCGCGCCGGGCGCCGTCACCATGAATCGGCCGCGTGAAAAGGCCATCGCGTCCAGCGTCCCGTCGGCAGCGGGCAGATCGGCTGTCCAGCCCTGGCCGTCCGCACCGGCGATTGCGGCATGGCTGGTCTCGCCGGTGGTGGTGCGGATGGTGATCCGGCCGGTCGCGGTCGCCCCCGCCGCCGGGCGCGAGATCGTCACCATCCGCCGCGCCGTAACACAGCGCACGACCAGTTCAGGCGCAAGGCCCGGCTGGCCGTAGCTTGCGCTCGAACCGCCCGCGCCCGGCGCATAGCGCCAGTCGCCGGGGGTCAGCGGCCAATCCCGCCAGTCCGGCCCGTAGACGACGGGCGGCGGCGCGGGCGGCGGCGGGACGGCCACGGGCTGGGAAGACGGCTCTGGCTTGGGCTCGGGCGGGCCGACGCAGCAGGCGGTGAGAAACAGCACCGCCAGGATCGCGCTCTGTCTTCTCAAGGCTCACTCCCACTACAAGGCATGGCATGGCAATGGCGCGTGGCGGCACGATTTGCAACCGCGCCGGGCGCGGGCAAAGGGCGGGCAGTCCGCCATCCGCGCCGCGCCCTTGCCCGGCTGCTTCCACTCCGCCGCGACAGCGCCTAGGCTCCCCACGCCAGCACGGGGGGAACGGGCGGTGGACGGAAAAAGACTGAAGGCCATCATGGGCGGTTCGGCCGGCAATCTGGTCGAATGGTATGATTTCTACGCCTATGCGGCGCTCGCCATCTATTTCGCGCCCGCCTTCTTCCCCAGCGAGGACCGCACCGCGCAATTGCTGGCCACCGCCGCGATCTTCGCCGCCGGCTTCCTGATGCGGCCGATCGGCGCATGGATCATGGGCGTTTATGGCGACCATCATGGCCGCAAGGCGGGGCTGGCGCTGTCCGTGGGGTTGATGTGCGGCGGATCGCTGCTGATCGCGGTCGCGCCGACCCACGCGCAGGCGGGCGTGCTGTCCCCCGTCATCCTGCTCGCCGCGCGGATGCTGCAGGGCCTTTCGGTCGGCGGCGAATATGGCACCAGCGCCACCTATCTGTCCGAAATGGCGCCGCGCGGGCAGCGCGGATTCTGGTCCAGCTTCCAATATGTCACGCTGATCGGCGGGCAATTGTGCGCGCTCGCCGTGGTGTTGCTGCTGCAGGCGGTGATGAGCGAGCAGGCGCTGGAGGCGTGGGGATGGCGCATCCCCTTCCTCATCGGCGCGGGGCTGGCGCTGATCGTCTATGTGCTGCGCCGCCGCCTGGCCGAGACGGCGTCGTTCGAGGCGATGGCGGGGACGGAGCGGCCGCGCTCCACCATCCTCAACCTGTGGCGCGACCATCCCCGCGCCTCGATACTGGTCGCCACCATCACCGCGGGCGGCAGCCTGGCCTTCTATGCCTACACCACCTACATGCAGAAATTCCTGGTCAACACGACCGGCTTCGACCGCCAGACCGCGACGCAGGTGATGACGGCTGCGCTGGTGGTGTTCATGCTGGCCCAGCCGGTCTTCGGCCATTTCGCCGACCGTTTCGGGCGCAAGCCGATGCTGCTGCTGTTCGGTTTCGGCGCCATGGCGACGACGGTGCCGGCCTATACGCTGATCGCCACCGCCGCGTCGCCGCTGACCGCCTTTGCCCTGATCACGGCGATGCTGATGGTCCTCGCCGCTTACACGTCGATCAGCGCGCTGGTGAAGGCGGAGCTGTTTCCCGCCCACATCCGCACGCTGGGCGTGGCGCTGCCCTATGCCATCGGCAACACGCTGTTCGGCGGCACCGCCGAATATGCGGCGCTCTGGCTGAAGCAGGCGGAGCAGGAAGCCGGCTTCTACTGGTATGTCACCGCCGTCATCGGCATCGCCACCATCGGCTTTATGATGTTGCCGGAAACGAAGACGGCCAGCCTGATCCAGGAGGACTGAGCCGCCCGCCGCCGGGCAGACGCGCCGACAATGACATTGTGCGCCGCAACGGCCCGGCGATAGCTGCGGGACGGCGCGGCCAGGGCAGACCACAGCATAAGCGATGGCGCGCGCGAGCGGAGGGGCAAATGCGCGCTTATTGCATGGTCGGCCTGTTGGCCGCGTTTCCGGCGCCGGCGCTGGCCGAGCGCGCGGCCGACCTGCCGGGCGAGGCGCTGTTCGTCCAGGCGGGCGGGGGCGGCGCGCAGGCCACGGACGCGGCGGCGCCCCCGCCGCCCGACGACGGCGCGACGGACACGCAGGGCGCCACCCCGCCCGCGACCGCGCCCGCTTTGCCCTCGCGCGGATCGGAAAATGCGGTGACGCAGGCGGAGGACGCCTTCGGCTTCAGCAGCGGCAAGGAGACGCTTGGTCTCTACACCAGTTCCAATGTGCGCGGATTCTCGCCGGTGACGGCCGGGAATGTCCGCATCGACGGGCTTTATTTCGACCAGGTTTTCGGCATGACCAACCGGGTGCGGGAGGCCACGTCGATCCGCATCGGCCTGTCCGCCCATGGCATTCCCTTTCCCGCGCCGACCGGCATCGTCGATTACCGCATGTACAAGCCCGGCGGCACCGGATCGCATTCCGGGCTGGTCAACATCGACAGCTATGGGACGGTGACGCTTGAGACGGACTTCGTCATGCCGCTCGACGGGGAGCGCCTCAGCCTGGGCGGGGGCGTCTATGTGGCTTCGCAGCAATCCTATGACGGCACGGCGGACCTGCGGAACATCCAGGGCTTCACCCTGCGCTGGCGGCCGTCCCCCGCCGTCGAGCTGATGCCGTTCTGGACCCGGTCCGAGATATCGGACGACGAGCGCGCGCCGCGCTACATCCCGGCCGGGCCGTTCCTTCCCCCCAAGGTGCCGCTGCGCCAATATGACGGCCCGGCCTGGGCGGATTTCAACAGCGTCGGCAGCAGCTATGGGCTGACCAGCGCGCTGCGCCCCTCCCCGTCATGGCTGATCCGCGCCGGGCTGTTCCGGTCGCGGCTCGACGACCCGTCCGATTTTGCCCAGCTTTTCCGCGATCTCCAGCAGGACGGCAGCGCGCGCCGCGTGATCATCGCAGATCCGGCCAACAAGGCCGTCTCCACCAGCGGCGAACTGCGGGTCAGCCGCACCGTGGCGGACGGGCCGCGGCTGCACCTGATCCATCTCAGCCTGCGCGGGCGGAACCGGACGGAAATCTACGGCGGTTCCCAAAGCATCGATTTCGGCCCGACGGAAATCGGCGCACCCTTCCATGAGCCGAAGCCGACATTCAGCTTCGGCCCGCTTTCGCGCGATCATGTAAGGCAATGGACCGGCGGCATCGCCTATGAGGGGCGTTGGGCCAGGGTGGGTGAGATCAGCGCCGGCATCGCGCGCACCGATTACAGCAAGACGGTGCGCCTGCCCGGCCTGCCCAGCGCGACCACGACGTCCCGCCCGTGGCTATATTACGCCTCCGCCTCCGCGCAGGTGACGGGCGCGCTTTCGCTCTACGCCAGCTACACCAAGGGGCTGGAGGAAAGCGGCGTGGCGCCGGACAACGCCACCAACCGCAACGAGCCGCTGCCCTCGATCATCACCACCCAGAGCGAGGTCGGGCTGCGCTATGCCTTCACCCCCGGCCTGCGGATGATCGCCAGCCTGTTCGAGCTGGAAAAGCCCTATTACAGCCTCAACCAGACCAACCTGTTCACCCTGCTGGGCGACGTGCGCAACCGCGGGCTGGAACTCTCCCTCTCCGGCGCGCTCACGCCCCGGCTGAACGTGGTGGCGGGCGCGGTGCTGCTGCAGCCGCGCGTGACCGGCGAGGGCGTGACGCTGGGCCGCGTCGGGCGGCGGCCGGTGGGCCTTGCCGAGCGCACGGCGATGCTGAATGTCGACTGGCGGCCGCCGATCGTGCCCGGCCTGTCCTTCGACCTGGCGGTGACGCACAACAGCGCCATCATCGCCACCCGCGACAACCGGGTTTCGATACCCGGGCGGACGCTGTTCGACATTGGCGGGCGCTATCGGTTCAAGCTCGGCGGACAGGGCGCCAGCCTGCGCGTCAAGCTGAGCAACCTGACGGACCGGCAGGGCTTCCAGCTGCAGGGCGCGGGCGCATATGACATCATCGCCGGGCGGCTGCTGACCACCTATCTGGCGGTCGATTTCTGAACCGGCGCTAACGGCCGAACTTGCGCTGCGTCTTGCCGTAGCGCAGCTTGCGCGTGCCGGGCTTGCCCTCGTTGCTGCGGCCCATCGGGCTGGCGCGGCGCTCCTGCGCGGGCAGGCCCAGCTCCTCCTGTTCAAGCGCGCGGATCTCGTCGCGCAGGCGGCCCGCCTCCTCGAACTCAAGGTCGGCGGCGGCGGCGCGCATCCGCCCTTCCAGCTCCTCTATGTAACTGCGCAGATTATGGCCCACCATGTGCGGCTTGTCCTCGCCGATCTCCACGGTCACCTGATCCTTCTGCGACAGGTGCTGCATCACGTCAGAGATGTTGCGCTTGATGGTCTGCGGCGTGATGCCGTGCTCGGCATTATAGGCGAGCTGCTTGGCGCGGCGGCGGCCGGTTTCCGCCATCGCCCGCTCCATCGACCCCGTGACGCGATCGGCATAGAGGATCACGCGGCCCTCCACGTTGCGGGCGGCGCGGCCGATGGTCTGGATCAGCGAGGTCTCGGACCGCAGGAAACCCTCCTTGTCCGCGTCGAGAATGGCGACCAGCCCGCATTCGGGAATGTCCAGCCCCTCGCGCAGCAGGTTGATGCCCACCAGCACGTCATAGACGCCCAGCCGCAGGTCGCGGATCAGCTCGATGCGCTCCAGCGTCTCGACGTCGCTGTGCATGTAGCGGACCTTCAGGCCCGCCTCGTGCAGATATTCGGTCAGGTCCTCGGCCATCCGCTTGGTCAGCGTGGTCACCAGCACGCGGTAGCCGGCCTGCGCGGTGATCCGGCATTCGTTGATCAGATCGTCGACCTGATCCTCGATCGGCCGGATTTCGACCGGCGGGTCGATCAGCCCGGTGGGGCGGATCACCTGTTCCGCGAACACGCCGCCGGTCTGCTCCATTTCCCAGTCGCCCGGCGTCGCGGAGACATAGATGGTCTGCGGGCGCATCGCCTGCCACTCGTTGAAGCGCAGCGGGCGGTTGTCGATGGCGGAGGGCAGGCGGAAGCCATATTCGGCCAGGGTCAGCTTGCGGCGGTGGTCGCCGCGCGACATGCCGTTGACCTGACCGATGGTGACATGGCTCTCGTCGACGAACAGCAGGGCGTTTTCCGGCAGATATTCGAACAGGGTGGGCGGCGGCTCCCCCGGCAGGCGGCCGGTGAGAAAGCGGGAATAATTTTCGATACCGGCGCAGCTGCCGGTCGCGGCGATCATCTCCAGGTCGAAATTGGTGCGCTGCTCCAGCCGCTGCGCCTCCAGCAGCTTGCCCTCCCCCACCAGTTCCTTCAGCCGCTCCGCCAGCTCGAAACGGATCGCCTCCGTCGCCTGCTTCAGCGTCGGCCCCGGCGTGACATAATGGGAATTGGCATAGACCTTCACGCTGTCCAGCGAGGCCACTTTCTTGCCGGTCAGCGGATCGAACTCGACGATCTCCTCAATCTCGTCGCCGAAGAAGCTGATCCGCCAGGCGGTGTCGTCATAATGGGAGGGGAAGAGTTCCAGATTGTCTCCGCGCACCCGGAAATTGCCGCGCACGAAGGCGGCGTCGTTGCGCTTGTACTGCAGCGCCACCAGCTTGCGGATGATCTCGCGCTGGTCGACGCTCTCGCCCTTCTTCATCGAAAAGACCATGGCCGAATAGGTTTCGACCGATCCGATGCCGTAGAGACAGGAGACGGAGGCGACGATCAGCACGTCGTCGCGCTCCAGCAATGCGCGCGTCGCCGAATGGCGCATCCGGTCGATCGCCTCGTTTACCGAGCTTTCCTTCTCGATATAGGTGTCGGACCGGGGCACATAGGCCTCCGGCTGGTAATAATCATAATAGCTGACGAAATATTCGACCGCGTTTTCGGGAAAGAAACTCTTGAACTCGCCGTAAAGCTGGGCGGCGAGGATCTTGTTGGGGGCGAGCACCAGCGCCGGGCGCTGCAGCTTTTCCACCACCTTCGCCATGGTGAAGGTCTTGCCGCTGCCGGTGACGCCCAGCAGCACCTGATCCCGCTCCCCCGCCATCGCCTGTTCGGTCAGCTCGGCGATCGCGCCCGGCTGGTCGCCCGACGGTTCGTAATCGGAAACGATGCGGAAGGCGCGCCCGCCCTCCGACTTCTCCGGGCGCACGGGTTTGTGCGGGACGAAAGCCTGGCCCGTCTCGGGCTCGTCGAGGGTGGTGCGGATTTGGATTGCCATCGCGCCTGAATATGGGAAACCTGAAGCCGGGACGCAACGAAGCCCGTGTCGGAAAGGATCCACCATGCATAATCTTCGACTGGCCGTCGCGGCCCTCGCCCCGCTGGCCCTGGCGGCATGCGGCGGCGCGGCCGACCAGCCCGGCAACGCCGCGGCCCCCGGCGCGCAAAGCCCGGCGGAGGCGGCGGCGTCCATTGCGGTCAAGGCGGTGTTCGAACCCGGCCAGTGGGAATCGACCAGCGCCGTCACCGCCGTGTCGATGCCCGGTGCGCCCGCCGAGGTGACCAGGGCGATGGTCGGCAAGACCACCGAGTTCAAGCATTGCATGACCGAGGCGGAGGCCAATCGCGAGCCGGGCGAGATATTCCGCAAGGGCGCGGGCGACGATTGCCAATATGAGCGGTTCAACATCGCCGACGGCAAGATCGACGCGCTGATGCAGTGCAAGAGCAAGGACAGCGGCGCCGCGCTCTCCACCATCGAGATGGCGGGCAGCTATGACCGCACCAGCTATGCCGTGACCACCAGGATGAGCGTCGCCGGCCCCGGCGGCCAGACCATCGCGATGGAAGCCAAAGCCAATGGCCGGCGCACCGGCGCCTGTTCCTGAACCACGGGGAGGATGAAAGCATGATCGGCTATTCAACCGTCGGCACCAACGACATCGACCGCGCCCGCGCCTTTTACGACGCGCTGCTCGGCCTCATGGGCGCCCGGCAGATCATGGTGATGCCGGATGAGCGCGGCTTCACCCTTTACGGCAACGGCCCCGGCAAGCCGATGTTCGCGGTCACCGGCCCCTATGACGGGCGACCGGCGACGGCGGGCAACGGATCGATGGTGGCGCTGGCCGCCGACAGCCGCGAACAGGTCGACGCGCTGCACGCCCGCGCGCTGGAACTGGGCGGCGCGGACGAGGGCCAGCCGGGGCTGCGCGGCCCGGCGGGCGACCAGACATTCTACGGCGCCTATTTTCGCGATCCGGACGGCAACAAGCTCTGCGCCTTCAAGATCGGCTGACCATCAACACAGGGGGATAATATGCGTGCCATCCATGTGCTCCTCGCCGCCACGGCGCTGATCGCCGCGCCCGCCGCCGCCGCGCCGGACTATCAGGCCGCGATCAAGGCGGATTACGACCAGTCGCTGGGCAAGCTGTTCGTCTGGTTCCACCAGAACCCGGAACTGTCGTTCAAGGAGGTGAACACCGCCGCGCGCATGGCAAAGGAACTGCGCGCCGTGCCCGGCATGGTGGTGACGGAGAAAGTGGGCGGCACCGGCGTGGTCGGCGTGCTCGCCAATGGCAGCGGGCCGACGGTGATGCTGCGCGCCGACATGGACGGGCTGCCGATCCTGGAGAATTCGGGCGTGCCCTATCCGTCCAGGGCGCGGCAGGTGGGCATTGACGGGGTGGATTCACCGGTGATGCACGCCTGCGGGCACGACACCCACATCACCGCCATGGTGGCGACGGCGCGGCGGCTGGCGGCGATGAAGGACCGTTGGCACGGCACCGTCGTCTTCGTCGTCCAGCCGGCCGAGGAGCGGGTGGGCGGCGCCGACGCGATGGTGAAGGACGGGCTCTACACCCGCTTCCCCAAGCCCGAATATGCGCTGGCCTTCCACGTCACGTCCGGGCTGGCGTCCGGCAAGGTGAGCGCGTCCGAGGGCATTCAATATTCCTCCGCCGACAGCGTCGACATCACCGTGCGGGGTGTCGGCACCCATGGCGCGTCGCCCAACCAGGGCAAGGACCCGGTCTATATCGGCTCGCAGATCGTCATCGCCCTGCAGGGGCTGATCAGCCGGGAGCGGCCTCCGCTGAAACCGGGCGTGATCACCGTCGGCTCCTTCCATGCCGGGCAGAAGCACAACATCATCTCCGACGAGGCGAAGCTGCAGATCACCGTGCGCGCCAATGACGAGCAGACGCGCGCGGAGCTGCTCGCCGGGATCAAGCGGATCGCCGAGAATGTCGGCCGGATGAACGGCCTGCCGGAAGACCGGCTGCCCATCGTCAGGAACAGCGAGGGCACGCCGACGACCATCAACGACGGCGCGCTCGCCCGCCGGCTGAACGCGACGCTGACCCGCGAGCTGGGCGCGGCGGCGGTCGAGCCGTTCGTGCAGGAAGGGATGGGCGCGGAAGACTTCGCCTATTTCGTCCAGCCGGAGAGCGGCGTGAAAGGCTATTATTTCGCGGTGGGCGGCACGCCGCAGGCGGTGATCGATGCCGCCGCCAGGGGCGGCCCGCCCATTCCGCCGCACCATTCGCCGGTCTTCTGGGTGGACCCGGAACCGGCCATCGTCACCGGCGCGACCGCGATGACCGCCGCCGTGATCGACCTGCTGGGGCCGTCAAGCTAGCGGAAGGGCCGCCACCGGTGCTTCCCGGCGGCACGCCCCCGGTCACTCCATCGCGCGCACGGCGGGCGTATCGAGACAGCGCAGCACCTCCGCCCGGTCGCGCTCCGGCATGGCGACCGGCTCCGGCGGGCGGCGGATAGCGGCGAGAGGCGCGATGGCGATAGGCCGTCCGATCACCGCCGCATCGAACGTCCTGCCGGGCCGGTTGTGGGTGATGAGGCTGCAATCGAGCGCCGCCTTCAACAGGCGCGGCGGCGTGTCATACGCCTCGAACGAGAGCCGGAACGTGCCCCAGTGGATGGGGATGGCCGTCTGCGCGTCCAGCCGGCGGAACACCTCCACCGCGTCGACCGGGCCGATATGGCTGCCGGTTTCCATCGATCCGGGGGAAAAGCGGAATGCGCCGATGGGGATGATCGCCAGCCGCACCGGGCCGATCCGCGCGGCCTCCGCCGGCCATTGCATGTCGCCCGCCCCGGTATCGCCCGCGAAGAAGATATTGCCGCCCGGCAGGGTGATGGTGAAGCTGCTCCACAGCGCGCGGTTGCGGTCCGTGAACCAGCGCGACCCCCAATGATGGTTGCGGGTGACGACCACGTCGATGCCGGGCCGGACGCTGACCCGCTGGCCCCAATCCGCCGCCACCGCCCTGGCGCCCGCGCCCGCGATCACCGCATCATTGCCGAGGCTGGTGACGATCAGCGGCTTGTCCCGCTCCCACAGCCGTTTCAGCGTATCGAGATCGAGATGGTCGTAATGATTGTGGCTGACGATGACGACGTCGATCTTCGGCAGGTCCTGGAAGCGGACGCCGGGCGCCGTCACCCGTTTCGGCCCCACAAGGCCGAACGGGCCGGCGCGCTCGCTCCAGATCGGGTCGGTCAGGATGTTCAGGCCCTGCGTCTGCACCAGCACGGTGGCATGGCCGATCCAGGTGGCGACCATCTGCTCCCCCTCCACCCGCGCGGCCGGGCGGGTCTGGGTGACGGGCACGGTTTGCGGCCAGGCCGGGCGATCGTCATTGCCGGTGATCCAGCGGAGCAGGAAGCCGCCCCGGCTGCGGCCGCCGGGCGGACGGGCCATGTCGTCGCCATCGGGGTTGAAGAAGCGCGCGCCGTCATAATGGCCGCTCACCGGCCCGCGATAATAGATGCGGTCGAGAAAGGGCGGCGCCAGCACGATCGCCAGGCAGAGCGCGACGATCAGCACGAACAGGGTGACGCCAATGACACGCAGGACTGGTTTCAGCACGCCGGGCCCTCTCCGCTTCGGTCAGCCCGCATAGCGGAGATGCCGGGGGGAAGGAAACGCCCGATCTGCAAAATCGATGCGGCGGCGCGCCCGCGCGGCGCGGGCGGCGCACCGGGTCAGGCGTTTTCCAGCAGCTTCTCGCGCGCGATCTTGTCCCGCCACACCAGCGGGGCGAGGTGGTGGACACTGTCCCCCGCCGCGTCCACGGCGACGGTGACCGGCATGTCCCGCACCTCGAATTCGTAGATCGCCTCCATGCCGAGATCGGCAAAGCCGACCACCTTCGACCCCTTGATCGCGCGCGCGACGAGATAGGCCGCGCCGCCAACCGCCATCAGATAGGCGCTCTTGTGATCGCGGATCGCATCTATGGCCATCGGCCCGCGCTCCGCCTTGCCGACCATGGCGAGCAGGCCGTTCTCCAGCATCATGCGGGTGAACTTGTCCATGCGGGTGGCGGTGGTGGGGCCGGCCGGACCGACCACTTCCTCGCCCACCGGATCGACCGGGCCGACATAATAGATGACGCGGCCGGCGAATTCGACCGGCAGCGGCTCGCCCGCGTCGAGCATGTCCTTGATCCGCTTGTGCGCGGCGTCGCGGCCGGTGAGCATCTTGCCGTTGAGCAGCAGGCGGTCGCCATGCTTCCAGCTTTGCACCAGCTCCGGCGTCAGCGCGTCCAGATCGACGCGCTTCGCTTCCTTGGACGGGGTCCAGCTGACGTCCGGCCAGTCCGCCAGGTCAGGCGTTTCGAGAAAGGCCGGGCCGGACCCGTCGAGGGTGAAATGGGCGTGGCGGGTGGCCGCGCAATTGGGGATCATCGCGATCGGCTTCGACGCGGCATGGGTCGGCCAGTCGAGGATCTTGACGTCGAGGATGGTGGCGAGGCCGCCCAGCCCCTGCGCGCCGATGCCCAGCGCGTTGACCTTGTCGAACAGTTCGATCCGCAGTTCCTCGATCCTGTTTTGCGGCCCGCGCTGCTTGAGCTGCGCCATGTCGATCGGCGCCATCAGACTTTCCTTGGCCAACAGCACCGCCTTTTCGGCGGTGCCGCCGATGCCGATGCCCAGCATGCCCGGCGGGCACCAGCCGGCGCCCATTTGCGGCACCATCTCCAGCACCCAGTCGACAATCGAATCCGACGGGTTGAGCATCTTGAACTTGGACTTGTTTTCCGATCCGCCGCCCTTGGCCGCCACGTCGATCGACACGGTCGCGCCCGGCACCATTTCGACATGCAGGACGGACGGCGTGTTGTCGCGCGTGTTCTGCCGGGTAAAGGCGGGATCGCTGAGGATCGAGGCGCGCAACGGGTTTTCCGGGTTGCGATAGGCGCGGCGGACGCCTTCATCGACGACCTGCTGCAGGCTGCGGTCGCTGACCAGCCGGCAGTCCTGCCCCCATTTCACAAAGATGGTGACGATACCGGTATCCTGGCAGATCGGCCGGTGGCCCTCGGCGCACATGCGGCTGTTGGTGAGGATCTGCGCGATGGCGTCCTTGGCCGCGGGGGATTTTTCCGCCTCATAGGCGACGCCCAGCGCGCGGATATAATCCATGGGGTGATAGTAGCTGATGAACTGCAGCGCGTCGGCAACGCTGTCGATCAGGTCGGCTTCGGTAATGTCGGTGGTCAAGGTCACGGTTCCGCGCGCAGATGAATGTCGCGGCCCCCTTAGAACCATTTTGCGGGCCGTGGAAACAGTTGACCGGCAGGAATATTCGCGGCCGCCGCCACGCGGCCGGGTACGCGAGTCCCGCAACGAAACGCCTGCCCGGAAAATATTCCCGCAGGCGGATGGCCCGTTTTCATGGTTTCCGTCGCCTTAATCATTGACGGGCATCGACAGCCGAAGGGGCACCATGCGGGTTTGGGGACCGGCCTGGCGGCAAGGCCGGATGCGGGTGACCCGTACCGTAAGTATCTGAAGGGGCTATATTATGAACTGGATAGGTTTTTCATCCCGTGTCGCGCTGACCGGGCTGGCGGGATTTGCGGCGAGCGCCGCGCTGGCCGCGCCGGTCTATCTCAACAAGGACAATATCACCGTCAAGCTGGGGTCCAGCCACGACGCCGCGGTGGCCGCCAACCCGACCTACGGCCCGTTCAACGACGTCAAGATCGCCGATGCTCTGGAAAACATCATCGACGCGCCGACCGCGACCGCGCTTGAAAACCACAGCTCGGGCGGCAACGGCACCCATATCTGGGTGATCGGCACGCCGCTTGAGCTCGAATTCGATTTCCTCGCCGAATATGACCTGACGACACTGCATTTCTGGAATTATTATACCGAGCAATATGACGTCGACAGCATCCTGTTCACCTTCTACGACGCGAGCCGCACCCTCGTCGGATCGCTGGAGGAGGAACCCCGGCTGGGCAATATGACCAGCGGCGGTCCCATCATCCCGGAACATTACACGCTGAATTTCCCCAGCCGCGTCCGTTATGTGAACGCCGTGCTGAAGGGCAGCAACGGGCATGTCGATTACAACAATATCGGCTTCACGGCGGAATTGTCGCCGCCGCTGAACGCGGTTCCCGAACCGGCGAGCTGGGCGATGCTGATCGCCGGTTTCGGGCTGGCCGGCAGCGCGATCCGCCGGCGGCGCGCGGGCGGACGGATGGTCACCGCCTGACCGGCGCATGGCCGCATCGATGCCTTCCGGGTCGTCGGGCGGCAGCGCCCGCCCGGACGGCATGATGGATGAAGCGGGGAGGGTAGCGGCGGCGGCAGGCCGTCATGCCCTCCCCGTTCGTCATTCCTGCGGGAACATGTCCGCATAGGGTTCGGCTTCCTTCAGCACACGCGCGAAGGAAGGGCGCGCGGTCAGCCGGGCCAGATAGGCCGCGAGATGGGGAAAGCGCCCCGCCATGGGCTGCACCCTGTCGGCATAGCTGAGCGCGGGGGCCGCCGCGCAGTCGGCAAGCGAGAAGCGCGCCCCCGCCGCCCAGAGCCGGGTCTCCATTTCCCCGTCAAGCCAGCGATAGGCGGTGTCGATGAGCGTCCGGGCCTGCGCCACGCCATAGGGGTCGCGCGCATGGGCGGGCCGGATGCGGTTGAACACGATGGCCTGCATCGGCGTCATTACATAATTGTCGAAGAAGCGGTCCCGCATCCGCACGTCCAGCGCGGCGGCGGGGTCCGCCGGCAGCAGGTGCAGCGGGCCGCCATGGCGCAGGTCGATATATTCGATGATGACGCTGCTCTCGGCGATGGTCCGGCCTTCGTCGCGCAGCACCGGAAACCGCCCGATCGGCCACAGCGCATGCAGCTCCCGCGCGGTGCCGGTGTCTTCCGGCGCGAGCAGCCGGTAATCGAACGGCATCCCCAACTCATAAAAGGCGGTCAGCACCTTCCAGCAATAGGAGGACAGCGGATGTGCGTAGAGAATGAGGATCGGCGCACCGCCCTGCAAGGTCATGATCCCGATTTGGACTGCAAATTGGCGCCGCGGGCACGCTCAAAATCATTCTGGTAGGCGCGGGCCTCTCCGTCCCACTGCGCCTGAGTTTTGCAGACCTTGTGCGGCATGCGGGATCCGGTAGTCGGCGTGCTCCGGCAAACAAGCTTTTCTGCGTCCTTTACGGATTTGCTGCCATCCGTATCGCCAAGACCTGCGGCGGAAGGCTGAGCGAAGGCGGTTGTGAGGGTGAAGGCCGTGATCAGCATGATCATTTTCATCATCGGGGCGCATCCTGATTTGGAAATTACGGCTAAATAGCTGATCTCGGGCATTGTCGCACAGGTTTTCATTGCGGCCATGCTTCATTGCCTTGGCATGGGCATATGGACGGCGTAGCGCTGGCGCGCCGCCGCCGTCTACTCCCCGCTGGAGACGGCCGCGCTCAACGATGCGAACCCGCAGGCTGGGCTGGCCGATGCGCTGGACCGGACCAGCAAGGGAATCCCATCAACTGGATCGATGAGTTGCTGCCGTTGAACTGGACAATCACCTCCGCATAAGTTCTGATTGATGGTCGCGCCTTTAAACATCGTTGAGTTCCCGGCCTTGATATTCGATGGTCCCGATCGGGGCGATTTGACGGGAAGATGCCAGTGGATCTCGAAGGCGTTTGGAAAATTCGCGAAGAAGAGGTGTATCCAGCCCTCTTTGGTCCCGTAAGCCGGGGTATTTTCCCGCTTACCCAAGAGATATTCTCCACATATTTCGGTCAGGCCGACATCGATCCCCGATGGCTCTTTCATGGGGTGTTCGAGTTCGCGCCGACGATCGCCCGTCAATCGTGGCTCTATGTGACATCGGGCTATTCAAATCCATGGGACCAGGAGCCCGAGGATTATGATCCTATGGGAGAGTCCGGTGCCGGGGTCGAGTTCACGTTTTCCGTTTCAGAGCAAGGTGATTGGGCTATCCAGACTCTGCAGCGAATGCTCGCATTCGACCTTCTCTTGGGTGCTGGGCGCTTTCCAGGAGGTGATCGCATGTCGATGCACGATCGCGTTCCCCTGCGGGCACCACTCAACGGTCAACCAGATTGCAAGATCCGAAATCTGATGCTCGTTGAACGAGAGGATGGAGCGCAAGAGTTTTCGCTTCCGTCCGGTGAGGTCATTCTCGTTGGATTCACCAGCATGACTGACGCTGAACTGGCCTTCGCAAAGCAGCATGACTCGGCGGCGTTGATCGAGAAACTGCGCGCCGCCGGATATCATCCGGTAACCAACCCACACCGCGATTCATTGCCCTTATAGTCGGAAGGCACCCTGTCTCCCGCCTTTGGCCGGACGCTTGGCCAGCAGGCGCAAGACGCCGAAGACCGGACGCTTGCACGCTTACGAACCGATCCGCTGTGGCGCGGCCGAAATTTTTTGTTCTTTATCCGTTCCCCTTGCCTTTCGAGAAGGCGAGGAAGGTCCGCGCGTCGCTGCGGTGCAGTAGCGTCCGGACGAGTCCGGGCAGCGACGAGGCGCTGCGCCCAGGCGCATTAGGCGCTTGCATCCGGACTCCAATAGGGCACTATTGATGGTGGCTTGGCCGGGGGGCAAACCCAAGGGCTAGTGGGGCGGCCGCATCGATCCTATATCGGAAGCGCCGCCCGCTGACCTGTGGAACATGGGGAAAAGGCGAATTTATCCGCCCGTTCCGCGCCCTTCGATGCTAGGATGGGGGTTCGCCCCCGAGTCGAACGTAAACGGAACAAAGCAGGGGCCGGTAATGGATTTCAGAGATACGCAGGAAGGCGGCAACAGCGACGTGAACACCACCACCATCGAATCCCCTGCCCCCACTGCCCCGGACGCGGCCGACGCGCCCGCCGGCGCGCGCCGCGCGCCCTACCCCGTCGAGGTCGATCATGGCCGCGACGCGCTGCTCACCGATTTCGGCAAGGAAACGCTGAACGACCGCTACCTGCTGCCCGGCGAGACCTATCAGGACCTCTTCGTCCGCGTCGCCAGCGCCTATGCCGACGATCAGGCGCACGCCCAGCGCATCTACGACTATATCTCGAAACTGTGGTTCATGCCGTCCACGCCGGTGCTGTCCAACGGCGGCACGGGGCGCGGCCTGCCCATTTCCTGCTACCTCAATTCCGTGCCCGACAGCCTGGAAGGCATTGTCGACACCTGGAACGAGAATGTCTGGCTGGCCTCGCGCGGGGGCGGCATCGGCACCTATTGGGGCAGCGTGCGCGGCATCGGCGAGCCGGTGGGCCTGAACGGCAAGACCAGCGGCATCATTCCGTTCGTGCGCGTAATGGATTCGCTGACGCTCGCAATCTCGCAGGGGTCGCTGCGCCGCGGGTCGGCCGCCTGCTATCTGGACATCTCCCACCCGGAGATCGAGGAGTTCCTGGAGATCCGCAAGCCGTCGGGCGATTTCAACCGCAAGGCGCTGAACCTGCACCATGGCGTGCTGCTGACCGACGAGTTCATGGAGGCGGTGCGCGACGGCGCCAGCTTCACCCTGCGTTCCCCCAAGGACGGCAGCCAGCGGGGCGAGGTGGACGCGCGTTCGCTGTTCCAGAAGCTGGTCGAGACCCGGCTGGCGACGGGCGAGCCCTATATCGTCTTCTCCGACACGGTGAACCGGGCGATGCCGAAGTTCCAGCGCGACGTCGGCCTGAAGGTGTCGACGTCCAATCTCTGTTCCGAAATCACCCTGCCCACGGGTCGCGACCAGCACGGGGTGGACAGGACGGCGGTATGCTGCCTGTCGTCGGTCAACCTGGAAACATGGGACGAATGGCATGACGATCCCCGGTTCATCGAGGATATCATGCGGTTCCTGGACAATGTGCTGACCGACTATATCGACCGCGCCGAGCCGGGCATGGAGCGCGCCAAGTACAGCGCCTCGCGCGAGCGCTCCGTCGGGCTGGGGGTGATGGGTTTCCACAGCTTCCTGCAGGCGCGCGGCCTGCCCTTCGAAGGGGCGATGGCGAAAAGCTGGAACATGAAGATGTTCAAGCACATCTCCGCCCAGGCCAATGAAGCGTCGATGCACCTCGCCAATGAGCGCGGGCCGTGCCCGGACGCGGCGGACCAGGGCGTGATGGAGCGTTTTTCCTGCAAGATGGCGATCGCGCCGACCGCGTCGATCAGCATCATCTGCGGCGGCACCAGCGCCTGCATCGAGCCGATCCCGGCCAATATCTACACCCACAAGACGCTGTCCGGCAGTTTCTCCATCCGCAACCCGCACCTGGAAAAGCTGCTGATCGAGAAATCGAAGAACAGCGAGGCGGTGTGGAATTCGATCCTGGAACAGGGCGGTTCGGTCCAGCATCTGGATTTCCTCAGCCAGGAGGAAAAGGACTGCTACAAGACCAGCTTCGAGATCGACCAGCGCTGGCTGCTCGAACTGGCGGCGGACCGCACCCCGTTTATCGACCAGGCGACCAGCCTCAACCTGTTCATCCCCGCCGACGTGGAGAAATGGGACCTGCTGATGCTCCATTTCCGCGCGTGGGAGCTGGGCATCAAGTCGCTCTATTATCTGCGGTCCAAATCCGTGCAGCGCGCGGGTTTCGCGGGCGGGGTGGAAGCGGACAACACGCCCGAGCTGAAGAAGATCGACGTCGAGAGCACGGATTACGACGAATGCCTGGCCTGCCAGTGAGACAGGCCACCCTCCCCCCGCGCGGGGGGAGGGCCGGCCGCTCAGTCTTCCTCGAACATCACTGCGACGGCGGCGTTGGCGCTCAGCCGCACCTTGTCCCCCTCCACGTCGGCGATCAGGCCGCTGCTGATATAGTGGTGCCGCCCGTCTCCGCTGTCTTTCCGGGTCAGCTTGATGCGATCGCCATCGACATGGTCGATCGTGCCGACATGCACGCCGTCTGCGCCGATGACTTCCATATGTTCCTTGATCCGGCCGGTCTGCGTCATGGTCCATCTCCTTGCGTGATGAGAGCTGTTGAACGCCCCGCCCGGCCCTTCGTTTCCCATCCAGCCCGTTAATCGAACCCGATAGAACCAGGATCCGTCCCATGTCGCTCACCGAAGCCCGCACCCAGTACAAGCCCTTCGAATATCCCTGGGCCTATGAATTCTGGAAGCGCCAGCAGCAGATCCACTGGATGCCGGAGGAAGTGCCGCTGGGCGAGGATTGCCGCGACTGGGCGCAGAAGCTGACCGACCATGAGCGCAACCTGCTGACCCAGATCTTCCGCTTCTTCACCCAGGCGGACATCGAGGTGCAGAATTGCTATCACGAGCAATATGGCCGCGTGTTCAAGCCGGTCGAGATCAAGATGATGCTGGCCGCCTTCTCCAACATGGAGACGGTGCACATCGCCGCTTATTCCCACCTGCTCGACACGATCGGCATGCCGGAGAGCGAATATGGCATGTTCCTTCAATATAAGGAGATGAAGGACAAGCACGACTATCTCTCCACCTTCGGCGTCGACAGCGACGAGGATATCGCCCGCACGCTGGCCATGTTCGGCGGCTTCACCGAGGGGCTTCAGCTGTTCGCCAGCTTCGCGATGCTGATGAACTTCCCGCGCTTCAACAAGATGAAGGGCATGGGCCAGATCATCAGCTGGTCGGTGCGCGACGAAAGCCTGCACTGCGAAGGCATCACCAAGCTGTTCCACGCCTTCTGCGCGGAACGCGACTGCCTGACCTCCGCGGTGCGCCGCGACATTCGCGACATGTGCCACACCACCGTTGGGCTGGAGGACGCCTTCATCGACCTGGCGTTCGAACAGGGGCCGGTGCCCGGCATGACCGCCAAGGACATCAAGCGCTACATCCGCTACATCGCAGACTGGCGGCTGGGCCAGCTGGGCATGAAGCCGATGTTCATGATCGAGGAACACCCGCTGCCCTGGCTCGCGCCGCTGCTGAACGGGGTGGAGCACGCCAATTTCTTCGAAACCCGCGCCACCGAATATTCAAAGGCCGCCACGCGGGGCAATTGGGGCGAGGTCTGGGAAAGCTTCGACCGCCGCAAGAAAGCCGGCGCCAACGACACGGCCGACGAAGCCGCGCCGGAAGGCGACGACATGTTCACCCGCGCGGGGCTGGCGGCGGAATAAGGCTTCCGCCAGTCCGCCTGCCGGCGCGACACGGCACGATACTGCCCGCGCCACCCGCAAAAGCCGTATGGCCCCGCCGCGTCGCCAACCGACGCCGCGGGGCCGTTTCTTCAGGGCATCACTTTCTTCTGCACATATTCGACGAAATCCTTCGAGAAGGCGTCGCGCAGCTCATCCTTGGCGACCTGAACGTTCTCGGCCGATTTGGGCGGGAAGAGTTCGAGCGGGTTTTTGACCTGCCCGGTCGCCGTCTTCTTCGCCTGCGGCTTGTCGCCGAATTCGCGGTAGATCCACCCGGTGAACAGGTTGCTGCCGTATAGCGCCGCCTTGTGATAGAAAATGTGGGTCGTGATCAGCTCGGCATAGCAGCCGCTTTTTGAATCGGTGAGCCGCCTGCCCGCCTTGATCTCCGCGTTCATCGCCTTCCACCGGGCCTTCAGTTCGGGATGGGCCTTGAAATCCTCTTTGAACGGCGTCGGCTCCTCCAGCACGATGCGATAGCCGTCCAGCTTGAGCGTGCGGGTGAGGCCGGCCTTGTCGAGTTCGGCCATCTGGACGTCCGGACCGAGATAATCGGCCATCAGATCCTTGACGCTCGCCACCCGGCCCTCATGGACGGCCATATCGGTCAGCACACCGACCACGCCGAAGCCGGACAGTAGCCCCATGTTCAGCCCCAGATAATTATGCGTGGGCCACACGTGCAGTTCGCAGCCCGCATCAGCCGCGGGAGCGACGGGAGCCTCCGCAGCCATATCCTGCGCCGCCAGCGGCGTTGCAATGAAGGCGCCGGCCGCCAGCGCGGCCAGAAATGATGGTTTGATCGTCATGTCATCCCCCGGTTTCGGAGCGGGATGATTTCCAGATTAAATGATTATTAGCAACCGCTTGTTGGCGCTGTGCGTGGCGTGGCGATACGGTTGGCGGGCCGGTCAGTCGCACCAGCTCCGCCGTCCGCCTTCCCAGCGGCGGGCAAGGCCCTCGCTGACCAGCATCGCGCCGAGCGATGCCCCGTCGCGGGTGACGATGCGGAGCTTGCGGCCGTAGCGATCGACATCGCGGTCCCCCGTCTCCAGCGCCACCGGCCCGGCGTTCAGCAAGGCGTGGAGCCGCCGGGTCGCGCGGGCGCCGAGATCGGCCTCACGGGCGCAGCGGGCGGGGTGGGTTTCCGGCGCATCGATATCCGCGACACGGATCTTCTCGCCGTCCATCCAGAAAGTATCGCCGTCCACCACGCAATTGCGGCCGCCGCCGCTATGGCAGAAGCCGAAACGCCGGGACACGGCTGAGGCGACGACGCCCGGCGGCACGACGCCCGCTGCTCCGTCCGCGGACGGGCTGCTCTCCGCCAGCGGCTGGACGATCGGCGCCGGCGCGGGCGGCCCACCGCCGCCGCCGTTTCCGCTGAAATGGAACAGGCCAAGGCCCAGCAGCACGCCGACGATGACGGTGATCGCCAGTTCACCAAGGCCGATGCCGCGCCGCGCGTCCCGGCGCGTGCCCCGGCCCCTCCATTCCTGCCTGCGCCTTGCGCCCAACCCACATCACCCCTGCCCGAGCATGACGGCGCAGCCTAGGCCCGCCGGCTGAAACAGGGGGTTAACCGCCCGGCGCTGCGCTAGCGGGCAAATGCTCCATTCCCGACAAAACCGAGCTTGGTCACCCCGGCGCGCTTCACGGCGGCGAGGGTGCTGTCAAAGCGTTCGTAACGCGCCTCGCCGTCGGTCTGCATCAGCAGCAGCGCGTCCGGGTCTTTCCGCATCGCCGCCAGCGCGCCGGGCAGCGCCGCGTCGCTCGTCGCAACGCCATCGAAGCTGAGGCTGCCGTCGGCGGCAAGATCGAGCCGGTGGGTGACCGGCGGCGCGCCCGTGGCGGGGCCGGCTTGGGGCAGGTCTATCGCCACCTTGTGGGTCTGCATGGGGATGGTGATGATGAACATGATGAGCAGCACCAGCAGCACGTCGATGAGCGGCGTGGTGTTCATGGTGCTGAACGGCTGGGGTTCGGCCGGGACGGCAGTGGCGAAGCGACGCATCTTCCTCTCCCTCGTGTATGTGACATGATATCATCACAATACGGGAGAGCGGTCAAGCCGTTGCTGGGGCCGATTATTCTGCCCAGCCGTCGATCCTGAGCAGCTTGTCCCGGCCCGTCTCGCCCCGCGCGATGGTGATCGTCGAACGGGGCACGTCAAGCGCCCGGGCGACGAGCGCGATCACCGCCTTGTTGGCCTTGCCGTCCTCCGGCGCGGTGGTGACGTGGACGCGCAGCCGCGCCGGGCGATCCGCCGTCGCCGGCTCCACGGCGATCCGGTCCGCCGCCGCGCGCGGCGTCACCCTGAGCGCGACCAGGCCGTCAGCGCTGACCAGCGCCCGCGCCTCCGCCATCATCGTTCATATTTCCAGTGCCGCGCCTTGCCCTCCGCCAGCCAGGCGACCGACTGGGCGATGCGCGCCGCGCGGGTTTCGGCGCGCTTCGCCTCAGTCACCCACTCCAGATAGTCGCGCTGCTTGCCGGGCGGAAAGGCATGGAACTGCGCCTGCGCCGCCGGCGCGGCCGCCAGCGCGGCGCCGAAATCGTCCGGCATCGGGATGGGCGCGCGGGGTGCCGCCTTGCGTGTGGCGGGCACGCCCGCATCCACCAGCGCCATCGCATCATGGACCAATGCGGTCAGCGCGGCGGCGTCGGGCAGGTCGGCAATGCCGGTCAGCCGGCCGAACTGGCCCATCGTTTCACTTCCGGTCTTATTCCGCTGGCTTTCCCGCCCGGCTTGCGTCACCATATCGCCGTGCCAGAAGGACAGCGCCGCATGCCCTTTGAACGCAGCCATCATGCAGAGGATCTGCTTGTTGTAGACGAAGCTGGGAGCGCCCCATTTCAGCGTCTCCTGCGCCTGCGGGCACGCCGCGTGGACAAGCTCCCTCAGGTGGCGCAGGATCGGCTGCGCGAAGGGCGCCGCCCGCTCGATATAGGCCGTGACCCGGTCATCCCGCTGCATCGCCATTCCCTCCGTCGCCATCGCGCCCCGCGCCAAACCCGGCCCTTTGCGGGCGGGTTTACGAGTTGCTTACCCTCTTTGACGTACAGGGGCGCAGGACAGGCGGAAAGGGGGACGACATAGCCATGCGGATTGCTGCCCGCCTTGCCCTCGAAAGACCCTTTTCGGACGATCGCCGCGTGACGCGCGAGCCGGTGACGGTGCGCGCCACCATGCGCGCGCTCGGTTATCACGGCATCGACGTCGTCGTGCGCACCATTTCCCCGCAGGGTTTTTCCGCCGAGACGAACGGCGATTTTCCGCCCGGATCCTATGTGCGCCTGCGCCTGCCCGGCCTCGGCGCGGTCCACGCCAAAATCGTGTGGACCAAGGACAGTCAGGTTGGCGGCGAGTTCCTGAACATGGTAGAACCCAACCGGCTCGGCCGGATCATCGGATTGACCGCGCAATGAATGCATGCCCGCTCCACAATGCTGTGGACATCAATGTCAATAACGGTAGACTTGCGGGAGGAAGGGCATGACCTTGGCGCGCAACTTCAAGAACAATCCCCACTGGCTTCCCGCCAACCCGCCGGACACGCTGTCCGACGTGCCGGGCGAGGATGGCTGGCCCGTGGTCGGCACCACGCTGGCGCTGCTCAGCGATCCGCCCGCCTTCACCCAGCGCATGTACGAGACCTATGGTCCGGTCTATCGTTCGAACAGTTTCGGCGGCCGGCTGGTCACCCTGCTGGGCGCGGACGCCAACGAGCTGGTGCTGTTCGACCGGGAAAAGCTGTTCTCGTCCGAACAGGGCTGGGGCCCGATGCTGAACCTGGTGTTCCCGCGCGGGCTGATGCTGATGGATTTCGAGCAGCACCGCGTCCACCGCCGCACCCTTTCCACCGCATTCAAGCCGGAGCCGATGCGGCTCTACGCCGACGCGCTGAACGAGGGGATTGCCGAGCGCGTCGCGCAGTGGGGCGGCACGGATTTCGCCTTCTATCCCGCCATCAAGCAGCTGACGCTCGATCTGGCCGCCGTTTCCTTCCTGGGCATTCCCTGGGGACCGGAAGCGCAGCGGATCAACCAGGCCTTTGTCGACATGGTGGCGGCCACCATCGCGGTGGTGCGCGTGCCGCTGCCGGGCACGGCCATGGGCCGCGGCGTCGCGGGGCGCAGTTTCCTGGTCCAATATTTCCGGCGCGAGATCCCCGAACGCCGGGCCGGCGACGCGCAGGACATTTTCAGCCAGCTCTGCCGCGCCAGCCATGAGGATGGCACGCTGCTGACCGATGACGAGATCATCGACCATATGAATTTCCTGATGATGGCGGCGCATGACACCATCACCTCCTCCGTCACCTCGATGGTCAACCTGCTCGGCCAGAACCCGGACTGGCAGGACCGGCTGCGCGCGGAGATGCAGGCCCTTGGCCTGAACGGCACCGCCCTGCCCTATGAGCGGCTGGGCGAGCTGACGCTGACCGAATATGCGTTCAAGGAATCGCTGCGGCTGATGCCGCCGGTGCCGTCGCTGCCGCGCCGCGCGCTGCGCCCGTTCAGCCATGGCGGCTATGATTTTCCGGCCGGCACCTTCGTCGGCATCCAGCCGTCCTTCACGCACCGCATGGAAGAATATTGGCCGGACCCCGAACGGTTCGACCCGATGCGCTTCGAGCCGGAGGCGACGCGCAACCGCCACAAATATGCCTGGGTGCCGTTCGGCGGCGGGGCGCATATGTGCCTTGGCCTGCACTTCGCCTATATGCAGATGAAAATCCTGTTCTATCATATCCTTATGAACAACCAGATCCTGCTCGGCGCGAGCAGCGGCAAATGGCAGGCATGGCCTATCCCGAAGCCGCGCGACGGCCTGCCGGTGCGGCTCCAGCCGCTCTGAGCCTTGCCGGCGGGACCGTTCATCCTGCGTAAAGCCCACCCCCGCCATGCCGCGGCGATGGCGAGACTCATCGTGATCGCGATTGCCGCTGCCGGCGCATTGTCGATGCCGTCCGTTGCCCGGGCGGCGCCCGGCAATGCCTGCGATACGGCCGTCACCGCCCCCGCGCGCGACAAGGCGGCGGCGGGCGCCGACAAGGCGGTCCGGCCCGTCACCCCGCCCAAAAACGTCACGTCCCGCCGCTACATATTGATGTAGGGTTTGCGCGCCCTCCGCGCGCCTTTTCGCCCCTTCAGCTCATCGCCCGTCATGACCGGCTGCGGAACGATTTCCGCGGCGGCGCGTAAAAACAGCCAAGTTGGCGGGCTGTCGCGCCCATTGGATCGGCGCGGCACCGGCCTTTTGGCTCGATGACCGACAGGATTCTGCATGGCGCGACACGCCCCGATCTCTCTCCCCCTATCGACGAGCGGCATGCTGGGCATATTGCTGTCAGCCTGCACCACCTCGCGCGCGCCGCCACCCGTGGCGCCACCGCCGACAAACGGGGCGAGCGTGGAGCTGCTGCCGGCGGATGCCATCCCCACCGCCTGGGAGGAAGTGATCACCCCGGCCGACAAGGATCGCCTCGCCCGCACCGAACAGGCGTGGAGCGAGGCGCTGGCCGAGGCCCGGCAGGCCGGCTTCAGCGCGGACATTGCGGGGGAAGGGCCGTTGCTTGACCCCGCCGTCGCGCTTCCCCGCCCCGCGCCGCCGCCCGGCCCCTATATGTGCCGAGTGGTGAAGCTTGGCATTCCGGCGGCGGAGGCGCGCAGGCGGGGCCGCGCCTTTGCCGCGTACAAGCCGTTCAACTGTTATATCGAGGCGGAGGGCGCGCTGCTGACCATCGTCAAGCAGAGCGGATCGCAGCGGCCCGCCGGGCGATTGTGGCAGGATGGCGAGAGCCGGCTGGTCTTCCTCGGCACGATGGAGCGCGACCAGGAGGCCGCCCCGCCCGCTTATGCCACCGATGCCGACCGCGACCTTGCCGGCTATGTCGAGCGCGTCGCGCCCTTCCGCTGGCGGCTGGCCATCCCGTGGCCGCAGCAGGATTCGATCCTCGACATATTGGAGCTGATCCCGATCCCGCCGGAGACGCGCCTCAACTGACGGCCCGGGCCGGATGGTCGGGAAATGGCGGCGCGAAAATGACGGCCTTTCGCAACCCGCAGCGCAGCGTGCCCACCGCATTTGAGCGCGGCAATCGCGGAAGGCCGCCTTCTACAGCCCGGCGGGACTGATTGGCGCCGGGCCTTATGGATGGTGGTCTGCCGACGCGCCACCTACCGACGCGCCACCCACGGACACGCCGCCATAGGCATGGCCGCCGTCGGTCGCGCAGCCGGCCAGCATGACCAGCGCCAGCAGGCCGAGCAGCGCATGGGAAAAGCGGATTGCGGGCATGATCTTCCTCCGTTCAGGCGCGCAGCATCGGGCGGCGGGCTTGAATTGGCGCTGAACCGCGGTCAGGCGACGGGCGTGTTGGGCTGGCGGCGGCCATGGCGCACGCCGTCCACCGCATAGATGGCGAGGCCGGTCCAGATCGCCGCGAAGCAGACGACATAGGGCAGGGTCAGCGGCTCGCCGAACAGCAGCACCGCCTGCAGGAAGATGAGTGTCGGCGCGAGATATTGCAGCAGGCCCATGGTGGCATAGCGCAGCAGCCGCGCCGCCGCCGCGAACAGCAGCAGCGGCACCGCCGTGACCACCCCGGCCAGCGCCAGCAGCACCGACATGCCGGGATGCTGGCCGAAGACGAGCTGCCCCTGCCCGGCCAGCCACAGCACATAGATGAGCGCGACGGGGGCGAGCAGGATGGTTTCGACCGTCAGCCCCTCGATCGATTCGACCGGGGCGATCTTGCGGAGCAGCCCGTAAAAGGCGAAGCTCAGCGCCAGTGACAGGCTGATCCACAGGCCGGCGGCGGCGCTGGCCGCAAGTATCGCGACACCGGCGGCGGCGAGCGCGACGGCGAAGAGCTGGGCCGGACGCAGCCTCTCCTTCAGGAAGATCACCCCCATGCTGACGTTGACCAGCGGGTTGAGGAAATAGCCGAGGCTGCCTTCCAGCACATGATCGTTGGCGACGGCCCAGACATAGATCAGCCAGTTGAGCGCGATGAGCAGCGCGGTGGTGGTGAGGATCAACATCGCGCGCGGGTTGGTGAAGGCGGCGCGCAACGCGGCCCAGCGGCCGCGCAGCAGGATCAGCCCGGCCATGAAGATCAGCGACCAGAGGATGCGCTGGGCGACCACCTCACCCGGCAGCACGCCATCCAGCAGCTTCAGATATAGCGGCAGCAGCCCCCAGCACAGATAGGCGCCGAGGCCGAGCAGGATGCCCCGGCGAGAATCGGTCATGGCAATGCCCAGCTTGCCGCGATCAGAAAATGCCGCCGCCCAGCAACAGGCGGACGACGCCGATCACGATGACGACGAGGTTCAGGTTCCGCCCCGCATTGCGCGACGACATCGCGCCCAGCGCAAGGCCGACCAGCGCGAAGGGCAGGATCAGCCAATTGCCCCAGCCCAGAAAGGGCAGGAAGGCGAAAAAGGCCAGAAACAGCGAGAACAGGCCCAGCAGGATGGAAAGGATGTTCAGCATGGCGCCCTTATGCCCGGCGGGGCCGCCCGCTTGCAAGCATCATCACCGGACGGGAATCCACAGTTCGTTGTGGCGCAACGGCCCCGGCACCATCGGCGAACTGTAATAGGCATGCTCGGCCGGCCCGGCCGCGCGCAGCCCCTTGTCCGATATCCATTGCCTCAGCGCCTCCTCATTGGCGGCGAGGATGCGGTCGTCCGCCTTGCCGGAGAAGCGCAGCACCGCCACCCGCCGCGCCGCCATTTCGGCGATCAGCACGTCCCCCGGCGGGTGCGGCAGCGTCTTGCGCGTCCACTTGCCGGGCATGATGAAGCGCGTGCGCCAGCCGCCATCCTCGCCGGCCGGGTCGTGGATCACCGGCGCGGTCATCGCGATCTTTTCCCCGCTGCGCGATCGCGCGCCGATATAATCGGCCAATATGCCGAAGCCCTCGGTCAGCGCGGCATCGCGCGCGCCATGTGCCACGGTTTCGGCGACGACCAGCATGGGGTAGGCGCGCAGCTCGAAATCGCCGTCCGTCATGATCGTGCGGTGGTTGGGGCGCTCGGTCGATCGCTCGCGCAGATAGAGGCCGCCCACCGCCGCCCCGGCGACGAGCGCGATGCCGGCCGCCATCCATTTCGCATTCACGCGCATCACGCACTCCCTGGTCGATCGGGCGGGATCATGCCACCGGCGCGGCCGCTTGCGAAGAGCATTGATGCCCTTGCATCCACCCGGATGACATGGGAATCCCGTCACCTGCCCCCGGCGACAAGGATAAGCGATGACGATCAACGGCCCCCTGCTGGTCACCCCGCGCCTGATCCTGCGCCTGCCCGGCCCGGAGGACCTGGAACCGTGGATCGCCTTTTGCGCCGACCCGCAGACCATGCGCTTCCTGGGCGGCCCGCAGACCCGGTCGGAGGCGTGGCGCGGGCTGTGCACCATGGCCGGCGCCTGGCACGTCGCCGGCTTTGCGATGTTCTCGGTCATCGAACGCGCCAGCGGCCGCTGGATCGGGCGGATCGGCCCGTGGCGGCCGGAAGGATGGCCGGGCAATGAAGTGGGCTGGGGCATCGCCAGCGCCTTTGCGGGGCAAGGCTATGCCCATGAAGCCGCCGCCGCAGCGATCGATTATGCCTTCGACCGGCTGGGCTGGCCGGAGGTCATCCACTGCATCGATCCGGACAACACGCCCTCCATCGCCCTGGCGACACGGCTGGGGTCACGCCTGCTGCGCCCGGTGACGCTGCCGCCGCCCATCGTCGCCCCGCGCATCGACGCCTGGGGGCAGAGCGCGGCCGAATGGCGCGCGCGCAAGGCTCAGCCCGCGTCCGGCGCCTCGCTGTAATAAAGCTCGCCGATGCGGATCTCGTCGCGCCCCTGCGCCACGCGGTGCGCGTTGGTGTCGCGCAACGAATAGACGCAGCCGCAATATTCCTGCTGGTAGAATTGCTCGCGCTTGGAAATCTCGATCATCCGGGATGATCCGCCGCCCTTGCGCCAGTTGAACGTCCAGTAGCTGATCCCGTCATAATGGGCCGCCGCGCGCTCGCCGCAATCGTTGATCTGCGCCATGTTCTTCCAGCGCGAAATGCCGAGCGAGCTGGTGATGACCGGAAAGCCGTTCTCATAAGCGTAGAGCGCGGTCCGCTCGAACCGCATGTCGAAACACATGGTGCAGCGTATGCCGCGTTCCGGCTCATGCTCCATGCCGCGCGCGCGGGCGAACCAGTTGACCGTGTCGTAATCCGCATCGACGAAGGGCACGCCATGCTTTTCGGCGAAACGGATATTCTCCTCCTTGCGGAGCAGATATTCCTCCCGGGGGTGGATGTTCGGATTGTAGAAGAAGATGGTGTAATCGATCCCGCTCGCGGTCATCGCCTCCATCACTTCGCCGGAACAGGGCGCGCAGCAGCTGTGCAGCAGCACCTTGCCCTCGCCGCCCGGCGGCACGAGAATGGGGCGGTCGACAGGGGTCATGGCACGGCGTCTCTCGAAAACAGGGCAATGGCGCCGCCCGCCCATATGGGCGGCAGGGCCGCCGCCTCATAATCCCTCGCGCCCGTCCTGTCACCGGCGATGAAGGCGGGCAGTCTCGCCGGCCGGCGCCGCCGATCACCGATAATCGTACCAAAATAGAGCAGAGTCGCGGCCCGGTCCTTTTCAGCACTTGCGCCCGTCATTTCACTTGTTAACGAGATGTTTATCTTAATCGAGGGGTTAATATGATGAAATTGCATGCTTTGCTGCTCGCGTCCGCATTTGCCTTTGCCGCCACTTCCGCCGGCGCGCAGACCGTCCACGACACGGATCTGGCCGCGCTCAACACCGGCACCGCCGTCACCACCACCACGGCCAACGGCACCACCACCACCGTTTCCGGCGCGCGCCAGAGCGCACCCGTCACCACCGGCGCATGGCAGCAGGCCAATGTCGGCGGCGGCGCCACCGTGGGCATCACCAGGGATTATGCCCGCAACGGCAATGGATCGGCTTACTTCGCCACCACCGACGCGGGCAGCAAGGCCGACCTGCAATATTATTTCGCGGCGCCGGTCGCCCTGTCGTCGCTGAACAGCGTGTCGTTCGACTGGTATCGCGACGGTGCGTCCACCGCCGGGGTGCTGTTCGCGCCGGTGCTGCGCTTCGACATCTTCAAGACGGGCGAATTCGCCGGATCGCTGGTGTTCGAGAATTATTATCAGGGCGAGGTGAACGCAGCGACCGACAGCTGGACCACGCTGACGGCAACGCTGAACAGCGGCGACATCTGGGCCACCAACGCCAAGCTTGGCCCCACTTT
This sequence comes from Sphingomonas sp. SCN 67-18, assembly GCF_001724715.1. Classification (GTDB taxonomy): domain Bacteria; phylum Pseudomonadota; class Alphaproteobacteria; order Sphingomonadales; family Sphingomonadaceae; genus SCN-67-18. The sequence goes on from NZ_MEFG01000027.1 coordinate 105,069, forward strand.
CGCGGCGGCGAACGGCGGCGAAAAGACGTTCCAGCAATGGCTGGACGACAATGGCAGCGCCGAACTGACCGTCTATGGCGTCAGCATCGGCGTCGGATCGGGCTGGAGCGGCGCCTTCACCGGCGCGGTCGACAATGTCGCGTTCAACTTCACCAACGGGCCGAGCGCCAACTTCAACTTCGAAGTGGCGGCCGGCGTGCCGGAACCGGCAAGCTGGGCGCTGATGATCGCCGGTTTCGGGCTGGTCGGCGGCGCGCTGCGTCGGCGGACGGCCAAGCCGGCGACCGTCATCGCCTGATCGGCTGGCTTGAGGGTGCAAGGCCCCGGCGCGCCACTGGCGCGCCGGGGCTTTTCAATATGCGGCTTTTCAGCAGTCCGCCCAGCGGCGCAGCAGGTTGTGATAGACGCCGGTCAGCTGGATGATCGCGGGATCGCCCTGCCCCCGGTCGGCCGCGACGGCCTGGATCGCGGTGTCGAGTTCAAAAAGGGTGCGGCGCGCATTTTCGTCGCGCACCATGCTCTGCAGCCAGAAGAAGGAGGCGACCCGCTCACCGCGCGTCACCGGGGCGACGCGGTGCAGGCTGGTCGCCGGGTAGAGCAGCATGTCGCCCGCCGGCAGCTTGACGCCGTGCGCGCCCATCTGCCCTTCGACGATCAGCTCGCCGCCGTCATAGCTGTCCGGGTCCGCCAGGAAGAGGGTGGCGGAAAGATCGCTGCGGATGCGGAAATCCGTGCCGCGCTGGATGCGGATGGCGTTGTCGACATGGGTGCCGAACGCCTGCCCGCCGGCATAGCGGTTGAACAGCGGCGGATAGACTTTCAGTGGCAGCCCGGCCGCGATGAACATGGCCGACCGGCCGAGCGCGTCGAGCACCATGCGCCCGGCTTCGCGCGCAGCGGGGGAATCCTCGGGCAATTGCGCGTTGCGCTTGGCCAGCGCGGACTGGTGGCCGGAGGTCGCGTTGCCGTCTATCCATTCGGCCGCGTCGATCAGCGCGCGCAGGCGCGCCACCGCTTCGGCGTCGAGGACGCCGGGTATCGCGATCATCATCCCTGCAGCACGAATGGAATATCGACGATCCCGCGGACCTGCACGGGCTGGCCGCCGCGAATGGTCGGCCGCCATTTCCAGTGCATCACCGCATCCCGCGCCGCGCGGTCGAGGCGCCCATAACCGCTGCTCCTGGCAATCCGCACGTCTTCCACGCTCCCGTCCAGCGCCAGCGTGACCGACAGGACCACCGTGCCCTGTTCGCGGTGCCGCCGCGATTCCATGGGATAGCGCGGCGGGCGGCCGGACACCATCTTGGTCGCCAGATCGTCGACGCCGATGGGCGCGCTCGTCACCGGGCCGGGCGCGGCCGACACCACCTGCGCGCGCGGGACGACCGGCGGCGGCTCCGGCGCTGAGACGATGGGCGGCGGCGTGATGACGGGCGTGCGGATGACCGGAATTGGCGCGACCACCACCGGCTCGACCGGGACGACCGGCTTTTCCTGCTCGGCCGGCGGCGGCGGCGCCACCTCCGGCGACAGGGTGATCAGCTTCAGCTCCGAAGGCGGCTTGGGCAGCGACACCACGTGGAACATGACAAGCGCACCGAGCAGGCCGGCATGGACGAGAACGATGATGCCGAGCGCGAACCAGTTGGGGCCGCGCCGGCCGGAATAGGCGCCGGGCACAGCGAGGACGGCCGATGATGCCGGCGACATCCACCTGTCCGTCACATAGCTCTCGCCATGACCGGCGGGAGGCCGGGAAAGCAGTTCGCTGACCGCGTTCATTGGCTGGCCATTTCATCCTTTGTCGATGGTGCGACTCGCCTAGACCGAATACTAATGCGAATCAATCGCACTATTAAGAATGTGCCGGATTCGGCCAGTCCGGGGCGATTTTTCTGAAGGCTGCGATATCGGACGCGGCCAGATAGGCCCGGACCTGCGCGATGAAGCGCGGCGTCGCCGTTTCGGGAACCCGCGCCAGCCAGGCCAGCGCTTCGTCGTTGCGCCCGGCGTCGGCCAGCATCCGGGCATGGTTGAAGCGCCCGCGAAAATCGCCGCCTTCCGCTGCCCGCGCATAATAGCCGGCGGCGGTGGCGATATCCGCCTCCACCGCCCAGCCATCCTCATAGAAGCTGCCGATGAAGTTCAGCGCCTTGGCGTTGCCCATCGCCCCGGCGCGGCGGAACAGGGCCAGCGCCGCCTCATGGTCGCGCGCCACGCCCTCGCCCAGCGCCAGCAGCGTGCCGAGATTATACATGCCCCAGTCCAGCCCGCGATCGGCCGCCGCCCTGTACCATTCGGCGGCGCGCGCCTTGTCCACCGCGGTGCCCCAGCCGAGATCGTAGCAGCGCCCGATCATGTTGATCGCCTCGACATGGCCGGCCTTGGCCGCCCGGGCGAACCAGCCCAGCGCGGCGCGCTGGTCCTGCTTCACGCCGGTGCCGTCGAGCAGCATCTGGCCGAAGCGGGCCTGCGCCTCCGCCACGCCGGCGACGGCGGCCGCGCGAACGAAAGCCGCCACCTCGTCCGGGGGACCGGAGAGGCGGCGGGCAATCTCGTCGGCGGACAGCGCCGTCAACGCATCGAGGGTGGGCGCGTCGCTCAATATTTGAAGCTGAGCGTCGCGAACGCCGACCGGCCGGGCGCGATGGCGGCATAGTGCGACGTGTAGACCTGGTTGAAATAGATCTTGTTGGTCAGGTTCTGGACGTTGACCGACAGATCGATCTGATCGTTGACCTTGTAGCCGACCCGCGCATCGAACCGCCAGTAACCGGGCACGGTGCGGGCGATGGTCTTGGTCGCCGCATTGACCGTGACGACGCCGGCCGAGTCCTGCGTGGCGCTGCGGTTGTCCTGATAGCCGCCGAACACCCGGCTGGTGTAGAAGGCCCCGCCGCCGATGGAGAGCGCCGGCGTCACCTCATAATTGGTCCACAGGGTGAAGCTGTGCTTGGCGGTCTGCGGGAACTGGCGGCCGTTGTTGACCGACGGCACCAGCACGGTCTTGGCGAGTTGCCCGGTCACCGCCGCGGCGGTCAGCGCGGTAAAGCCGCCGTCGATGATCTCGGCATCCAGATAGGTATAGCCGCCAAAAACATTCCAGGCATCGGTGATGTTGCCGTTGAAACCCAGTTCAACGCCGCGGATCCGCCGTTCGCCGATGAAGGCGATGGTGTTGGCATCGCCAAGCGCGCGGGCGTTCTTGGTTTCGGTCTGGAACAGCGCCGCGTTCAGCGACAGGGCGTTGTCGAACAGATCGGCCTTGGCGCCGACTTCCCACGACTTGGTCTTTTCCACCTTCAGCGCGTCGACGATCGCCGCCGCCGCCACGGTGGTGCCGACGCTGTTCTGCTCCTGCCCTTCACCGATCAGGCTGTTCGGCGGGGTCGCGGCGGTGGCGTAGGACGCATAGAGGCTGGTGTTCGGCGTCGGCTTGAACACCACGCCCGCCTGCCAGTTGAAGATATCGTCCTTGCGGGTGATCTCGAACGTGCTGGTCGCCGTCGCCGCCTGGCCGGGCGTCACCGTCGTCTTGAAGCTGTCGAAACGCGCGCCGAGGTTGATGATCAGCTGCTCGCTGAGCGTGATGGAGTCGAACGCATAGACGGCGTAGGTGCGCGCGTCATTGCGGGTTTCCGTGATCGGCGCGCCCTTGACGATGGGGGTCACCGCGGCGCCCGCAGCATCGCTGGCATAGTTGACCCAAGGATCGTTGGGGTTCGGGTTGAACAGGTCCGCGCAATAATAGCGCGAGATGGTCAACGTGTTGCAGCGCGGGCTGACGCTCGATCCCGACGCGCTGACGAAAGTGCCGCGGCGCGCCTTCTCGACCGAATATTCAGCGCCCAGGGCAAAGCTGTGCTCCATGCCGCCGGTGTCGAATTTCCCGAACAGATCGGTCTGGTTGGTCAGGCTGTCCGTATAGCCATAGCGGGTGTTGCCGCGCCGCCAGACATAGCCGCCGCTCAATATGTCGCCCCGCGCGCCGGCCGCGCCGGTGGTCGGATCAACCGCGTTGGTGCCGAACACATTGCCGGTGCTGTCGTCGGGCAGCAGGAAGATATAGGCTTGGCTGTTGTGGTTGTAGCGCGCGGTGTTGCGCACGGTGATGCCGCTGTCGAATTCATGTTCGAACCGCAACGTCAGCTGATCCGTCTTGCTGTCGCGGAAATCGCGGCTCTTCAAGCCATAGAAGGTGCTGCGCTTCACATGGCCGCTGCGCCCGCCGATGGTGGTAATGTCGCCGATGGCGGGCTGCGAGTAAGTGACGCCCAGAGGCGCGTTGGCAAGCGTGTAGAGGAAGGGAATACCGCTGTCCGGCAGCTCGTCCGTATCGAGGTGGTAATAGGAAGCGGTCAGCCGGGTGGGCGTGCCGAGGCCGATGGTGACGGACGGCGCGATGCCCCAGCGCTTCTGGTAGATGGCGTCGCGCCCGGCCACGTCCTGATCGTGATACATGCCGGTGATGCGCACGCCGACGATATCGCTCAGCTTGTAGTTCACGTCGCCGGTGACGCGCTTGTAATCATCGGTGCCGTAGCTGATCGCCCCGGCGACGAAATTCTCGTCGCGCGGCAGCTTGGAGATCACGTTCAGCGACCCGCCGGCGGAGCCGCGCCCGCCCAGGGTCGAGTCCGACCCGCGCACGATCTGGATCTGCTCGACCGCGAAGATCTCGCGGGTCTGCGCCCCGATGTCGCGCACGCCGTCCAGATAGGTCGATCCCTGGCTGTCGAAACCGCGAATGAAGGGGCGGTCGCCAATCGGGTTGCCGCCCTCGGCCGCGCCGAAGGTGATGCCCGGCACGGTGCGCAGCGCCTCGACCAGCGTGGCCGATCCGGTATCCTTGATCACCTGCTGCGGCACCACGACGACGGAACGCGGCGTGTCCAGCAGCGGCGCGGTGAATTTCGGCGATTCCTGAACCTCGCCCTTGTAACCCGTCTCGTCGATGGCGGTGTCGGTGACGACGACGCCGCCCAGCCGCTGGCCGTCCGCCGATTGCGCGCTGCCATCGCTCGACTGGGCGAGCGCGGGCGCGCTGGCGACGAAGCCGACGCAGCCGAGCGCTAGGAACATCGGCGAGGACAAGGCGGTTTGGGTCGTGGAACGAGACATGAATTCCCCCGGAGCAAGAAGCGGCCGGCGCGCGCCGGTCTGGATAGAGGGCGCTCGCTATTGCTAATCATTCGCAGAGTCAATCGCAGTTCAGCAACAAAATGCACAAAGCGGACATAAAATGCGTCAGCCGGGCAACATCTCCCCGGCGTCGCGGGCCGCGCGCAGGCTGATGATCGCGGCGCCCGCCAGAATGGCGGCGGCGATCAGAAATGCCGTGCCGGGGTACGGAAAGGCCGGGTTCTGGCCGACCGACATGGAATAGACCGCGCCGAAGAACAGCGGCGATATCACCCCTGCGATGCTGCCGACGCTCATATTGGCGCCCTGCAGCTGACCCTGTTCGGATTCGGAGACGCGGCGCGTCATCAGCGACTGGATGGTGGGCATGGCCAGCCCCCACAGCGCATTGGGCAGCATCGCCAGGGTGAACAGCCAGCCGGTCGGCGCCAGCCCCATGCAGGCGATGCCGACGGCCCCGGCCGCCAGCCCCAGGATCATCGTCCGCCTGTCGCCCAGCCTTTTCACCACCGGGCCGACCAGCACGCCCTGCACGATCATGTCCAGCGCGCCGACCAGCGCCAGCAGGGTGCCGACCTGGAAGGCGCTCCAGCCGAAACGATGGCCGGCGTAGAGCACGAACACCGCCGCGAAGAGGTGGTGGGCGAAATAGAGCAGGAAATTGACCACCGACAGGCGGGTGAGGTCGCGGTGCGAACGGAGCAGCATCAGCGCGCCGAACGGATTGGCCCGCCGCCAGGAAAAGGCCATGCGCTTTTCCCCGGCCAGCGATTCCGGCAGCACGAACAGGCCGTAGAGCAGCGCGACGCCGCTCAGCGCCGCCGCCGCCCAGAAGGGCGCGCGCGGGGAGATTTCCCCTAATATGCCGCCCAGCAGCGGCCCGGCGACAAAGCCGGCGCTGAACGCCGCGCCGATCAGGCCATAGCCGCGCGCCCGCGCGTCCGGCGCGGTGATGTCCGCCATATAGGCATAGACGGTGGTGAAACTGGCCGATGTCACGCCCGCCAATATGCGCCCCGCCGCCAGCCACCACAGGTCGGGGGCCAGCGCCATCAGCACATAATCCGCGCTCAGGCCCAGCGTGGACAGCAGGATCACCGGCCTTCGCCCATAACGGTCCGACAGCGACCCGATGACCGGCGAACAGAGGAACTGCATCAGCGCCCACAGCGCGACGAACAGGCCGTTGATCACCCCGGCGCGCGCGGTGGAGCCGGTGAACTGTTCGATCAGCGGCGGCAGGACGGGGATGACGATGCCCATCGCCATCACGTCCAGCAAAGCCGTGACGAGGATGAAGGCAATGGCCGCGCGGCGGGCGGAGGCGGGAAACAAACGCATCCGGCGCGCTATAGCGCGGCCGCTCCGTGATGCTAGGCAGCACGGGCCGGGGGCGCTATCAGGCGCGCTCACTCCGCCATCGAAAGCAAAACCATGTCCGATACTCCGCCCGACCGCCTGTCAAACGATCCGGCCAGCCCCTTTTACGACGAGGCCGCCCTGGCCCGCGGCATCGGCATCACCTTCAAGGAGAAGGAGCGCACGGACGTGGAGGAATATTGCGTCAGCGAAGGGTGGATCCGCGTCGCGCTGGGCAAGAAGATGGATCGGCGCGGACGGCCGCTGACCCTGAAGCTTTCCGGCCCGGTCGTCCCGCGCTTCGAGCGGCCGGCCGCCGAGACCGGCGAAGAATAAAGGCCACAAGACCTCAACAGCCATAGAGATGATGCACGGACCGGCCCGGACGAGGGCGGGTTCGCGCATCATCTTCATCGCGCCCATGGCGCGGGCATAGTATCTTAGCCCTGGCCTCCCGCTCCTTATCAAGCACAGTTGGCGATTGTGGATTGATGACGAAATGAATTCGTTCATTTTTCCATGAAAATATTCTTTCGATTGTCATATTAACATATGATAATTTGAATAGATCGCGCCGGTCAGCACGCATCCGACAACAGGATATGGAAGGTCTATTTCCATATCCTCTTTCACAATGCCCGGAACTTTGGCACATCCGGGTGAAACGTGAGAGGTTCCCGGTGGCGCAAAGCTGTTTCGTCGAAAAGCTCGAACATTATCTTCCGCTCACCGATTATGAGAAGGAATCGCTCGCGGTTCTTGAAGACAACCCCGCCGATATTCCGGCAGGGCAGGCGATATTCGAGGAAGGGCACCCCTGCGGCGCGCTGTTCGTGCTGCGCCAGGGCCGGGTGTTCAGCGCATCCATGGTGCAGGGCGGCGAACGCCAGATCCTCAAGCTCTATTATCCGGGCGATATCGTCGGCACCGCCAACGTCACCTTCGTCGACGCCACGGCCAGCGCGGTCGCGGCCATCGATTCGGTGGTCTGCCGCTTTCCCCGCTCCGCGCTGAAGCAGATTTTCATCACCCATCCACGTCTGGCCGCCTTGTTCTACGCCATCGGCATGCTGGAGAATGTCGCGCTGGCCGACCGGCTGAAATCGATCGGCAGGACGGACGGCAAGGCGCGGATCGCCGCCCTGCTGCTCGACATCTTCGCGCGGGCGCGGATCACGGACCGGGCGATGGGCAACAGCATGGAGCTGAAGCTGACCCAGACCGACATCGGCGACGCGGTGGGGCTGACCCAGATCCACGTCAACCGGCTGCTGCGCGAGATGACCGAGCAAGGCTTCATCGCGCGCGACGGCCGCATCGTCACCCTGCTCGACGAACAGGGGATGGCCGCCCATTGCGATTTCATCAACCGCCATGCGCGGATCGATACCAGCTGGTTTCCCGAACCGGCGCAACGCTGACCGGCCGACCGTCCCGGCCCGTTTCCGTCAACCGGCCATGCCGTAGCGTCAGCCCGGAAAACCGCGCTTTTCCGCCGGATTTTGTTGATTTGCCCGCCTGCGCGGCCGATAAGAACCGGCACGATCGGACAGGAAGTGGAGACAGGCGATGGCGTTGCTGGACCCCGATGCGCTCGGCTTCGACCCGGCACGGCTGGCGCGGATCGACGCGCTGCTGGCCGATCGCTACATCGCCCCCGGCCGCCTGCGCGGCGCGCAGCTGCTGATCAGCCGGGACGGGCAGGTCGCGCACCGGGCGTCGCTCGGCACGATGCGCGAGGACGGCCGACCGATGGCCGATGACACGCTGTTCCGCATCGCATCGATGACCAAGCCGGTCACCTCCGTCGCCTTCATGATGCTGGTCGAGGAAGGGCTGGTCGCGCTTGACGATCCCGTCCACCGGCTGGTGCCGGAACTGAAGGATGTCGGCGTCTATAATGGCGGCGGCGGCGATGCCCCCTTCCTGACGCGCGCCACGGACGCGCCGATGCGGATGATCGATCTGCTGCGCCACACGTCCGGGCTGACCTATGGTTTCCAGAACCGCAGCAACATCGACGCCGCCTACCGCGCGGCCGGGATAGAGGAATGGCGCGGCGGGCACGATCTGGACAGCTTCGCCGCCGTGCTGGGCCGGTTGCCGCTGGAATTCTCGCCCGGCGCGGCGTGGAACTATTCTGTCTCCACCGACATATTGGGGCTGGTCGTCGAGCGCGTGTCGGGGCTGAAGCTGGACGCCTTCTTCCAGAGCCGGGTCTTCGATCCGCTGGGCATGGCGGACAGTTTCTTCCAGGTGCCCGACGACAAGGCGCACCGGCTGGCCGATTGCTATGCCATGCACCCGAAAAAGGGGATGGTGCTGTTCGACAGCGGCGAGAAGAGCCTGTGGCGCACCCCGGCGAAACTGCTGTCGGGCGGCGGCGGGCTGGTGTCCTCCACCGCCGATTATCACCGCTTCTGCCGGATGCTGCTGAACGGCGGCGTGCTGGACGGGGCAAGGCTGCTCTCGCCCAAGACGGTGCAGCTGATGACGATCAACCATCTGCCGGGCGGCGGCGACCTGTCCTCGCTGTCGAAATCTCTGTTCAGCGAGGCCGCCAATGCCGGCGCCGGCTTCGGGCTGGGCTTCGCCGTCAATATCGACGTGTCGCCGTCAATATCGACGTGGCGCGCACCATGCTGCCCGGCTCCGTCGGCGAATATTATTGGGGCGGCATGTTCTCCACCGCCTTCTTCATCGACCCGGTGGAGCGCATCATCATGCTGTTCATGACCCAATTGGCGCCGTCCAGCACCTGGCCGGTGCGCCGCGAACTCAAGACCATGATCTATGCCGCGCTGACGCGGCAGGCAGGAGAGAGACGATGAGCGATCTCGACACGTTCCGGGCGGAAACCCGCGCCTGGCTGGCGGAGAATTGCCCGGCCGCGATGCGCGAGCCGGTGCGCAGCGAAAAGGACATGAACTGGGGCGGCCGCAACCCCGATTTCGCCTCGCCCGACCAGAAATTGTGGATGGACCGCATGGCGGCGCGCGGCTGGACCGTGCCGGACTGGCCGGTGGAATATGGCGGCGGCGACCTGTCCTCGCTGTCGAAATCTCTGTTCAGCGAGGCCGCCAATGCCGGCGCCGGCTTCGGGCTGGGCTTCGCCGTCAATATCGACGTGGCTCAAATATGGCACCGAGGCGCAGAAGATCCGCTTCCTGAACGAGATCGCGCGCGGCGAGATCCGCTGGTGCCAGGGCTATTCCGAACCCAATGCCGGGTCCGACCTCGCCAGCCTCGCCACCCGGGCGGAAGACAAGGGCGATCATTTCCTCGTTAACGGGCAGAAGGTGTGGACCAGCTATGCCGACAAGGCGGACTGGATCTTCTGCCTGGTCCGCACCGACCCCGCCGACAAGCACAAGGGCATCAGCTTCCTGCTGTTCGACATGGCCTCGCCCGGCGTGTCGACCAAGCCGATCCTGCTCATTTCCGGCTACAGCCCGTTCTGCGAGACGTTCTTCGACAATGTGCAGGTGCCAAGGGACCAGCTGGTCGGCGAACTGAACCGCGGCTGGGATGTGGCCAAATATCTGCTGGGCCATGAAAGGGAAATGATCAGCGGCATGGGCCTGGCCGCCAAAACCCAAAAATCGCTCGCGGAGACGGCGCTGGAAACCGTGGGGCGCGACGCCGACGGGCGGCTGGCCGATCCGCTGCTGCGCGGGCAGCTGGCGCTGTACGAGGTGCGCGCGCTGGCGTTCCAGGCGATGTCGGAGCGTTTCCTCGACGAGCTGAAGGCCGGGCGCGCGCACCCCGCCCAACCTTCCATGATGAAATATTACGGCACCGAGCTGAACAAGAGCCGCCACGAGCTGGCGATGGCGGCGGGCGGCGCGGATGCGCTGGAATGGGAGAGCAGCGCCTCCGGCGGCGGGGCAAGGGCGCGCAGCTGGCTGCGCACCAAGGCCAATTCGATCGAGGGCGGGACCAGCGAGGTCCAGCTGAACATCATCGCCAAGCGCATCCTCGAACTGCCCGGAGCCTGACATGCCCCTGTTCCTGAACGACGAACAAGCCATGCTGCAGGACAGCGCCCGCGCCTTCATCGGCGAGAGCGCGCCGGTCAGGCATATGCGGGCGCTGCGCGACGCGGGCGACGCCACCGGCTTTTCCCCCGCATTGTGGAAACAGTTCGCTGAAATGGGCTTCACCGCGATCCTGATCGGCGAGGCGGATGGCGGAATGGGGCTCGGCCATGTCGAGGCCGGCATCGTGCTGGAGGAAATCGGCCGCAACCTCACCCCCTCCCCCTTCCTCTCCACCGCGGTGGGCGCGGTGACGGCGCTGAACGGCGGATCACAGGCGCAGCGCGACCTGTGGTTCCCGCGCATCGCGGCGGGCGACGCGGTCGCCGCGCTGGCGATCGACGAGGGCGCAAAGCACCGCCCGGCGCAAACCGCGCTGGCGGCCGAACGGTCCGGCAACGGCTTCAGGCTGACCGGCGCGAAGACGTTCGTCGCCCATGGCCATGTCGCCGACCTGATCGTCGTCGCCGCGCGCACCGCGGGCAAGCCGGGCGAGGAAGCGGGCATCACACTGTTCGCGGTGGAAAAGGGCGCGCGCGGGCTGACCGCCACGCCGGAGCGCCTGGCCGACGCCAGCCTGGCCGCGCACATGGCGTTCGACGGCGTCGAGGTGGATGCGGATGCGGTGATCGGCGAAGTCGACGGCGGCTGGTCCGGCCTGACGGCGCTGCTGTCGGCCGGGCGCTCCGGCGCGGCGTCGGAGCTTCTCGGCGTCGGCGCGGGCGCGATGGCGATGACCGTCGGCTATCTGAAGGAGCGCAAGCAGTTCGGCCAGCCGATCGGCGGATTTCAGGCGCTGCAGCACCGCGCCGCGCATCTTTATTCGGAGCTGGAGGTAGCGCGCGCGGCGGTGCTGAAGGCGCAGCAGCTGCTCGATGCCGGATCGGACGGGGCCACGCGCGCGGCGATGGTCGCCAAGGCGATGACCGGGCTTGCCACCACCCTGTCCGTCCAGGAAGGCGTGCAGATGCATGGCGGCATCGGCATGACCGACGAATATGACATCGGCTTCTACATGAAGCGCGGGCGCGTGCTGGCCGAGCTGTTCGGGGACACCAATTTCCAGGCGGATGCGATCGCCCGACTGGCGGGCTATTGACGGCGGCGGCCGGACCCGCTTGAGGACAAGCCATGGCCGATGCTGACAGGAACCCCGCACCGGAAACGCTGATTTCCGGCCTGAAGACGCTGCTGGACGTCGAGGAGATCGATACCGATCTCTATCGCGGCCCCCGCCTGCCCGGCGGGCGCGGGCGCGTGTTCGGCGGGCAGGTGATCGCCCAGGCGCTGATGGCGGGCAGCAAATCCACGACCGCGGCGCGCGTCGCCCATTCGCTGCACGCCTATTTCATGCGCCCCGGCGACGAGGAGCATCCGATCATCTACCGCGTGGCGCGCGACCATGACGGCGGCAGCTTTTCCGCGCGGCGGATCATCGCCTTCCAGCATGGCAAGCCCATCCTCAACATGGCGGCGTCGTTCCAGGCGCTGGAATCCGGCTTCGCGCACCAGGTGGCGATGCCGGAGGTTCCGATGCCGGAGGATCTGCTCGACGAGGCGACCCAGCGCCAGCAGTTCGTCGAGAACATTCCCGAGCAATATCGCGAGTGGTTCCTGCGCCCCCGCCCCTTCGAGATGCGGCAGGTGGAATCGCAGGGGTGGCGGGAACGCCGCAAGACGGAAGCGCGTCAGCACATCTGGATCCGCGCCGTCGCGCCGGTGAACGGCGACGCCGCCATGCACCGCGCCATGCTGGCCTATGCGTCCGACATGTATCTGCTGGGCACGGCCACGCGCCCGCACGGGGTCGACTGGATGGTCGACAAGCTGCAGACGGCAAGCCTGGACCATGCGCTGTGGATCCACGACGATATCGATATGGACGACTGGCTGCTCTACGCCACCGACAGCCCCTGGGCGGGCCGGGGGCGCGGGTTCAACCGGGGGTCGATCTTCACCCGCGACGGGCGGCTGGTGGCCAGCGTGTCGCAGGAAGGGTTGATCCGCAGCCGGGCGCCCAAGCCCGCCTGACCGGACTTGCGGTCAGGCGATCCGCCGCCCTGCCCACACCACCCGACCGATAATGTCGATATCCGCGGGGTCGCACTCGGCGATCGGCGGATAGGCGGGATTGTCGCTGTGGATGGTCAGCCGGCGGGTAGCCGGGTTGAGCGCGATCCGCTTGACGTTCAGCGCGTCGGCGATGCGCAGCACATAGATGCCGTCGCGCAACCGCGCCGCCGCGTCGCCGCGATCGACCAATATATCGTCGCCGTCACCCAAGGTCGGGGCCATGGAATCGCCGTCGACCTGGATGATCGACAACGCCTGCGGGCTGCTCGCCACCCGCCGCAGCCATTGCGCCTGAAACGCGATGCGGGCGTGTGGGCGTTCGTCCCCCGCGACCGCGCCCGGCCCCGCCGATGCACCGACGGCAAGGCGCGGCACCGCGACCAGATCCGCCTGCCTGGACCGCCCGCGCTCCGCCGCGACAATCCGCACGCCGTCGCTTTCCGGCCCGCCGAGCCGCGATTCCGGCACGTTGAAATAGCGCGCGAGCAGCCGGCGATCGGCCTCGTCCAGCTTGCGGGGCACGCCGCGCTTGATGAACTGCTGCACATAGGCGGCGTTGCGGCCGATCAGCCGGGACAGCGAGGCATAATCCTCCCCGCGCTCCCGGATCAGCGCGTCGAGCGCGGCGCGTTGATCGGCAATCGTCATGAATCCTCCGTATCGATAGGAAAATTCCTAGACAAGTAGGAAATCACATAGTCAGGTGATGTTCTTGATATGTTCCGATTCTGGAGGGGTGGATGTGCTTGTTACGGCGGATTGAGCGGTATTTGCGGGCCAGCGATACGCCGCCCACCCGGTTCGGGCGCGAGTCGGTGAAGGATCCGCGGCTGGTCGGCGACATGCGCAACGGCCGCGAGCCGGGCGCGCGGATGGCGGCCCGGCTGGACGCCTATCTGAAGGCGCGCGGGGCATGAGCGGCCGGTCCATGGCGGACGCCGGCCCGGCGCTGATCCGCGCCCTGCGCGCCCGCGCGCCCGAACTGGATATAGAGGGATCGACCAGCACGGGCTGGGCGAGCATGACCTTCACCGGCGCGCGCCATAGCATCCGCTGCCTCATTCCGATCGCGGCCTATGAGGCGTTCAGCGAGGGCCTGGGCGTGGTGGAATTTTCACTGCCCGGCCATGTCGTCGCCGATATCGCGATCGAAAGCGCGGAACACACCGGCGACGCGATGCGATTGGAGATCGGGATATTGACCGTCGAGGACTGCTAACGCGCAGCGGCCTGACGCAGCTCGCCCAGCCCTTCGCGGAAAGCATGATCGGGCGTGGGCGGGGGCGCGTTTGCGGCATCGGTCCAGCCCTGCGCCCGGCGCTCGACACCCGATTCCAGCCGGGTGAGCAGTTCGCGCAACGTGGGGCGCTCGTCCAGATCTGCGACGGGCTGGCTGCGCATCGGCACCACCGTCGTCAGTTCCAGGACGTCGTCGTCCGCGCCCAGCCGGAAGGACGGCCACACGACCGGCTCCAGCGTTTCAAGATCGGTGGCGGACAGCGGGCGGCGCGGCGGCGCATCGGGATGCGCGTCATAGGTGCGCAGCGACGGCGCCTCCGGGTCGGCGGCGGCAGCGCCATGCGTGCGCCTGCGCCGGTCCCGCGCCCTGTCGTCAAGCAATGCCAGCAGCGTCAGGAAGGCCGCCGCCATGCCAAGGCCGCCGCCAAGCGCAGCCAGCGGCCGCGTGACGCCGCCTGCGCCCAGCACGGTCGCCGCCAGCCAGGCAAAAGCCGCGACGATGATGCCCAGCCCGATTGCGGAAACCATTGCCGGCGGATCGTGGCGCACCCGCCGCCCCATAGATTTCAACATCTTATATGACCCTTTACACGGCGACCCGGCCGAATCCGCATCCGGCCGAAACCATTAAACCGGATCGGCGCGGGATTTTCCACCGCGCTTTTCAAGGGCCGTCGATTCGCTCGAGGCTCAGGCGGCGGCCCGCTCCGGCAAGGCCGCGAGCGCGGTCAGGATCGCGTCGTTGAAGGCCGGAATATCCTCCGGCTTGCGGCTGGTGATGATGTTGTCGTCAACCACCACCTCGCTGTCCACCACATGCGCGCCGGCATTGCGGAGGTCGGTACGGATGGACGGCCAGCCGGTGACCGTGACGCCGCGGATGACGTCCGCCTCCACCAGCATCCACGGGCCGTGGCAGATCGCCGCGATGATCTTGCCCGCGCGCCGGAACGCCCGGACGATCTCGACCGCCTCCGGGTTCATCCGGAGCGTGTCCGGGTTGATCAGCCCGCCCGGCAGGATCAGCGCGTCATAATCGTCGACATGCACATCTTCGAGGATGATGTGCGGGGTGATGGTGCGCGTCTTTTCGTCATGCTCCATGCCCTGGATCGGCTCGATGGTGACGGAGGCGAGCGTCACCTCCGCCCCGGCGGCGAGCAGGGCCTCCTGCGGCTTGAAAAGCTCTGACTGCTCGAAACCGTCGGTGGCGACGATCAGCGCGCTGGCGGGCAACGCACGAGCGGGCGGGGTTTCAGCCATATCCTGGACTCCAAATCGGCGCACGGCCCCTGCAACCGAACGCACTATGCCGAAAACCGTTCCGGAACCAAGCCGGAGGCGGCGGGTTTCCGATATCGCCCGAAAGGACATTCATGCCCAGCGCCCTCGTTTATGTCGACGACGCCCTTCCCGGCATCACCCGCAGACGGGCCGGCAAGGGCTGGATCTATCACGACACGCGGGGAGACAGGATCGTCCGCCGCGACGACATCGACCGGCTGAACCGGATCGCGCTGCCGCCCGCTTATCGGGACGCCTGGTTCTGCCCCTCAGCCAATGGCCATATCCAGGCGACGGGCCATGACGAGCGGGGCCGCAAGCAATATCGCTACCACCCCGATTTTCGCGCACGCCGGGATGCCGCCAAATATGACCGCTGCGCCGCATTCGGCCGCGCCCTGCCGCTGTTGCGGGCGCGCGTGGACGACGATCTGGCGGGCGACGGGTTCGGCAAGGAACGGGCGGTGGCGGCAGTGGTTCGCCTGCTTGATCTGGGCCGCGTGCGGGTGGGCAACGAGGCCTATGCGAAGGCGAACGGGAGCTTCGGCGCGACGACGCTGCGCAAGCGCCATGCGGTGGTGAGCGGCCGCGTGCTGAAGCTGAAATACCGGGCGAAATCCGGCAGGCTGCTGGTGCTCGCCGTCACCGACGCATCGCTGGCGCGTTTCGTCCGGCGGGTGCAGGACCTGCCGGAGCAGCATCTGTTCAGCTATCTCGACGAGAGCGGCGCGGCGCATCCCGTCTCGTCGAGCGACGTCAACGCCTATATCCGCGAGGCGATGGGCGACGATTTCACCGCCAAGCATTTCCGCACCTGGGCAGCCAGCGCCATCGCGTTCGAGGCGCTGATCGCCGCCCAGGGAGCGTTGTCGCTGAAGGAACTGCTGGACCCGGTGGCGGCGGCGCTGGGCAACACACCGGCGATTTCGCGCAAATCCTATGTCCATCCCGCGCTGATCGAACGGACCCGCTCGTCCGCGCCGTGGGACAAGGGCTTGCAACTGCCCCGTGCAACCAAATATCTGACACGGGTGGAGCGCGGCCTTGCCGCATTCCTTGACGAGATCGGCAACGCCAAGACCCCCGCGCGGGCGGCCTGACAGGACGAAGACCCATCGCCACGCCAAACCCAGCCCCGCCGCCCCCCGCCCCGCTGATCGACGGATCAGACCTGCCCATCGGCCAGCAGCTCGGCGAGCTGTGGGCGTCGATGCTCTACTGGATATCCCAGCACAGCGTGCAGATCATGATCGGCGCGGCCTTCGGGCTGGCCATCTTCACGCTGCTGCACCTCGTCCGCGGCCTCGGCATCCGCCTGTGCCGGCGCGACAAGGGCGTGACGGGGTGGGCGACGGTGTTCGGCCGCGCCATCGCCCGGACGGGCAATTTCTTCATCATCATGGTCTCCGTGCGGCTGGTGATCGGCTATTCCGGCGCGCCGGACATGGTGGCCTCCACCGCCAATTTCCTGTTCGTCATCGCCGCCGTGTTCCAGGCCGCCATCTGGGCGCGCGAGATCATCCTCGGCGTGATCGAGCATCGCACGGTGGGCGAGAACGGCAGCGATTCGCTGGGCAGCGCCTTCGGCATCATCCGCCTGCTGGTGACCGTCACCGTCTTCGCCATCGCGCTGATCGTGGTGCTGGACAATCTGGGCGTCAACGTCACCGGGCTGGTCGCCGGGCTGGGCGTTGGCGGCATCGCCATCGGCCTTGCCGCGCAGGGCATATTCTCCGACCTGTTCGCCGCGCTCTCCATCCTGTTCGACAAGCCGTTCAAGCGCGGCGATGCGATCCATTACGACACCAGCGGCGGCACGGTGGAATCGATCGGCCTCAAGACGACGCGGCTGCGCGCGGCGACGGGCGAGGAACGGATCATCTCCAACGCCCAGCTGCTCAACAAGGAAATATCGAACATGACGCGGCTCAGCCGCCGCCGTGTCCAGTTCCTCTTCGGCGTCGTTTACCAGACCCCGCCGGAAACCGCCGACCGCATCCCCGCGATATTGGAGGAGATCGTCAAGGCGGCGGGGCACCAGTTCGTGCGCGCCGGCTTTCAGGCCTTCAGCGCCAGCTCGCTCGACTATCAGCTGGATTTCGACGTGAAATCGCCCGCACTGGAAAAACAGTTCGCCGCCCGCCACGCCGTGGGCGTCGCCATATTGAAGCGCTTCCACGCCGAGGGGATCGAATTCGCCTATCCCACCCAGATGAGCTTCACCGCCGCGCCGGACGGCAGCGCGATCATGCCCTATCCCGAGCCGGCCCCGCGCGGCGCCAAAAAGCCGGGCGCCCGGCGCGGGGCGTGACGCGAATCGAGTCGGCGGGCGGTTTTGCCGGCCGGTGCGCCGTGGCCCGGCGAACGGACGTTGCGGAATCCATCGCTTTCGCCGCGCCCTTGTTTCAGGCCCGAATACCGGCCTAAGACGGAGGAAATCCGCGCCTTCGCGCGATGCGACATCCTGTGGAGAGAGACCGTGGCGACCGCGACCATCGACGAGCTGATGACCATGCAGGGCCAGCATCTGGGCACTTCGGAATGGGTGCTGGTGGACCAGGCGATGATCGACAAGTTCGCCGATGCGACAGGCGACCACCAGTTCATCCACGTCAACCCGGAAGCCGCGAAGATGACGCCTTTCGGCGGCACCATCGCCCATGGTTTCCTCACCCTGTCGCTGTTCCCGATGCTGTTCGAGAAATCGGACGCGCCGCACCCGGCGGGCATCCGCATGGGCATCAACTATGGCGGCAACAAGGTGCGTTTCCTTGCACCCGTCCGGTCCGGCAAGCGAGTGCGCGGCCAGTTCCGGCAGATCGAACTGGTCGAGAAACGGCCCGGCCAATATCAGCAGACGCTCGAATTCACCGTCGAGATAGAGGGTGAGGACAAGCCGGCCCTGATCGCCGAGTGGATTTCGCAATTCTTCGTTTGAATCCCGTCCTTGGAAGGAGTGTTCCCCATGCGCGACGCCGTCATCGTTTCCACCGCCCGCACCGCCATTGGCCGCGCCTATCGCGGGGCATTCAACAACCTGCCCTCGCCCACCCTTGCCGGCCATGCGATCCGCGCCGCGGTGGAGCGCGCCGGGATTGACGGCGCGGAGGTGCAGGACGTGGTGATCGGCGCGGCGCTGCAGCAGGGCCACCAGGCCGCCAACATCGCCCGCACGTCGCTGCTGCGCGCCGGCCTGCCGGTGAGCGTTTCCGGCATGTCGGTGGACCGGCAATGCGCTTCCGGACTGATGGCCATCGCCACCGCGGCGAAGCAGGTGATCCACGACCGGATGGACGTCTGCATCGGCGGCGGCGTCGAATCCATCTCGCTGGTCCAGACCGCGCAGATGCGCGTCGCGCCGGACCCCGAGCTGGTGGCGCTGCACAAGGACATCTACATGCCGATGCTGCAGACCGCCGAAGTGGTCGCCAAGCGGTATAATATCAACCGCGACGCGCAGGACGAATATGCCCTCCAGTCGCAGCAGCGCACCGCCGCCGCGCAGGCCGCCGGCAAGTTCGACGACGAGATCATCCCCGTCACCGCGACCATGGCGGTGGTCAACAAGGAGACCAAGGAAGTCACCCACAAGGAGGTGACGCTGGCCAAGGACGAGGGCAACCGCGCCGACACCACGCTGGAAGGGCTGAAATCCCTCAACCCGGTGATGGGGCCGGACATGAACATCACCGCCGGCAATGCCAGCCAGCTTTCCGACGGCGCATCCGCCTGCGTGGTGATGGAAGCGGGCGTCGCCGCGAAGAAGGGGCTGACGCCGCTCGGCCGCTATGTCGGCATGGCGGTGGCCGGCACCGAGCCGGACGAAATGGGCATCGGCCCCGTCTTTGCCATCCCCAAGCTGCTTGAGCGGTTCAACCTGAAGATGGACGATATCGGCCTCTGGGAGCTGAACGAAGCCTTTGCCGTGCAGGTGCTCTATTGCCGCGACAGGCTGGGCATTCCCAACGAGTTGCTGAACGTCAACGGCGGCGCGATCTCCATCGGCCACCCCTATGGCATGTCGGGCGCGCGGATGACCGGCCATGCGCTGATCGAGGGCAAGCGGCGCGGCGCGAAATATGTCGTCGTCACCATGTGCGTGGGCGGCGGCATGGGCGCGGCGGGGCTGTTCGAAGTGCTCTGACCGCCTGTATCTCAAGCAAGAAGAAGGCCCGCCGGTCCCCGGGGATCGGCGGGCCTTCCTGTTTTGCGCCGCCGCCGGGCGGCCCGGCGATCAGGACCGCGCGGGCGTCGCCCCGTCGTCGCCATGCGCCGGCTGTTGCGGGATCAACCCTTCGATCCGGGCACCCCGGGCACGCAGCAGCGGCTCGATGCGGCGATAGAATCGGCCATAGGCATAGAAGGGCACGCTGGGCCAGAGATGGTGCACCAGATGGACGTCATGCCCCATATACCAGAGCGGCCCGCCCGGCACCTTGGTGATCCGCGCCTGCCGGTAACGGCTGCTCTCCGTAAACGGCGCGTGGGGCAGCCATTGCTGGAACGTGCCGAGCAACAGCCGGCCGATCGCGGCGGGCATGACGAACAGCGCGATGACCTGCGGGCCAAAGCCGATGGCGATCATGCCCCAGACGAAGGCGCACAGGCCGGTATGGGCGATCAGGTGCAGCTGCCATTCCCGTTCCGTCATCAGATGGCGGGTGTTGAGATAGCCGCTGTCGAAACCGGCCTTGTCGAACGCCCATTTGACCACCGGAACGGGGATGAGATTGGCGACGATGGACACCACCCAGATGAACAGCAGCCGCGCATAGCTGCCCTTCAGGAAATAATCCGCATCGTCCGGCGTGTTGGTGTCCGCATGGTGCGACAAATGGGTGCGGTGGAGCAGCGGCCATGTGGTGCCGATGGCGATGGAGCCGATCCAGCCCAGCGCGGTGTTCACCCGGTCGAAACCCCGGTGCCGCCGCACGATATTGCGGTGAATGGCCTCGTGCACGATGGTGTAGTGCATATAGGCGGTGACGCCCAATATGGGCATCAACGTCCAGATGCCGATCACCCCGGCCAACCCCAGCCCGACCAGCGCCAGATGCGCGATCGGCAGGAGGATGGAGAAGATCAGGCTTGGCCAGGCGATATCCGGCGACATCTCCCGCGCGATCGCGCGCTCGTCGATGCCCGCCGTCATCTCGTCCAGATTATTCGCCATCGCCGCCCCCGAGATGCTCGCATGATGGATCGATCATGCCTCAAAGGATGGTTTATAGGCGCTTAACCAACTTATATCGACAGCTTTGTTAAGGGCGGATCAGCCCCAGAACGGGGCAGCCGGCGGAACGAGCAGGCCGTCCTTCAGCGCAAAGCCGCCGGGCCGGTCCCTCGCGAGCAGCAGCGGCCCGTCCAGGTCGATCCATTTCGCCCTGGGCGCGAGCAATGCCGCCGGCGCGATGCCGAGCGAGGTGGACAACATGCAGCCGACCATCACCGCCATGCCGCGCATCCGCGCCTTTTCCGCCAGCAGCAGCGCCTCGGTGAGCCCGCCGGCCTTGTCCAGCTTGATATTGACGGCCTGGAACCGCCCCTCGCAACGGTCGAGATCCTCATGGGTATGGCAGCTCTCGTCCGCGCAGAAGGGGATCGGCGCGCCAAGGCCCAGCAGCAAATCCTCCTCGCCGGCGGAAACGGGCTGCTCGATCATCTCGACGCCCAGCGCGGCCAGCGCCCGCGCCTCCGCCCCGATATCCAGATCGTCCCAGCTTTCATTGGCGTCGACGATCAGCCGCGCATCGGGCGCGCCGCGCCGCACCGCCGCCACCCGCTCTTCGATCCGATCCGCATCCAGCTTGATCTTCAGCATCGCGTGGCGGCCCGACGCCGCCTTTGCGGCCGCCTCCATCGTAGCAGGTTCGGCGAGCGAAATGGTGAAGGCGGTGGCCGCCGGGGCCGGTTGCGGCAACCCGGCAAGCTGCCAGACGGGCTTGCCGGCCTGTTTCGCCTCCAGCTCCCACAAGGCGCAATCGAGCGCGTTGCGCGCCGCGCCCTCCATCATCGTGTCGAGCAGGCTTTCACGGGTCAGCGGGGTGCGCGCCTTGGCCCGCATGGCGATGGCCTCGGCGCACAGTTCGGCGGTTTCGCCCTCATAATAGATCGGCGTCGCCTCGCCGCGCCCGACATGGGTGCCGTCGCTTACCTCCGCGACGATCAACTCAACCTCGGTCTGGGAATTGCGGGCGATGGTGAAGGCGCCGGCCACCGGCCAGCGTTCGATTCGGGTGGTTACGCTCGGATTCGTCATCATGCTCATATTTTCGGGCGCTCAATCGTGCGCGGCGATCCACTGTTCCACGACAGGGGCGATCTTCTCACGCCAGCGGCTGCCGTTGAAGATGCCATAATGGCCCACCTTGGGGGCCATATGATAGCGCTTGTGCCGGGCCGGCAGATTCTTCGCCAGCGTGAGCGCCGCCTTGGTCTGGCCAAGGCCGGAAATATCGTCGCGCTCCCCCTCGATGGCGAGGATGCCGATATCGGTGATCGCGCCCGGATCAACCCGCACGCCGCGATGCGTCATCTCGCCCCTGGGCAGGGCGTGGTTCTGGAACACCACATCGATGGTCTGCAGGTAGAATTCAGCCGTCATGTCGCAGACCGAGCGATATTCGTCGTAGAAATCCTTGGTGGCATCGGCGCTGTCGCCGTCTCCGACGACGAGATGTTTGAACATTTCCCAATGGCTGGTCATGTGATTGCCGAGGTTCATGGTCATGAAGCCGGCCAGTTGCAGGAAACCGGGATAAACCGCGCGCCCGGCGCCCGGATACATGAACGGCACGGTGGTGATCACATTCTGGCGGAACCAGCTGTGCGGCCGCTGGGTCGCCAGCGTGTTGACGGCGGTGGGCGCCTCCCGCGTGTCGACCGGCCCGCCCATCATCGTCAGCGTCTTCGGCCGGGCCGGATGCTTGTTTGCCGACATCAGCGCCGCCGCCGCGTAGCAGGGCACGGACGGCTGGCACACCGCCAGCACATGCGCGCCGGGGCCGATATGCTCCAGAAAGGCGATCAGATAATCGATATAGTCGTCGAGGTCGAAACTGCCGTCCTCCACGGGGACCAGCTTCGCATCCCGCCAGTCGGTGATGTACACGTCATGCCCCGGCAGCATCCGTTCCACCGTGCCGCGCAGCAGGGTGGCGAAATGGCCGGACATCGGCGCGACGATGAGCAGGCGGGGACCGCCCTCCACCCCTTCGCGCACGAAATGCTTCAGCTGGCCGAACGGCTTCTGAACGACGATCTCTTCATGGACGGGGACGGTCTTTCCGTCGATGATCGTGCTGTGCAGGCCGAAGGCGGGCTTGCCGCGCGGCGCGGCGGCGTGGGCGAACACGTCCAGCGCGGAGGCGATGATCGGTCCGCCACCGAAATAAGCCAGCGGATTGGCGGGATTGTGGAGGAATTCTGCACCGACATTGGCGAGGGCGCTCGCGCTGGCCAGCAACGAACGCTGCATTTCATAAGCATTGTACAACATCGAAAACCGGTCCCCCGCCCCGTGATCGGGCTTGTTAGACCGGCAGTCTGGGCCAAAAATCCCCATGGTGCAATGCGGCATTGGGACAACGTCCCATTGAGGCACTGCGCGGCGGCTGCTAGGCGGTGCCATGGCCGAAAAGACTGACCTGCCCAGCGGCGAACGCAACCTCGGGAACCTGCGGATGATCTGGGATTTCGCGGCGCGGTATCCCGGACGGATCGTGGCGGCGGGTCTGTCCCTGCTGGTCGCGGCCGGGGCGACGCTGGCCATCCCCAGCGGGTTCAAGCGCGTGATCGACAATGGCTTCGCCGCCGGCGGCGGGGACGTGACGCCCTATTTCCGCTATCTGCTGATGATTGTCGTCATCCTGGCGCTGGCGACGGCGCTGCGCTTCTATTTCGTCTCCTGGCTGGGCGAGCGGGTGGTGGCCGACCTGCGTGTCGCGGTGCAGCGCAACCTGTTGCGGCTCGCCCCCCGTTTCTTCGAGGAGAACCGCCCGTCCGAGATCGCGTCTCGGCTGACCTCCGATACCTCGGTGATCGAGCAGGTGGTCGGCACCACGCTGTCCGTGGCGCTGCGCAACGTGGTGATGGGGATAGGCGGGGTGATCTATCTGTTCACCCTCGCCCCCAAGCTGACGGCGATGCTGCTGCTGGGCATTCCGGCCGTGGTGCTGCCGATCATGTTCATCGGCCGCCGGCTGCGCACCCTGTCGCGCACCAGCCAGGACCGCATTGCCGATGTCGGCACCATCGTTTCCGAAACGCTCGGCGCGATGAAGATCGTTCAGGCCTTCGGGCAGGAAGCCCGTGAAGGGCAGCGTTTCGGCGAAGCGGTGAAAAGCGCCTTCGACACCGCCCGCAAGCGGATAAGGATGCGCGCCGCGATGACCGCCATCGTGATCGCGCTGATCTTCGGATCGATCACCATGGTGATGTGGCAGGGCGCGATCGACGTCGCCAACGGCGCTATGTCCAGCGGCGACATCGCCGCCTTCGTGCTGACCGGCGGGCTGGTCGCCGGGGCATTCGGCGCGCTGACCGAGGTCTATGGCGATTTGCTGCGCGGCGCTGGGGCGGCCGGGCGACTGGGCGAGTTGCTGGCCGAGGTGCCGGAGATCGCCGCCCCCGCCAACCCGGTCGCGCTGCCCGAACCGGCGATGGGCCGGCTGAGCTTCGAACATGTCCAGTTCCGCTACCCCACCCGTCCGGAGGTGAGCGCGCTGAAGGACTTCACGCTTGATGTCGCGCCCGGCGAAACGGTGGCGGTGGTCGGACCTTCCGGCGCGGGCAAATCGACGCTGTTCCAGCTCGCCCAACGCTTTTACGACCCGGAAAGCGGCGCGGTGCGGCTGGACGGGATCGCCCTGCCCGACGCGGACCCCGGCGCGGTGCGCGCGCGCATCGCCATGGTGCCGCAGGAAACCGTGATCTTCGCCGCCTCGGCGCGCGACAATCTGCGTTATGGGCGCTGGGATGCGGATGACGACGCGCTCTGGGCGGCGGCGGACGCCGCCAACGCCGCCGGCTTTCTTCGTGCCCTGCCGGAGGGACTCGACACGTTCATGGGCGAAGGCGGCGCGCGCCTGTCCGGTGGCCAGCGCCAGCGGCTCGCCATTGCCCGCGCCATCTTGCGGGATTCCCCCATATTGTTGCTCGACGAGGCGACATCGGCGCTGGACGCGGAGTCCGAGCAGCTGGTGCAGGGCGCGCTCGAACGGCTGATGCGCAACCGCACCACCATCGTCATCGCCCATAGGCTGGCGACCGTGCGGGCCGCCGACCGGATCGTCGTGATGGATGAGGGCCGGATCGTCGAGGTGGGCACGCATGACAGCCTGACGGCGCAGGGCGGCCTCTACGCCCGGCTCGCCCGCCTCCAGTTCGAAGGACTGGCCGCCTGATCGCGGGGTCATAAGGCGGTATGGTGGTGTCGCGTGGACGCTTGTTATCGCCGGTTTAGCGGCGGCGCTCTAAGCTGCCGCGCTGAAGGACCCCATCAGACTTGACGCATAAGGCGTGCCCGCCACGCAATACGCCTTCCATGCTTGGCCGCGAACGCCGCACTGCCGTCAGGGAGCGACGGGGCTCCCGCGTGATGCGGCCAAAGAAAAAGGCGGCCCCGAAGGACCGCCTTTCCCGTGTCAGTCGATCTTGCGATCAGAACTGGCGATATTGCTCGTTTCCGACGAAGCCCATCTTGGTGACTTCCGACCGCTTGATCACGGCCAGCACCTTGTCGACCACCTCGTAACGCGCGCTGGAATCGGGCTGCACGTGCAGTTCGGGTTCCGGCGCCATCACCTTTGTGCGGTCGAGATAGAGCCGCAGCGTGACCAGATCGATCGGCGAACCGTTCCAGTAGATCACACCGGCGGGATCCACCGTGACCTTGTTCTTCACAGGGTCGATCGGCGGCGCCACGGCGTTGGGATCGTTCACCGGAAGGTCGATCTTCACCGCGTGGGTCTGGATCGGAATGGTGATGATGAACATGATGAGGAGCACGAGCATGACGTCGATCAACGGCGTCGTGTTCATTTCCATCATCGGCTGGCCGTCGTCGCGGCCTCCAGACATTGCCATCTTACTAGCTCCTCAGCTGCGGACCACGGCACCGCCGGGAGGCGGCTGGGAAATGAAGCCGACGCGGGAGAACCCGGCCTGCTGCATCTGGAACACCGCACCGCCAATGCAGCGATAAGGCGTGTTCACGTCACCGCGGATATGCACTTCGGGAAGTTCGAGGCCGGGGGCGCTGGGGCCACCCTGCTTGTCGATCTCCAGCCGCAACTTCGCGACAGCGCGTTCGAGAAGTTCGTTGGAATTGACCTTGGTCAGACCCCAATAGACTTCACACGTGCCGCCCGGCCCGCCACGCACGGACAAGGAAACATTCTCCGGCTTGGTCGTGGTCGCATCGAAGCTGACGTCCGGGAGCTTCACTTCGACGGTCTGGATCACAACCGGAACCGCGATGAGAAAGATGATCAGAAGCACCAGCATGACGTCGACGAGCGGCGTCGTATTGATGTCCGACATAGGAGTGCTGTCGTCACCCCCTGCGCTCACTGCCATAATTAACTATCCTATCCTGTTCGGCCAAGGGGTGCGGACCTGGATGACCGGCCCATTTCCCCCGAATGATGGACGGCCACCGCAAGGATGGCCGTCCTCATTGCGTTCAGGCCTTGGGAGCAGCCGAGGCAGCCGGCTTGGCGGCGGGCGCGGTCGCGGTGGCGCGGGCCGGAGCGGCAGCCGACGGCTTCAGCGTGCCGCCCGAGGACATGTAGCCTTCGATATGAGCGCTGAAGGCGCCCAGTTCTTCGGCGATCGACTTGTTGCGGCGCTGCAGCCAGTTGTATGCCAGCACCGCCGGCACGGCCACGACCAGACCGAGCGCGGTCATGATCAGCGCTTCACCGACCGGGCCCGCCACCGCGTCGATCGACGCCTGGCCGGCGAGGCCGATCTTGATGAGCGCGCGGTAGATGCCGACCACCGTACCGAACAGACCGATGAACGGCGCGGTCGCGCCCACGGTCGCCAGGAACGGCAGCCCGCTGCCCAGCTTCGAGTTGATCGTCGCCTGGCTGCGCTCCAGCGAACCGTGGATCCAGTCATGCGCCTCGACCGGATCGGTCAGGCGGCCGTGCTGGTCCTGGGCAACGATGGCGTCGTCGGCCAGCTGCTTGTAGGCGCTGTTCTTTTCGAGCTTGGCAGCGCCATCGCGCAGGCTGGTGCCCGACCAGAAGCTGGAGCGGATGCGCTTGCCCTGGTTGATGATCTTCTGCTGTTCGAACAGCTTGGTGAACAGGATGTAGAAGGAGAAGACCGACATCAGCACCAGGATGGTGAAGGTCGCCTGCGAGATGATGCCGCCTTCACGAAGCGCCGGCCCGAGGCCGTAGGGGTTCTCGCCGGGGGCGGCCGCGGCTGCGGCCATGATCTGGATCAACATGTGATTGCATTCCTCTGAAGTGTTTTTTGTGGGGTTCTGGAAGGGCCGCCCGACACTGGCCGGGCGGCCCGTTCAATCAGTTTTTCGGGATCTGCCAACGAACGCGCCGCGACTGCGTCGAGCGCATCGGGTTGCCGTCCGCATCCCTTGCAGGCGTGTAGCGCCCGCGACGGGTGATCGCACGGCAGGCCGCCTCGTCGAGATCGGGTGAGCCGCTCGATGAAGTCACACGGCAGTTCTCGACACGCCCTTCGGCGTTGATCTCCCATGCGATACCCGACGTGCCTTCGCGCTCTTCACGCTGCGCACGCGGCGGATAGTCGGCATCCGTCACCCACTGGGCGGGATCGCCCCTGGGACCGGCAGCCTTGCTGATCGCCGGAGGAGGCGGAGGCGGAGGCGCAGCCTTGGGTGTCGGTATGAATACCGGAGGCGGAGTCTGCACGGTCGTGATCTGGACCGGAGGCGCCACATTGGTGGTGACGATGGGCGGCGGCGCCACGACGGGCGGCGGCGGCATCGGCTGGTCGGGCGGCGGGGGCGGCGGCTCTTCCTCGGGGGGAGGCGGTTCATCCTCCACGTCGAAGGTCTTGAGATCGGCGGCCACCTTTTTCACCACGTTCATGGCGAGTCCGGTGACGAACGCATATCCCAGCACCGCGTGGATCAGCAGGACGACCACAATCGCCACCACGCGGCTACCGCTCATTTTTTGGTCAGCGTAAGCCATTCAGAAACGAAACTCCCTCTACCCCTCTGTTTCGAGTGGTGATCTCACCCACCGAAACCAATCTTAACCCACCCTGAATTCCACCCTGAATTATTATCTCATTAGGCAGAAAGCGTGTGTCTATCGCGACACACAAGACGACGCAAACGCTTTGTCGTCGCCTTGAATCCTGCCATCCCATCATGACAGTATGAAGATTGTCCAATGACCGGCACAGCACCCCATGCACGGAGGCTCCATGCGTATCCAAGGCCTTATCCCGGCCATCGCCCTCACCCTGGCTTTCCCCGCGCAAATGCTGAGAAGTCAGCCTGTTATACCATCTCCTCAAACGACATATGCGGACCTTGCGGACCTTGCGCTGGCCGCCCCGACGGTGATCTCCGGCACGGTCGCGCGGGTCACCAGATTGAAGGGCGAACAGGCCGCGGGCGTCGCCCCGGGCCATGCGCGCCTCTACGTCCAGGCGGCGGTGACGGCCCTGATTCGCGCACCCCAGGGGGTGCCCGGGCAGGTGAGCTATCTGGTCGACGTGCCGCTTGATTCGCGCGGCCGCCTGCCCAAGCTAAAGAAGCAGCAGGTGCTGCTGCTGGGCCAGCCGGTCAGCGGCCGTGCGGGCGAGATTCAGCTTGTCGCGCCGGACGCCCAGCTGCCCTGGACGCCGGAAACCGAGGCGACGATGCGCGCGATCGTGCTGGCGTCCACCCGCGCGGACGCGCCGCCGCGGATCACCGGCATCGGCAATGCCTTCCATGTGCCCGGATCGCTGCCGGGCGAAGGCGAGACGCAGATTTTCCTGACCACGGCGGATCACCGCCCCGTTTCGCTGAACGTGCTGCGCCGCCCCGGCGAGCGGCCGCGCTGGGCGGTGGCGCTGAGCGAGATCGTCGACGAGGCGGCCGAGCCGCCGGCCCGCGACACGCTGCTCTGGTATCGGCTGGCCTGTTTCCTGCCGCAGACGCTGCCCGCCGACGCCCTGGAAGGCGCTGAACCGGACCAGATCGAGATCGCGCGGACGGACTATCGGCTGGTCATCGCCGGGCTTGGCCCCTGCGTGCGCAACCGCGCGGTGCGCTGACCGGCGGCAAACGCCGCGCGGATCAGCCGAAGGAAGACATCTCCACGCCGACGCCGGCGCAATCGGGATAAACGTCCGGCTTGCGGGTGGAGACTTTCAGCCCGGTGACGCCCCGGTGGCCGGCGACCAGCGCGTAGATTTCGCGGACCAGCGTTTCCTGCAGGTTGAACCGCCGCCCGCTGGTCATGCGGATAATCTCGGTGCGCAGGAAATCATAGTTCCACGCCGCCGACGCGCTGTCCTGCGAGGCGAAGGATTCGGCATCGATCCATACGTCGACCGAGACCAGCAGCCGCTGCGGCGCGCCGATCTCGAAATCGTGAAAGCCGATATCGACCGGCAGATCGAGATCGTGGAGGAATATGCGAAAGCCCCTGGGCGCGAGGGCGGCAGGCACCAGCCCGTCCAGGGTGGGAGGCGTTGTCATCGGGACTCCATGAATTGCACGTCGCGCGGCAGCCCCAGGAAGCGCTGGCCGCCATCGATGGTGAGCGTCTGCCCGGTGAGCGTCGGAGTCGCAATGATGAAACGCAGCGCGGCGACGATTTCATCCACCGTCACGCCCCGGCCCAGCGGGTTCATGGCATGGACGGCATCGAAATTCTCGCGCGTCTGCGGGCCGGACGCGAGCGTCACCGCCGGGGCGATGTTGCACAGCCTGATGCCTTGCGGCGCGAGCAGCCGGGCAGCGAGTTCCGCCACGCCGGCAAAGGCCATTTTCGACACGGTGTAGCTGAAGAAATCGGGATTGGGCTGGGCCAGCTTCGCATCGAGCAGGTTGACGACCAGCCCGCCCCGGCCGGCCGGCACGGCGGCGGCGAAAGCGCGGGTCAGCAGCGCCGGCGCGCGAACGTTGACCGCCATGTGCCGGTCCCACTGCGCGACGGTGAAATCGTCGAAGCCGTCATGATCGAAACGCGAGGCGTTGTTGACCAGCAGTGCCGGCGGCGGCAGCCCGTCGAGCGCGGCGACGATCCGGTCCGCGGCGGCGGGATCGGCAAGATCGGCATGAACGGCATGGACGCCCAGCTCCGCCGCCAGATCCGCCGCCGGCCCGGCCGACTGGTTGTGGTGGACCAGCACCGTCCAGCCGTCCGCGGCCAGCGCGCGGGTGATGCCCGCGCCGATCCGCCGGGCGCCGCCGGTGACGATCGCCGTGCGGGGGCTACCAAATTCGGGCGTCATGCGCCGGCGCTCGGGCGAGCGGAGGCGCGCGCGTGCCAGGCGGCCAGGGCGGGCGGCAGATCGCCGGTATCGAGTTTGGTCGCGCGAGCGAAATCCACCGCGACCAGCGCGGTCAGGTCCGCATAGCTATAGGCATCGATGGCGATCCAGTCGCGCCCGGCGAGGCGCGCCTCCAGCGCGGCGACGAAGCAGGCCCACATCGTCCGCCCCCGGTCGACCAACTCGGGAATTTGCGCGATCGGCGGCCAGTTGCCGGGCAGACCCCGGTCGATCATGTGGCGATTGCGGTTGCGGAAGGCGAAGGTCGCCGCGCCATAGCCCTCATCGTCGATCCGCCGGGTCCATGCCTCGACCAGCGCGATCTCCCGCGCTGTCCGGCCGAACAGGCAGGGATCGGGGTGAAGGCTTTCGATATAGCGGCAGATGGCGGACGATTCGTCGATCAGCGTGCCGTCGTCGAGCAGCAGCGCGGGCACGGTGCCGCGCGGATTGACCGCCAGATAGGCGGCGCCAAGGTGCGCGCCCGCCGCAAGGTCGATTTTCTCCCGATCGATCTCCACGCCCTTTTCGGCGAGGAACATCCGCACGCGGCGCGGGCTGGGCGCCCAGTCGGCATCGTAAAGCTTCACACAAAATCCCCAAAGTCTTTCAATTCGCGGCGTGGACGCTAAAGCCCAGCGCGCCGGGCGTCCACGCCCGCGATGATGGAATGACGATGACGGTGAAGATCACATCCCTGGCTGATATCGATGCGGCGCTGGTCGAGGCGTTGCTCGACCGCGCGTTCGGCAGCGATCGCCGGGGACGAACCGCCTATCGCCTGCGGGCCGGCACCCGGCCCATCGATGCGCTGAGCTTCGCCGCGCTGGACGGCGACGGCGCGCTGGTCGGCACGCTGCAGAGCTGGCCGGTGATGCTGGCCGTCGATAATGGCGCGGTGGAACCGCTGGTGATGGTCGGCCCGGTCGCGGTGGTGCCGGACCAGCAGCAGGGCGGCATCGGCAAGCGGCTGATGGCCGCGCTGATGGCGGCGGCGGCCGGGGGCGACCCGCTGATGATGATCGGCGACCCCGAATATTATGAGCGCTTCTTCAGGTTCAGCGCGGCGGAGACGGCGGACTGGCGGATCGACGGGCCGGTCGAACGGCACCGGCTGCTGGCCCATAACCCGCTGGGCCGGCCGATTGCGCGGGCGGGGCGGATCGTGCCGCGCATCGACGCGCGCTTTGCGTGCGGGGAACAGGTCGCCTAGGCTTTCGCCATGCCGAGCCGCACCCCTCCCCCTGCCGACCTTTCCGGCCTGTCGCTGGCGGACATCGCCGCACTGGCCGAGGCGCGGAAAATCCCGCCCGTGGAAAGCTGGAACCCCGCTCATTGCGGGGACAGCGAGATGCGGATCGCGCGGGACGGGACATGGTTTCACCAGGGCGCGCCGATCAACCGGCCGGCGATGGTGCGGCTGTTCTCCACCATCCTGCGCCGCGAGCCGGACGGCGGCTTCGTGCTGGTGACGCCGGTGGAGAGGCTGGACATCGCGGTTGAGGATGCGCCCTTCGTGGCGCTGGAGGTGAAGAGCGAGGGCGAGGGACAGGCCCGGCGGCTGGCGTTCCGGCTCAACACCGGCGACATGGTGGTGGCGGGGCCGGACCATCCGCTGCGCGTCGAGGCCCGCGCGGACGGCCCCCACCCCTATCTGGCGGTGCGGGCCGGGCTGGACGCGCTGGTGGCGCGGGCGGTCTATTATGAGCTGGCCGAACTGGCGCTTGGCGAGGCGGGCGATCCGCCCGGCCTGTGGAGCGACGGCGCCTTTTTTGCGCTGGAGGCCGCATGAGCGCCCTGACCGAACGGCTGCGCCACGCGCTTGCGGTGGGCGGGGCGCGCCAGACCATATTGCTGGAAAGCGATACGCTGGACCTGACCGCCGGGGCGGGCGACGTGCTGGTGCCGGCGGCGGTGCTGGTGGCCGTCACCGACCGGCCGGAACCGGGCGTGATCCTGACCCAGCGCACGCAATCGCTCCGCCGCCACGCCGGGCAGATCGCCTTCCCCGGAGGCCGCATCGACCCCGGCGACGCCAGCCCGATCGCCGCCGCCCTGCGCGAGGCGGAGGAGGAGATCGCACTGCCCCGATCCGCCGTGACGGTGATCGGCCGCACCGACGCCTATCGCACGGTGACCGGCTTTCACATCGTCCCGGTGATCGGCGTGGTGCCGCCGGACCTGCCGCTCGCCATCAACGACGCGGAAGTGGAAAGTTGGTTCGAGGTGCCGCTCGCCTATCTGCTGGAGCCGGGCAACCATATCGAGCAGGCGGTGGAATGGCAGGGGCGGGAACGGCGCTATTATGAGATCATGTGGGACGGCCACCGGATCTGGGGCGCGACTGCGGCGATGATCATCAATCTGGGGCGCAGGCTGGCATGGCCGGAATGACGCTGCCCGACGCCCCGTGGCGCGACCGCGCCGGCATGGCGACGCTGCTGGACGCGCTGGACGCGGCCGGCGGGCAGACCCGCTTCGTGGGCGGCGCGGTGCGCGACACGCTGGCCGGCAGGCCGGTCTCCGATGTCGATCTGGCGACCCGGCTGATGCCGCAGGCGGTGGTCGAGCGAATCCGCGAAGCCGGGCTGAGGGCGGTGCCGACCGGCCTTGCCCACGGCACGGTGACGGTGGTGCTGCCGGACGGCGCGGCGGTGGAGGTGACGACGCTGCGCCGCGACGTCTCCACCGACGGGCGGCGCGCGACGGTGGCGTTCAGCGACGATTGGCGCGAGGATGCGGCGCGGCGCGATTTCACCATAAACGCGCTCTATGCCGACCCGGCGAGCGGCGCGATCCACGACTATTTCGGCGGTGAGGACGATCTGGCCCGGGGGCTGGTGCGGTTCATCGGCGATGCCCGCCAGCGGATTGCGGAGGACCATCTCCGCATCCTGCGATTCTTCCGCTTCCATGCCCGTTATGGCGGCTGGGCCCCGGACGAATTGGCCTATGACGCCTGCGCCGAGCGGGCCAACGACCTGATGGCGCTGTCACGCGAGCGGATTGCCGACGAGATGCTGAAGCTACTGGCGTCGGACCATCCCGCTCCGGCGATCGGGCTGATGCTGGACCGCGCGATATTGAAGCCGGTGCTGCCGGAAATCGACGCGGCGGGGCTGGCCCGGCTGCGCCGCCTGATCGGCGCGGAGACGGCTGCGGGAATTGCGGGCGACCGGCTGCGCCGCCTGATCGCGCTGATGCCCGCGGACGGGGCCGTCGCCGACGGCATCGCCGCGCGGTTGCGGCTGTCCAATGCCCAGCGCAAGCGGATCGCGGCGGCGCTGGGCGACGCCGGCGATGCGGCCCGGCCGCGCGTGCTGGCATTTGCCGTGGGCACGGAAACGGCGGTGGACCGGCTGCTGCTGGCGGGCGAAGCCGAGGCGGCGCGTGGGATTATGGGCTGGACGCCCCCGGCCCTGCCGGTTTCCGGCGAGACGATGCTCGGCCACGGGCTGCGCGGCGTCGAGATCGCCCAGGCCCTGAAGGCCATTCGCGAACGCTGGTCGGCGGAGGATTTTCCCGGCGGAGACCGGATCGATGCGATCGTCGCCGAGGCGGTGGATCAGGCGTCGCGCGACCGCCAATAGGCCAGCGCCTCGTCCGCCGGCATGCCGACGCCATAATAATAGCCCTGCCCGCGCGTGCAGCCCAGCGCGCTGAGCGTCTGGGCGAGCTGGATCGATTCGATGCCTTCGGCCGTCGTCGAGATGCCCAGCGCATGGGCGAGCGAGAGGATCGCGCGGACGATGGCCACCTTGTCCTTGTCCGCCAGCATGCCGGTGATGAAGCTGCGATCGATCTTCAGCATGTCGATGGGCAGGCGCTGGAGATAAGCGAGGTTGGAATAGCCGGTGCCGAAATCGTCCATCGCCAGCGGCGTGTTGAGCGCCTTGAGCGATTCCATGACGCGGGTCGCGCGGTCCGGATCCGCGATGATCGCGCTTTCGGTGAGTTCCAGCATCAGCCGCTTGCCGGCAAGGCCGTGGTCGGCAAGCGCCGCCGAGACGGCGCCGGCCACGTCGTCGCGCGCGATCTGGATGGCCGAGATGTTGACCGCGACATGGATGGGCAGCGGCTCGCCCACCGCCTTGTCCCATGAAGCGAGGGTACGCGCGGCGGTGTCCAGCGCCCAGCGGCCCAGCGGCACGATGAGGCCCGATTCCTCGGCGACGGGAATGAAATCGCTGGGCGACACCTCTCCCCGGTCGCCGTCCGTCCAGCGGGCGAGCGCCTCATAGCCCGCGATCCGCCCGCTCGACAGGTCGATGAGCGGCTGGAAGGCAAGCCGAAGCCTGTCCCCCTCGATGGCGCGGCGCAGCGCGGTTTCCAGGCTGAACCGGCGACGGGCCTGGTTGAAGGCGACGGGTTGATACACCTCCACCTTGCCGCTGATCTTCGCCCGCTTGATGGCGAACTGGGCGCGGCGGACCAGCGCCTCGCCGTCGCAATCCGGCTCCGACAGCGCGCAGCCGATGGCCGGCTCTATGCGGATTTCGAGATCGGACAGGCGGCAGGGCTGGGCGAAGATGGCATTGATCCGCTGCGCGATGTGGAGCGCATCGCCGGGGCCGTCGACCAGCCGGATCAGCAGGCCGAATTCGTCGCCGCCCGTCCGCGCGATCACGTCGCCGGTGCGCAGCGCCGACATCAGCCGGCGGGCGACGGTGATCAGCAGTTCGTCGCCGGCGAGCGAGCCGATCGATTCGTTGATGCGGCTGAAGCGCATCAGATCGACGATCAGCACCGCGAAATGATTGTCGCCGGCAGCACCGGCCTGTTCCAGCGCCTCGCTGAACCCAGCGCGGTTGGGCAGGCCGGTGAGGCTGTCGTTGAACATTTCCAGGCGCAGGCTTTTTTCCGCCTGCAGCTCCGCGGTCTTGTCTAGCAGGGTGAGCAGGCAGCGCGGCTCGCCCGAGTCGATGGCCGGCACCCGCGCCAGCCGGATGACATAATGCCGCCCGACCACCGGCCCGCCGTCGCTCCATTCCAGCTCGCGCATCGCATCGTCGCTGGCCATGAATTCGGCGATCCGATCGATGAAGCCGCAGCGGTCGAGCAGCGGCGCCGGAGGATTTTCGGGGTAGAGGCCGAACATGTCGCCCCCCGTTTCCAGCGCTGCATAGGCGGCGTTGCAGCAATCGATTGACACCGCGCCGTCGACATAATCGAGCACCGCGCCCGCCACCGGCAGCGCCTCCAGATATTGCCGCCGCACCGATTTCAGATCGTCCACCATCTCCTGCACGGAGCGCGCGACCAGGGCGAGCGGCGCGCGGGGTGCGGGCTCGGGCCTGGCGGCCGGCAATATCGATCTCATCGAACGCATTGGCCGGGGTTTAAGCCCCAGTCGTTAAAGGGGTTTAAACGCTGATTTTATTCGAAGCGGTTGTCGCGCGGAAAACCCACCGGGGGCATCCGCCCCGCCGCGCCGCGCGCCGCGCGCCAGGCGGTGAGGTCCGTCTCGGTGCGGGTGCGCCCGCTGTCGCCGCCCATCGGCCAGGACAGGCCCTGATCGAACTGGAAGGTGGTGATGTCCGACAGGCCGCCATCCCGGTAGCGTTGCAGGGTGACGCCCTGCCCGCGCCCCATTTCCGGCAGCTCGGCTAGTGGAAACACCACCAGCTTGCGGTTCTCGCCGATGGCCGCGACATAATCCGCGCCCTCGGCGATCCGCCGGACGACCTTCAACTTGGCGCCGGGGCGCAGGTTGACCACCTGCCGTCCTTTGCGCGTTTCTGCGACGACATCGGCCACCCTGGCGATGAAGCCGCGCCCGTCCGACGCGGCCAGCAGCAACCGCTCGCCCGCCCGCGCCGCCATCAGCGCGACGATGCCGGTATCCGCCTCGATATCCACCATCAGCCGCACCGGCTCGCCGAATCCGCGCCCGCCCGGCAGCTTGTCCGCCGCCAGCGTGAAGAAACGGCCATTGTCGCCGGCAAGCAGGATCTTGTCCGTGGTCTGGGCGTGGAAGGCGAAGGCCGGGCCGTCCCCTTCCTTGAATTTCAGCGTATCGGTGGCGGAGAGGTCGGCATGGCCGCGCATCGCCCGCACCCATCCGCGCTGCGACATGATGACGGTGATCGGCTCCCGCTCGATCATCGCCTCCAGCGGAATTTCGCGCACCGGGCCGGCTTCCTCTATGGCGGTGCGCCGCTTGCCCAGCGCAGTCTCCGGGCCATAGCGTTCGCGCAGCCGGGCAAGGTCCTTTTTCAGCCGGGTGCGCTGGCGCGCCGGGCTTTCGATCAGCGCGGCGAGCTGGGCGCGCTCCTCGTCCAGCTTGGCGCGTTCCTGCCTGATCTCCATTTCCTCCAGCCGCCGCAAGGAGCGCAGCCGCATGTTCAGGATCGCCTCGGCCTGACGGTCGTTGAGGCCGAATTCCGCGATCATCACCGGCTTGGGCTCGTCCTCCTCGCGGATGATCTGGATCACGCGGTCGAGGTTCAGATAGGCGATCAGATAACCGTCGAGCAGTTCGATCCGGTCGTCGATCTTGTCCAGCCGGTGCCGCGAGCGGCGCACCAGCACCTCGATCTGATGCGCCAGCCATGCCGACAGCGCGTCCTTGAGGCTCATCACCCGGGGCGTGCGGTGGGCGTCCAGCACGTTGAGGTTCAGCGACACCCGGGTTTCAAGCTCGGTGAGCTTGAACAGGCTTTCCATCAGCATGTCGGGGTCGACGGAGCGGCTGCGCGGCTCCAGCACGATGCGGATATCCGCGTCGGATTCGTCGCGCACGTCCGCCAATATGGGCAGTTTCTTGTCGTTGATGATCTGGGCGATCGCCTCGATCAGCTTGGATTTCTGCACCTGATAGGGAATTTCGGTGACGACCGCGACCCAGGTGCCGCGCCCTTCATCCTGCTTTTCCCAGCGCGAGCGCACGCGGAAGCCGCCGCGCCCGGTGGCATAGGCCTCCGCGATCGCGGCCGGGCTGTCGACGATGACGCCGCCCGTCGGGAAATCCGGCCCGCGAACATGCTGCATCAGCGCGGCGCCATCCGCCTCCGGCTGATCGATCAGCAGCGTCGCGGCGTCGATCAGTTCCGCGACATTGTGGGGCGGGATGGAGGTCGCCATGCCCACCGCGATGCCGCTGGCGCCGTTGGCGAGCAGATTGGGGAACAGGCCGGGAAAAACCTCCGGCTCCTCCTCCTCGCCATTATAGGTGAGCCGGTAATCGACCGTGCCTTCGTCAAGCCCGGCCATCAGCTCGTTGGCGGCCAGCGTCAGCCGCGCCTCGGTATAGCGCATGGCCGCGGCATTATCGCCGTCGACATTGCCGAAATTGCCCTGCCCGTCGACCAGCGGATAGCGCAGCGAGAATGTCTGGGCGAGGCGGACCATCGCATCATAGACCGACTGGTCGCCATGCGGATGATATTTGCCGATGACGTCGCCGACCACGCGCGCGCATTTCTTATATCCCGCCGCCGGATCCAGCTTCAGCAGCCGCATCGCCCACAGCAGGCGGCGATGCACCGGTTTCAGCCCGTCGCGCACGTCCGGCAGCGACCGGGCGGTGATCGTCGACATCGCATAGACAAGATATCGTTCGGAAAGCGCACTATCGAATGGAGCATCGACGATGGCGTCGAAGGGGTCGGCAAGGTCAGTCATGCGGGCGCGATAGCAGGGTGGCGGGCGCGGGGAAATGCGCTTCCCCGCACGCGTGCTACATCTTCAGCTTTTCACGCAGGAAGGCATCCGATTTCGCCAGCATGTCCGTGCGCGCCGCCGCATCGGGCAGCTGGTGGTCCAGCCCCTTGTAGACGATCAGCGCGCTCGCCTTGCCAGCCTTGCGGAGCGCGCCGTCCATGGCGCGGGATTCGGCGACGCCGACATTGAGGTCGGTATCGCCGTGGAACAGTATGACCGGCGCCTTGAACCGGTCGGCATGGCGCGCGGGCGATCCTTCCTCGATATGCGGGCCGGAGCCGATATAGTCCGCGACGACGCGCGCATTGGTGAAATCCCGCGCCTCGTTCTTCAGCATGGCAAGGTCGGTAACGGGAGCGATCGCCACCACCGCCTTGAACAGGTCCGGATCGACGACATTGGATTGCAGCGCCGCATAGCCGCCATAGGACCAGCCGACGACGGCCAGCCGGTCCGCATCCGCCACGCCCTGGCTGATCAGCCAGCGCGCGCCGTCATTGATGTCGCCGATCGCGATCTTCCACGATTTGAAGCCGTTTTCTGCAAACCAGGCATCGCCATAGCCCGACGAGCCCCGGAAATTGGGCTGGAGCACCGCGAAACCGCGCTGCGCGTAGAATTGCGCCAGCCAGTCGAACCCCCATTCGTCACGCGATGCCGGGCCGCCATGCGGCATGACGATGGCGGGCAGGCCCTTCGCCGTTTCCTTGCCCGGCGGCAGAGTGAGATAGGCGGGAATCGCGGTGCCGTCCGCCGCTGCATAGCTGACACTTTTCACCGGCGAGAGCGTCAGCCCTTCGAGCTGGGGCCGCGCCCGCAGAAGTTCGCTCATGCGCCGCGCCTTGCGGTCGAAGGCATAATAGCGGCCCGGATCGACATCGCTGCCCGCGAAGATCAGCAGGATGTTCTCGTCCGCGCTGGCGCCCAGAAACTGGACGAGGGGGAGGTTGGGAATCGCCTTGGACAGGGCAGCGCCAAGCTTGCGATAATCGGGATCGAAATATTCCGCCGCGCGCCGGTCGGTGACATAGGCGGCGCCGATCACCCGGCCGTTGCGGCCGACGGTGATCACATCGTCGATATCGACCCGGGGATTGGCATAAGCGAGGTCCGCTTTCATCGTGCCGTCCAGCGCCACACGGTAAAGCGCCATCCTGCCGTCCTTGGGCTGAAGCGCATAGGCGATGTCAGCGCCGCCATCGACGGCGATCGGCGCCAGCGCGTTCTCCCCCTCCTTGACCGTGCTGAACGGCTTCCACGCGTCGGATCCCTGGGTCCGGTAAAAATAGGACCGTACGCCGGTGAGATAGCCCTGCCCCCGCTCGACATCGCTCCACATGATCCGCGCCACGCCGCGGCCATCGGAAATATAGCCGTCGACGCGCTTCGAGGCGCGTTCCACCACCTTGCTGCGCAGGGTGCGGGTGTTGATGCGCTCCAGGCTCATCCCGTCGTCCGATTTGGCGAGCATTGATCCGATGGACTGTTCCGGCACATTGTCCCGCATCATCAGCACTTCGTCATCCCCGCCCAGCCAGTCGACGATGTCGCCATCGAACTGGCTGATGCGCAGCGCGCTCATCGTCGACTTCTGCGTCAGCGGCTTGATGTTGGCGCCATCGGCGTCCAGCGCGACAAGGCGGGTGAAAGGCAGCTTCGTTCCCACGCTGTCGATAATGCCATATTGCTGGCAGACGAGGCGATTATTGCCCGACCAGCCGCACCATTGGAGGCGCATCGGATCGCCGTCCGCATAGGCGACGATCCTGGGCTCCTCCCCGACGGTGTGGTCGACCGTGTAGACCATCGTAACCTGCCCCGCCCCGGGCGCGACATAGGCGATGCGCTTGCCGTCCGGCGAAAGGCTGATGTCCAGTATGCCGGGAAGCGCGCCGAACTGCGCCGCCACCGTAGCCCCGTCAGCGGCCGGGGCGTCCGCCGCGACCGCCATCGCCGAAAGCGGCAGTGCCAGTGCGCAACCGCCCATCCAGAATAGCCCCGCCAACGTCCTTTTCACGCCAAGCCCCCAACATATTGATTAGAGGCAGGATAGTCGGCCAGCGCCGCGCGGCAAGGGCGAGTGCATAATAATCTTAACAAGCCTTTAGCCAGATTTGGAAAAGGAGCCTGAACCTTCGGTCCCTAGGGGTGCGAGCCGTGATCCAACCACGGGACGCGGCATATGGGACAGGCAGGACGGCGTTCGCGCCGCACGGCGATAGCGGTCAAGGCGGTGTGCCTGGCCATGGTCGCGCCCGTTCTGCTGGGCGCGGTGGACCGGATCGGCAATCTCGACGAGCGCGTGCTCGCCGCCCATAACCGGGAACGCAGCGCGGCGGGCGTGCCGGCGCTGCAATGGGATGCTGGCCTTGCGGCGGATGCGGCCAAATGGGCCGGCCACCTGACCTCGGTCGGCTATCTCGTCCATTATAACAGCGACCCGCATGACCCCGATCCGCAGGGCGAGAATCTGTGGGCGGGCACGCGCGGCTATTACAGCGCCGAGGACATGGTCGGCCTGTGGATCGTCGAGAAAAAGGATTTCAAGCCGGGCACCTTCCCCGCCAACAGCCGCACCGGACGGCTGGAGGATGTCGGCCACTATACGCAGTTGATGTGGCGATCGAGCGGCAAGGTGGGCTGCGCCCTCGCGCGCGGCGCACAGGACGAATTCCTGGTGTGCCGGTACAGCGAGGGCGGCAATGTGATCGGCGAACGGCCCTTCTGAGCCGCCGGATCAGGCGTTGGTGGGCGGGTTCAGCTTGAACCGGCGCTGCCGCCGATAGGTGACGCGCGTCGCCCCGCCGATGACGCCGAAGCCGATGATCATCTGAATCCAGGCGGCCGGTTCCGGCACCGCGGGCGGCGGCCCCGGGGGGTTCGGCGGCGTCGGCGGATTGGGGCCGCTGGGACCGCCCGGCCCGCCGGGAGAACCCGGAACGAACGGGAAGCCCGGCGTTCCCGGAGGACCACCGGCAAATTCACGCGGCGGCAGGACACTGTCCGGGCTGGCCAGCAACGGCGCGATGGAGCTGTCATTGCCGACGAACACCGGCGGGCAATCCGTCATCGCGGTCTGCACCGGCGGCGGAGTCGGCTCGGCGCGGACGCGGGTCTTGGGCTTGGCATAGGCGCGCGGCGCGGTGGCCTTGTGCACGGCCTGGCGGACCTGGGGCACGCTCAGTGTCAATGCGGTCGTGCCGACAACGGGGCAAACGCATGCCGCGATGATCTTCGCGGCCTTCGACGCTATGACTTCCTTCAGCACGTTCGTTACTCCCTGACCCTCTGACCGGGCGATACACGAGCAGTTGCGATTCCTCAATTGAATCCGTGGTTAAGAGCCAATCCTAATGGTTTCCCGCCAGTTAGGAGGTTCGCTTCGTGCCGTTTAGCTTCTTTGTCGCGGGGACAGTGTGATTCATGTCACAATCCTGCGTCGCGGTTCGATGAATTGCCTGAACCGCGTCGCTGGGCTATAGGCCCGTGCCATGTCCGCCTCGGCTGCGCTTCGGATTGACGCGTATCCGGGGCGCGTTCCGTTTTTCGTCCCCGTTCGACAAGGAGCTTTGCCATGGCTCGCCGCCGCCAAATCTACGAAGGCAAGGCCAAGATATTGTATGAAGGGCCGGAACCCGGCACGCTGATCCAATATTTCAAGGACGACGCCACCGCCTTCAACGCCCAGAAAAAGGGGACGATCAGCGGCAAGGGCGTTCTGAACAACCGCATCTCCGAACATATCTTCACCCTGCTCGGCCATATCGGCGTTCCGACTCACTTCATCCGCCGGCTCAACATGCGCGAGCAGTTGATTCGGCAGGTGGAAATCGTGCCGATCGAGGTCGTCGTCCGCAATGTCGCCGCCGGCTCGCTGTCCAAGCGGCTGGGCATAGAGGAAGGCACCCAGCTGCCCCGCACCATCGTCGAATATTATTATAAGGACGATGCGCTGGGCGATCCGCTGATTTCCGAAGAACATATCGCCTGTTTCGGCTGGGCCAGCCAGGAAGAGATGCACGATATTGCCGACATGGCGATTCGGGTGAATGATTTCATGTCGGGCCTGTTCGCCGGAATCGGCATCCGCCTGGTCGATTTCAAGCTGGAGTTCGGCCGGATCTGGGAAAATGACTTCAGCCGGATCATCCTGGCGGACGAGATCAGCCCGGACGGATGCCGGCTGTGGGACCGGGAATCCGGCGAGAAGCTGGACAAGGACCGGTTCCGCCGCGACCTTGGCGGCGAGGTGGAAGCCTATCAGGAAGTCGCCCGGCGGCTGGGCCTGCTCCCCGAAGGCATCGACAATGCGGTGCTCGATCTGGAAAAGCATCGCAAGCGCCGGGGGAAATAGTCTCCACCTGTCCGAAAACGGCACGACTCTTTAGACCGTCTTAACCATCGCCACGTTAAACCCCGCGTGAAACTCGCTCCTTCACGTGGGGATGTATCCAATGCGCAAGTTCGTTCTTCTGGGTTGTGTGTCCATGTTGTCGGCATGCGGGGGCGGCGGCGCCCAGTCCGTCGGCAGCAGCGCGCCGCCGGTAACGCCGGGGGGATCGACCACGGGCACCCACAGCTTCGTCAACCCGACCCAGTCCAAGACGTACAGCGCGATCGGCGGCGTCCAGCATTACCAGTACAGCACGCAGGACAACACCAACGTCCAGAGCAACGAGCTCTATGCGGGCAACGCCAGCACCGCGCGCAACAGCGGCGTGAGCATTACCTACAACCCGCGCGACGCGATCTTCGAACTCAAGATTTCCGACGGGCTGGCCAATGTTTCGCAGGATCTGCGCTTCCAGGACCCTGCGCACCGCACGGATTTCGGCGGCGCGCTTGAGCCGCAGGACGGCACGCCGCAGTTGAGCCGGAATAGCGGCGTGCAATATCTGCAGGCCGGCAGCAGCAGCGGTCAGCTGGTATTCGGTCCCGATTCCGACACCTTCCCGGTCGGCAATGCGGATGCGTCGCGCGACGTATCCACCTTCTTCTTCCAGAAGCCGGGTACCGAGACGCAATATGTCACCTTCGCCGGCTTCGTGCGCAACAGGACCAGCATCGAATCCGTCCAGATCGACAACAACCCGCCCTTCCTGCGCCAGAATCACGTGCTGGAACGCGGTGCCTGGGCCTATGGCGAGCGCACCGACAACGGCGCCGTTCCCCGCACCGGCACGGCCACCTTCACCGGCGCCATGGTCGCATCCATGGTGTTCAACGACCAGATCGACTTCAACCCGAGCTCGCCCACCTATTTCCAGTGGATCGACGGCCGCGCCACCACCACGGTCGATTTCGGCGCGAACAGCTTCGCGATCAGCCTGACCGGAAATGTGCTGGCGCCGCAGTTCGACATCTTCACCGATCGCAGCCACACCATCCAGGCTGGCGCCACCTTCGCCGCCGCCGGATCGGGCCGGATCGACCTCGTCAATGCGGGCGGCTTCCTTGGCCAGATGAGCAGCGCGTCCTTCACCCAGCCGGGCGGCGCGGTGCTGAACGTCAACATCGCCGGATCCAGCGTGGACGGCGCCTTCTTCGGTCCCGCCGCGCAGGAAGTGGGCGGCGGCTTCCGCATCGTCGGCGGCACGCCGGACGAGCGGATCGACATATTGGGCGCCTTTACCGGCAAGAAGTGAGTTCCGCGCCATGGCGATCCGCACGCGCCTGACATTATTGGCAGGCACGGCGCTGGCGCTGGGCGTTGCCCCGGCGGTTGCCCAGCCTGTCTGTGTCGGAGGCGAATGCACGGTGCGGATGACGCCCGCGCAATTGCTGGAAAATGCCGAGCGCCTGGTTTTGCAGCGCCAGTTCGACGCGGCGCGCCCGTTGATCGCGGCCCTCGCCGAGGTGCCCGAATATCGGATGCAGCAGCAGTTCCTGGCCGGCTATGTCGCTGTCGAGACCGGCGATCTGGACGGCGCGGTGCGCAATTTCCGCGCGATCCTGCGCGACCACCCCAAGCAGACGCGCGTCCGCCTGGAGCTGGCTCGGGCGATGATGATGCAAGGCAAGGACGCCGCCGCCGAGCATCATCTGCGCCTTGCCGCCGAGGACAAGGACCTGTCGCCAGAAATCGCCGCCACGATCCGTTCGTCGCGGGGGGTTATTCGGGATCGGCGGATGTGGCACTTCAATCTCGACTTGGGGCTGGCGCCGGACAGCAATATCAACAATGCGACGACGGCGGAGGTGATCAACGCCGATGCGGGGCAGCTGCACCTGAGCCCGGATGCGCGGGCGCGGTCCGGGGTGGGGCGGATGGCGGGCATGTCCGGCGGGGTGCGGCTGAAGGCGGCGCCCAGGCTGGCGGTGCTGATCGACGGCGACGCGCAGATTTCCGATTATGACGGCAAGAGCGCCGACGACATCTTCACCCAGCTGGCGATCGGCCCGGAATATAAGATGAGCGAGACGGCCAGCCTGTCGCTGCAGGCGGTGGCGGCGCAGCGCTGGTATGGCGGCGAGGTGGCGGCCCGGCAGTTCGGCGTGAAGGCGGCCGCCCAGAAATTCCTCGACGCGGGCCAGCGCGTCGGCCTGCAGTTCGACATCCGCCACACCGATTCGGGCTTCACCCCGGTCTATGACGGCTGGCAGTACAGCGCCTACGCCACCTATGAGCGGGTGATCGGCCGGTCGATGATCGCGTCCGCCAGCCTGTTCGGCCGCCGCGAGTCGCTGCGTTCCGACGTCTATTCAAGCACCGAGGCGGGCGTGAATCTGGGCCTTGGCGGCGAGCTGGGGCACGGCATCAACGCCGGGCTTTCGGGCGGGCTGTCCCGCGCCGTCTATGATGCGCCCTTCCTTCTGTTTTCGACCGAGGACCGCAAGGACTGGCGGCTGAACGTGCGCGCCTATCTGGGCCTGCGCTCGATCCGCGTGCTCGGTTTCTCGCCGTCGCTGACCTACAGCTACGCCGACATCGGCTCCAATTACGAATTCTACCGCACCAACCGCCACCGGCTGCGGTTCAACCTGGCCCGCTATTTCTGACCCGGCTCAGCCGGCCAGGCTGACGAGCCGGT
This sequence comes from Sphingomonas sp. SCN 67-18, assembly GCF_001724715.1. Classification (GTDB taxonomy): domain Bacteria; phylum Pseudomonadota; class Alphaproteobacteria; order Sphingomonadales; family Sphingomonadaceae; genus SCN-67-18. The sequence continues at coordinate 149,392 of NZ_MEFG01000027.1, forward strand.
CGACGGTGAGCACCTGCGGCAGGATGTCCGGCCGGTCGCTGCCCGCGCGATAATAGAGGTAGAGCGGCACGCCCGAGCGCCCCTGCCGTTCGATGAAGCGGCCGATGACCGGATCGCCATTCGTCCAGTCCCCCACCAGCACGGCGACCTTGCCGGCGGCAAAGGCGTCCGCCACCTCGGCCCGCTCGATCGCCGCCTTTTCATTGACCTTGCAGGTCAGGCACCAGTCGGCGGTGAAATAGACGAAGACGGGCCGCCCCTCCGCCGTCAGCGCGGCAAGCCGGGCTTCGCTGAACGGCTCCGCCGCCAGCGCGCCGCCCGCCTCTGCCCGCGCATCGGCGGGCGCCTTGTCCACCGTGGCGATCACGGCCAGCGCCACCGCCAGCGCGGGGACCAGCGCCAGCCAGCCGCGGCCGCCAGCGCCCCGTTGCCGCGCGCCGACAAACCAGAGCGCAAGGCCAAGCGCCAGCAGGGCGACCAGCCCCAGCGTCATCCCGTCGACGCCCGCCTGCCGCCCGAGAATCCAGGCGAGGCCAAGCGCGGTCAGGAACATCGGCACCGACAGGACATGGCGGAAGCGGTTCATCCACGGCCCCGGCTTCGGCAGGCGCCGGCGCAGCGCCGGGACGAAGCCGAGCAGCAGGAAGGGCAAGGCAAGGCCAAGGCCAAGTCCGGCGAAGATCGCCAGCGCCAGCCCCGCCGGCAGCACCAGCGCCGCGCCCAGCGCCGCGCCCATGAACGGGCCGGTGCAGGGGGTGGCGATGAAGGCGGCCAGCGCGCCGGTCCAGAAGGCGCCGCCGACGCCGCCCTGCGCCGCCAGCCGGTCCCCGAAGCCGATCGACCCCAGCTCGAACAGCCCGGCCAGGTTGAAGGCGATGCCCGCCGTCAGCAGCATCAACAGGGTGATGACGCGCGGATCCTGCAGCTGGAAGGCCCAGCCCGCCGCGCCGCCCGCCGCGCGCAGCGCGATCAGCGCCGCGCCCAGCGCCACGCACACCAGGATGACGCCGGCGGCATAGGCCAGCCCTTCCCGCCTGGCCGACCGTTCGTCCACCCCGGCCTTGGCGAGGCTGAGCGCCTTGAGGCTGAGGATGGGGAAGACGCAGGGCATGATGTTGAGCAGCAGCCCGCCGAGCAGCGCCCCGCCCAGCGCCAGCAGCACCGCCGCGACGCCGAGGGCGGGCGCGGCCGCGCCGAGCGGATCGCCGCCCGCCGGGACGGCGCCGGGCACGGCCGCGACGGCAAGCCCGCGATTGTCGCCGATCTTCAGCACGCCCTCTATCGCCTTCATGCCCGCCGCGCCTTCGCGCGCGCCGGTTTCGACGACCAGCATGTCGCCGTTGCGCAGCACCTGCTGGGGCGCGGCATAATCGATGGCGTCGGCGGTCAGCGGATAGAAATAGGGGTCTTCGATGGCGGCCCCCGCCGGCCATGGCACGGCGAGGCGGATCTTGCCGCCCGCGACGGCGAACTGCGCCTGGCCGCCCAGCGGCTTGGGAATGCGCGCGCGCCAGCCGTCGAACGCGGCGCGGCGGGCGGGATCGATGCCGCCGTCGCCGACCGTCAGATCGGTGGCGAGGTCCGCCCCGGCGGGCACGCAGATCTTGTCCGTGCATTCCAGCCAGTCGGCCCGCACCCTGACCGGCAGGCGCGTGCCCGCGGCCATGCCGGCCGGCACGGTAAGCGTGGCGAAAAGGGTATGATCCCCCTCATAGACATAGTTCATCAGCCCGGCGATCATCAGCCGTTCGGGCACCGGATAGCTGAGCGGCCCCGCCGTGACGCCCGCCGGGAGCGTCCATTTCAGCTCTGTTTCCAGCCCCGCGTCGCCGGGATTCTTCCAATAGCCGTGCCAGCCCGGCTGCGGCTTCATGACGAAGGCGATGGTGACCGTCTGCCCCGGCGCGGGCCGATCGCTCTCCGCCAGCAGGGTGGCGGCGATATGGGGCGTGCCGTCCTGCGCCCGCGCGGCGGCGGGCAGCAGCAGCGCGGCCAGCAATGTCATCAACCAGAAACGAAGCGCGTTCATCGACTATCCCATGTTCCGGCCGACCTTTTCCCTCCATAGCCGAATTTCACCGCCCCGGCGCAAGCGCTTCTTGCCGCGCGGCGCGGCGATGGCCGCCATTGCCGCGCTGGCCGCCGCCGCTGGCCCGGCGCGAGCGCAGACGACGCCGCAGACGCAGACGCCCCGGCTGATCGTGGCGATTGCCGTCGACCAGTTCTCCGCCGATCTGTTCGCCGAATATCGCGGCGTCTTCACCGGCGGGCTGAAGCGGCTGGCCGGGGGCGCGGTGTTCCCCGCCGCTTATCAGGGCCATGCCGCGACGGAGACCTGCCCCGGCCATGCCACCATGTTGACCGGCGCGCGCCCGGCGCGCAGCGGCATCATCGCCAACGACTGGATCGACCGTGACGCGGCGCGGGACGACAAGCGCATCTATTGCGCGGAGGATGCGCGCGTGCCGGGCAGCAGTTCCAGCCGCTACACCGTTTCCGCGCGCAACCTGAAGGTGCCGACGCTGGGCGACCGGATGAAGGCCGCCAACCCGGCCAGCCGCGTCGTCGCCATTGCCGGCAAGGACCGGGCGGCGGTGATGATGGGCGGGCACGCGCCGGACCAGATCTGGTTCTGGGGCGGCGCGCGTTTCGACACGCTGGCCGACCGCGCCGGGCCGCCGCCCGCCGCCGTGGCGGCCGCCAATGCGCGCGCGGCGGCGCTGGTCGCACGGCCCGGCAAGGCGGTGCTGCCGCCGCAATGCGCCGGGCGGTCGATGGCGGTGACGGTGGGGGACGGCAGCGTCGGCACGATCGCCGACCGCAAGGCGGAGGATTTTCGCGGTTTCCGCACCGCCGTGGAATTCGACGCCATCACGGCGGAGCTGGCCGTCGCGCTGCTCGACGAGATGAAGCTGGGGCGCGACGCGGCCCCGGACCTGCTGACCATCAGCCTGTCCGCGACCGATTATGTCGGCCACAGCTTCGGCACGGCCGGTGCGGAGATGTGCGCGCAAATGCTGGCGCTGGACGGCGCGATCGGCCGCATCCTCGCCGCGCTGGACCGGGCGGGCATGCCCTATGCGGTGGCGTTGACCGCCGACCATGGCGGCCACGACCTGCCGGAGCGCAACCGGCTGCGCGGCTTTGCCGATGCGGAGCGGATCGACCCCGCGCTATCCGCCCGGGCGCTGTCGGACGCGCTGATGCGCGAATTCAACCTCGCGACGCCGCCGCTGACCGGCGAGGGCGAATTCTATGTGGCGCGGGACGTGCCGGATGCGCTGCGCCCCCGGCTGATCGCCGCCGCGCTCGCCCGGCTTACCGCGCATCCGCAGGTGGCGGCGGCCTATACCGCGGACGCGCTGCGCCGGATGCCCGCGCCGCGCGGGCCGGTGGACGAATGGTCGCTGGCCCAACGCTATCGCGCCGGTTTCGACCCGGAGCGATCCGGCGACATCATCATCGCGCTGCGGCCGCATGTCATGCCCATCGCCGTGCCCGGCCCCGGCCATGTTGCCACCCACGGTTCGCCCTGGGCCTATGACCGGCGCGTGCCGATGCTGTTCTGGTGGCCGGGCATGACCGGGTTCGAGCAGCCGCTGGCGGTGGAGACGGTGGACATGCTGCCCACCCTTGCCGCGCTGATCGGCCTGCCGGTGCCGGCGGCGGACGTGGACGGCCGCTGCCTTGACCTGGACGCGGGGCCGGGAACGCGCTGCCCTGCGCCCTAGCGCCGCCGTTCAATCCAGATTGGGCCGCAGCCAGCGTTCGGCCTGGGCGACGTCCACGCCGCGCCTTTCGGCATATTCCTCCAGCTGATCGCGGCCGATGCGGGCGACGCCGAAATATTCGGCCTGCGGGTGGCCGAAATAAAAGCCGGACACCGCCGCCGTGGGCAGCATGGCGAACCCTTCCGACAGGGTGATATCGCCCGGATTGCCGCCCAGCATGGCGAACAGCATCGGCTTTTCGCTGTGATCCGGGCAGGCGGGATAGCCGGGCGCGGGGCGGATGCCGCGATATTGCTCGCGGATCAGCGCCTCGTTGGTGAGCTGTTCGCCGGCGGCATAGCCCCACAGATCGGTCCGCACATATTTGTGCATCCGCTCCGCAAAAGCCTCGGCAAAGCGATCGGCCAGCGCCTTGAGCAGGATATCCGAATAATCGTCATTCTCCGCGCGGAAGCGGGCGCTGTGCGCGTCGATGCCGTGGCCGCCGCAGACCGCGAAGCCGCCGATCCAGTCCCCCTCCGGGTGGATGAAATCCGCCAGGCACATATTGGCCCGGCCTTCGCGCTTCACCACCTGCTGGCGCAGGAAGGGCATGCGCACCACGCCGTCGGCGGTTTCGATGAGCACGTCGTCGCCCTCGCGCGTGCAGGGCCACAGGCCGACGGTGGCCTTCGCGGTCAGCCATTTTTCAGCGATGATCCGGTCAAGCATCGCCTGCGCGTCGGCGAACAGGCTGGTCGCGCTTTCGCCCACCACCTCGTCCTCCAATATGGCGGGGTAGGTGCCGGCCAGTTCCCAGGCGCGGAAGAAGGGTGTCCAGTCGATATAGTCGCGCAGGTCCTCCAGCGGCCAATCGTCGAACTGGTGGATGCCGGGCCTAAGCGGCGCGGCCGGGCGCAGGCCGTAATCACAGACGAAGGCGTTGGCGCGGGCCTCGGCAATGGGCAGCAGCGCGTTCTGGCCCTTGTTGGCGCGGCTGACCCGGATCGCCTCATATTCGTCCGCCGTTTTCTGCACGAAGGCGTCGCGCTGGGTATCGCTGACCAGCGTGGAGGCGACGCCGACCGCGCGGCTGGCATCCAGCACATGGACCACCGGCCCGTCATAGGCCGGCGCGATGCGCAGCGCGGTGTGGACGCGCGACGTGGTCGCCCCGCCGATGAGCAGCGGCATGGTCATGTGCGCGCGCTTCATCTCCTCGGCCACCGTCACCATCTCATCGAGCGAGGGGGTGATGAGGCCGGAGACGCCGATCATGTCCACATCATGGTCGTTGGCGGCCTTCAATATATCCGTCCACGGCACCATCACGCCGAGATCGATCACCTCGAAGCCGTTGCACTGGAGTACCACGCCGACGATGTTCTTGCCGATATCGTGGACGTCGCCCTTGACCGTGGCCATGACGATGCGGCCCTTGGAGCGGGCGTTCTCGTCCTTTTCCGCCTCGATGAAGGGAAAGAGGTGGGCGACCGCCTTCTTCATCACGCGGGCGGACTTGACCACCTGGGGCAGGAACATCTTGCCGGCGCCGAACAGGTCGCCGACCACGTTCATGCCGTCCATCAACGGGCCTTCGATCACCTCGATCGGGCGGGCGGCGACCAGGCGGGCGGCCTCCGTATCCTCGATGATATAGGCGTCGATGCCCTTGACCAGCGCATGTTCAAGCCGCTTCGTCACATCCCAGCCGCGCCATTCAAGCGCCGCCTTTTCGGCCACCGCGTCCGTGCCGCGATAGCGTTCGCCGAGGGCGATCATCCGTTCCGTCGCGTCGTCGCGCCGGTCCCAGATCACGTCCTCGCACGCTTCGCGCAGTTCCGGGTCGATGGCGTCGTACACGTCGAGCTGGCCGGCGTTGACGATGCCCATGTCCAGACCCGCCTGGATGGCGTGATAGAGGAACACGCTGTGCATCGCCCGGCGGACCGGTTCGTTGCCGCGGAAGGAGAAGCTGAGGTTCGAGACGCCGCCGGAGAGATGGGCGTGGGGGCAGCGGACGCGGATGTCGCGGCACGCCTCGATGAAGTCGATGGCGTAGCGGCGATGCTCGTCGATGCCGGTGGCGATGGCGAAGATATTGGGATCGAAGATGATGTCTTCCGGCGGGAAGCCGATGCCGGTGAGCAGATCGTAGGCGCGGCCGCAAATCTCCACCTTGCGCGCGCGGGTGTCCGCCTGGCCGACCTCGTCGAACGCCATCACCACCACGGCCGCGCCATAGGCCATGATCTTGCGCGCCTGATCGAGGAAGGGGGCTTCGCCTTCCTTCATGCTGATCGAATTGACGATGGGCTTGCCCGAGACGCATTTCAGGCCCGCCTCGATGACGGTCCATTTCGAGCTGTCGATCATGAAGGGGATGCGGGCGATATCCGGCTCGGCGGCGATCAGCTTCAGGAAGGTGGTCATCGCCGCTTCGGAATCGAGCAGCCCTTCGTCCATGTTGATGTCGAGCACCTGGGCGCCGCTTTCCACCTGCTGGCGCGCCACCTCGACGGCGGCGGTGTAATCGCCGGCCATGATGAGCTTCTTGAACCGGGCGGAGCCGGTGACGTTGGTGCGCTCGCCGATGTTGACGAAGCTCGCGGTCTGCTGGGTCATGTCCGTCGCCTTTTCCGGTCAGGCGGCCAGGATCATCGGATCGATGCCCGACAACATGGTCTGGGTGCGCGGCGCGGCGGGCGTGCGCGGCGCGTGGCCGGACACGGCGCGCGCGATCTGGCGGATATGGTCGGGCGTGGTGCCGCAACAGCCGCCGACGACGTTGATGATACCGGTTTCCGCCCATTCGCGGATGAAGCCGGCCGTGGTCTCCGCCGCCTCGTCATATTGGCCGAGATCGTTGGGCAGGCCGGCATTGGGATAGACCATGAGCAGCGTGTCCGCGATGGCGGACAGGGCCGAGACGTGCGGCCGCAGTTCCGGCGCGCCGAACGAGCAGTTGACGCCGATGGTGAGCGGCTTCGCATGGCGGACCGACGCCCAGAAGCTTTCCACCGTATGGCCGGACAGGTTGCGCCCCGACATGTCGGTGACGGTGAAGCTGAGCATCAGCGGCACATCGACGCCGCGCGCCTGCCCGGCCTCGATGGCGGCCATGATGCCGGCCTTGCAGTTGAGCGTGTCGAACACGGTCTCGATCAGGATGAAATCGACCCCGCCGTCGAGCAGCGCCTCCATCTGTTCGCGATAGACGTCCTTCAGCTCGTCATAGCCGATGGCGCGATAGCCCGGATCGTTGACGTCCGGGGAGAGCGACAGCGTCTTGTTGGTCGGGCCGATGGCGCCCGCGACGAAGCGGGGCCGCCCGTCCGCCGCCGCCGCCGCGTCGGCGGCGTCGCGGGCGATCTGCGCGGCGGCGAGGTTGAGATCGCGGACCAGATGTTCGGCGCCGTAATCCGCCTGGCTGATCCGGTTGGCGTTGAAGGTGTTGGTGGACACCATGTCCGCCCCCGCCTCCAGATAAGCCTCGGTGATTTCCGCCACGACATGCGGGCGGGTGAGCACCAGCAGGTCGTTATTGCCTTTCTGGTCCAGATCCAGCGTCAGCCCGCCGCGATATTCCGCCTCGCCCAGGCGATAGCCCTGGATCATCGTGCCGAACGCGCCGTCCGTCACCAGGATGCGGCTGGCCGCCTGGGCGCGGAAACGCTGCGCGGCGCTGGATGCAGTCATGGGATCAGATACTCCGAAAAAAGCCGGTTACGCCGCCCGTTCGCCTTCGCTGGCATTGGGACGCAGGCCGAGCAGGTGGCAGATCGCGTAGCTCAGCTCGGCGCGGTTCAACGTGTAGAAATGGAAGTGGCGGACGCCGCCGGTGTAGAGTTTCTGGCACATTTCGGCGGCGATGGTGGCGGCGACCAGCTGGCGCGCGGCGGGGCGATCGTCCAGCCCCTCGAACAGCCGGTCCATCCAGGGCGGGATGCTGGTGCCGCACAGGCCGGCGATGCGCCGGGTCTGCGCGACGTTGGACACGGGCAGGATGCCCGGCACGATCTCCGCATCGACGCCCGCCGCCGCCGCCGCGTCGCGGAAGCGGAAGAAGGCGTCGGGCGAGAAGAAGAACTGGGTGATCGCCCGGTTGGCCCCCGCGTCCAGCTTGCGTTTCAGATTGTCGATGTCCGACGCGGCGCTGAGCGCCTCCGGGTGGGTTTCCGGATAGGCGGCGACCGAAATCTCGAACGGGTGGAGCCGTTTCAGCCCAGCCACCAGATCGGCGGCGCTGGCATAACCGTCTTCACGCGCGGCGAAGCGCATCCCTTCTTCCGGCGGATCGCCCCTGAGCGCGACGATATGGCGCACGCCAGCCGCCCAATATTCATGAGCGATCTGGGCGATCTCATCTCGGCTGGCGTCGACGCAGGTGAGGTGCGCGGCGGCGGCGATGGGCGTTTCCCGCGCGATGCGCGACACGGTGGCGTGGGTGCGCTCGCGCGTCGAGCCGCCCGCGCCATAAGTGACGGACACGAAGCGCGGGCCGAGCGGGCTGAGCGTCTGGATCGAATCCCAGAGCGTCGCCTCCATCTTCTCCGTCTTGGGCGGGAAGAATTCGAAAGACACCGCGCAATCGCCGGACAGGTCCGCGAACAGCGACGCATCCGGCGCGCGGCGCGCATCGGGCTGTTGATGCAATGACCGGGTCACGCCGCCTTTTTCTCCCTGATCCGGCCGGCGCGCGCGCCCAGCCACAATTTCACCGTCAGCTCGCCGCCGCCCAGTTCCTCCACCCGGTCCATGACCAGCCCGGCCGCGCGGAACCAGCCGCCAATCTGTTCGTCGTCGAAACCCAGCCGGGCATGGGCGTCCTGCACCCGCAGTTCCTCGCGCCCGTGCGCGGCGAAATCGGCAATCAGGATCCGCCCGTCCGCCGCCAGCAGGCGCGCCGCCTCCGATATGGCCGGGCCGGGCTGCTGCGCGAAATGCAGCACCTGATGGAGGATGACGGTATCCGCCGTGCCGTTGTCCAGCGGCAGGGCGTAAAGATCGCCCTGACGGAGCTCGGCATTGCCGATCTGCCCGGCGGCGAGCTTGGCCCGCGCCAGCCGGAGCATTTCCGGGCTGCGATCGACGCCCAGCGCGCGCGTGGCGGCGCCGCTGAACAGTTCCAGCATCCGCCCGGTGCCCGTGCCGATATCGACCAGACGGCCGATCGGCCGATCGCCGAGCAGGCGGGCCATGGCCGCTTCCACCTGCGACTCGGCGACGTGGAGCGAGCGAATGGCGTCCCATTGTTCGGCATGGGCGGCGAAATAAAGCTCGGCAGCCGCCGCGCGATCGGCACGGACCGCCGCAAGGCGCGCCGCGTCCGTCGCGGCCCAGGGGGCGGATTGCGCATCGATGAGCGCGAGCAGCGGCGGCACCGCCGCATCCTCGGCCAGGCCCAGGAACACCCAGCTCCCCTCCTTGCGGCGGACCGTAAGACCCGCATCCGAAAGGATCTTCACATGCCGGGAAACGCGCGGCTGGCTTTGCCCCAGCACCTGCGCCAGCTCGCCCACCGAAAGCTCCATGGCCTGGAGCAGCGCGAAGATGCGCAGCCGCGTCGGATCCGCAAGCGCCCGGAAGATATCGAGAATCGCCTTCATGAATTTAGATATAAAGATATCTTTATATGCGGTCAACGGAGAAGGGCCGGATTAATGAAGGGGATTGCACCGGCTTAACCGAATCGCTAGAGAATTCGCCGCGCCCTGGGATTTCCCGGGCGAGTACGTATGACGTATCTCTAACGGGAGGGACCTACCCCATGAAGAAGTCGATTGTTGCATCGCTGATCGTCGTCAGCGCGTTTGGCCTGGCCGCTTGCTCGGAGAAGGCTCAGGACGATTCGGCCAACGCCGCCAACGCTGTTGCCGCCGACGTGACCGACGCCGCCAACGATGCCGTCGCCAACATCGACGCCGCCGCTGATTCCGCGGTGAACGCCGCTGAGAACGCCGGCGACGTCGCCGCCAACGCGGCCGACGCCACCGCCAATGCCGCCGGCAACGCGCTGGTCGCCGCTGGCGAGGAAGTGAAGAAGTAAGCAATCGCTTCTTCTGAACGGACAAGGGGCCGCGTTCCTGACCGGGACGCGGCCCTTTTTCTTTGCCGCGCGAAGGACGGTTGGATCGCGCCCGGCAGCGCGTTACCATCCGCCGATGAGGAAGCGCGCCTTTACCGCCCTGATGCTGGCGCTGTCCGCCTGCGGCGCGCCCGATACGGCGACGCAGGCCGATCAGGTCTCGCCCGATGAGGCGAAGGCGCTGAACGCCGCCGCCGAGATGCTGAACGACAGCGCCTATCCGCCATCCGGCGACGCGCCCTCCGCCCCCGCCAAGTCGATGAGCCCGCCGCTGCCGCCCGCCGAATAGCGCAGCCCCGCCAAAGCAAAAGGGCCGGGGATCGCTCCCCGGCCCTTCGCATTCAGGGTCGAACGACCGGGACTTAGAAGTCCATGCCGCCCATGCCACCCATTCCGCCCATGCCGCCCGGCATGCCACCGGCGGGGCCCTTGTCCTCGGGGATTTCCGAGATCGCGGCTTCGGTGGTGATCAGCAGGCCGGCGACGGACGCCGCGTCCTGCAGGGCGGTGCGGACGACCTTGGTAGGATCGATCACGCCGGCCTGGACCAGATTTTCATAGACGTCGGTGGAGGCGTTGAAGCCCTTGGTCTCGTCATTCTCGCGCAGCAGGTTGCCGGTGACGACGGCGCCGTCGAAGCCCGCATTCTGCGCGATCTGCCGCGCGGGAGCCTGCAGCGCCCGGCGGATGATGTCGATGCCGCGGGTCTGGTCCTCATTGACGCCCTTCAGGCCTTCGAGAACCTTGGTCGCGTACAGCAGGGCCGTGCCGCCGCCGGGGACGATGCCTTCCTCGACCGCCGCGCGGGTGGCGTGCAGCGCATCGTCGACGCGGTCCTTGCGCTCCTTGACCTCGACCTCGGTGGAGCCGCCGACCTTGATGACCGCGACGCCGCCGGCGAGCTTGGCAAGGCGCTCCTGCAGCTTTTCCTTGTCATAGTCGCTGGTGGTGTTCTCGATCTGCTGGCGGATCGCCTCGACGCGGCCCTTGATGGCGCCGGCATCGCCCGAACCGTCGACAATGGTGGTGTTGTCCTTGTCGATGGTGACGCGCTTGGCGGAGCCGAGCATGCCCAGGGTGACGGTTTCCAGCTTGATGCCCAGATCTTCCGAGATCATCTCGCCCTTGGTCAGGATCGCGATGTCTTCCAGCATCGCCTTGCGGCGATCGCCGAAGCCCGGCGCCTTGACCGCCGCGACCTTGAGGCCGCCGCGCAGCTTGTTGACCACCAGCGTGGCCAGCGCCTCGCCCTCGATATCCTCGGCGATGATCAGCAGCGGACGGCCCGACTGGACGACCGCTTCCAGGATCGGCAGCATCGCCTGAAGGTTCGACAGCTTCTTTTCATGGATGAGGATGTACGGATCGTTCAGTTCGACCGACATCTTTTCCGGGTTGGTGATGAAATAGGGCGACAGGTAGCCGCGGTCGAACTGCATGCCTTCGACGACGTCCAGCTCGAATTCCAGGCCCTTGGCTTCCTCGACGGTGATGACGCCTTCCTTGCCGACCTTTTCCATCGCCTCGGCGATCTTCTGGCCGACGACTTCATCGCCATTGGCGGAGATGATGCCGACCTGGGCGACTTCGTTCGAGCCGGCGACCGGCTTGGAACGCTTTTTGAGGTCCTCGGTCACCTTGGCGACGGCGAGGTCGATGCCGCGCTTCAGATCCATCGGGTTCATGCCGGCGGAAACCGACTTCATGCCCTCGCGGACGATCGCCTGGGCGAGCACGGTGGCGGTGGTGGTGCCGTCGCCGGCGACATCGTTGGTCTTGGAGGCGACTTCGCGCACCATCTGCGCGCCCATATTCTCGAACTTGTCCTTCAGTTCGATTTCCTTGGCGACGGTGACGCCGTCCTTGGTGATGCGGGGGGCGCCGAAGCTCTTGTCGATCACGACGTTGCGGCCCTTGGGGCCGAGCGTCACCTTCACCGCGTCGGCGAGGATATCGACGCCGCGCAGGATGCGTTCCCGGGCGTCGCGCGAAAATTTAACGTCTTTCGCTGCCATGTTCGTTATTCCTTACACTATGTCTGATTGGAAAAAGCGGAGCGAAGGATCAGCCGATGATCCCGAGGATATCGCTTTCCTTCATGATCAGCAGATCCTCGCCGTCCACCTTCACTTCGGTGCCGGACCATTTGCCGAACAGGATCTTGTCGCCGGCCTTGACGTCCAGCGGGGTGACCTTGCCGTCCTCGGCCTTGGCGCCGGTGCCGGCGGCGACGACTTCGCCTTCCTGCGGCTTTTCCTTGGCCGTATCGGGGATGATGATTCCGCCGGCGGTCTTTTCCTCGGCCTCGACGCGGCGAACGAGCACGCGATCGTGCAACGGACGAAATTTCATTCGGTCCATCCTTCTTGACTGGCGGGCCGGAACATCCGGCCCCGCGATGAATAGGGCGTTAGCACTCAACCCCGTCGAGTGCCAACAGCCGCCATATGTGGAGAGCCCCCGGCGCGGTCAAGGCGGGCGCGCCAATATTTTGCGGCACGCCCCGCCCACAGGCCGATTTACAGCGGGAGGCGAAGGCGATAGCCCCTAACGGGAACTCAGGACGGGAAGGAACGGCAGGTGGCATTGCTGCGCGGGGCATGGAAAGTGCTGGTGGGCGTCAAGGACGCGCTGGTCCTTATCTTCATGCTGCTGTTCTTCGGGGCGCTCTATGCGGCGTTGACCGCAACGCCGGGCGCACGCTCGATCAGCAGCGGCGCGCTGTTGCTGGACCTGAAGGGCAGCATCGTCGAGCAGCCGGCCGAGGCCGAGCCGTTCGAGGCGCTGGCGTCTTCCGCGCCGACGGTGCGGGAATATCGGCTGCGCGACGTGGTGCAGGCGCTGGACAGCGCGGCCACCGACGACCGGGTGAAGGCGGTGGTGCTGGATCTCGACAGATTCACCGGCGGCGGCCAGGTGGCGCTGGAAACGGTGGGACAGGCGATCCGCCGGGTCCGCGACGCGAAGAAGCCGGTGCTGGCCTATGCGACCGGCTATTCCGACAGCGCCTATCTACTTGCCGCCAACGCATCCGAACTGTGGCTGAACCCGTTCGGCGTCGCCGCCTTCACCGGGCCGGGCGGATCGCGCCTTTATTATAAGGGGCTGATCGACCGGCTGGGCGTGACCGCCCATGTCTACCGCGTCGGGGAATTCAAGTCGGCAGTGGAGCCTTATACCCGCGCCGACCAGTCGCCGGAGGCGCGCCGCGCCAACGAGGCGCTGGCCGGCGCGCTGTGGGACGGCTGGCAGAAGGACGTCGCCGCCGCCCGCCCGCAGGCGAAGATCGCGGGCTATGTCGCCGATCCGGTGGGCACGCTGCTTTCCCAGCAGGGCGACATGGCGAAGGCGGCGCAGGCCGCCGGGCTGGTCGACCGGCTGGGCGACCGGACCGCATTCGGCCGCCGGGTGGCGGAGATTGCGGGCAGCGACAGCGGCAAGCCGGCCGGCAGCTTCAACACGATCAACTATGACGACTGGGTGTCGGCCAACCCACCCTCGACCAGCGGCGACGCCATCGGCGTGCTGACGGTGGCGGGGGTGATCGTGGACGGCAAGGCATCGCCCGGCACGGCGGGCGGCGAGACGATTTCCCGCCTGCTCTACAAGGGCATGGCGGACAACAAGCTGAAGGCGCTGGTCGTCCGCGTCGATTCCCCCGGCGGATCGGTGCTGGCATCCGAGCAGATCCGCACCGCCGTGCTCGACGCGCGCAAGGCCGGGCTGCCCGTGGTGATCTCCATGGGGTCGGTGGCGGCATCGGGCGGCTATTGGGTGGCGACGGCGGGCGACGCCATTTTTGCCGAGCCGACCACCATCACCGGATCGATAGGCGTGTTCGGCGTGCTGCCGACTCTGGAGAACGCGCTGGCCAAGGTGGGCGTGACCACGGACGGCGTTTCCACCACCCCGCTTTCCGGCCAGCCGGACCTGCTGGGCGGCACGACGCCGCAGTTCGACCAGCTGATGCAGGCAGGGGTGGAGGATATCTACCGCAAGTTCACCGCGCTGGTCGCCGCGGCGCGCAAGCTGCCCGTCGCCCGCGTCAACGAGATCGGCCAGGGCCGGGTGTGGGACGGCGGCACCGCCCGGCAACTGGGCCTGGTGGACCAGTTCGGATCGCTCGACGCGGCGATTGCCGACGCCGCGCGCCGCGCCAAGCTGGACCCGGCTAAGGTCCATGCCGTCTATCTGGAGACGCCGCCAGGCTTCCTCGCCACCATGCTAAAGGCGTTCGACCGCGAGGGCGACGACGACGCCAGCGGCGCATCCGTCGACCTGTTCACCCGCATGGGGCAGGCGCGCAACGCCGTGGCGCTGAACGCACTTGCCGACGCGCGGATGCTGGCCAGCGGCCCGGCCATCCAGGTCCGCTGCCTCGAATGCGGAACGGTGGGCGCCGCCCGGACGTCTTCCCGCACGCGCGACACCCTGTTTGCCTGGGCCATAGAAAGGTTTTTGCGATGATCCGAATCCGCGCCGCCACACCCGACGACGCGGCCCAGATTGCGGCCATATTCGCCCCCTTCGTCGCGACCAGCGCGATCTCTTTCGAAACCGAGCCGCCGACGACCCAGCAGATGCGGGCGCGGATTGCCGCGTCCAAGGGATTCTACCCCTGGCTGGTGGCGACCAGCGAGGATGAGGACGCGATATTGGGCTATGCCTTCGCGACCAGCTTTCGCGACCGGCCGGCCTATCGCTACGTCGTCGAGACCGCGATCTACATTGCCGGCGACATCAAGCGCAAAGGCGTGGGCCGGCTGTTGTACGAGGCGCTGATCGACACGCTGCGCGCGCAGGATTTCACCCAGGCGATCAGCGGCATATCGCTGCCCGACGATGCGCTGATCTCGCTGCATGAATCGCTCGGTTTCCGCCGGGCGGGCGTGTACCGCGCCGTCGGCTACAAGCATGGCGAATGGCGCGACGTCGGCTTCTGGCAGCTTGAGCTGGCCAAGGCGGACAACCCGCCGATGGACCCGAAGCCGTTCAGCGAGGTGGGGCTGGTCCGCGAGGACTGACCGCAATGCCCCGGTGTCGACCGGGGCTGACCGGCACCAACGCCCCGGCATTTGACCGGGGCCGACCGGCAACCATGCCCCCGGCATTTGGGCGGTGGTTGATCCGGTATGGGCCGGGGACTGACCGGCAACCGCGTCCCGGCGAGCGGCCGGGCCGATCAGCCGCGATAGACCGGCAGGCCCAGCCCCTTGCGGATGGCGACGGCGCGCAGCGCGAAGCCGGCAAAGGCGGCGATGCCGGCGGCGACCGGGGTGGCGACGCCCGACAGGCTCATGCCGACGAACAGCCCGGCGGCCAGCGCCGCGGCAGTGACATACAGTTCCGGGCGGAGCAGGATGGACGGCTCCCCGGCCAGCACGTCGCGGATGATGCCGCCCAGGCAGGCCGTCATCACCCCCATCATCGCGGCGGGCAGCGGCGGGATGCCGAAGGCGAGCGCCTTGGCCGCGCCATAGACCGCATAGGCGGCGAGGCCGACCGCATCGAACCAGTCGAGCGCGCGGCCTTTCCACCAGCGTTGCGGGGTGAGCCAGATGAGCCCGCACATCACCAGGCAGACCAGCGGGATCCGCCCGTCATGCACCCAGAAGACCGGTGCGCCGATCAACAGATCGCGCACCGTGCCGCCGCCCGTGCCGGTGACCAGCGCGAAGAAGGCGAAGGTGACGAGGGTCTGCTGACGCCGCGCCGCCGCCAGCGCGCCGGACGCCGCGAACACGGCAATGCCCAGCAGGTCGAGCCAGGGCATCACCGGCCCCAGTCTGATCGCCGCTTCTTCCATCGATTCGCCGCCTTGTTGCCGGCGGTCAGATATGGATCGGTTTGCCCGTCACCGCCATGGCCGCTTCCTTCATCGCTTCCGAATGGGTCGGATGCGCGTGGCAGGTATAGGCAATGTCCTCGCTGGTCGCGCCGAATTCCATGGCCTGCGCGGCCTGGGCGATCATCGTGCCGGCCAGCGACGAGATGATGTGGACGCCCAGCACGCGATCCGACTTCGCATCGGCGACGATCTTCACGAAACCGTCCGTATCGCGGTTGGTCTTGGCCCGGCTGTTGCCCGCGAAGGGGAATTTGCCGACCTTCACCTCGCCCCGCGCCTTCGCCTGTTCCTCGGTAAGGCCGACGCCCGCGATCTCGGGATGGGTATAGACGACGCTGGGGATGACATCGTGGTTCACGATGCCGGTCAGCCCGGCGATATTCTCCGCGACCGCAATGCCTTCATCCTCGGCCTTGTGGGCGAGCATCGGCCCCGGCGTGACGTCGCCGATCGCCCAGATGCCCGAAACGCCGGTGGCGAAGCGGTGATCCACCTCGATCTGCCCGCGCGCGTTGAGCGCGACGCCCGCCTTGTCGAGGCCCAGATTATTGGTATTCGGCCTGCGCCCGATGGCGACCAGAACGGCATCCGCCGCAAGGCTCTCCGCCGCGCCGCCGGCCGCCGGCTCGATCGACACGGTGGCCTTGCCGCCCTTCACCGTCACGCCGGTCACCCTGGTGGCGGTCCTGATTTCGAAGCCCTGTTTCTTGAACAGCTTGGCCGATTCCTTGCGGACCTCGTCATCGAAGCCGGGCAGGATCTGGTCGACATATTCGACCACCGTCACCTTTGCGCCCAGCCGCCGCCAGACCGAGCCGAGTTCCAGCCCGATGACGCCGCCGCCGATGACGACGAGATGGCCGGGCACCCTGGACAGCGCCAGCGCGCCGGTGGAATCGACCACGACCTTCTGGTCGACCGCGACGCCGGGCAGCGGCGTGACCGACGACCCCGTGGCGATGATGATGTTCTTCGCCCGCACGCTGCGCCCGTCCACCGTCACCGTGTCCGCCGCGGTGAAGCTGGCATAGCCTTTCAGCCAGTCGACCTTGTTCTTCTTGAACAAGAAGGCGATGCCGCCGGTCAGCTCGCCGACCGCCTTTTCCTTTTCCGCGTGCATCTGGCCCAGATCGAGCCTGGTGCCGCTGATGTTGACGCCGAATTTGGCGAGCGCGCCGGAATGCGCCTCTTCATAAAGTTCGGACGCGTGGAGCAGCGCCTTTGACGGGATGCAGCCGACATTGAGGCAGGTGCCGCCCAGCGTCTCGCGCCCTTCGGCGCAGGCCGTCTTCAGGCCAAGCTGCGCAGCGCGGATCGCGGCGACATAGCCGCCCGGCCCGGCGCCGATGACCAGCACGTCATAATCATAGTCAGCCATTGGGCGTCATCCTTCAGAGGTCGATCAGCAGCCGCGTCGGATCCTCGATCGCGTTCTTGAGCGCCACCAGGAAGGTGACGGCCTCACGCCCGTCGATCAACCGGTGGTCGTAGCTGAGCGCCAGATACATCATCGGCCGCACCACCACCTGGCCGTCGCGCACCACGGGCCGGTCCTCGATCCGGTGGAGGCCCAGCACGGCGGACTGGGGCGGGTTGATGATCGGCGTGGACATGAGCGAACCGAACACGCCGCCGTTGGAGATGGTGAAGGTGCCGCCCTTCATCTCGTCCATCTTCAGCGTGCCGTCCTTGGCGCGCTTGCCGAAATCCCCGATGGTGCGTTCGATGCCGGCCACCGACAGCGCCTGCGCGTCGCGGATCACCGGCACGACAAGCCCGTTGGGCGCGCTGACCGCCACCGACACGTCGACATAGTCACGATAGACGATCTCGTCGCCTTCAATGGCGGCGTTGACGGACGGGATGTCGCGCAGCGCCTGGCAGGCGGCCTTCACGAAGAAGCCCATGAAGCCCAGCCGCACGCCGTGCTTCTTTTCGAACAGATCCTTGTAGCGGCTGCGCGCCTCCATCACCGCCGTCATGTCGACGTCGTTGAAGGTGGTCAGCATCGCCGCGGTGTTCTGCGCGTCCTTCAGCCGCTTGGCGACGGTCTGGCGCAGGCGGGTCATGCGGACCCGCTCTTCGCGCCGGGCGCCTTCCGCCGGGGCGGCAACGGGCGCGGCGGCGGTTTCGGCGGGCTTGGCCTGCTGTTCGGCGGCGCGCAGCACGTCGTCCTTGGTCAGCCGCCCGTCCTTGCCGGTGCCCCGGATCGACGAGGGGTCCAGCCCATGTTCCAGCACCAGACGACGCACGGCCGGGGACAAGGTGAGCGGATCGCCGGAGGCGTCGCCCTCATCGTCGCCCGCCGGGGCCTCCGCCGCCCGGGCGGGGGCGGGATCGGCAGCCTTGGGGGCGGCCGCGGCGGGGGCGCCGCCGGCCTCGATCGACGCGATCAGCGCGCCGACCTGCACGGTATCGCCGGCCGCGACGGCATGGGCGCCCATGATGCCGGAAACCGGCGCGGGCACTTCCACAGCCACCTTGTCCGTTTCCAGGCTGACGATGGGTTCGTCCGCCTTCACCGGATCGCCCGGCTGCTTCAGCCATTCGCCGACGGTTGCTTCAGTGATCGATTCGCCCAACACGGGGACTTTGACTTCGGTCGCCATGGATCAACCCTTCTTCTGGCGCTTGATTTCAGTGCGCACGCTATGGCCCAGCGCATCGGCGACAAGCGCGCCCTGTTCCGACAGATGGCGCTTGGCGAGGCCGGTCGCAGGCGAGGCGGAGGCGGCGCGCCCGGCATAGCGCGCGCGCTTCGGCTTCACCCCGGCGGCCGCCAGGCTTTGTTCGATATATGGCTCGACGAAGAACCAGGCGCCGTTGTTCTTCGGCTCCTCCTGCGCCCAGATGACTTCCTCCAGCCCGGTCATCGCCTTCAGCCGGGCGGTCAGCGGATCGCCGGGGAAGGGATAGAGCTGTTCGACCCGGACGATGGCGGTGTGCTCGTCCCCCGCCGCGTCGCGCGCCTCGATCAGGTCGTAGGCGACCTTGCCGGTGCACAGCACCAGCCGCTTCACATCCTTGTCGGCGGGCGGATTGGGATCGGACAGCAGCCGCCGGAAATGGCTGTTGGTCAGGAATTCATCAGCCGTGGACACCGCCATCTTGTGCCGCAGCAGCGATTTCGGCGTCATGATGACCAGCGGCTTGCGGAACGGGCGGTGCATCTGCCGCCGCAGCAGGTGGTAATAATTGGCCGGGGTGGTGCAATTGGCCACCTGCATATTGTCCTGCGCGCAAAGCTGCAGATAGCGTTCCAGCCGGGCCGAGCTATGTTCCGGCCCCTGCCCTTCATAACCGTGGGGCAGCAGCATCACCAGGCCGTTGGCGCGCAGCCACTTGGCCTCGCCGGCTGCGATGAACTGATCGATGATGACCTGCGCGCCGTTCGCGAAATCGCCGAACTGCGCTTCCCACAGCACCAGCGTCTTGGGATCGGCCATGGCATAGCCATATTCGAAGCCGAGCACGCCGAATTCCGACAACGGGCTGTCCAGCACCTCGAAGCGGCCGTGCGGGATCTGGTTGAGCGGCACATATTTATGCTCGTCGGTCTGATCGACCCAGACGGCGTGGCGCTGGCTGAACGTGCCGCGCCCGCTGTCCTGCCCGGACAGGCGCACGCCGAAGCCCTCGCTGACCAGCGAGCCGAAGGCCAGCGCCTCGCCGGTCGCCCAGTCGATGCCGGCGCCGGCCTTGAACATCTCGCGCTTGGCGTCGAGGATGCGGCTGAGCGTCTTGTGGACGTCCAGCCCCTTGGGCACCGTGGTCAGCGTGCGGCCGATGCTGTCGAACAGCTTGCGGTCGATGCCGGTTTCCACGTTGCGGCGGGCATTTTCGGGGTCCGCCGGCCGGTGCAGGCCGGACCAGCGCCCGGCGAACCAGTCCGCCTTGTTGGGCTGGTAGGATTTCGCCGCGTCGAATTCATCCTCGAGATGGCCGGTGAACTTGCCGACGACGCCGTCATACCAGGCTTCGTCGACCACGCCCTGATCGCGCAGCCGATCGCCATAGATGGTGCTGACCGGCGGATGCTTGCGGATTTCCGAATACATCAGCGGCTGGGTGAAGCTCGGCTCGTCACCCTCATTATGGCCGAAGCGGCGATAGCACCACATGTCGATCACGATATCGCGGCCGAACTGCTGGCGGAACTCGATCGCCATCTTGCAGGCGAAGGTGACCGCTTCCGGATCGTCGCCGTTGACGTGGAAGATCGGCGCCTGGACGCCCTTTGCCACGTCCGACGGATAGGGCGAGGAGCGCGCGAATTGCGGGCTGGTGGTGAAGCCGATCTGGTTGTTGATGACGAAGTGGATGCAGCCGCCGGTATTATAGCCGCGAATGCCGGAGAAGCTGAGGCATTCCCACACGATGCCCTGGCCGGCGAAGGCCGCGTCGCCATGGATCAGCACCGGCAGCACCTGCTGGTGCTTGGCGAGATCGTCCCGGATCACCTGGGTGGCGCGGGCCTTGCCCAGCACCACCGGGTCCACCGCCTCGAGATGGCTGGGGTTGGGCACCAGCGACATGTGGACGCTGATCCCGTCGAACTCCCGGTCCGTCGAGGTGCCGAGATGATATTTGACGTCGCCCGAGCCGCCGACATCCTCCGGGTTGGCGGAGCCGCCCGAAAATTCGTGGAAGATGACGCGATAGGGTTTGGCCATCACCGTCGCCAGCACGTTCAGCCGGCCGCGATGCGCCATGCCGTAGACGATCTCGCGGACGCCGTACTGGCCGCCATATTTGATCACCGCCTCGAGCGCGGGGATCATCGATTCGCCGCCGTCCAGCCCGAAGCGCTTGGTGCCGACATATTTCTTGCCGAGGAACTTCTCGTACTGCTCGGCCTCGATCACCTTGTTCAGGATGGCGCGCTTGCCCTCCGGCGTGAACTCGATGACCTTGTCCTTGCCCTCCAGCCTGTCCTGCAGGAACCGGCGCTCGTCGACGTCGGAGATGTGCATATATTCCAGGCCGACATTGCCGCAATAATTGGCCTGCACGATGGCCACCAGATCGCGCACCGTGGCGCATTCCAGCCCCAGCGTGCCGCCGAGATAGACCGGCCGGTCGAGATCGGCGCCCGAAAAGCCGTGATATTCCGGCGTCAGGTCAGCCGGCAGTTCGCGCTTGCTGAGGCCCAGCGGATCGAGATTGGCGGCAAGGTGCCCGCGCACGCGATAGGTGCGGATCAGCATCTGCGCGCGGATGGCGTCGCTGGCGGCGCGCATCACCGCATCGTCGCCCGGCGCGGCGGCGGCCGGGGCCGGCTTGCGGCTGTCGACCTTGGGCGCGACGGCCATCTGCGTCGGATCCAGCCCGGCGGTCAGCGCGTCCGTATCGGCCGGCGGCCAGTTGGGCCGTTTCCAGCTGGGGCTTTCAACGGCCGCTTCCAGGCCGGAGAACCAGTTGCGCCAGCTCGGCTCGACGCTGGCCGGATCGGCGGCATAATTGCGATAGAGCGCCTCGACAAAGGAGGGGCTGACCCCCTCTATCTCGTCAAAATTGCGGCTTTCGATACCCATATAACACCTCGGCCTGCCCCCGGTGGGGGTTCAGAGTCGTTCAATCGGTGCTGCCCCCGCGCTTTGCGAAGCGGGCAGCAATATGGTTCGCTTCCCTCAGCGCTTCAACAGGGCGGCCAGCGTGGTGCCCAGTTCCGACGGGCTGGCGGAGACGGTGATCCCGGCAGCTTCCATCGCGGCGATCTTGCTTTCGGCATCGCCCTTGCCGCCCGACACGATCGCGCCGGCGTGGCCCATGCGGCGGCCCGGAGGCGCGGTGCGGCCCGCGATGAAGCCGGCCATCGGCTTCTTGCGGCCGCGCTTCGCCTCGTCGATCAGGAACTGCGCCGCCTGTTCCTCGGCGTCGCCGCCGATCTCGCCGATCATGATGATCGATTTGGTTTCATCGTCCGCCAGGAACAGTTCGAGCACGTCGATGAAATTGGTGCCGTTGACCGGATCGCCGCCGATGCCGACCGCGGTGGTCTGGCCAAGGCCCTCATTGGTGGTCTGGAACACAGCTTCATAGGTGAGCGTGCCGGAGCGCGAGACGACGCCCACCGAGCCCTTGGAGAAGATGTTGCCCGGCATGATGCCGATCTTGCATTCGCCCGGCGTCAGCACGCCCGGGCAGTTGGGGCCGATGAGCCGCGATTTCGAGCCGGAGAGCGCGCGCTTCACCTTCACCATGTCCAGCACCGGAATGCCTTCGGTGATGCACACGATGAGCGGCACCTGCGCGTCGATGGCCTCCAGGATGGAATCGGCGGCGAAGGGCGGCGGCACGTAGATGACGGACGCATCCGCGCCGGTGGCGGACACCGCCTCGTGAACCGTGTTGAACACCGGCAGGCCGATATGCTGGGTGCCGCCCTTGCCGGGCGTGACGCCGCCGACCATCTGGGTGCCATAGGCCAGCGCCTGCTGGGTATGGAAGGTGCCGGTTTCCCCGGTCATGCCCTGCGTGATGACCTTGGTGTTCTTGTTGACGAGGATGCTCATGGGGTGGTGTCGTCCTTTGCCTCTGCCCAGGGGAGGTCCGCCCGTGATGGGCGGGCAGAGGGCGCCATCACGGCGCCCCGTTAAACGGCTCAGCCGAGCGCCGGATCGATCGCCTTGCAGGCGACGAGCAGGTCCTTGACCGCATCGACGGAGGCCTGGAGATTGGCCTTGGCATCCGTATCCAGCTTGATCTGAACCACCTTCTCGACACCGCCGGCGCCGATGACCACCGGCACGCCGACATAGAGATTGTCGACCCCATAATCCCCGCTGACATAGGCCGCGCAGGGCAGGACGCGCTTCTGGTCGTTCAGATAGGCTTCCGCCATGGCGATGCCGCTGGTGGCGGGGGCGTAGAAGGCCGATCCGGTCTTGAGCAGGCCGACGATCTCGCCGCCGCCGGAGCGGGTGCGCTGCACGATCGCGTCGATGCGCTCCTTGGTCGACCAGCCCATTTCGACGAGGTCGGGCACCGGGATGCCGGCGACCGTCGAATATTGCACGACGGGAACCATGGTGTCGCCATGGCCGCCCAGCACGAAGGTGCTGACGTCCTTCACCGAGACGTTGAATTCTTCCGCGAGGAAATGGCTGAAGCGCGCCGAATCGAGCACGCCGGCCATGCCGACGACCTTGTTGTGCGGCAGGCCGGAATATTCGCGCAGCGCCCACACCATCGCGTCGAGCGGGTTGGTGATGCAGATGACGAAGGCGTTGGGCGCGTTGGCCTTGATGCCCTCACCCACCGCCTTCATGACCTTCAGGTTGATGCCGAGCAGGTCGTCGCGGCTCATGCCCGGCTTGCGCGGCACGCCGGCGGTGACGATGATGACGTCGGCGCCCGCAATGTCGGCATAATCGTTGGTGCCGGTGATCTTCGCGTCGAAACCCTCGATGGGGCCGCACTGCGACAGATCGAGCGCCTTGCCCTGGGGCACGCCCTCCACGACGTCGAACAGGACGATATCGCCCAGTTCCTTCTTCGCCGCGAGATGCGCGAGCGTTCCGCCGATATTGCCAGCGCCGATCAGCGCGATCTTCTTGCGAGCCATGCAGTCAACCTCCTCATTGGGGCGTGCACGATCCCGCAGGGGATCGCACCCAGATGAATTGCGGCCCGCTTAGGCCGGATATGTTAACGCTTCAACAGCGAAATGTCGGAAAAAGGGGAAATCTTTGCGATTGCGAATTAGTTGCAATAAGAAGCTCAGTGGAGCGTCGGTTCACCCGCAACCTCGCGCCGCTCGCCCGTTGCCGAGTCTTCCCACATCCTGAGCACGGCGCCGGATTCAGGATCAATCCGCCATTCGCCGGTGGTGAACCATTCCGGCCCGGGGCGTCCGCCGGTGCGCCGCCAGTAGCGTTTCCGCTCGATCAGCGCGGCGACGAAGGCGATGCCGATGACGATCATCAGCCAGTCTGAGCCGACGCCGATCATCCACACCCCGCCCGCGATGAGCAGCAGCAGCGCCAGGAATGTCAGCATCGCATTACGCACGATCATGCCGGCGTCTCCGTTCAGCCCAGGCCGTGGCCGCCCGCCAGATAGCTGTCCGACTGCATTTCCATCAAGCGGCTGACGGTGCGGTCGAACTCGAAGCGGCCGTCGCCCGCCTCGTAGAGATGTGCCGGCTCCGCGTCCGCCGCGGCGAGCAGCTTGACGCCATGTTCGTAGAGCGCGTCGATCAGCGTCACGAAACGCGCCGCCTCGTTGCGGTTCTCCGGCCCGAGCTTTGGAATGCCGACCAGGATGATGCTGTGGAACCGCCGCGCGATGGCCAGATAATCGGCCGCGCCCCGCGCCTCGCCGCACAGCCGCTTGAACGAGAAGACGGCGACGCCCTTCAGGCTTTTGGGGACATGGATAGTGCGCCCGCCGCCCAGCGGAACATCTTCCGTCGGCACATGGGCGCGGTCTTCCGGCGGATAATCGGTCAGCTTGAAGAAAGCCTCGCTGAGCGCCCTGGTGGCCGCCGGGCCGTTGGGGACATGCCAGGTCCTGACCCCGCTCAGCCGCTGCAGCCGGTAATCGGTCGGCCCGTTGAGCGGGATGACGTCCAGCCGCTCCTCGATCAGCGCGATGAAGGGCAGGAAATGCTCGCGGTTCAGCCCGTCCTTGTAGAGATCGGCCGGGGGGCGGTTGGAGGTGGTGACGACCGTGACCCCCGCGCCGATCAACGCCGTGAACAGGCGCGACAGGATCATCGCGTCGGCGGAGTTGTTGACCACCATCTCGTCGAAGGCGATCAGCCGCGCCTCGCCCTTCAGCGCCTCCGCCACCGCCGGGATGGGATCACCCGCTTCCTTGTCGCGCTCCACCCGCAGCCGGGCGTGCACCTCGATCATGAATTCATGGAAATGGACGCGGCGCTTGCGGTTGATCTGCACGCTGTCGAAGAACAGGTCCATCAGCATCGATTTGCCGCGCCCGACCCCGCCCCACATGTAGATGCCGCGCGGCACCTCCGGCCGGGTGCGGCCCAGCCGCCACAACAGGCTGCCGCGCCGGGGCGACGCCTCCAGCGCGTCGGCCAGCACGTCCAGCCGCGCGGCGGCGGCGGCCTGCTCCGGGTCCGGGCGCAGCTCGCCATGCGCGACCAGCGCATCATAGCGCTCGACGATCCGGCTCATCGCGGCCTTGCGGGTTTGCGGATGGTGCCGGCGAAGGCGGCGACGCGGTGGTCCCCCGCCTGGGTGACCAGCCCGCGCAGGAACAGCAGCCGCCCGGTTTCGCGCAGCAATTCCACCTCTGCGTCCAGCGGCTCGCCGATCCGGCCGCCGCCGATGAACTGGGTGGACAGATCGAGCGTCACCGCCCCGGCCGCGTCGATCAGCCCAAAGCTGCGCGAGGCGGCGAACATCGCCATGTCGATAAAGGCCAGCGTGACGCCGCCATGGACATTGTCCTGCAGGTTGGAATGGCCGCGTTCCGGGAACATCCGCACCCGCGCGCGCCCTTCGCCCTCGCCCCGCACGAGCAGCCGGCCCATCACCGCGTTGAAACGGCTGGCGTCCGTCAACGTCCAGCGCATCCAGCCGGGATTTTCAGGATCCGGCGCGTAGGTGAAGGCAGGCGTCACGCCGGAACCCCTGTCGGACCAGGCCGCAGCCGCGCCCCGACGCGGATCAGACCGTGCGCTCCACCACCATCTTCTTCAATTCCGCGATCGCCTTGGCCGGGTTCAACCCCTTGGGGCAGACATTGGAGCAGTTCATGATCGTGTGGCAGCGGTAGAGGCGGAAGGGATCTTCCAGCTCGTCCAGCCGCTCGCCGGTCATCTCGTCGCGGCTGTCGGCCAGCCAGCGATAGGCCTGGAGCAGGATGGCGGGGCCGAGGAACTTGTCGCTGTTCCACCAGTAGCTGGGGCAGGAGGTGGAGCAGCAGGCGCACAGGATGCATTCGTACAGCCCGTCAAGCTTGGCGCGGTCTTCCGGCGATTGCAGCCGTTCCTTGCCCGAGGGCGGCGGCGACACGGTTTGCAGCCAGGGCTGGATCGACGAATATTGCGCGTAGAAATGGGTGAAATCGGGCACCAGATCCTTCACCACCTCCATATGCGGCAGCGGCGTGATGCGGACTTCCTTGTTGCAGTCCTCGATGGCGTGGGTGCAGGCCAGCGTGTTGCGGCCGTCGATGTTCATCGCGCAGGACCCGCAAATTCCCTCGCGGCACGAGCGGCGGAAGGTGAGCGACGAATCCTGCTCGCTCTTCATCTTGATCAGCGCATCGAGCACCATCGGCCCGGTATCGTCCAGATCCAGCTCGAACGAGTCGTAGCGCGGATTCTCGCCGCTGTCGGGATCGTAGCGATAGACCTTGAAAGTGCGGGTGCGGGCGGCGCCTTCCGGGGCTTTGTGGACTTCCCCCTTCTTCTTGATCCTGCTGTTCGCCGGCAGCGTAAATTCAGCCATGAAAGAGATTCCTGCGCGCTCTGGTCTATCTTGCGACTGCGGCTATGCCTTTCGCGCCGCCTGTGCAAGCCATCAGCGCGCCAAAAATTGTCCCGCCCCGCTTATCGGCGCGGTTCGCGGCCCGCCAATATCGCCTCGGCAAGCGCATGATCGGCAAGGCTGTCGACATCGATGCAGGCCTCCGCCCGGTCCAGCACCACCGCCGCGGCGGCGACCCCCAGCCGCCGCCCGGCCCAGCGCATCGCCCCGTGCAGCGTCAGGATGCGCAGGCCGACCGCCGCCAGCATCAGCGGGCCGAACGCGCCGATGACCGCCCGGCCGCGCTTGCGCTGCTGCTCTATCGTCCGCCACAGCGCCAGCACGCGCTCCGCCCCCGGGCCGCCGAACCAGAACAGGTTTGCGCCGGAATAGGCCCCGCCCCGGAATTTCAGCCAGGTCCGCCGGTTGGCGGGATAGGCGGCGAGCAGCGTCCGCCGTTCGACCAGCGCCACCGCGACGTCGGCGCGTGACGACGCCGCCCCGCGCGCGAATGCCGCGACGGTCGGCGCGTCGAGCAACGCATTGTCGGCGGTGGTGACGAGATAGGGATAGGCGCCGCCGGTCGCCGCGATCGCCTCCACCACCGCGCCGCTCACCGAGTCGCCGACGGTGAGGAAACGCACCTGCGGGTTGGCGCCGCACCAGTCCGCGCCCAGCCCGGCCTGAAGCTGCGCAATGTCCTGCGCGGCGATGACGATTGGCCCAACCTCAGTACTGGCCGCCAGCGTGGCGACCACCCGATCGATCATCGTCCGGCCGCCCAGCCGGATCAGCGCCTTCACCGGCTCATCGAAATGCGCGGCCAGCGGGTCCACCCCGGGCCGGCTGCCGGCAAGCAGGATTGCGGTGACGGGGGCAGGCGCGGACGAGTCCATAGGACAGGCGCTATCCGATCCGTCCGCCGCCGCCAAGCGGGAGCGGATGGGCGCCTGTGCGCCGTTGCGCCCGCCACCGGCCCGCTTTAGGGACAGGAGTTCAACGATTGTGATCGGTCAACTTGAACACAGCCAAACCCTCCGTCCGCCGCGTCGGCCGGAACGAGACGACGCTCTGGGGCATGAGCTCCGCCGAACGCGTCCGCCGCATCGCCACCGCCGCCGCGCTCCCCATAGACGATGAAGGCCGGCAATCGCCGCAATTGCTGGTCGATCTGGGCTATGCCTTCGATCCGCTCTGGCTGGCCCATCTGGCGGGACGGCCTGGCGCGGTGCTGACGCTGGGCGGCCGGGCGGTGATCGCCCATGTCGGCGATCCGGCCGTCGCCGACATGGTGGCCGCCGCCATGGCGCATGGCGATGCGCTGCCGGACGGCACGGCGCTGGAGGTCATCGCCTTCGAGACCGGCGGGCGCATCTACAACACGGCGCTGCGCAAGCTGGAGCAGCCCTTCGTTGAGCGGCTGGAGCCGGACAGCGTGCGCGCCATAGAACGGAAAAGCTATCAGGGCGCCTATAAGGGCGTCACCGACATATTGACCAAATATCTCTGGCCGCAATGGGCCTTTCTGCTCACCCGCGTCGCGGCGCGGATCGGCATCAGCCCCAATGGCGTGACCGCGATCGGCGCGGTGCTGTGCGTGATCGCCACCCTGCTGTTCTGGCGGGGGGATTATTGGCCCGGGCTGGCGGCGGGGCTGGCCTTCATGGTGCTCGACACGGTGGACGGCAAGCTGGCGCGCTGCACCATCACATCCTCATGGTGGGGCAATATATTCGACCATGGCATGGACCTGATCCACCCGCCCTTCTGGTGGTTTGCCTGGGCGGTGGGGCTGGGCGCGTGGGGACTGGCCTTCACGCCGACGATATTCTGGGCCGTGCAGGCGATATTGTTCGCGGGCTATGTGCTGCAAAGGCTGATCGAAGGCGCGTTCATCAAGGCGTTCGGCATGCACATCCATGTCTGGCGGAAATGCGATTCCGATTTCCGGCTGGTGACGGCGCGGCGCAACCCCAACATGGCGATCCTGTTCTTCGCCATGCTGTTCGCCCGGCCCGATATCGGCCTGCTGGCGGTGACGGGCTGGACCGTGCTTTCGCTGCTGGTCCACGCGGTGCAGTTCATCCAGGCGGCGGCGGCGCGGCGGCGCGGCGAGACGCTGACATCCTGGCTGGCCGGTTAGCGCGCCAGCGCGGCGACGATCTCACGCGCGGCGCGGCGCGGCGCATCCGCGCTGCGATCGCCCAGCGCGGTGGCGGCGAAGCGGGCCTGGAGATCGCGGTAGCCGGCATGGCGCGCGGGCGCGGCCTCTATCGCTGCCCACAGCGCCTCCACATCGGTGACGCAGTCGCCATAGGGCTGGTAGCCGCCCTCTTCCGCGCTGCGCCAGCTTATGCCGGGCGATTGCAATATCACGCATGGGCGAGGCCGGATCAGATATTCCGCGATCTGGCTGGAGCTGTCGCCGAGATATATGTCGGCGGCGGCGGTATAGCTGCCGTCCACCATGGCGAAGCTGCCGCAATCGACATGGACGTGCGGCAGGCCGCCCAGCGATTCGAGCAGCGCCTGCGCCGTATCATCCCGCTCGAACAGGCGCTGGTGCGGGGCGAGAATGACATTGTAGCGGTCCTGATCCGCCAGCATCGTCGCGATCCGCCGCCCCCAATCCCACCAGGACGAGAAACGGCGCTGCCAGTGCGGCACGTAGAGGATGGTCGGCCTGTCCACGGGAAACAGATCGGCCCGGGCGCGCGACGGCGCGAAGCTGGCCTTCATATAGCCCGTGACCGCGATCCGCTCCGCAGCGATGCCGTTGGCGAGATGTTCCGCCATGTGGAGGGCGCTGGGCACCATCAGCCGGTAAGCGCATTTCAGCCTGCCGTCCCGATTATAGACGAGGGGCCCCGAGCCATGCGTGGTCATGATGAAGCGCGCACGCGCCGGCAGGATGCGCGGGATCCACAGGCTGGTCTGCTCCGCGCAGAGCACGACCGGCACCCGCGCCAGGCGCGGCGCGAGGCGCAGCAGCATCGGCAGCTTTGCCGGCAGCGGCGGATTGACGCCGGCCGGGCCGTTTTCCAGCCGTCTGAACCCCGGCGCGCGGCGCAGGCGGATGGCGCCGTGATCGGCGGTGAGCCATGACCGGATCAGCGCCTCATGGGCCGAGGTGCTGACCCACAGGTCTATGGCGAGATCGGGATGGTCGCGCGCCAGCCGGTCCACGATCGGCCAGAGATGCGGGATCAGCAGCATCTCGCCCAGCCAGAGCACCGCCACGTCGGCGCGCCGGGCCTTCATCCGCCTAGCCCCGCCATCCGGCGATATCCTCCGGCCGGTCGATCTCCGCCCAGCCGCCGCCCCGGATCAGCAGCGGGCGGACGGGCTGGCGCTGCGCGATCTCGTGGACGATCTGGTGATGGAAGCTGCGGATGCCGTCTTCCCGGGCGATCACCGCATCCAGCATGGCGCGATAGGCGCCGCCGTCCTGCCGGGCGACGATGAAGCCGAGCGAACGGTGATGCGCGGCCGCCGGATCGAGGGTCTTGGCGACGGCGGTGACCACCCCGTCGCTGACCGCGACCAGCATGTCGTCCTGCTCGGCATGGGCGATCGGCTCCACGAACAGGCCGATGCCGGGCGCGTCGTCGGCCAGCCCGGCGCGGATCAGCGCCGGTGTGTAGACGGTGTCGCCGTTGACGATCACGAAATCGCCGGCCAGCGCGTCGCGCGCGGCCCAGACGCTGCCGATGCTGCTCGACACCGCCCAGAAGGGGTTGATCCGCAATTCAGCGTCGCCGCCGCGCGCGGCGAGGTGCGCGGCCAGCCGGTCCGCCCGATAGCCGCCGACGACGATCCGCCGCCGCACGCCGGCCGCCGCCAGCGCATCGAGCTGATGGTCGATGATCGCCTTGCCGCCGACCTCGATCAGGCATTTCGGCCGGTCGATGGTCAGCGGCAGCAGGCGCGATCCCTGTCCGGCGCTCAGGATGACGGCCGTGTCGATCATCGCTTGTCATCCATGGCCATGAAAGGGCGGACCGCCTTCATGGCAGGCCGATCAATAGACGCGTTTCTTGGGCTTGATGTAGGCGATCTCGTCGGTCAGCGTATAATCGTGGACCGGGCGATAATCGATCTTCACCGTGCCGTCCGGATTGAACCACGAAATGCTGTGCTTCATCCAGTTCTTGTCGTCGCGTTCCGGGAAATCCTCGTGCATGTGCGCGCCGCGGCTCTCGGTGCGGTTCGACGCCGAATACATCGTCACCATCGCCTGGCCGATCAGATTGTCCAGCTCCATCGTCTCGACCAGGTCGGTGTTCCAGATGAGGCTGCGATCCTTGACCGCGATATCCGCCATGCGCGCATGGACGGCGGCGATCTCCGTCTTGCCTTCGTCCAGCAGCTCGGTGGTGCGGAACACCGCGCAGTGCGTCTGCATGGTCTTCTGCATCGCCCGGCGGATATCGGCGGTGGGCGATCCGCCCTTGGCGTAGCGGAAGCGGTCCAGCCGGCCCAGCGCCAGTTCTTCCGATCCCTTGGGCAGCGGCTTGTGCGCCTGGCCGGGCTTGACGATCTCCGCGATGCGGTGGCCGGTGGCCCGGCCGAACACGACCAGATCGATCAGCGAGTTCGAGCCGAGGCGGTTGGCGCCGTGGACCGACACGCACGCCGCCTCGCCGACCGCGAACAGGCCGGGGACGACGCTGTCCGGATCGCCGTCGCGCAGGGTGACGACCTCGCCATGATAGTTGGTGGGGATGCCGCCCATATTATAATGGACGGTCGGCACAACCGGCAGCGGCTGGCGGGTCAGATCGACGCCGGCGAACACCTTGCCGGTTTCGGTGATGCCGGGCAGCCGCTCGTGCAGCACGGCGGCGTCGATATGGTCGAGGTGAAGGTAGATATGGTCCTTCTCCTTGCCGACGCCCCGGCCTTCGCGGATTTCCATCGCCATCGACCGGGCGACGACGTCGCGGCTGGCGAGATCCTTGGCGGAGGGGGCGTAGCGTTCCATGAACCGCTCGCCTTCCGAATTGGTGAGATAGCCGCCCTCGCCGCGCGCGCCCTCGGTGATGAGGACGCCCGCGCCGTAGATGCCGGTCGGGTGGAACTGGACGAACTCCATGTCCTGCAGCGGCAGGCCGGCGCGCAGCACCATGCCGCCGCCGTCACCCGTGCAGGTGTGGGCCGAGGTGGCGGAGAAATAGGCGCGGCCGTAGCCGCCCGTCGCCAGCACCACGCTGTGCGAGCGGAAGCGGTGGATGGTGCCGTCTTCCATGCACAGCGCGATCACGCCCCGGCAGACGCCGTCTTCCATGATCAGGTCGAGCGCGAAATATTCGATGAAGAAATCCGCGTCATATTTCAGGCTCTGCTGGTAGAGCGTGTGCAGCATCGCATGGCCGGTGCGGTCGGCGGCGGCGCAGGTGCGCTGGGCGGGCGGGCCTTCCCCCATATTCTGCATCATGCCGCCGAAGGGGCGCTGATAGATCTTGCCTTCATTGGTGCGGCTGAACGGCACGCCGGCATGTTCCAGCTCGTAAACGGCGGCCGGCGCTTCGCGGCAGAGATATTCGATGGCGTCCTGATCGCCCAGCCAGTCGGACCCCTTGACGGTGTCGAACATGTGCCAGGTCCAGTGGTCAGGCCCCATATTGCCGAGCGACGCGGCGATGCCGCCCTGCGCGGCGACGGTGTGGCTGCGCGTCGGGAACACCTTGGTGATGCAGGCGGTCTTCAGGCCGGTTTCGGCGATGCCCATGGTCGCGCGGAGGCCGCTGCCGCCCGCGCCGACAACCACGGCGTCATAGGTATGATCGATAATCTTGTAGGCTTCGGCCATCAGGCGGCTCCCCCCGAGAGAGCGATTTTGAGAACGGAAAAGGCGGCCAGCGCGCCGAGCGCGATGGCATAGGCGTTGAGCGCGATGAGCAGGGCGATCCGGTTGCCGTCCTCATGGACATAATCCTCGATCACCACCTGCAGGCCGATGCGCAGATGATAGAAGACCGACGCGATCAGCAGCAGCATGGGCACCGCGGCCAGCGGCGTGGCGAGCCATGCGACGATGGTGGCGTGGTCATAGCCCGGCAGGCGCAGCAGCGAGACGATGAACCACAGCATCAGCGCGAAGTTGAACGCCCCCGTCAGCCGCTGGTGCCAGAAATGATGGCCGCCCGCATGGGCCGAGCCGAGGCCGCGCACGCGGCCGATTTCAGTTCCCCCGCCCATTATCTGCCCCAGATGAGATAGGCCCAGATCAGGCCGGTTGTCAGGACCGATCCGACGATCGTCATCGTCGACCAGAATTTGTTGGTGCGCAGCTCATAGCCGGCGCCGGTATCCAGCACGAAATGGCGCAGGCCCGAATAGACATGCTGGAAGGCCGCCCAGGTGAGGCCGACGCCGACGACCAGCATGATCCAGTACATCACCGGGCCGCCGATGCAGTCGAGAAACGCCTGATAGCTTTCCGGCCCGCTTGCCGCCGCCGCCAGCCACCAGACGAACAGCGCCGCCCCCACCGTCGCCAGGCCCACGCCGGTGGCGCGGTGCAGGATGGAGACCAGCATATTCGGCCCCCATTTCCAGATGGTGAGATGCGGCGATAACGGCCGCCCCGATTTACGGTTCATGCTGCCCTCGATGTTGGCACGGTTCCTTGCGTGGCTCGCGTCTTAACCGATGCGACACGTCATGCAACCGGCTGCGATCCGTTGCGGCATGTTTAACCATCGATTTACCATCGAAAGGCTATCCAGGGAGGCAAGCTGCGTTCCAGAGGATAGTGAGCCCCGTGAATATCATAATGCACCCGAACACGACCCCGGTCGGCATCCCTCCGCAGGAGATCCACATCTCGCTCGCCGAGCGGCTGGGCGATTTCGACCGGGAGGGCACGCTGGCCGCGGATTGCCGCCAAATCTGGGAGGTTCTGGGCGATCATGTGCGCGAAATCGCAATGGCGTTCTGGAACCATTACAATGAGTCGACCACCGTCGACAACCGCTTCACCGGCGCGGAGCTGGACAAGGTGCTGAGCACCAGCATCGCTTATTTCGCCGCCAAGTTCAGCGATGCCGGCAACCAGAAATGGGCCGACATGGCCCGCGACAATGCCTGGTCTTCACAGTCTGCAAATATTCCTTTGAGCGCGGTGCTGGCGGCGCTGGCGGCGTCCCACCGCACCACGATCAGCATATTGTTCGAGAAAATCGGCGACGATTCCGCGCGACTCGGGCGCCTTTCGAACACCATCCTGCGCATTTCCCTGCTGGAGGCGGAGATCATGTCCGCCTTTGTCGGCAAGCTGAAGGCGCGCCAGTCGCAGCTGGAGCGCGGACAGCATGCCGAGATGTTCCAGGACCGAATCCGATCCGAGGTTGCCCACGCATCCGGGCTGGGCGAGGAACTGCGCGGGCAGGCGGTGGACGCATCGGCCGCCGCGCGCGGGATGCTGGGCAAGGCGTCCGAAGTGGCCGCCGCCGCCGAACAGTCCGCCGTCGCCATGCGCGAAGCCGCCCACACCGCCGCCGGGCTGATCCGCGCCATCGAGGACGCGCGCAGCGAAGTGGAGGTCGCCGCCGGCGTCGCCACCCGCGCCGCCGCGCAGGCGAGCGAGGCGGTGGGCATGTCGGAAGCGCTGAGCGACCATGCCCAGTCGATCGAGTCGATCCTGAGCCTGATCCGCGACATTGCCGGGCAGACCAACCTGCTGGCGCTGAACGCGACCATCGAGGCCGCCCGCGCCGGAGACGCCGGGCGCGGCTTCGCGGTCGTCGCCCAGGAGGTGAAGTCGCTCGCCAACCAGACGGCGCGCGCCACCGACGACATCGCCGCCAAGATCGCCACCATCCAGTCCGCGACGCGCGTCACCGTGGACGCCAACGGATCGATCCGCGACACGGTGGGCGAGGTGCAGCAATCCGCCAACCGCATCCGCGAGGCGATGGAGACGCAGGCGCACACCGTCACCATGATCACCGCCGCCGTCGACGAGACCGCGCTGGCCGCCGACTCGATGTCGACCACCATTGCCTCGATCCGCACCGACACGGAAAATGTCGCGTCCGAGATCGACGAGCTGGAAACCGGCTTCAAGAAGGTCGATGCCCAGCTTTCCCACCTGAAATCGGCCGCCGACGATTATGTAAAGCTGGTCGCCTGAACCGGCCGACCGCGACCGGCCCGTTGAGGAATGTCCGGACGGCCCCATATCGTGGCTGAAAGGAAGCATGGATGAGCGTCGCATTCCGCCGCGAGAGCGACGAGGAGCATAAGGAACCGCGCTTCGAGCTGCCGATTCCGCCGGGGCCGAATCCGGTCACCGCGCGGGGGCTGGCGCTGATCGAGGCGCAGGTGGCCGCGCTCTCCACCCGCGCGCAGACGGAAAAGGACGCCGAGCGGCTGGAAGCGGTTCGCCGCGACCTGCGTTACTGGAACACGCGGCTGGCGACCGCGCAGCTGGCGCCCGATTCGCCCGGCGACGTGGTCGCCTTTGGCGCGCGGGTGCGCTTCACGCTGAACGGCGGCACCCGCAGCGTCGACATCGTCGGCGGCGACGAGGCCGACCCCGCCGCCGGGCGGATCGCCTTCACCGCGCCCCTCGCCCGCGCCCTGATGGGCGCAGCCGTGGGCGACTTGGCGGATTTCAACGGCGCGCCCGACGCCATCGAGATATTGGAAATCGGACCGGCGGACGAAGACTGAGGCCCGGCCGCCGCCCGGATTGCTATCTTCTTGCCGGGCCAGCCGCTAGAAGCGCGGGCCATGACCCATATCCTTCTGACCGGCGCGACGCGCGGCATCGGCGCGGCGATTGCCGAGAGCCTTTCCTCCCACAAGCTGGTCGGCACGGGATCGGCCGACGGCGACTTGGCGGACCCCGCCACCCCCGCCCGGCTGTGGGCGGCGGCGCTGGACCGGCTGGACGGGCGGATCGACATACTGATCAACAATGCCGGGGTGTTCGAGGCCGCGCCGATCGATCTGGACGACGCCGCGTGGACGGCGGGGTGGAACCGGACGCTGCAGATCAATCTGACCGCCGCCGCCGAACTGTGCCGGCTTGCCGTCCGCCATTTCCGCGGCCGGGGCGGCGGGCGCATCGTCAACGTCGCCAGCCGCGCCGCCTATCGCGGCGACAGCCCGGCGCACTGGCATTATGCGGCGTCGAAGGCCGGGATGGTGGCGATGACCAAGTCCATCGCGCGCGGATATGCCCGCGACGGCATCTATGCCTTTGCCGTCTGCCCCGGCTTCACCATGACCGGCATGGCGGACGATTATCTGGAGAGCCGGGGCGGCGACAAGCTGCTGGCCGATATTCCGCTGGGCAAGGTGGCCGACCCCGCCGAAGTGGCATCCGCCGTCCGCTACCTCGCCATCGAGGCGCCGGCATCGATGACCGGGGCGGTGATCGACATCAACGGGGCAAGCTATGTCCGATAGCTGGAAGCTGACCCTGCCCTGCACCAAGGCGGAGGCCGAGGCGCTGACCGGGGACATCGCCGCGCTGGCCGAACTGGACCCGCCGCCGGTGCTGATGGCGAGCGAGCCGGACGAATCGCGCCCGGATGCGTGGGAGCTGATCGGTTATTTCGAAAGCCGCCCGGACGAGGCGACGATTGCGCTGATCCGCACGCTCGTGCCCTCCGCGCGGCGGCGCAAGCCGGTGGTCGAGCGGATTCCCGAGGCCGATTGGGTGACGATAAGCCAGGCCGGGATCGCGCCGGTACGGGCCGGGCGCTTCTTCGTCCACACATCCGCCCATGCCGATGCAGCGCCGGGCGATGCGAAGAGCTTCCTGATCGAGGCCGGGCTGGCCTTCGGCACGGGCCAGCATGAAACGACCACCGGCTGCCTGCTGATGCTGGACCGGATGAAGCGGCGCGGCGCGGTGCACCGCAACCTGATCGACATCGGCACCGGCACCGGGTTGCTGGCGTTCGCCGCCATGCATTTGTGGCCGCTGGCCTTTGCCACGGCATCCGACATCGATCCGGTATCGATTGCCGTCACCCGCGAAAATGCGGCGGCGAACGCAATCGCGCTGGGCCGCGACCATGGCGCGCTCGACCTTGCCGTCGCCGCCGGGCTGGACCACCCCCGGCTGGTGCGCGGCGCGCCCTATGACCTGATCATCGCCAATATCCTGGCCCAGCCGCTGATCGATCTGGCGCCTTCCGTGGCGGCGGCGCTGGCGCCGGGCGGGTCGCTGATCCTCGCCGGCCTGCTGGACGGTCAGGCGGGGCGGGTGGCCGCCGCCTACCGCCGGCAGGGGCTGCGGCTGGCCGACCGCATCGACCGGGGCGACTGGCCGACGCTGAGGATGGTGAAGCGGCGGCGCTGAGCCCGCCGGGGCCATGGCCCGGACATGACGACGCCGCCGGCCTTTCGACCGGCGGCGCATCAACAGGTCCGTCGGGACGGATCAGGCGTAGGTGACGGTGGTCCGCACGGCGCGGCGGCGCATCACGCCGCCGACCAGGCCGAAGCCGCCGATCATCATCGCCCAGGTGGCCGGTTCCGGCACGGCCGAAACGGAGAGCGAGATACCGCCGCGATTGTCGCCGATATTGTCGTCGAAGATGAAGAAGCGGACGTCGGTCGCCTGCGTCAGCGTGAAGGTGGAGCTGTAAACGCCCGAACCCGCGTCGAACGCCAGGGTTTCGTTGGCGTAGAAGCCATTGTCCGGGGTCACGGTCGGCCCGTAATTGCCACCGCCGTTCGCATCGCCGAACTGCGTCACGCCGTTGCCGGCGTCGTAGGCGGCGCTCAGTTCCCAGCCCTGACGGCAATTCTCGCCAGCGCCGTCGCAGCCGGCATTGGAGCTCCAGCGGCTGAACGCGGTGAACTGATCCTGGGTGAAGGTCACCTTGTAGGTGCCCGGTCCGAAGTTCACGACATTGGCGGCGGAACCGCTGATCGAGGAATGCGCCTGACCATCCAGGTTGATGATGGTGGCGGCGGAAGCGGCAGCGGCCGGAAGGGCCAGCGCCAGAGCAGCAGAAGCAAGCAGAACAGGACGGAGCATAGCAATCCCCATGACTAGATACACAACACGGTAAACCCGGCGTTAGTGGTGCACCGCACAAACGGCAAGCTTTCTGTTCGCGCCTGTAAGAAATGCCGACAGACGCCGCCTATCTCCTTGTCGCCGGGCGCGAATTACGGCTAGCATCGGCCATGTCATCCGCCCGCCCGTTTCGCGCCATTGGCCTGATATTGGCGCGCGCCCTGGCGATCTTCCTGCTGATTCCTTATGTTTACGCCCTCGCCGCGCTGATCGGCGGGCTGATTCCGGTCAATGCGGGCTGGGCGCCGCCGGCGGACGGCATCACCATCCATGTCGAGACCAACGGCATCCACACCGGCATCGTCATGCCCGTGCGCTCGCCGGTGTTCGACTGGAGCCGGATCGCGCCCGCCGCCGACCTGAGCGTCCCGCACCTGAACACGCCGGACTGGTCGCAGGCGCGCCCGGCGACGATCCTGCGCGCGGTGACCGGCAGCGACCGCACGCTGATGCATGTCGACCATGGCGCCGCGCCCACCGTGGGGCCGGACGTGAAGGCGATCGTCCTGACGCCGGACCAGTATCGCCGGCTGGTCGCCTTCATCCTGGACCGCTTCGCGCTGACGCCGGACGGACGCGCCGTCCCCATCCGCGGCTATGGTCCGGCCGACATATTCTATGCGGCGCGGGGCCATTATGACGCCATCGACAATTGCAACGAATGGACCGGGGCGGCGCTGCGCCATGCCGGGGTGCGGGTGGGCGCATGGACCCCGATCAGCGCGGCGGTGATGCTGTCGATCGGCTGAGCGGCGTCGGATTTCCTTACAGTCCGCCATCATCGGGCGCGCCGAAACGGGCATTTTCCGCGCTGGCATGGTCATTGCTTACCAGGGCGTTTACCAACGGGCTGTCCGGCCGTTCGGTTGGGGTACATCAAATAGAGGGATTGATATGCGTTGCTTCCACAAGATCGCCGCCGCGTTTCTGCTCGCTGGCGCCGCGATCTCGCCGGCTTCGGCGGCCGACTTCATCGGCGACTACACGATCGATGCGCACACCAGCGGCAGCGGCCTGACCGTCGCCACCCAGAAGATCGCCGATTTCAGCGTCGCCCCGGGCTTCGACCTGACCAATGTCGGCGACAGCTATTCGACCGCGCTGTTCAAGATCTGGGCGGACAATGAGAGCGACGTCGGCGCCGACGACCTGAACGGCAAGGCGATCAGCGTCAATTTCGCCTTCACCTCGCCGACCATCATCAACGGCACCGTCGTCGGTGAAACCGTGGGCGAGCGCAGCTTCTTCGGCCTGTTCCAGAACGGCCAGCTGAGCTGGGGCGATGTCGGCTTCGGCGCGGGCGTCAACGAGTTCAGCTTCGGCAACGGCGGCAAGCTGATCGTCAGCCTGACCGACACCGAGTTCAGCAACGGCCTGTTCGGCCTGAACGACAGCCCGCGCTATGGCGGCACCGTGCACGCGACCTTCACGCTGGGCGCGCTGCCGGCGGTGCCCGAGCCCGCCACCTGGGCGCTGATGATCAGCGGCTTCGGCCTGGTCGGCGCGGGCCTGCGCGCCAACCGCCGCAACCGGAACATCGTCACCGCCTGATCCAGGCCTGACGAACGGGGGAGACGCCGCCGGGAGCGATTCCGGCGGCGTTTTTCTTTTGCGCCTCAGCCGGCGGCGGCGACGATTTCCGCCCAGCCGGCCTCATCGATGACGGCCACGCCCAGTTCCGCCGCCTTTTTGAGCTTCGACCCAGCGCCCGGCCCGGCGACGACCAGATCCGTCTTGGCCGACACGGAGCCGGAGACTTTCGCGCCCAGCGCCAGCGCCTGCGCCTTCGCCTCATCGCGTGACATGGTTTCCAGCGTGCCGGTGAACACCACCGTCTTGCCGGTGACGGCGGACGCCCGTTCGTTGGAGACATAGGGCGTTGGCGCGACCTCGCTCAGCAGATCGTCCCACGCCGCGCGATTATGCGGCTCTGCGAAGAAATCGGCGAGCGCCTGCGCCACCACCGGGCCGATGCCGTCGACCGCGTTCAGTTCCGCCAGCGCATCGGCATCGCTCGCCGCCCGGGTGGCGACGGCGGCGACCGCCTCGACCGTGCCGAACGCCTTGACCAGATCGCGCGCCGTGACCTGCCCGACATGGCGGATGCCCAGCCCGAACAGGAAGCGGGCGGGATCGGGCGCGCGCCGCGCCTCGATGGCGTCGATGAGGTTGCGGACCGAGGTGCCGGCCCATTTTTCGCGCTTCACCAGCTCGTCGATGCGGTTCCTGAGCCGGAAGATATCGGCGGGGGTGTGGATCAGCCCGTCGCGGAAGAAGGATTCGACATGGGTGCCGCCGAGCCCGTCAATATCCATCGCCTGCCGGCTGACGAAATGGCGCAGCCGCTCCACCCGCTGCGCCGGGCAGATCAGCCCGCCGGTGCAGCGGATATCCACTTCCCCTTCCTCGCGCACCGCATCCGACCCGCATTCGGGGCAATGGGCGGGAAAGACGAAGGCCGGGCGGTCTTCCGCCGCGGTGAGCGACTCCAATATCTGCGGGATGACGTCGCCGGCGCGCTGCACCGTCACCCTGTCCCCCGGCCGCACGCCCAGCCGGGCAATCTCGTCCGCATTGTGCAGCGTCGCGTTGGTGACGACGACGCCGCCCACCGTCACCGGCTCAAGCCGCGCCACCGGCGTCAGCTTGCCGGTGCGGCCGACCTGGATATCGATGGCGAGCAGCGTGGTCTGCGCGCGTTCCGCCGGGAATTTATGCGCGATGGCCCAGCGCGGGGCCTTGGCGACGAAGCCCAGCCGCCCCTGCCAGTCCAACCGGTCCACCTTGTAGACGACGCCGTCTATATCGAAGGGCAGGTCGGCGCGCATCGCCTCTATCCGGCGATATTGGGCCAGCGCCTCCTCCGCCGATGCGCAGGGCAGCAGCAGATCCGACACCGGCAGGCCCCAGGCCGCGATGGCCGCCATCATCCCCGATTGCGTGTCGGCGGGCAGCGCGCTCACCTCCCCCCAGCCATGAGCGAGGAAGCGCAGCGGGCGGGCGCGGGTGATTGCGGCATCAAGCTGGCGGAGCGAGCCGGCGGCGGCGTTGCGCGGATTGGCGAAGATCTTGCCGCCGCTTTCGGCCTGGCGCGCGTTGAGCGCCGCGAAATCGGCCTTGGCCATATAGACCTCGCCGCGCAGCTCGCACACGTCCGGCGCATCGGCCCCGGCCAGCCGCTGGGGGATATCCGCGATGGTGCGGACATTGTCCGTCACCACCTCTCCCGTGGTGCCGTCGCCCCGGGTGAGAGCCTGCACCAGCACGCCTTTTTCATAGCGCAGCGAGCAGGACAGGCCGTCAATCTTCGGTTCCGCCGTCATCGCCACCGGCGCATCGGCAGGGAGATTGAGGAAGCGCCGGACGCGGGCCGCGAATTCCAGCACCTCCGCATCGTCGAACGCATTGTCGAGACTGAGCATGGCGCGGGCATGGCGCACCTTGGTCAGGTGCCCGGCGGGCGCGGCCCCCACGCTGGCGCTGGGCGAATCGGCGCGCACCAGATGCGGAAACTCCGCCTCCAGCTCGGCGTTGCGGCGGACCAGCGCGTCATAATCCGCATCCGAAATCTCGGGCGCGTCGTCCGTGTGATAGAGCGCATTGTGGCGGGCGATCTCCTTCGCCAGCCATTCCATCTCCGCCGCCGCTTCTTCCCCGGTCACGCCGCCTCCAGCAATCGATCCGCCTGGGCGCGCGCCTCGTCCGTCACGCTGGCGCCCGACAGCATCCGGGCGATCTCCTCGCGCCGGGCGCTTTCGTCAAGCGCGACCACGCTGGTGCGGGTGACCAGCCCGTCATGGCTTTTCGCGATCAGCAGATGGCGTCCGCCGCGCGCCGCCACCTGCGGGCTGTGGGTTACGACCAGCAGCTGCGCCCCGGACGCGATCCGCGCCAGCCGATCGCCGATCGCGCTGGCCACCGCGCCGCCGACGCCGCGATCGATCTCGTCGAAGATCATCGTCGCCGCGCCGCCTTCTTCGGCCAGCGCCACCTTGAGGGCCAGGATGAAGCGGGACAGCTCGCCGCCGCTGGCGATCTTGACCAGCGGCGCGAACGGCGCGCCGGGGTTGGTCGCGATCTCGAACTCCACACGGTCTCGCCCGGCCGGGCCCCATTGTTCCTCGCCCAGCGTCGCCACGGCGGTGCGGAAGCGCGCCATGTCCAGCTTCAGCGGCGCCAGCTCGCCCGCGACCGCCGCATCGAGCCGCGCCGCCGCCGCGACACGCGCCGCCGAAAGCGCCTCCGCCGCCGCGCGATAACGTTCACCGGCAGCGCCCGCCGCCGCCTCCAGCGCCGCCAGCCCCTGTTCGCCAGCGTCGATCCGGCCCAGCCGGGTAGCCAGCGTGCGGGCGAGCTCGGCCAGCGCGTCCGGCTCCACCCGGTGCTTGCGGGCCAGCGCGCGCAGATCGAACAGCCGCACCTCGATCGCCTCCAGCCGGGCGGGATCGTGGGCCAGCGCCTCCCCCGCACGCGCCAGCCGGTCCTCCGCCTCCGCCGCCTCGATGACGGCGCGGTCGAGCGCGCTCAGCGCCTCGGCGAGCAGCGGATGTTCTGCCGCGATGCGGTCCAGCCGCCGCGCCGCCTGACGCAGATTGGCGAGCGCCCCGTCCGACCCGTCGAGATGCGCGTTGACCGAGCCGAGATCGTCCGCCACCCGCGCCCCGCGCTGGATGGCGCTCCGCTCGCTCGCCAGCGTCTCTTCCTCGCCCACTTCGGGGGCAAAGGCGTTCAGCTCCGCGACCGCATGGTCAAGCCATTCGCGATCGCGATTGGCGGCGTCCAGCTCTGCCCGGGCTTCGTCCAGCGCGGCCACCGCATCGCGCCATGCGCTCCAGGCGCGGGCGACGGCGGCGGCATCGAGCCGGCCGAACGCATCCAGCAGCGCGCGGTGGCCGCGCGGGTTGAGCAGGCCGCGCTCGTCATGCTGGCCGTGGATTTCCACCAGCAGCGCGCCGATTTCCCGCAGCAGGCCGGCGGACGCCGGCTGATCGTTGATGAAGGCGCGGCTGCCGCCGTCCGCCTTGACGATGCGCCGCACGATCAGCGGCTCGCCGGGATCGACGTCGAAACCGTTTTCCGCCAGCCGCGCCACGGCCGTGGCGGGCGCATCGAAGCTGGCCGTGACCACCGCCTGCGCCATGCCCTGCCGGACCAGCCCGGCATCCGCCCGGAAGCCCAGCGCCAGGCCGAGCGCGTCGAGCAGGATCGACTTGCCTGCACCCGTTTCCCCGGTCAGCACGCCGAGGCCGCTGGTGAATTCAAGGTCGAGCGCGTCGATCAGCACGACGTCGCGAATGGCGAGGGACGTCAGCATGGCCCGGTCGGCATGATCGCGCCCTGTGTCAAAAGCGCCTCGCCGTGGTCAGGATGCGTGCTTCTGGACCAGCGAATAGGCCCGCTGATACCATT
This sequence comes from Sphingomonas sp. SCN 67-18, assembly GCF_001724715.1. Classification (GTDB taxonomy): domain Bacteria; phylum Pseudomonadota; class Alphaproteobacteria; order Sphingomonadales; family Sphingomonadaceae; genus SCN-67-18. Next base: position 191,939 of record NZ_MEFG01000027.1, read on the forward strand.
CGGTGCCCGGATAGTTGGCGCCCAGCACCGCGGCGGACTTGCGCGCTTCATCCGGGATGCCCAGCGCCAGATAGCTTTCGGTGAGCCGCATCAGCGCCTCTGGCGCGTGGCTGGTCGTATCATATTCGTCGACCACCTTGCGGAAGCGGATGGTGGCGGCCAGCCACTGCGCGCGGCGCTGGTAGAAACGGCCGATCTCCATTTCCTTGCCGGCCAGATGGTCGAGGACCAGATCGACCTTCAGCCGCGCATCGGCGGCGTAGCGCGTATCGGGATAGCGGCGGATCACCTCGCTCAGCGAATCGAGCGCCTGCTGGGTGATCTTCTGGTCGCGCGTCACATCGGTGATCTGCTCATAATAGTCGATCGCGATCAGATAATTGGCGTAGGCCGCGTCCTTGTTGCCCGGGTGAATCGCCAGGAAACGCTGCGCGGAGGAGATGGATTCGGGATAGTCGCGGGCCAGATAGTAGCTGAACGCGCTCATCAGCTGCGCGCGGCGCGCCCAGATGGAATAGGGGTGCTGGCGCTCCACCTCGTCGAACAGCGCCGCCGCCAGCTTGTACTGCTTGCGGTCCAGCCGCGCCTTGGCCGCCGAATAGAGCGTATTGACGTCGCGCGCGACATAGCTGGTGTCGCCTTTCTTACCCGTCCGCCCGGCACAGCCGGCAACCAGGGAACAGACGGTCGCGGCCATCATGATGGCGACGGGCGTGGAGACTTTGATGCGCATGGCCGCCGTCTTAGCCGAGGCAAAGGCCCGCGCCAAGCGCCGAGATGGACCGTCGCGCGAAGCTATTCTACGGTCCGTGGCGCAATCGTCCGGCGCGAATCGAACAGCAGGGTGGAGATCGTCGATGCCGGCCACGCGCCTCACCGCCCATGCCGTGGAAAAGCCGTGGGGGCGGCACATATTGTGGCCCGGATTCGCCGATCCCGCGCCCGAAGCCGCGCCTGTCGGCGAGATCTGGTTCCAGGGCGGTCAGGCGGATGCACCGCTGCTGGTCAAATATCTGTTCACCGGCGCGCCGCTGTCCATCCAGGTTCACCCGGACGACGCGCCTGCACGCGCCGCCGGCCATCAGCACGGCAAGGACGAGGCCTGGCTGGTGCTCGCCGCCCGCCCCGATTCCGTCATCGCGCTCGGCCCCGCCCGCCCGACCACGGCGGAGGCGCTGCGCGCGGCGGCCCGCGCCGGGCGCATCGCCGGGCTGCTCGACTGGCGGGCGGTGAAGGCGGGCGACCTGTTCTATTCCCCGGCCGGGACGATCCACGCCATCGGCCCCGGCATCACGCTGATCGAGGTGCAGCAGAATGCCGACCTCACTTACCGGCTGCACGATTATGACCGCCCCCGCCCCCTGCAGATCGAGGCCGGCATCGCGGCGAGCAACCTCCGGCCGCTGGCGGAACCGCCCACGCCGCAAATCCGGTCCGACCGCCGCACCATCCTAATCGAAGGGCCGAAATTCGTGCTGGAACGCTGGTCCGCCGGCACCCACGATGCGGGGCCGGGCGACCGCCCCGGCTGGTTCATCCCGATCGGCGGCGGCGGCACCATAGACGGGCAGGCGTGGCGCGGCGGAGAATGCTGGATGACGCAGGGCAAGACCCGCATCGTCCTGAATCCGGGCGGCGATGCGCTGTTCGCCTATCCCGGAACGGAGGCGCTGGAATAGCCGCCATTCGTCGCAAACGAAATTTTACCATATTCGTCCTATGCTTGGGCGATGCTGCGCGTGCTGACCCTTTCGACGCTGTTCCCGGACATCAGCCGGCCGAATTTCGGCGTCTCGGTGGAACAGCAGGTGCTGGCCTTCGCCCAGCGCGGGGACGTGGACGTACAGGTGGTGGCGCCCATCGGCCTGATGCCCGGCCCGCTTGCCAGCCGCCCGCACCATGCCGCGCTGAGGGCGCTGCCGCCAAGCGAATTGTGGAAAGGCGTGATGGTCCATCGCCCGCGCTTCACGGTGGTGCCCGGCGCGCCCTGGCTCAGCCCGCTGATGCTGCGCCGCGCGCTGGCGCCGCTGCTCCGCCGGCTGCACCGTGAATTCCCCTTCGACCTGATCGACGCGCAATTCTTCTTCCCCGACGGCCCCGCCGCGGTTCCGCTGGCCCGCAAGCTGGGCGTGCCCTGCTCCATCAAGGCGCGCGGCGCGGATATCGACCGCTGGGCGAAGGGCGGCATCACGCGGCGGCAGATCGTCCGCGCCGCCGCCCGCGCCGACGGGCTGCTCGCCGCCTCCGCCTCGCTTCGGGACGCGATGGGCGCGACGGGCATCGACCCGGCCCGGATCAGGCTGCACCATATGGGTGTCGATCTCGCCCGCTTTGCCCCGGCGGACCGGGCCGCGGCGAAGGCGGCCATCGGCTTTTCGCCCGGCCCGCTGATCGTCTCGCTGGGCACGCTGATCCCGCGCAAGGGGCAGGCGCTGGTCATCGACGCGCTGGCGGATATTCCGGGCGCGCAACTGATGCTGGTCGGCGAAGGGCGGGACCGCGCGGCATTGCAGGACCGGGCGGAACGGCTGGGCGTGGGCGCGCGCGTGCATTTCATGGGCAATCGCGCGCATGACGAACTGCCGTCGCTGCTGGCCGCCGCCGATGTGATGGTGCTGCCTTCCGCATCGGAAGGGCTTGCCAATGCCTGGGTGGAATCGCTGGCCTGCGGCACGCCCATCGTGATCGCCGATGTCGGCGCGGCGCAGGAAGTGGTGAAGGCACCGGCGGCGGGGCGCATCGTGGCGCGCAGCCCGGACGCCATTGCCGGCGCGGTACGCGAGCTGATCGCCAATCCGCCGGATCAGGCGGCGGTGCGGCGCTTTGCCGAACGGTTCAATCGGGATGCGAGCAGCGACACGCTGTTCGCGCATCTTTCAGCCATCAAGCGGTAGCAGCGCCGCCGCGATCCAGCGCCCTTCCGCGCGCAGCACGCCCCAGGCGCGGGCGGCGGCGCGGCTGTCCATCGCCTCGCACCCCATGCCGCGCGCATCGAGCGCCGCGACGAAGGCGGGCGACGGGCGAACCAGCGTGGCCCCGGTGCCCAGCAGCAGGAATTCGGCCTGCGGCTGAAGCGCGAGCAGCGGCGCAACCGCATGATCGTCGAGATCGGCGATGGCGGGCGCGGCCCAATTGAGCGCCGCTTCCGGCGTCAGCATCAGCCCTGTCGAAAAGACCGCGTCGTCGACGCGAAAGCCGCGCCCCGAAAAGCCGCCGATCACCGGCCCGGAAATCGAGCGGTCGCGCGAGAAACGAATGCCGCCGGGCGGGCTGGACGCCACGGCCGGTCAGCCGATCCGTTCCGCCCCGCGCGTGACGTCCGGTCCCTTGCGCTCCGGCGGCTGGGCGCGGAGGCCGAGCGTGATCAGCAGCGACGAGGAGACATAGACCGACGAATAGGTGCCGACGAAGATGCCGAGCAGCATCGCCGCCGAGAAGCCGCGCAGCACATGCCCGCCGAATATGAGCAGCGCCGCCAGCGCCAGACCGACGGTGATGCAGGTCATCACCGTGCGCGGCAGCGTTTCGTTGACGGACTGGTCGATCAGCGCGCTCATGTCGAGCTGGCGGTATTTGCGCATATTCTCGCGGATGCGGTCGTCGATCACCATCTTGTCGTTGATCGAATAGCCGACGATGGTCAGCACCGCCGCGACGATGGTGAGATCGAACTCCATCTGCGTCACCGCGAAGAAGCCCAGCGTGATGATGACGTCGTGCAGGATGGAGACGAAGGTCGAGACGCCGAACTGCCATTCGTAGCGCAGCCAGCTGAACACCGCGATGCCGAACATGGCCAGCACCACGGCGAGGATGCCGTTGGTGATCAGCTCGTCCGAAACCTTGCCCGAAACCGTGTCGTAGCGCGGGAAGGTAACGCCGGGATATTGCGCCTGCAGCGCGGTCTGCACCTGGCGGACGACGGCGTTGGTCGCGCCTTCATCCGTGCTTTCCGGCAGCGGCAGGCGGATGGAGACCGTGCGGGGATCGCCATATTGCTGCAGATGCCCCTCGCCGACGTTCAGCCGGTCGATATCGGCGCGCACCTTGTCCAGCTGCGGCGGCTGTTCGAACTTGGCCTCGATCATCAGGCCGCCGACGAAATCGACGCCGAGGTTGAGGCCGCGCACCGCGACCAGCGCGATCGCGATCACCGTGAGCAGCGCGGTGATCGCAAAGCACAGGTGGCGGATGCGGACAAAGCCGATATTGGTGTTGTCGGGGACAAGCTTGATAAGACGCATGGCTGGTTCCCGCGATCAGATGTGAATTTCGGTCGGGCGTTCGCGGCGCAGCCAGTGCGCGACGAGCATCCGGGTGAAGGTCACCGCCGTGAACACCGACGTCGCGATGCCGATCAGCAGCACCACGGCAAAGCCCTTCACCGGCCCGGATCCCAGGATGAGCATGATCACGCCGGCAATGGCGTGGGTCACGTTCGCCTCGAAAATGGTCCGGCTGGCTTCCTTATAGCCATATTCGACCGACTGGACGATGCTGCGCCCGCGCCGCCGCTCCTCGCGGATGCGCTCGTTGATCAGCACGTTGGCGTCCACCGCCGTGCCGATGGTCAGCACGAAGCCGGCAATGCCGGGCAGGGTCAGCGTTGCGCTCAACATGCCCATCACCGCCAGGATGACGAACACGTTGATGATCACCGCCAGCGTCGCATAGATGCCGAAGCGGCCATAGGTCATGATCATGAACACGATCACCGCCACGGCCGCGATGGCCGATGCGAGCACGCCGGCGCGGATGGAGTCGGCGCCCAGTTCCGGCCCGACAGTGCGTTCCTCGATCACCTTCAGCGCGACCGGCAGCTTGCCGGACCTGAGCGCGATAGCGAGCTGGCCCGCGGTTTCGACGGTGAAGCTGCCGGAAATCTGCGCCTGACCGCCCAGAATCGGCTCGTTGATATCGGGCGCGGAGAGGACGACGCCGTCCAGGATCATCGCAAAGGGCTTGCCGGTATTTTCCTGGGTGATGCGGGCGAAGCGGCGGCCGCCCTGCCCGTCGAAGCGGATCGACACGACCGGCTCGTTGGTGCGCTGGTCGAAGCTCTGCTGCGCGTCGATCAGCTGATCGCCGCTGATCATCACCTGGCGCTTCACCGCGATGGCGCGGGGGCCGCCGCCGGGCGCGTCGGGATAAGGCAGGATCTGGCTGCCGACCGGGGCGCGGCCCTGCGTCAGCGCCGTCGCGTCGGCGGTGAGATCGACCATCTTGAATTCAAGCTTGGCGGTCTTGCCCAGCAGCTGCTTCAGCGCCTGGGGATCCTGAAGGCCGGGCACCTGCACCAGGATGCGGGTGCTGCCCTGGCGGATGATGGTCGGCTCACGCGTGCCCATTTCGTCGATGCGCTTGCGCACGACTTCCGTCGCCACCTGCATCGCCTTGTCCACCGCATCGGCCTGGCCGGCGCTGGTCGGCACCACGCGGACGCTGTTCGAATCGACCACGCTGACATCCCAGTCCCGCTGGCCGGTGACGCCGACGCCCTGGGTGAGGCCGCGCACCCGCTCGACAGCGGCGTCGATCTGCGCGGGATCGCGGACCATGAAGCGCAGCTGCCCGTCGCGGCTGGAAATGTCGCCGATGGCGATGCGCGGATCGTTGCGGCGCATTTCCGTGCGGATGGTCTCCTGCATCTGTTCAAGACGCTGTTTGGAGACATCCTCCACATCCGCCTCGAGCAGCAGATGGCTGCCGCCCGACAGATCGAGGCCCAGATTGATGCGGGGCGCGGAAATGGCCTTGGGCCACAGCGATTCCGGCACCAGGCTGGGAATCGCGAACACCACGCCGAACAGGACGAAGGCGAGGATCCCCATCACCTTCCAGCGGGGAAAATCCAGCATCAGTCGTTCGCAGGCTTGGACGCGCCCGTGGGGCTGACGTCAGTCAGGGTCGCCTTGACCGCCTTCACCTTCACGCCGGTGGCGATCTCTATCTCCACCTGCTGATCGTCGACCCGGGTGACCTTGCCGATCAGCCCGCCGCCGGTGACCACCTGATCGCCCTTCTTCACCGCGTCGATCAACGCCCGGTGCTGCTTCAGCCGGCGCTGCTGCGGGCGGATCATCAGGAAATAGAAGATCACGAAGATGAGCAGCAGCGGAATCATCTGCACGAAGAAAGCTGCGCCACCGGCAGGGGCGCCGCCTGCGGCCTGGGCGTAAGCGGGTGTTGCGAACATAAAGGATATCGCCTGACTAAATGGACCGATCCGATGTGATCGCCCGGAAAGGCGCGCGCCTACCACGATAAAGGCGGATCGGGCAAGGCGCGAGCAACGATGGCGCAGCCGCCGGGCGCCCCACAGCCGCTTGCCACGGGCCGCACATGGTCTTAAGGGGCGCGGCTCTGGTCGGGGCGTAGCGCAGCCTGGTAGCGCATCACACTGGGGGTGTGGGGGTCGCAGGTTCGAATCCTGTCGCCCCGACCAAATTTATCAGCGAAAGCAATGGTTTATGCAAGCGTCGCTGCATCTAGCAGCGCCACCCATTAGCGTCGTCTAGCGTATGTCTAACAGCGCCGCTAAAACCAGCGGCGAGACGCCCTGTTTGCGGGTTCCATCCATCGTTTTCCGCCAGTATATGAGCTAAATCAGGGGGATAGCTCATGTCGTTTCAGCCGTTCGGTTACAAATTTGAGATCCAGTCCCCTGTGTCTCGGGAAATTCTCACAAGCAGAATTCGCGCGCGAAAAAAGGGATGGTTTCACCCTAAAACCGGCGCTCGTGGTTGGATCGTGGGTCCCTTTATCTGCTTATGGTTCAGTGCGTTTGATCGCCATGGCCCGATGGTAGTAGGCGCGCTGTCGGACGACGGATTGACTTGCCGAGTTAAGGGACGAGCAGGGTCGAACCTTAACGGCGTGATGATGTTCGCCCTAATGCTGCCTTTCTTAGTCTGGCTAGTTTGGATGAGCGCCTCGGAAGGCGATCCCGCGGCGGGGAGGCTGGCGCTGATCGTCGCCATTTTCGTTTTGCTCAGCCCACTAATTTTTTGGCTTGCTCATTCTGACCGCAAAGACGCGGAACCGCTTGTCCGCTTCCTCCGAGACGTTGCTAGTGAAGGCTCGACTTCACCGCGCCCTAGACCGCAACGAATACCGCTTCCAGAGAACCTAGTCCTCCGCATATCAGGGGATCTGGCACCACCGCCATTGAACACCGACGTAATCTATGAGGCTCTGCTCGAAACCGGCACCGATGAATTTATTGTGCTGGAACGATCCGCAGAAAGATACCTCCAGACGGCTTCTCGCGGTGGCAAGTTCACCATCGAGATGAGGGACGGAGACTATCTTCACCACTACCAGGCCCTGCGCACTAACAGAACCCAGAACAAGCGTCGTAAGATGAACTTCGATTTCTCGTTTGAAGAGACGCTAGACACAGTGCTCGCTTATGTAACTGGAAACGAGCTTCCTAAGTTGATTGCTTGGGAAAAAATGGACATGGCTGCGCCGACCGCCGATTGAAACGCCATGCTACCAGCCACGCGGGATCACCGACAGCGAGCATGTGCGCCGCTCCATGTTCCGTCCGCTTCCCAGCGACGCAGCTGCGCGTCACCGTGAGATTTCACTGTCCTACATATAACCATATAGGTTATATTCCGTCACTTGAATTTACCGAATGGAGAAGGCGCATGGATGTCGATTCGCTGATCGACGGGGTGATCGGGCGGGAGGGCGGCTATGCCGATCATCCCGCCGATCGCGGCGGGGCGACCCGCTGGGGCGTCACCGAGGCGGTGGCGCGCGCACATGGCTGGGCGGGTGACATGCGCGGTTTTCCACGGGCCGAGGCGGTCGCCATCTATCGGCGGGTCTATTGGCTGAAACCGGGGTTCGACCTTGTGGCGGCGCTGGCGCCGCGCATTGCCGCCGAATTGTTCGATACCGGGGTGAATATGGGGCCACCGGTGGCGACGGGCTTTCTCCAGCGCGCCCTGAATGCGCTCAACCGGGGCGCGGGCGACTATGCCGACATCGCCATCGACAACCGCATCGGCCCCGCCACCATCGCGGCGCTGCGTGCTTTCTTGGCGTTGCGCGGCGAGAGGGGGGAAACGGTGCTGCTGAAGGCCGTGGAGGCGTTGCAGGGCGAACGCTATCTCCACCTGGCCGAGAGCCGCCCCGCCAACGAGGCCTTTCTCTACGGCTGGCTCGCCAACCGGCTGGGCTGACGGCCCGGACGGCGCGGCGCGCCTGCATTTCTTGCCGGCTTCCCCTTCCCCCTTCCCCCTTCCCCCGAACCGCATCGATTTTGAGGAGATATGGACATGGCACTGATCGACGGCATCCTTTCCCCGATCGCCAAGCTGATCGACAAGATCATCCCCGACCCGGAGGCGCGCGACCGGGCCAAGCTGGAGCTGCTGAAGCTGGAAGGCGACCAGGAGATGGAGGCGGTGAAGGCGCAGATGGCCGCCATATTGGCGGAAGCGCAATCGCCTGACCCGTGGACCAGCCGGGCGCGGCCAAGCTTTCTCTACGTGATGTACGTGCTGCTGCTCTGGTCGATCCCGATGGGGCTGATCGCCGCCGCGCGGCCGGACATGGCGACCGCCATCGCGAGCGGCATGAACGCCTATCTGGCCGGCATACCCGAGCCGCTCTACGCGCTCTTCGGCACCGGCTATCTGGGCTACACGGCCGCCAGGACATGGGGAAAGAGCAAGGGCGTCGCCAGATAGCGGCCCGGCCATCGCGCCCGCTGACAAGCGGGCGCGACCATGCTAACGGCGCCGCCATGCTGAACCTTTCCGGTATCACGGTGCGCCTGGGCGGGCGCGTCATCCTCGACCGCGCCACTGCCGCGCTGCCGCCGAAAAGCCGTGTCGGGCTGATCGGCCGCAACGGCGCGGGCAAATCGACGCTGATGAAGGTCATCGCGGGGATGAACGATCCCGACGACGGATCGGTGGAGATGCCGCGCGGCACGCGGATCGGCTATATCGCGCAGGAAGCGCCCGCCGGGGACGCAACCCCGTTCGAGACCGTCCTGGCCGCCGATCTGGAGCGCGCCGCGCTGCTGGAGGAGGCGGAGCACAGCCATAATGTCGACCGGCTGGGCGAGATTCACGAGCGGCTGAACGCCATCGACGCGCATACCGCGCCGGCCCGCGCGGCGCGGATATTGGTGGGGCTGGGTTTCGACGAAGCGATGCAGCACCGCCCGCTCGACAGCTTTTCCGGTGGGTGGAAGATGCGCGTCGCGCTGGCGGCGCTGCTCTTTTCCGGGCCGGACCTGCTGCTGCTCGACGAGCCGTCCAACCATCTCGACCTTGAAGCGACGATGTGGCTGGAAAGCTTCCTGAAAAGCTATCGCGCGACGATATTGATCGTCAGCCACGAGCGCGACCTGCTGAACAATGTCGTCGACCATATCCTCCATCTGGAAGGCGGCAAGACCACGCTTTACGTGGGCGGATATAACGCCTTCGAGCGGCAGCGCGCCGAGCGGCTGGCGCAGATCGCCTCCGCGCGCGCCGCGCAGGAGACGCAGCGCGCCAAGCTGCAGGATTATATCGCCCGCAACAGCGCCCGCGCGAGCACCGCCAAACAGGCCCAGTCCCGCGCCAAGGCGCTGGCCAGGATGGAGCCGATCGCCGCCGCCGTGGAGGATCCGACCCTGTCGTTCGATTTTCCGAGCCCGGCCGAGTTGAAGCCGCCGCTGGTCACGCTGGACATGGCGGCGGTGGGTTATGAGGCGGGCAAGCCGATCCTGACCCGGCTCAATTTCCGGCTCGACCCGGACGACCGGGTCGCGCTGCTGGGCCGCAACGGCAACGGCAAGACCACGCTGGCCCGCCTGCTCGCGGCGCAACTGGCGCCGATGGACGGCGGCATGACCGCGTCCGGCAAGATGCGGGTCGGCTATTTCACCCAATATCAGGTGGAGGAGCTGGACACCGGCGACACGCCGCTGGAGCATATGACCCGCCAGATGAAGGGCGCGACGCCCGGCGCGGTGCGGGCGCAGCTGGGCCGGTTCGGCTTTTCCGGCGACAAGGCGCTGACCCTGGTGGGCAAGCTTTCCGGCGGCGAGCGGGCGCGGCTGGCGCTGGCGCTGATCACGCGGGATGCGCCGCACATGCTGATCCTCGACGAGCCGACCAACCATCTGGACGTCGATGCGCGCGAGGCGCTGGTCCAGGCGCTGAACAATTATTCGGGCGCGGTGGTGGTGGTGAGCCACGACCGGCACATGCTCGAGCTGACCGCCGACCGGCTGGTGCTGGTGGACGGCGGCACGGCCGCCGAATTTTCCGGCACGCTGGACGATTATACCGACATGGTGCTGGGCAAGGGCGCGCCGGCGACCGAAAAGCCCGCGCCCAGGCAATCATCCAAGGAAGCCCGCAAGGCCGCCGCCGAGGCGCGCGAGCGATCCAAGACGCTGCGCGACGCGGTGAAGGCGGCGGAGGCCGAGGTGAAGCGGTGGGAAACGCGCCGCTCGGAAATCGACCGGGCGATGTTCGATCCCAAGGCGGCGACGCCCGCCGACGCCCGGCGGACGATGACCGAGCTGATGAAGCTGAGGGCCGAGGCGACCGCCGCGATCGAGACGGCCGAGGCCGACTGGATGGCCGCTTCCGAAGCGCTGGAGGCGTTTGCGGAAGCAGCCTGACCCGGCGCTTATCTGGCGAGGGCTTCCAGCTTGTCAGTGCCGATAGCGGCGACCGCCTGTTTCAGCGTGTCGACAGCCGGCACGGTGCCCCGCGCTTCCACCATGAAGCGGTTGGCGACCAGCACGCCATATTTGCCGCGGCGGGACTGGCTGTCCCATTCCTCCGTGGTCATCCGCCCGTCGATGGTGCTGGTTTTCTCATAGCCGGTTTCGGTCTGGCGGTTGGACTGGACGTTGAACGCCGCGCCCATCGCCGCCAGCGCCCCGGCGGCGGCGATGTCCGTCACTTCCAGTTCAAGGCTGCCGTCGCCATTGACATAGCTGGCGCGCGCATTCGATCCGCCGATGCCGCCCGCATTGGCGCCGGAGCTGGATATCTCCGTGCGTTTCCAGGCACCGAGCGCGTCCGGCAGCAGCGCCTGCAGCACGTCCGGCGCGACCGCTTTTGCCGTCTGCGCGCTGTTGGCGGCGGCCTCCATCTTGCGGGTGGCCTCCTCCATCTTGCCGAGATCGACCGAGCCGACGCCGGGGACGCTGACCGTGCCCGACAGCGCGCCGCCGCCCATCGACGCGAGGCTGGGCGTCATCGCCTGCCCGACCTTGCCGACGATGGTGCCCGCGACGATGAACACCACCGCCGCCGCGATGATCGACACCACCGTGTAGCCCACCGCCTTGTCCGCCGGCGCGCGCATCAGCATCGGCAGGCCGACATAGAGCAGATAGAGCGAATAAAGGCCGAGGATACCCAGCAGGCCCACGCCGGGAAGCAGCTGGAAAATGCCCGCCAGCCACGCGGCGGTGGCCGAATAGGCGGCGACCTTGGTGGCCTGGAGGCTGTTTTTGGTGCCGCCGAAGCTGGGCGCCAGCGCATCGATGATCAGCGCGAGGACAAAGGTGCCGACGATCGCCATGACATAGCTGGTGACGGCCATGCCCGCCGCCATGCCCAGCGACGGACGAAAGGTGATGCCGAACACGGAATGGCCGAAGACCACCCCGCCGATCAGCCCCGCGACCGGCCCGATCGCCGCCAGCGGCAGCACCCAGTTCTTATAGACGTCGCCCGTCGTCATCGGCTCGGCATCGATGGCCTGCCATTCCTCCTTCGGCGTGAGCAGCAGCCGCTTGGCCCGCCCCGCATGCGTGACCGGACGGCCGGTCGGAAGTTCGTCGCTCATCCACGTTCCTCTTGCTCGATGGATCAGCCGTCCAGCATGGTCCGATTCGCGGCATCCGGCTAGGACGGGTGCGACATCTTTTCGCGGGGCTTCCATGACAACGCTGATACTGCTGATCGCGTCCAACATCTTCATGACCATCGCCTGGTACGGCCATCTGAAATTCACCCAGACCAGCCTGTGGATCGTCATATTGGTGAGCTGGGGGATCGCGCTCATCGAATACTGCCTGGCGGTGCCGGCGAACAGGATCGGCTTCGTCCAGGGTTTTTCCGGCGGGCAGCTGAAGATCATGCAGGAATGCGTGACGCTGGCGGTGTTCGCGGTGTTCGCGCTGGTGGTGCTGAAGGAACCGCTCAGCTGGCGCTATGCCGGGGCCTTTGCCTGCATCCTTGGCGCGGCGGCATTCATGTTCGCCGGGCGGACGCACTGATTGCACTTGGCGCGCGGCAACCCATATCGCCGTCGTGACGATACAGAGCGGGACGAGCATGAGCGATATGACGACATGGCATGGCACGACGATCCTGTCGGTGCGCAAGGGCGGCAAGGCCGTGGTGGTGGGCGACGGCCAGGTCTCCATGGGCCAGACGGTGATGAAGCCCAATGCCCGCAAGGTCCGGCGGCTGGGCGACGGATCCGTCATCGGCGGTTTCGCCGGCGCCACGGCGGATGCCTTCACCCTGTTCGAACGGCTTGAGGCGAAGCTGGAGCGGCATAACGGCCAGCTGATGCGCGCCGCGGTGGAACTGGCCAAGGACTGGCGGACAGACAAATATCTGCGCAACCTGGAAGCGATGATGATCGTCGCGGACAAGGACGTGACGCTGATCCTGACCGGCAATGGCGACGTGCTGGAGCCGGTGGAAGGGATCGCGGCGATCGGATCGGGCGGCAATTATGCGCTCGCCGCCGCGCGGGCGCTGGCCGATTATGAGCAGGGCGCGGAAACGCTGGCCCGCCGGGCGATGAAGATCGCCGCCGACATCTGCGTCTACACCAACGAGAATCTCACGCTGGAATCGCTCGACAGCGCAAGCTGATCCGCCGTCCCGCGCCTTCCCTGTTTCCCCAACGGATATCCATGAGAATGAACGAAGCCCTGACCCCAAAAGCCATCGTCGCTGCGCTCGACGCGCACATCATCGGCCAGCAGGACGCCAAGCGCGCGGTTGCCGTGGCGATGCGCAACCGCTGGCGCCGGCAGCGGCTGGGCGCGGACCTGCGTGACGAGGTGACGCCCAAGAACATCCTGATGATCGGCCCCACCGGCTGCGGCAAAACCGAGATCAGCCGGCGACTGGCGAAGCTGGCCGATGCGCCCTTCGTGAAGGTGGAGGCGACCAAGTTCACCGAAGTCGGCTATGTCGGCCGCGATGTCGAGCAGATCGCCCGCGATCTGGTGGAGGAGGCGGTGCGGCTGGAAAAGGAGCGCCGCCGCGTCGCCGTGAAGGACAAGGCCGAGGAAGCGGCGATGAGCCGCCTGCTCGACGCGCTGACCGGCAAGGATTCGAGCGAAGCGACCCGCGCCGCATTCCGCCAGCGTTTCCAGGACGGCCATCTGGACGACAAGGAGATAGAGATCGAGATGGCGGCCGCGCCCGCCATGCCGTTCGAGCTGCCGGGCGCGGGCGGGCAGGTGGGCATGATCAACCTGTCAGACATGATGGGCAAGGCCTTTGGCGGGCAGCAGACCAAGCGCCGCAAGATCAACGTGCGCGCCGCGTGGGACAAGCTGATCGAGGAAGAGGCCGACAAGCGGCTGGACCAGGACGAGGTGAGCCGCGCCGCGCTGGCCGATGCGGAGGCGAACGGCATCGTCTTCCTCGACGAGATCGACAAGATCGCGGTCAGCGACGTGCGCGGCGGCAGTGTGAGCCGGGAGGGCGTGCAGCGCGACCTGCTGCCGCTGATCGAGGGCACCACCGTCGCCACCAAATATGGGCCGATGAAGACCGACCATATATTGTTCATCGCGTCCGGTGCGTTCCACGTCGCGAAACCCAGCGACCTGCTGCCTGAACTGCAGGGCCGCCTGCCCATCCGAGTCGAGCTGAACGCGCTGAGCGAGGCCGATTTCATCGCCATCCTGTCCGACACCAAGGCCAGCCTGCCGGAACAGTATAAGGCGCTGATCGGCACCGAGGGCGTTGCGGTGGATTTTACCGAGGACGGCATCGCCGCCATCGCCCGCATCGCCGCGGAGGTGAACGGGCGGATCGAGAATATCGGCGCGCGGCGGTTGCAGACGGTGATGGAGAAGCTGCTGGAAGACGTCAGCTTCCACGCCGAGGACCGGGTGGGCGAGGCGCTGTCGATCGACGCGGCCTATGTCGACGCGCAATTGCAGAGCATCGCGCGCGACAATGATCTGTCCAAATATGTGCTGTGATCAGCGTTGCGGCTCACCGGCGGGCAGCACCTCCGCCGACCAGCTTTTCGCCGGATCGAGCCAGCGTTTCGCCGCCTGCTGAACCAGCTGCGGCGTGATCCTGGCCAGGTCGTCGCGCAGGCTGTCGATCGCATCGACGCGGCGGCGGTCCCATGACGCGCCGCTCAGCCGGTTGAGCCAGAAGGCGTTGCCGGTGGCGCTGCGCGCGACGAACTGGGTGATCGGCCCCAGCGCCCTTTGCAATTCGTCCGGCTCCACCGGCCGGGCGGCGAGATCGGCCGCGATGGCGCCGGTCAGCCGGTAGAATGTCTCGATGCTTTCCGGCTTCAGCGCGCTCGCCGCGACGATATAGCCGCCGCCGTCCATCTGCGTCGGCCAGTTGCTGGAGACATTGGGGGAATAGCTTGCCCCTTCCGCCTGGCGCAGCTGGTCGAACAGCCGGTCGCTGAAAATGGCGGTGAGCACGTCGAGCGTATAGCTTTCGCGGATATCGGCCATGCCGCCGCCGGTCGGCCAGGCGATGACGGCGGCGGCCTGATCGGCCGGGCCGTCATGGGTCAGCCGCAGGGGCGCATCGTCATGGGCGGGGAAGCGGACCAGCCTTGCCCCGGGGGCGATGGCTGGCCTTTCCCGCCGGGGCAGCGCGCCCAGCGTGGCGGCCGCGGCCTTGATGGCAGCCTCCGTTTCGAAATCGCCGAAGATCAGCAGTTCGACCGGCCCGGTCTTCAGCAGCGGCTCCCACAAGGCGCGGAAACCGGCCGGGTCGAGCGCGGCGATGGCGTCCCGGTCCGGCGCCGTCCAGCGCGGATCCTGCATCCGCAGCAGGCCGGGCAGGTCGCGCCCCAGCACCGAAACCGGCGATCCGCGCGCGCTGTCATAACCCGCCAGCAGCGCGGCGCGGGCGCGGAGCACCGGGTTGGGATCCCAGCCCGGATGGTCCAGCTTGGCGGCGATCAGGCGCAGCTGATCGGCAAGGTCGGCGGCGCGGGTGACGGCGTTGAATTCGAAGGCGTCGTCGTCGATGTCGAGCGCCATGTTGATCCGCCGGCCAGAGGTCAGCCGGTCCAGCTCCTCCTGCCCCAGATCGCCGATGCCGCTTTCCACCAGCGCCAGCGCCCCCGCCCAGGCCGGGGTCTGGCGGTCGGCGGGAAGCGCCATGGTGCCGTTGCCGAACCGCACCGACACCATCACCTTGCCGGCTTCCGAATTGGTGGGAAACAGCACCAGCCGGACGCCGTTCGACAGTTCGACGAATTCGGTGCCGATGTCGGCGATCGGCTCGCGCTTCACCACGGTGGCGGGCGCGCCCGGCGTGGGCAGGCGATCGAAGCCGATCGGCGTCTGGCTGGCGCGCGCCAGCGCCGCGCCGGACAGGTCGGCGGCAAGCGCGGCGGCCAGCCGCGTCTCGCCATTTTCGACCGGCCGGGGCGTGGTCAGCAAAGCGCGGGTGGCGACGCCGCCGAACAGCCGGCGCGTCGATTCCAGCGCGGCTTCCGGCGTGAATTGCGGTTTGGTGCTGCGAAAGACGTCGAGCGCCACCTGGGCGGACGCCACCGTTTCACGGATGTCGACCGCCTGGACGATATCATCCGCCAGCTTGCCGCCCGCCTCCGACCGCGCGCTTTCCACGCCGACGACCAGCGCGGCATCGAATTCCTCAACCTCGCGGTCGATGTCCGCCTGGGTCGGCGGCACGGTGGCGGCCTGGGCGATGACCGTGCGGACATCGGTCAACGCCTTCTGCCAGTCGTCGCCCAGCGGCAGGATGCTGACGAAGGTGGCGTCGGCGGAGCGCGACACATCCTCCCGGTCCACCTGCGCCTGCAGGAAGCTGCCGCCGCCCCGCGCGCGGCTTTCCAGCTGGCGGTTGATCAGCCGCACCGCCAGCAGATCGCGCATCAGCCGCTGGTTGTAGGCGATAGTGTCATCCTTTTTCACCCACGGCCGCAGCGTCGCCAGCGTGATCATCGCCGGCAGGGCCGGTTCGACGATGACGGCGGCGCTCGGCGCATCGCCGCCCGGCCGGCCGAAATCGGGCTCGCGCGGCTTGCGCCCCTTGCCCGTCCAGCCAGAGAAATGCTGGCGGATCATCGTCTCGAACAGGCGCGGATCGCCGTCGCCCGCCACCACCACCACGGTGCGTTCGGGCCGATACCAGCGATCGTGGAAGGCGCGCAGCGTCTCCGCCGTCGCCGCGTTCAGCGTCTCGGTGGTGCCGATGGGGGAATGATCGGCCAGCGGCTGGCCGTTGAACAGCAGCGCGCGGGTGGCGTCGCTGATCCGCACGCCGGGGCCGAATTGCTCGCGCGCCTCGGCCAGCACCACCGGGCGTTCGGAATCCACCGTGGGCTTGTCGATGATCGGCCCGGAAATCATCCCGGAGAGGATCTTCATGCTCTCGTCCAGGCCGGATCGTGTCGCGGTGGGCAGGTCCAGCTTGTACACGGTCTGGGTCGGCGTGGTCTGGGCGTTGCTGTCGCTGCCGAAGGTCGCGCCCAGCCGCTGCCAGATGCGCTTCGCCTCGCCGTCCGGGACATAAGCGGAACCGCGAAAGCTGAGATGTTCCAGATAATGGGCGAAGCCGCGTTCTTCCGGCGTTTCCATCAGCGATCCGGCATCGATGCGGACCCGCACCGAAACCTGCCCCGGCGGCACGCCGTTGCGCCGGACGGCATAGCGCACGCCGTTGGGCAATGTGCCGAAGCGCCAGGCCGGATCGACCGGCACGTCGCTGCCCCGGTAAAGCCAGGGCACGGCGGACGACGCCGTGGCGGACGGGCGCGGCGCCAGCCCCGCCTGCTGGAACAGCGCGCAGCCCGACAGGGACAGCGCGGCGGCGATCAGGGGAAGAACGAAACGCGCGGAGCGCCGGTACGGACACAGCATCAGCCAATCCATACCGGCAATCCGCGCGCCGTGAAAGCGTGGGCGGAACGGCCGGCGATGCGGCCGTTCAGATCAGCCTAGCGTTGCCCGAACTTGCGGACCGCGCCCTTGTGCGCGCCGACGCCGGATTTGCCGCCGCGACGGAACGGCCGCTTCGGCCGGTCGCCGCCCGGCGTCCGCTCGCCCTCGCGCGCCGGGTTGGCGCGCGGGCCGCGCTGCTGGGCGCGGGGATCATGCTGGCGCACCGGGGCGGACGGCTTGGGCAGCGCCGCCTTGCGCGCGTCGAAATTCTCCGGCAGCGGCATCGGGTCCAGCCGGACGCGGGTGAGCCGCTCGATCGCGCGCAGATAGGGCCGCTCGTCCTCCGCCACGAAGCTGACCGCAATCCCTTCCCGTCCGGCGCGCGCGGTGCGGCCGATGCGGTGGACATATTGTTCCGGCACGTTGGGTAGCTCGAAATTGAAGACATGGCTGACGCCTGACACGTCGATGCCGCGCGCCGCGATGTCCGTGGCGACGAGGATCTTGATCTCGCCGGAGCGGAAGGCCTGCAGCGCCTGGGTGCGTTGCGGCTGGCTCTTGTTGCCGTGGATGGCGGCGCAGCCAATGCCGGCGGCGTGGAGATGCTTCACCACCCGGTCGGCGCCGTGCTTGGTGCGGGTGAAGACCAGCGCCCTGTCGATCGGCTCGGCCTGCAGGGTGAGGGTGAGCAGCGCCTGCTTTTCCGCCTGGTTGATGTGGATGGCGAACTGCTTCACCCGCTCCGCCGTGGAGGCGACGGGGGTGACGGCCACCTTGACCGGATCGGTCAGGAAGCGATCGCCCAGCTCGGCGATCGTCTTGGGCATGGTCGCTGAAAAGAACAGCGTCTGGCGCTTGCGCGGCAGCAGCTTGTCGATCCGCTTCAGCGCGTGGATGAAGCCGAGGTCGAGCATCTGATCCGCCTCGTCGAGCACGAAGATCTCGACATCCTTCAGGGTCAGCGCGCGCTGGTCGATCAGGTCGAGCAGGCGGCCCGGCGTGGCGACGAGGATGTCGACGCCCGCGCGCAGCTTGCTGATCTGCCGGCCGACCGGCACGCCGCCGAACACGGTTTCGACGGACAGCTGCAGGAAACGACCATAATCGCGAAAGCTGGTCGCGATCTGGCTCGCCAGCTCGCGCGTCGGCGACAGGACGAGCATCCGGCACCCGGCGAGCGGGCGCGGCTTGGGGTTGTTCATGAAATATTGCAGCGAGGGCAGCGCGAACGCCGCCGTCTTGCCGGTGCCGGTCTGCGCGATGCCGCACAGATCGCGGCCCTGCAGCAGCGGCGGGATGGACTGACGCTGGATCGGCGTGGGATCGCTATAGCCCTTGGACGCCAGCGCCTTCAGGAGAGGATCGGCCAGGCCGAGATCGGTAAATTTGGTCACAAATGGACTTTCAATCATGCGCAACGCCGGCACGCGCGAAGGCGCGGCCGCGAAACGCGGGGTTCGTTGACGACCCGCGTGAATAGGGAAGCCTTGGGGCAAAGCGCATCTTCGATCGGGCCGGGCTCGTCACCGAGCTGTTCACGCTGCCATGATCGTCATTGCCGGCGAAACCGGCCCTGTGCGCAGCGGCGCTATGGACGGCAAGTGCGGCGAAAGCAAGGCGAAGCGCCAGCGGCCCTTGATCCCGCACCGCAGCTGCCCCAAATGCAGGCCATGTTGATAGAAACCGAAAAAACCCCGAACCCCGCCACGCTGAAGTTCCTGCCGGGACAGGCGGTGATGACCGGCGGCACCCGCGATTTCGCGACGCCGGAGGAGGCGGAGGCGTCTCCGCTGGCCGAGGCGCTGTTCTCGCTGGGCGATGTGGACGGGGTGTTCTTCGGTTCCGATTTCGTGTCGGTGACGGCGGCGCCGGGCGTCGGCTGGGCCGACCTGAAGCCGCAGGTGCTGGGCGTGCTGCTCGACCATTTCTCCGCCGGCATGCCGCTGTTCCGGCCGGGCAGCGCGGACGCGATCATGGTCGCGCCCGACGAGGTGCCGGGCGACGACCCCGCCGATGCCGACATCGTCGCGCAGATCCGCGAGCTGATCGACACCCGCGTGCGCCCCGCCGTCGCCAATGACGGCGGCGACATCATCTATCGCGGCTTCGACAAGGGCACCGTCTATCTGAAGATGCAGGGCGCCTGTTCCGGCTGCCCGTCGTCGACGGCGACGCTGAAACAGGGCATCGAATCGCTGCTGAAGCATTATGTGCCGGAAGTCAGCGAAGTCCGCGCCGTCTGAACCGCGAAACGGGAATCCCCACCATGGCCGCAAACGCGCTCGATTCGCAGGGGCTTGACCTGATCTTTCGCAAGGCGCGCACCTATAACGGCTATGACGGCCGGCCGGTGCGCGAGGATGAGCTGCGCGCCATCTGGGATCTGATGAAGATGGGGCCGACATCGGCCAACATGCTGCCCGCCCGCATCGTCTGGTGCGTGAGCGACGAGGCGAAGCGCAAGCTGGCGGCGCTGGCGTCCGGCAGCAACGGCGCGAAGATCCTCGCCGCGCCGGTGACCGCGATCATCGGCATGGACATCGATTTCCACCAATATATGCCGCAATTCTTCCCCCACGCGCCGGACGCCAGGAACTGGTTCGGCGACCGGGCGGCGCGCGAGACGCACGCTTTGCGCAACAGTTCGCTGCAGGGCGCCTATTTCATCATCGCCGCGCGGGCGCTGGGGCTGGACACCGGGCCGATGTCCGGGTTCGACAATGCCGGCGTCGACGCGGCTTTCTTTGCCGGCACGACGATCAGATCGAACTTCATCTCGACGCTTGGCCATGGCGACCCGTCGACCATATTCGACCGCAGCCCGC
>NZ_MEFG01000028.1 GCF_001724715.1 Sphingomonas sp. SCN 67-18
CTGCTCCGCGCCGGGGGCGAGTGGGCGCAGGTGCAGGCGGTGCTGGACCGCTATGTCGGCGCCGGCACCCTGCCGGGCGTCGCCGCCGCCATCGGCCGGGGCACCGACCCTGCCCTGTTCATGGCCGCCGGCACCATCGCGCGGGACAGCAAGACGGCGGTGGACGCAGACAGCCTGTGGCGCGTCTATTCCATGACCAAGCCGATCACCGGCATGGCGGCGATGATGCTGGTCGAGGACGGCAAGATCGCGCTCGACCAGAATATCGCGGAATTCATCCCCGCCTTCGCCAATCCGCGCGTGCTGGTCGATCCGATGAAGGACCTGACCAGCCGCCCCGCCGCCCGGCCGATCACCGTGCGCAACCTGCTCACCCACACGGCGGGCCTTGGCTACAGCATCATCACCAAGGGGCCGCTGCTGGCCGAATATATCCGCCTCGGCATCCTGCCCGGCGCGGTCAGCCGCAAGAAACTGCCCGCCGTGCCGGACGCGCCCACCGCGCCCAGCCTCGAAATCTTCGCGGACCGGCTGGCGACGCTGCCGCTGATCGCCGACCCGGGGGCGGAGTGGAGCTATTCCGTCTCGCTCGACCTGCTTGGCCGGGTGATCGAGCTGGCGTCCGGCATGGCGTTCGACGCCTTCCTGCAGCAGCGCATCTTCGATCCGCTGGGCATGACGAGCACATGGTTTCAGGTGCCGGCCGATCAGGCGCACCGGCTCACCACCAACTATTTCATGCTGCCCATCGGCCCCTATCCGGTCGATCCCGGGCAGGACAGCGTCTATCTGGACAAGCCGCCCTTCCCCTTCGGCGGGGCGGGGCTGGTCTCCTCCGCCCGCGATTATGATCGCTTCCTGGCGATGCTGGCGGGCGAAGGCGCGTTGAACGGGGTGCGGGTGATGAAGACGGAGACGGCCCGCCTCGCCATGTCCAACCTGATGCCGGAGGGCGCGAAGGCCGGCGGGCTGATCGACGGCGCGGGTTTCGGCGCGGGCGGGCGGGTGACGCTGCGCCCCGGCGACATGGGCCAGGGCACCGGCACCTTCGGCTGGGGCGGCGCGGCGGCGACCATCGCCTGGGTGGACCGCGAGCGCGGCATCCGCGGCGCGGGCTACGCCCAATATATGCCCGACACCGCCCACCCCTTCACCACCGACATCGCCAAAGCGGTCTATTCAAGCCTGTGACCGACACGCCCGGCTTCACCGGATCGACGCTCGACCGCGCCGATCATCTCCGTCGCGATCCCGACGCGCTGGTCTCCGCCATGGCGGACCGGGGCGCGCGCCTGCTGGTGCTGGACGGGATCGACCCCGTCCTGGACGATCAGGGACGGCTGTGCTGGACCAGCCTTGCCGAGGCGCGCGAGGAATCGGACCTGCTGCTGCTGGGGCTTGAGGACGGCCGCCCCCGCTTCGTCGAACTGCATGCGGACCTGCCGGAAGGGGCCAGGCGCTCCCCCACTATCTTCCGCACGCTGGCGATGATGCCGGCGGATCAGGCATCCACCTATGCGGCCGCGCGCAGCCTGCTCGACTGGCACCGGCGCCACCGCTTCTGCGCGCGTTGCGGCAGCGGCGACACCAGCCTGCTGCGCGCCGGCTGGGCGCGCAAATGCGGCGGCTGCGGCACGGAGCATTGGCCGCGCACCGACCCGGTCGTCATCATGCTGGCGGAACGGGACGGCGATGTGCTGGTCGGCCGCTCCGCCGGCTACCCGCCCGGCCGCTATTCCGCCCTCGCCGGCTTTGTCGAGCCGGGCGAGTCGATGGAGGAGGCGGTGGCGCGCGAACTTTATGAGGAGGCGGGCGTCGCGGTCGGCGCCGTGCGCTATGTGGTCAGCCAGCCCTGGCCCTTCCCCTCGCAGCTGATGATGGCCTGCATCGCCACCGCGCGCGACGACCGGCTGATCCTCGACCGCGAGGAGCTGGAGGATGCGAAATGGGTGGACCGCGCCGGGGTGGCCGCCGCCATGGCGGGCGCGCCGGACGCGCCCTTCCTGCCGCCGCCGCCCTATGCCATCGCCTACACGCTGTTCCAGCACTGGCTGGAGGAGCAGGGCGGCGCCTGATCCGCCCTTCCGCGATCAGGAAAGGGTACGCGGCCGGGCCTGTTGATAGACGCCCAATATCCGCACCCATTTGGTGTGGAAGCGCAGCTCCTCCAGCGCCCGGTCCACCGCGAGATCGCCCGGCGCGCCTTCGATATCGGCATAGAATTCGGTGGCGGCGAACGTCCCGCCGCGCTGGTAGCTTTCCAGCTTGGTCATGTTGACGCCGTTGGTGGCAAAGCCGCCCATCGCCTTGTAGAGCGCGGCGGGGATGTTCTTCACCTCGAACAGGAAGGTCGTCATCACCGGCTTGTCGCGCGCCGGCTCGCGCGCGGCGCGGGCCAATATGGTGAAACGGGTGGTGTTGTGGTCCTCGTCCTCTATGCCCTGCGCCAGCACGTCCAGCCCGTAAAGCTCCGCCGCCAGTTCAGGCGCGATGGCGGCGATGGCCGGGTTGCCCTGTTCCACCACGGCCGCCGCCGCGCCCGCCGTGTCGGGATAGGCCACCGGCGTGATGTTGCGGGCGCGCAGCCACATGCGGCACTGGCCTATCGCCTGCGGGTGGCTCATCGCCTGGGTAACGGTGGCGCCTTCGCGCCCCAGCAGGCAGTGGCGCACGCGCAGGAAATGCTCCGCGACGATCGACAGGCCCGACTCGGGCAGCAGGAAATGCATGTCGGCGACCCGGCCGTGCAGCGAATTTTCAATCGGGATGATGGCGTGGCCGCAGCGCCCCTCGCGCACCGCGTCGATCGCATCCTCGAACGAGAAGCAGGGCAAGGGCAAACCATCCGGAAAATGCTCTATCGCGGCGCGGTGCGAATTGGCGCCGGGCGCGCCCTGAAAGGCCACCCCGCGCGCGGGATCGGCGGCGACGGCGGCGCTCATCTGTTCGACGAGGCGGCGAGCGGGTGCGGGATAGCTTTCCATTTCGCCGCCGCGATTAGGATGCAAGACACGACACGGCAAGCGCCGCTTGCGATAAGGCCCGCGCTTTCCTAAAGGGAGCGCGATTTAAGACAAAGCGCGCAGCTGAAATACCTGGAGGTTCCCGAGCGCATGGATAATCGCAACAACACAATCGCCGGCTGGGTGCTGGGGGCTGGCATCGTCGCCCTGGGAGCCACGATCATCACCGGCGAAATGTTCCGTGCAGAGCGTCCGGAAAAAATGGGATACCCCATCGAGGGCGTCGAAGTGGAAGGCGAAGGCGGTGAAGCCAGCGCGGTTCCCATCGAGACGCTGCTGGCCAGCGCCGATCCCGCCGCAGGCGAAAAGGTTTTCGCGAAATGCGCGGCCTGCCACAACGCCACCAAGGGCGGCGCGAACGGCATCGGCCCCAATTTGTGGGGCGCCTTCGGCAAGGCGCATGGCCATGTTCCCGGTTTCGCCTATTCGGATGCGCTGAAGGCCGTTCCCGGCGTATGGGACTGGAAGAGCATGGACGCCTGGCTGACCAGCCCGCGCAAATATGCGCCGGGCACCAAGATGACCTTCGCCGGCCTCGGCAAGGGCGAGGACCGCGCCAACCTGATGGCCTATCTGAACCAGCAGAGCGACAGCCCGCTGCCGATGCCCGCCGCCGCCGCGCCTGCCGCTGCGGAGGCTGCCCCGGCCGAGGGCGATGCCGGCAACGCGGCGGAAGCCGCACCGGCGGACGCCAACGCGGCCGCCAGCGGCCACTGACCACCGCCGGAAACGGCGCGATGACATGAAAACGGGCGCCCGGCCTGAAAGCCGGAGCGCCCGTTTTCATGTCCAGCCTCGCTTCTAGTCGTGGCGATAGAAGGCCTGTACTGCGTCCCACGCCTCTTCGGCGGTGTCGACGAAGCGGATCAGGCCGATATCCTTGTGGCCGATCACCCCTTCGTCGGCCAGCGCCTCCAGGTTCACCACCTTTTCCCAGAATTCGCGCCCGAACATCAGCACCGGGATCGGCCTGATCTTGCCGGTCTGGATCAGGGTCAGCAGTTCGAACGTCTCGTCGAACGTGCCGAACCCGCCGGGGAACACCGCCACCGCCCGCGCGCGCAGCAGGAAGTGCATCTTGCGCAGCGCGAAATAGTGGAACTGGAAGCTGAGCGCGGGCGTGACATATTCATTGGGCGCCTGCTCGTGCGGCAGCACGATGTTGAGGCCGATGGATTCCGCGCCGACATCGCACGCGCCCCGGTTGGCCGCCTCCATGATCGAGGGGCCGCCGCCTGAGCAGACGACGAAGTGGCGCTTGCCCTCCATGTCGCGCGGGAAGGCGCTGGCGATCGCCGCCAGCCTGCGCGCCTCGTCATAATAGCGGGCCTTGGCGGCCAGGCTCTGCGCGATGGCGCGGCCCTTCTCGTCCGTGGCGGCATCGAGCAGCGCCTGCGCCTTGTCCGGCTCCGGTATGCGGGCCGACCCGTAGAACACCATGGTCGAGCCGATCTTCGCCTCGTCCAGCAGCAATTCCGGCTTCAGCAGCTCAAGCTGGAACCGCACCGCGCGCAGATCCTCGCGCAGCAGGAATTCGGTGTCCTGAAAGGCCAGCCGATAGGCAGGATGCTCTGTCTGCGGGGTCTGGACCGAATGTTTGGCGGATTCGGCCTCCTGGCGGGCGTGGGCGAACAGGCGGGCGGGAACTTTTGTGTCTTTTGTCTCTGTCATGGCGGGCAGACTTAACGCCTAATTTCAATTAGCCAAGCGTCAGCGGCAGAAAGGGCCGCGCCCCATGTCCATGTGGAAATGGTCATGGTGGGCCGCGTTGTAATCCGGACTGAGCACCGTCTGAAACCTGCGACAGGCGGAGCTGTGAATGGTCCGCAGAAAGCGGCGCGTCGCCGGGTCCGGCGAATTCCAGTCCGCCTTGACGCTGATCCGCCGCCCGTCCGCCAGCACGAAGGCGGCGATATCCACCGCATTGGCCGACGCATGTTCGGACAGCCGGTTGCTCGCCACGCCGTTGACGCCCCGGCAGCTATAGGTGCCGAAACTTTCCACCCGCACCACCTCGCTGCCCAGCAACTGGCGGGACGCCGGCACCACCCCGTAACGCACCCACCCGGCAAAACGGCTGGCGAGCGGGCAGGTCATCGCGCCAAGATTGGTCACCGGCGTGCCGATATCCAGCAGCTTCACGGCGCCCCGGGCGGAACAGCCGCCGCCGAAGGAACGATCGTCCAGCACCTGGAAGCGCACGCCCGACTGGCCCAGATCGACCAGACACTGGCGAACCTCCGGGCTGTTCAGGCCGGGGCGGCGGACTTCGTCGGAGACATTGCGCGCGGACCGCGAATCGCCGCCGCCTATGCTGCACCCCGCCAGCATGGCGAGCAGCGGAACGACGGAAAGAACGCGGCGCGAAAAAAACATGGCGCGGACCGTAGAACATCGGTCCGCGCCATGGAATCACCCAAAGACGGGTTTGTTCAGGCAGCCACCACCGCGGTGCGGTCACGCCGGCGCATCGCCGCGCCGACCAGGCCGAAACCGGCGATCAGCATCGCCCAGGTCGCGGGCTCGGGCACCGCCGGAACCGTCGTGCGCGATCCGAAGAAGGCGATGTGCGACAGGTCCTGCCACTTGCCCTGCTTGTTGGTCAGCCCCGCCGTGTTCCAGCTTCCGCCGGAAACGCCGCCGACGGCGTAGAGGATGAAAGCCGGTCCCGCCTTCACGCCGATATAATCGATCGTGTAGCCTGCGGTTGCCCAGTCACCCGCGATAAGCCCGTTGGTGTAGGTGAGCGTTCCCAGGAAACCGGCGCCATCATCGGACTTGAACAGATAGTTCAGGCTGATGTCGGGATCGCGCGCCGCATTATAGGCGTCCTCGGTATCCTGGACGAAATTGGGCGCGATATTGCCCTCGAAATAGCAGCCCGCCGAATCCGTGACGGACACGCACTTGCTCGAAACCAGCGTGACGCTGGCCGCGCTCACGGGCGCGGAAACCGTCATTGCCGCCGCGGACAGCGCGGCGAGAGCGAGAAACTTACGCATGACCAAACCCCTCGACTGAAAACGAACCAGGGCGACCGAAAACTTTGATTTTTATGATTTCGCATCCTCATAGCATCGGCTGACACCAAGGTAAATAACGGCTTTACTTATTGCGTCCTGCTTCGGGACGCGTTGACAGGCCCCGCGACATCGCTATGGCCGGCGGCGGGCCACGCCGTCCCAACGCGGCGCGTGCTCTCTGTAAGGAGAGACTAAATGAGTGAACACCCCGCCGCCGGCGCCGTCGCGCCTGCGAATCGTCCCGCCGCAAAGCCGGCACGCCCCCATTTTTCATCCGGTCCCTGCGCCAAGCCTCCCGGCTGGTCGCTCGACCGCCTTGCCGCCGAATCGCTCGGCCGTTCGCATCGCTCCAAGCTGGGCAAGGCCCGGCTGAAGCGCGCGATCGACCTGACCCGCGAGATATTGGGCGTGCCCGACACGCACCGGATCGGCATCGTTCCGGGCTCCGATACCGGCGCGGTCGAAATGGTGATGTGGAGCATGTTGGGTGCCCGCCCCGTCACCCTCGCCGCCTGGGAAAGCTTTGGCGAAGGCTGGGTGACGGATGCGGTGAAGCAGCTGAAGATCGACCCGGCCGTGGTCAAGGCGCCTTATGGCGCGCTGCCCGATCTGGCGGCGATCGACCAGGATCACGACGTGATCTTCACCTGGAACGGCACCACATCGGGCGTCCGCGTGCCGGACGGCGACTGGATTTCCGACGATCGCGGCGGGCTGACCATCGCGGACGCGACCAGCGCGGTCTTCGCCATGGAGCTGCCGTGGGACAAGCTGGATGTCACCACCTTCTCCTGGCAGAAGGTGATGGGCGGCGAAGGCGCGCACGGCGTCATCATCCTCGGCCCGCGCGCGGTGGAGCGGCTGGAAAGCTATACCCCCGCCTGGCCGCTGCCCAAGATTTTCCGCATGACCAAGGGCGGCAAGCTGATCGAAGGCATCTTCGTCGGCGAGACGATCAACACCCCCTCCATGCTGGCGGTCGAGGATTATATCTTCGCGCTGGAATGGGCGCAGGGGATTGGCGGGCTGCCCGCGCTGCTGGCGCGCAGCAACGCCAACGCCGCCGCGCTCGACCGGATCGTGCAGCGACTGCCCTGGCTCGGCCATCTCGCCGCCGATCCGGCGACGCGGTCCAACACCAGCGTCTGCCTGAAGTTCACCGACGATACCCTTCCGGTCGAGGCGCAGGCCGCGCTGGCGAAGAAGATCGCCGCGCTGCTCGAGGCGGAAGACGCCGCCTATGATATCGGCGCCTATCGCGATGCCCCGCCGGGGCTGCGCATCTGGTGCGGGGCGACGGTGGACACCGCCGATATCGAGGCGCTCGGCCCGTGGCTGGACTGGGCATGGTCCCAGGCCAGCGCGTCCTGACCCTTACTGTCCCCGCCCCGGCGGGGGCGGACCGCCCCATTCAAGCAAGATTTGCCCGGCCGCATCGCCGGCCGGCGCATCCCAATATCAGGAACATGACATGCCCAAGGTGCTGATTTCCGACAAGATGGATCCCAAGGCCGCCGAGATCTTCCGCCAGCGCGGGGTGCAGGTGGACGAGATTACCGGCAAGACCAGGGAAGAGCTGATCGCCATCATCGGTGATTATGACGGCCTCGCCATCCGCTCGTCGACCAAGGTGACGAAGGAAGTGCTCGCCGCCGCCACCAATTTGAAGGTGGTCGGCCGCGCCGGCATCGGCGTCGACAATATCGATATCCCCGCCGCCTCCGCGCAGGGCGTGGTGGTGATGAACACGCCGTTCGGCAATTCGATCACCACCGCCGAGCACGCCATCGCCCTGATGTTCGCCCTCGCCCGCCAGCTGCCGGAGGCCGACGCCTCCACCCAGGCCGGCAAGTGGGAGAAGAACCGCTTCATGGGCGTCGAACTGACCAGCAAGGTGCTGGGGCTGATCGGCGCGGGCAATATCGGGTCGATCGTCGCTGATCGCGCGCTGGGCCTACGGATGAAGGTGATCGCCTACGATCCCTTCCTCACCCCGGAACGCGCGGTGGAAATGGGCGTGGAGAAGGTGTCGCTGGACGACCTGCTGGCGCGCGCCGACTTCATCACCCTGCACACCCCGCTGACCGACCAGACCCGCAACATCCTGTCGGCCGAAAATATCGGCAAGACCAAGAAGGGCGTGCGGATCATCAACTGCGCGCGCGGCGGCCTGATCGACGAAGCGGCGTTGAAGGCGGCGCTCGATTCCGGCCATGTCGCCGGCGCGGCGCTGGACGTGTTCGTGGAAGAACCGGCCAAGGCATCGCCGCTGTTCGGCACCCCGGGCTTCGTCTCCACCCCGCATCTCGGCGCGTCGACCGACGAGGCGCAGGTGAACGTCGCCATTCAGGTGGCGGAGCAGATGGCCGATTATCTGATCGCCGGCGGCGTCACCAACGCGCTCAACATGCCTTCGCTCTCCGCCGAGGAAGCGCCCAAGCTGAAGCCCTATATGGCGCTGGCGGAAAAGCTGGGCAGCCTGGTCGGCCAGCTCGCCCACGATGCGCTGTCGTCCATCTCCATCGAGGTCGAGGGCGCGGCCGCCGAGCTGAACCAGAAGCCGATCACCGGCGCGGTGCTGGCCGGGCTGATGAAGGTCTATTCGGACACGGTGAACATGGTCAACGCGCCCTATCTGGCCCGCGAGCGCGGGCTGGACGTGCGCGAGGTGCGCCATGAGCGCGAGGGTGATTATCACACGCTGGTCCGCGTTTCGGTGAAGACCGAGGAGGGCGAAAAATCCGTCGCGGGCACGCTGTTCGGCGCGCAGAACCCCCGGCTGGTTGAGATTTTCGGCGTGAAGGTGGAGGCCGATCTCGCCGGGCCGATGCTCTATGTCGTCAACCAGGACGCGCCGGGCTTCATCGGCCGCATCGGCACCACGCTGGGCGAGGCGGGGGTCAATATCGGCACCTTCCACCTCGGCCGGCGCAATGCGGGCGGCGAGGCGGTGCTGCTGCTCTCGCTCGACGAGACGGTGGACGAGGCGCTGCTGACCAAGCTCCACGGCCTGCCCGGCGTGAAGACCGTCAAGGCGCTGGCCTTTTGATGCCGATGCCGCCATTCCCGCTTTTGCTGGAATGGCGGCGCGGTTTCGGCCAGAGGGACCGCAGAGCGATGACGAGGATTTGGCCATGACGATCACCCCCGGCCTGCTGCCAGAGGGGCTGCGCGACCGGTTGCCGCCCGATGCGGATGCGGCGGCGTCGATCATGCGCCACACCATCGATGCCATCGCGCTATGGGGCTATCAGCGCGTCGCGCCGCCCCTTGCCGAGTTTGAGGAGGCGTTGATCAGCCGCCTGAAATCGGCGCGCCCGCAGGATCTGCTGCGTGTCGTCGATCCGGTGTCGCAACGCTCGCTGGCGCTCAGGCCAGATATCACCGCGCAGGTCGGCCGCATCGCCGCCACCCGGCTGGCCGCCAGCGCGCGGCCGCTGCGCCTTTCCTATGGCGGGCCGGTGGTGAAGCTGCGCGCCACCCAGCTGCGCCCGGAACGGGAGATGACCCAGGTCGGGGCCGAATTGATCGGCAGCGACGGCGTCGCTGCGGCGGCGGAAATCGTCCAGGTGGCGATCGCCGCGCTGGAGGCGGTGGGCGTCACCGGCATCACCGTGGACCTGACCTTGCCCGATCTCGTCGATACGCTGGCGGGCGGCCCCTTTCCGCTGGCGGCGGAGGCGATCCCCACCGTCCGGCAATTGCTGGACGCCAAGGATGCGGCCTGCCTCGCCGCCATGGGCGCCGCCGCCTATCTGCCGCTCATCGAGGCGGCCGGGCCGTTCGACGCCGCCGTGGAGACGCTGCGCGCCATCGATGCCGGCGGCGCGCTGGCGTCACGCATCGCCGGGCTGCGCGCCATCGCCGGGCCGCTGGCCGGCCATGCCACGGTGACGCTCGACCCCACCGAACGCCATGGCTTCGAATATCAGAGCTGGTTCGGCTTCTCGCTGTTCGCCGAAGGGCTGAACGGGGAAATCGGGCGCGGCGGCAGCTATACCGTGCTGCACGACAGCGGCGTCGAGGAACCCGCGGTCGGTTTCTCAATCTATCCCGATCCGCTGATCGATTTCGTCGCCAGCCAGGGCAGCGCCCGGCGGCTGTTCCTGCCGCCCGGCACCGATCCCGCGCAGGCGGCGGCGCTGCGGGCGGAAGGATGGGTCAGCGTCGCCGCGCTGGGCGATGCCTGCGATCCGAAGGCGCTGGGCTGCACCCATGCGCTGCGGGACGGACGGCCGACGGCGCTCTAACGCGCCTCCTCAATGGGTATGAACCCGTTGTCGTGCCGCAGATTGGCGGTCAGGAACCCGTCCACCAGCCGCGTCGCCGCATCGCCATAGCGGCCCAGATTGCTGTTCAGCTGCATATGGCTGCTGTCGGCAATGCCGCTGAGCGTCACCGTCGCGCCCGCCTGCCGCAGCAGCCCGGCCAGCCCTTCCCCGTCCACCGCCGCGCCGGGGCGGTTGACGTCGTAAAGCATCAGCCATGCCGGCGCATTGGGCGGGTCGACATGGTTGTCGGGCGACAGCGCACCCTGCCGCGCCGGATCGGGGCCGAAGGCGGGGCCGTAATATTTCATCACCCCCGCCGGATTGGCGGCCATGATGGCGGGCACATTATAGCCGGCCCCGTCGATCAGCACGACCGCGCGGACCGCCTCGAACGGAACCCCGGCGGCGTTCAGATAGCGCGGGTCCGTCGCCAGCATCGCGGCCAGATGCGCGCCGCTGCTGTGGCCGACCAGTGCGATCCTGTCCGCATCGATGCCATATCTGCGCGCATCCCGCCGCAAGCGGGCAAGCGCGGCGGCGATATCGCCCAGCTGCTGCTCCACCGTCACCTGCGGCACGAATCGATAGCCGATCGACCCGTAGACATAGCCTTGGGTGGTGAAGTGGGCCGGCTTGTCGCCGCCGCCCGCGCCCCGGCTGCCCATGGTCCAGCCGCCGCCGTGGATATAGACGACCAGCGGCGCCCGCTCCGCCCGCGCCACCGTGTAGAGATCGATATGCTGCAACGCATCCGGCCCGTAGGCGACGTCGCCGCGCGCCATGGGCGGCGGCGCGCGCAGGGTGGCGAGCGGAGTCGGCGTGCCGACGGCCAGCGCCGCCCCGGCCAGGCCAATAGCGAACAGACTGCCGATCATCCCGTTCATCCCGCTCCCGCACCCCGGATTTCATCGGTAAATAGCCGATAGCGCCGCAAGGGGCCATCTTTGCCATGGACTGTGCGTGCCCCCCGGAATAGGCACGGCGCGGGCTAGAACGACGGGGTAGCGATCCAGTGGCGAACGTAGCGGTAATCGGCGCGCAGTGGGGCGACGAAGGCAAGGGCAAGATTGTCGACTGGCTGGCGGAACGCGCCGACGTGGTCGTCCGCTTCCAGGGCGGTCACAATGCCGGCCACACGCTGGTGGTGGGCAACCAGACCTACAAGCTGTCCCTGCTCCCGTCCGGCATCGTGCGCGGCACGCCGTCCGTGATCGGCAACGGCGTGGTGCTGGATCCCTGGGCGCTGAAGGCGGAAGTCGCCAAGCTGCGCGATCAGGGCGTGACCATCGACGCCGCAACGCTCCACATCGCGGATAATTGCGCGCTGATCCTGCCTTTCCACCGCGATCTGGATGCGCTGCGCGAGGACGCCAGCGGCGCGGGCAAGATCGGCACGACGCGGCGCGGCATCGGCCCCGCCTATGAGGACAAGGTGGGCCGCCGCGCCATCCGGGTGTGCGACCTCGCCCATCTCGACGATCTCGGGCCGCAGCTCGACCGGCTGACCGCGCATCATGATGCGCTGCGCGCCGGCTTCGGCGAACCGCCGATCGACCGGGCGAAGCTGCTCGCCGATCTGCGCGAGATCGCCGATTTCGTGCTCTCCTTCGCAAAGCCGGTGTGGCTGATGCTGGCTGATGCCCGCCAGCGCGGCGAGCGCATCCTGTTCGAGGGCGCGCAGGGCGTGCTGCTGGATGTCGATCATGGCACCTATCCCTTCGTCACCTCGTCCAACACCATCGCCGGCACAGCGGCGGGCGGATCGGGCCTCGGCCCGTCGGCGGTGGGTTTCGTGCTGGGCATCGCCAAGGCATACACCACGCGCGTCGGCTCCGGCCCCTTCCCGACCGAGCTTGAGGACGAGACGGGCCAGCGGCTCGGCGAGCGCGGCCATGAATTCGGCACCGTCACCGGGCGCAAGCGGCGCTGCGGCTGGTTCGACGCGGTGCTGGTGCGCCAGTCCGTCGCCGTTTCGGGCGTCACCGGCATCGCGCTCACCAAGCTGGACGTGCTCGACGGGATGGACACCATCCGCGTGTGCACCGGCTACAGGCTGCGCGGCGCGCGGATCGATCATTTCCCGTCCAACGCGGCCGACCAGATGGCGGTGGAGCCGATCTACGAGGATATCGAGGGCTGGAGCGAATCGACCGCCGGCGCGCGCAGCTGGGCGCAGCTTCCCGCGCAGGCGATCAAATATATCCGCCGCATCGAGGAGCTGATCCGTTGCCCGGTGGCGCTCGTCTCCACCTCGCCGGAGCGCGACGACACGATCCTGGTGCGCGATCCCTTCGCCGACTGATCCGGCCGCTATTTCGATTCCCGGTCGGTCAACGGCCAGCCGCTCGCAAAGCCGACCAGCACCCTGGCCGGTTCGGCGCCGGTGTTGATCATGTGGTGGGCCGCGCCCTGCGGGATGCTGATCGTGTCGCCGGCCTTCAGCGCCACGTCCCTGCCGTCCACCACCTGCCGCAACTGGCCGGAAAGGACGTGCAGCACGACATCCGAATTGGGGTGGTAATGGCGGCCATTGTCGGCGCCCGGCTTCAACGTCATCAGCGCCATCGCCATCGATTTTGAACTGCGCTGCGCGCCCGAGGTGAGCCAAAGCAGCTCGCCCCAGGGGTGGGTTTCGCTCACGCCCCCTCCGGCGGGCAGGGTCACCGCCTCGGTGATCGGCGGCAGGCCGCTTGCCGGATAGGCGATGCGGCTGGCGGCATCCGCTGCCAGCGTTGTCTCGAACCCGCCCGGCGGCACATTCAGCCCGGCGGTCCAGAAGATGCTGTTCATCAGGAATTTCCTGAGCGCGGGCGAATCCAGCGACGCCAGATAATGCACACCGGTGAAGGTGACGGAGCGGCCGCCGTCCGTCCGGTTTGCGGCCCAGGCCACGGTGGCGCGCTGTTCCGGCAGCACCGTCGCCTTGCCGTCCACGAATTGCGGCGTCATCCGCCCGGCAAGCAGCGAGACGGCCGACGGCGCGAAATCGATGGCCGGATAGAATTCGTCGAAAATGTCGAACGTGCCGACCCCGTTCAGCACCGGATGCTGGGCCTCCGGCTCCAGCCGCACCGTCTGGGTGGTGCGGTTGGCCAGCCCGTAGCGCACGCCGCCCAGCCAGTCGCGCAGCGGGATGCTGCGGTCCGCCTTCGGCACGGTCGATGCCTGATGCAGCATCACCAGCCCCACGCCGCGCTTGACCAGCCCCTCCAGCTGCGCCCTGCGGCCCGCATCCAGCAGGGGGTGGCGGAAATCGCCGTCCAGATACATCACCACCGTCGCCGCGCCGCGCAGCGCGGCCTCGTCCGGCCAGGCATAGGGATAGGCGTCGATCTCCACCCCGCCCGGCTGGTCGGCGCCCACCAGCATATGCTTCAGCACCAAAATCCCGTCGCCGAAATCATGTTCGCCGGGGACATGCGAATTGGGGTTGCCGATCAGCAGGATCCGCTTCGGCCCGGCCGCCAAGGCCGGTCCGGCCGCCAGGCCAAGCCCGATCAGGCAGATCGCCACCACATGCTGAATCGTTTTGACAAGCGACACGATATCCCCCTCCCCGACATGACCCGCGCCGACGATAAGGGCGCGCCAATGCCTCACAAGATCATTGTCGCCCCACGGCGCGGGTGCTGCGGCACGATGCGCGCCGGCCCGTTACGACAGGCCGTTCGGCGATCGAGCCAGTCTCCCGCCAAGCCCTTGTATCCGGAACGGAAACGCCGCATCCGCCCGGCATGACAAGCCGCGAAGCGACCCGCCTGCTCACCCGGTCCGATCTGGAGGGCGATATGGCGGCCTCCCTGTCGGACTGGGCGCACCGCCTGCTGTTCGGCGCGATCGGCTGGCCATGGCTGCTCAGGAGCCTGTCCGGCGGGCGACCCCGCGACAAGGCGGCGCTGCTCGACCGGCTCGGCCTGCCCGCCGATTCGCTGCCGCACCTCGGCAGCTGGAAAGCGGATACCCGGCTGCTGGGCCTGATCGTCGACCATATCGAGGCGCATCGCCCCGCTTCGGTGGTGGAGCTGGGCGCGGGCGCTTC
The DNA here is from genome assembly GCF_001724715.1 of Sphingomonas sp. SCN 67-18. Lineage (GTDB taxonomy): Bacteria > Pseudomonadota > Alphaproteobacteria > Sphingomonadales > Sphingomonadaceae > SCN-67-18. The sequence continues at coordinate 14,357 of NZ_MEFG01000028.1, forward strand.
CACCCTCATCACGGCGCGCGCGCTGCAAAGCCATGGCGGCGGCCGGCTGGTCAGTTTCGACCAGCATCCCGATTTCGTCGCGGCCACCCGGCTGTGGCTGGCGGACTATGGGCTGGATGCCGACATACGAGCCGTCGATCTGGCCCCGTCGCCGGGTGAATGGCCGGGTTACTGGTATGATATCGCCCACCTGCCGGACAGCATCGACCTGCTGATCGTGGACGGCCCGCCATGGACCATCCACCCCTATGTGCGCGGCGCGGCGGACACGCTGTTCGACCGGATTGCGGTTGGCGGCACGGTGATGCTGGATGATGGCGCGCGGCCCGGCGAGCGGATCGTCGCGGCGATTTGGCGTGAAAAATGGCCGAATTTCGATTTCCGGCTGGAAAGCAGCGGCGCGAAAGGCACGCTCATCGGCACGCGAACGGTCTGACCGGGCGAGGGTGCCCGGCCAGACCGCCCGCCGGACGGGCTCAGCGCGGCTCGGGCTGCTTGACCGCGTCCAGCTCCTCGGAATCGGGCACGCCGTTCCGGTTCGCGTCCACTTTCTCTTCCGTGGCAGGCTGCGCGGCGTCGGCCGGCGCGGCCGCGTCAGGCGCGGGGCTGGCCTCGGGCGCGGGGGCTTCGGCTGCCGGCGGCGTTTCCGGCGCGGCGGGGGTCTCCTGGGCAAAAGCCGCCGACGAAAGACCGGCCAGCAGCAACGAAGAAAGGGTCAGAATACGCATTTTAGAGGCTCTCCTTAGATAGCCCCTGTTCAACGCGCCTCGGGCCTTATGGTCCCGCCGCTTATCCCCCTATTGGCCCGCACCGCCGCGCGGCCTATCGGCCCGTCCCGCCAGCCGCCCGGCTCATCCGCACTGGGCGCGATGCAGCAGCTTCTGGTCGGCCAGGACCAGCGCCACCATCGCCTCCACCACCGGCGCGCCGCGAATGCCGACGCACGGGTCGTGCCGCCCCTTGGTGATGATGTCCGTCGCCTCGCCTTCGCGCGTCACCGTCTCCACCGGGATCAGGATCGAGCTTGTCGGCTTGAAGGCAACGCGCACCCGCACCGGCTGGCCGGTGGAAATGCCGCCCGCAATGCCGCCCGCATGGTTGGCGCGGAATTCCGGGCCGTCCTTGCCGGGGCGCATCGGATCGGCATTCTGCTCGCCGCTGAGCAGCGCCGCGCCGAAGCCGTCGCCGATCTCCACGCCCTTCACCGCGTTGATCGACATGCACGCCGCCGCCAGTTCGCTGTCCAGCTTGGCGTAGAGCGGCGCGCCCCAGCCGGCGGGCACGCCCGTCGCCTCGCACTCGATCACCGCGCCCAGCGACGATCCCCGCTTGCGCGCGGCGTCGATCAGCCCTTCCCAGCGGGCCGCCGCCGCCGCATCGGGGCAGAAAAAGGGATTGGCGTCGATCTGGTCGGCGTCGAAATTGGCCGGGTCTATCGCGTCGCCGCCCACCGCGCTCACCCAGGCGCGAATGCGGACCTCGGGGATCACCAGCCGCGCCACGGCGCCCGCCGCCACCCGCGCCGCCGTCTCGCGCGCAGAAGAACGCCCGCCGCCGCGATAGTCGCGAAAGCCATATTTGGCATCATAGGCATAATCGGCATGGCCGGGGCGATAGGCCCGGGCGACGTCCGAATAATCCTTGGACCGCTGGTCGACATTCTCGATCATCAGGCTGATCGGCGTGCCGGTCGTCCGCCCCTCGAACACGCCGGAGAGGATGCGCACCGCATCCGGCTCCTGCCGCTGGGTGGTGAAGCGCGACGTGCCGGGCCGCCGCCGGTCCAGATAGGGCTGGATATCGCCTTCGCCCAGCGCCAGCCCCGGCGGGCAGCCGTCAAGCACCGCGCCCAGCGCCGGCCCGTGGCTTTCCCCCCAGGTGGTGAACCGCAGCACGCGGCCGAATGTGTTGAAGGACACGCTTTTCCCCTCTTGTGCCCGCGATGCCGGCGGTCAGGCCAGCGCGATGTCCGGTGCGTCCTCGGCCTTCATGCCGATGACGTTGTAGCCCGCGTCGACATGGTGGATCTCGCCGGTCACGCCCGATGCCAGGTCGCTCAGCAGGTAAAGCCCCGCGCCGCCGACATCTTCTATGGTGACGTTGCGGCGCATCGGCGAATTCAGTTCGTTCCACTTCATGATGTAGCGGAAATCGCCGATGCCGGATGCGGCCAGCGTCTTGATCGGCCCCGCGGAGATCGCGTTGACGCGGATGCGTTCCGGTCCCAGGTCCATCGCCAGATATTTGACGCTGGTTTCCAGCGCGGCCTTGGCAACGCCCATCACATTATAATGGGGGATAACCTTTTCCGCGCCATAATAGCTGAGGGTCAGCAGCGATCCGCCCTCCGGCATCATCGCCCGCGCGCGCTTTGCGACGGCGACGAAGCTGTAGGCGGAAATGTTCATCGTCATCAGGAAATTGTCGAGGCTGGTGTCGACATAAAGGCCGCGCAGCTCGTTCTTGTCGGAATAGCCGATGGCGTGGACGACGAAATCGATCGTCGGCCAGTCCTTCGCCAGCGCATCGAACGCATGGTCGAGCGCCGCCATGTCGGACACGTCGCAATCGATCAGCCGGCTCGACCCCAATTGCTCGGCCAGCGGGCGCACCCGCTTTTCCAGCGCCTCGCCCTGATAGGTGAAGGCCAGCTCCGCGCCGGCATCCGCCAGCTTCTGGGCGATTCCCCACGCCAGCGAACGATCATTGGCAAGGCCCATGATCAGCCCGCGCTTTCCCGTCATCAAGCCGCTCACACCAACTCCTTCGTTACGGCAATCTCTTCCTCGGGGTCGTTTAGCGCCGTTTCGGGTCCTTCCGCCAGCGCCGCGTTCAATTCCGCGCCCAGCACCACGCCCAGCCCGATCACGAAGAAGAACATCAGCGCGATCATCACTCCCGCCAACCCGCCATAGGTGAGGTCGTAGGAGCCGAGCAGGCCCAGCACGATCGGCAGCAGCGCCGTCGTCGCCAGCCACCACAGCGTCACCAGCAGCGCGCCCGGCCATTTCGGGCAGCCGCTCACCCGGTAGCGGTGCGGCGTCAGCGAATAAAAGAGCAGGTAAAGCGCCACGAACAGCGCAACGGCGGGCACCAGGCGCGAAAGCGAGATGATCTGCGATGTCTCCGCCGCCACCGGCAGCACGCGGTTGATGAACTCCTCTGCCCCGGTGATCACCACCTGCGCGGTGAAGGCGAACATGGCCAGCACCACCGATCCGATGATCAGCCCCATCGACAGCAGCCGGTAATGATAGAATGGCCGGCCGTGCACCGTGCCATAGGCGCGGCGCAATATGTCGCGGATCGTCTCGATGAAGCTGGCCGTGGTCCACAGACCCACCAGCGCGCCCAGCCAGAGCAGCCCGCCGGATCGCGCGGTCAACACATCGCCGATCGGCTTGGCCAGCACCTCGGCCACGCCCGGCGGCACCGTGCTCAGGAACAGCGCCACCGCGTGCTGGCCATCGGCGGTGCGGCCGAAAAGCTGGGCCAGCGCCGCCATGACGATGAAAAAGGGAAACAGCGTCAGCAGCGACAGGAAGGCCAGGTTGCCGGCATGGATGAAGCCGTCATTATAAGTGCCGACGATCACCCGTTTCGCGATCTCGAACGGGCGGGTGCCGGGCTTCACATGGTCAATCCCCTCCTGCAGCTGCGCCCGCGCCCAGGCGATCTGCCTGCGCCGCGCTTCGGGAGACAAGGGGGATTGACCGGCCACGCCGTTCAAACGCCCAGCGCGGCCCTTGGGTTGCCGGGCGGCTTTTCCGCCATCGACCGGGCGAAGCCTTCATAATCCGCATCCCCGGCCGGCAGGTCGACGAGCAACGTCACCAGCTGGTCGCCGCGCGTGCCGCCCTTGCCGTGGAAACCGCGCCCTTTCAGCCGCAGCGTCTTGCCGGAGGTGGACCCGGCGGGCACGCCCAGCATCACCGCGCCGTCCACCGTGGGCACCTTCACCTTCGCGCCCAGCACCGCCTCCGGCAGCGTCACCGGCAGGTCGAGCCGCACATCATCCCCGTCACGGCGGAAGAAGCGGTGCGGCTTCACCTCGATGGTGACGATGGCATCGCCCGCGCCGCCAGCGCCCGGCTGGCCCTTGCCGCCCAGCCGCATCTGGGTGCCGCTCTCCACGCCGTGCGGCAGCTTCAGGTCGATGGTCTTGCCGTCGCCAAGCGTAATCCGCTGCGGCTTCAGCGCGGCGGCATCCTCGAACGGCACTTCCAGCCGATAGGCGATGTTGGCGCCCTTGGGCGGCGGCGCGGACCGGCCGAAACCGCGGGAAAAGCCGCCACCGCCGCCGCCCCGTCCGCCGAACAGCCCCTCGAAAATATCGCCGAAATCCGCCCCGTCGCCGCCGAAATCGAACTGCGCGCCGCCCTGCCCGGGGCGAAACCCGCCGCCGCCGCGCTGGCCCGCGCCAAAGCCGAAGGGCGCGCGCGGATTGCCGTCTCCGTCAATCTCGCCGCGATCGAACTGGGCGCGCTTGTCCTTGTCGCTCAGCAGGTCATAGGCGGCGGTCGCCTGGCTGAACCGCTCCGACGCATTGGGATTGTCCTTGTTGCGGTCGGGATGAAGCGCCTTGGCGAGCGTGCGATAGGCCTTCTTGATCTCCGCCTCGCTGGCGCCGCGCGCCACGCCCAGGGTTGCATAGGGGTCAGCCATGAATCGTCGATCGTCCCGTTGCCGTGCGTTGCGACCCCAGATCGGCCTTCGCGCGCGCGGGATCAAGTGTCACGCTCGACAGCATGGCATCATGGTCCTAGATCGCGGTCATGGCCGACGATCCCTTTGCCCTGTTCGATCGCTGGTTCGCAGAGGCGCAGGCCTCCGAACCCAATGACCCCAATGCGATGGCGCTGGCGACGGCGGATGCGGCGGGCCGCCCGGCGGTGCGCATGGTGCTGCTGAAGGGCCATGGCCCGGAAGGCTTCGTCTTCTACACCAACCATGAAAGCCGCAAGGCGGGCGACATCCACGGCAATGCGCAGGTGGCGCTGCTGTTCCACTGGAAATCGCTGCGCCGGCAGGTGCGGATCGAAGGCCGCGTCTCGGTGGTGCCGGATGCGCAGGCCGACGCCTATTTCGCCACGCGCAGCCGGGATTCGCAGCTTGGCGCCTGGGCGTCGGACCAGTCCCGCCCGCTCGATTCGCGCGCGACGTTCGAGGCCCGCTTCGATGCGGTGAAGGCCCGGTTCGATGGCCGCGACGTCACCCGGCCGCCGCACTGGTCCGGCTTCCTCACCGTGCCGGACCGCATCGAATTCTGGCAGGACCGCGCCTACCGCCTGCACGAACGCCGCCTGTTCACCCGCGCCGATGCGGGTTGGGACGAGGGGCTGCTCTACCCATGACCGCCGGGCACGCCGCGCTGACCGCCCGCGCGGCGATCGCCAGCGTGTCGACGGCGGCGTTGCTGCTCTCGCTGAAAGCCTATGCCGCCTGGGCGACCGGGTCCGTCGCCATGCTGGGATCGCTCGCCGATACCGGGCTGGACCTCATCGCCTCGCTGATGACGCTTTACGGCGTGCGCATTGCCGCCCAGCCCGCGGACCGGGATCACCGCTTCGGCCACGGCAAGGCGGAGGCGCTGGTCGCGCTGTTCCAGGTCGCGCTGATCGCGGTTTCGGCGATGGCGATCCTCGTCCGCGCCGTCGACCGGCTCAATTCCGGCGATGTCACCGCCGAGGCCGAATATGGCATCGGCGTCTCGCTCATCTCGGTTGCGGTCACGCTGGTGCTGCTCGCCTATCAGCGCCGGGTGATCGCGCGCACCGGGTCGGTCGCCATCGGCGCGGACCATGTCCATTACCAGTCCGATCTGCTGCTGAACGGCGCGGTCATCGCGGCGCTGGCGCTCGATCAATATGCCGGTTTCACCGGCGCCGACCCGCTGTTCGGCATCATCATCGCGCTCTGGCTGGCATGGGGCGCCTGGCGCGCCTCCGCCAAGGCGATCGACCAGCTGATGGACAAGGAATGGCCGGCGGAAAAGCGCCAGCGCTTCGTCGCCATCGCCAATCGCCACCCGGAACTGAAGGGCATTCACGACCTGCGAACGCGGACGAGCGGGGCGCATGATTTCGTCCAGTTCCACGTCTGGGTGGACCCGGCGATGACGGTGGCGGAGGCGCACCGCGTGATGGACGAGGTGGAGGCGCGGCTTATGCAGGAATTTCCCGGCACGGAGGTGTTGATTCACCCCGACCCGGAAGGGCATGAGGATTCCGGCGATCCCGCCATTGCAAAATTAAGAGAAAAACCAGAGACATGAAACTGCCCTTCACACAGGTGGATGCCTTTGCCGACGCGCCCTTCACGGGCAATCCCGCCGCGGTGATGCCGCTCGACGCGTGGCTGCCCGATGCGGTGCTCCAGTCCATCGCGGCGGAGAACAACCTCAGCGAAACGGCCTTCATCATCCCGGCCGGGGGCGATGCGGATTATGAGCTGCGCTGGTTCACGCCGGGCACGGAGGTGGCGCTGTGCGGCCATGCGACGCTGGCGGCGGGCCATGTCCTGCTCTCCCGCGATCCGGGGCTTGACCGCGTCCGGCTCGCCACCCGCAAGGCCGGCATCCTCGAGGTCGCGCGCGCGGCGGCCGGCTATGCGCTCACCCTGCCGGCCTATGCGCCGGCGGCAAAGCCCCTGCCCGGCACGCTCGCCGCGCTGGGCATCGCGCAGGCCGACACCTATTGGCACCCCGGCCGCTATGCGCTGGTCGCGGTGGCCAGCGCGGCGCAGGTCCGCGCGGTCGTGCCGGATTTCCGCGCACTGGCGGCGGAAAACGACATGCTCACCATCGTCACCGCGCCGGGGGAGGACAGCGATATCGTCAGCCGCGTCTTCGCCCCCGCCGCCGGCATCGACGAAGATCCGGTGACGGGGTCCGCGCACAGCGTGCTCGCCCCCTGGTGGGCCGAACGGCTGGGCCGAGACAGCTTCACCGCCTATCAGGCCAGCGCCCGCGGCGGCCGCCTCGACTGCACCCTTTCCGGCGATTCCGTCATCATGGCGGGCCGCTGCGTCACGGTGATCGAGGGGCAGTTCATCCTGTAGCGGAACGGCACGGCGTGGCGCGGCTGATCCTGTTCAACAAACCCTATGGCGTGCTCTGCCAGTTCACCGATCGGAGCATGGCGGGGTCGGCGCGCGCCACCTTGTCCGACCATATCGACATGCCCGGCGTCTATCCCGCCGGGCGGCTCGATCTGGACAGCGAGGGGCTGCTCCTGCTCACCGATGACGGCCGCCTGCAGGCGCGCATCGCCGATCCGCGCTTCAAGCTGCCGAAAACCTATCTGGTGCAGGTGGAGGGCGACGTGGCGGAGGCCGGCCTCCAGGCGCTGCGGCAGGGCGTGATGCTGAAGGACGGGCCTACCCGCCCGGCGGAGGCGGAACGCATCGCCGCCCCCGCGCTCTGGCCGCGCGATCCCCCGATCCGCGTCCGCAAGACGGTGCCCGATTGCTGGATCCGCCTCACCCTTCGCGAAGGGCGCAACCGGCAGGTGCGGCGGATGACGGCCGCCATCGGCCACCCGACATTGCGGCTGGTCCGCTGGGCGATCGGCGACTGGTCTTTGGACGGCATCGCGCCCGGCGCATGGCGGGAAGCCCCTGCCCGGATCGGCTGATCGCCGCGCCACGCGTCATTGCGGGTCGGCGAATTCCAGGCTGCCCTGATTGATCAACGCCGCGACCAGCGCCACCGCCGGTGCCGACCGCGCCAGCCCGGCGTCGACGACGATGCGCGTGCGGGCGCACAGGCTTTCGGCGAGCGCGGCCGTCTCCCCCTCGCAATCGAAGCAGACGCCGTCGACGAACAGCGACAGTCCGGCCGCCTGCCGGATGAAGGAAAAGCGGCTTGCCGCATTGCGCAGCAACGCCGCGCCGCCCGCGATCGCCGCGCGCACCGCCGCGTCGCTCACCGGCCTGTCCGGCCGCCAGTCCGCCTCGGGATATTTGGGCTGGCTGCTATATTGGCCGAACCAGCGCGCGAAGGCTTGCCTGTCCGCCATTATGTCGACGACCATGGCCTGCAGCCGGGCAAGCGCGTCCGCCGCGATCTCGCCGGGATTGGCCGCCGCCCGCAACGCGGGATCGGCATAGCGGTCGTCCTCATCCAGTTCGGCGAGCAGATGGTCGCACCAGTGCGCGATCAGCTCGCTGCGCGCCGGCGCGCGAAAGCCGACCGAATAGGTCATGCAATCATCGCCCATCGCGACGCCTTCATGGGCGATGCCGGGCGGCACATAGAGGATGTCGCCGGGCTCCAGCACCCATTCTTCCACGGGATCGAAATCGGCCAGCAGCCGCAGCTCGTCATGCGGGCGCAGCGGGGTGGCGGCGTCGCACATGCCGCCCAGCCGCCAGCGCCGCCGGCCGAGGCCCTGGATCAGGAACACGTCATATTGGTCGAAATGCGGGCCGACGCCGCCGCCATCGGTGGCATAGCTGACCATCACGTCGTCGATCCGCCAATTGGGGATGAAGCGGAAAGGCTCGATCAGCGCCGCCACCTCCGGCGCATGGCTGTCGACCGCCTGGACGAGCAATGTCCACGGCGCGCCGCCCAGCGCCGCGAAGCGCGCCTCCGCCAGGGGGCCATGCTCCACCGACCAGTCTGCCCCGGTACGGATGACCAGCCGCGATTCGACATCCTCCTCGCAGGCGAGGCCGGCCAGATCATCAGGCTCGATCGGGTTGCGCCAGTCCGCCCACGGATTGCGGATCAGCAGCGGCTTCTTCTGCCAATGCCCCGCGAGGAAAGCATCGATGTCGAATCCGGCAAAGCTCATGCGGCTTCGAAAAAGGCTTCGGCCGCCACCGTTTCCTCTATCCAGCCGCCGCCCAGCACGCGGTCCCCGGCATAGAGCACCGCCGCCTGCCCGGGCGCGACGCCATATTCCGGCTGTTCGAAAGTCAGCCGATCACCCTCCAGCCGCGCCGGAACCGGCTTCGCCATGGAGCGCACCTTGGCGGTCAGCGGCCCGGCCGGATCGCCGCCGATCCAGTTCATTTCGGAAAGCCGGGCGGCGGACACGGCGAGCGCCCGGCGCGGGCCGACGACCACCCGGCGCGTCTCCGGCTCCAGCCGCACGACATAAAGCGGCTCCGGCTGCCCGCCGATCTCAATGCCGCGCCGCTGGCCGACGGTATAGTGGATCAGCCCCTTGTGCCGCCCGAGCACATGGCCGGCGCGGTCGACGATCTCGCCATCCTCCTCCGCGTCCGGGCGGATCTTGCGGACGACGGCGGCATAATCGCCGCTGGGGACGAAGCAGATGTCCTGGCTGTCCGGCTTGGCGGCCACGCCCAGCCCCAGTTCCGCCGCGATGGCGCGGACGTCGCTCTTGGCGATGCCGCCCAGCGGGAAGCGCAGATAATCGAGCTGCTGCGCCGTGGTGGCGAACAGGAAATAGCTCTGGTCGCGGGCGGGATCGACGGCGCGGTGCAGTTCCGGCCCGTCCGCGCCCAGCACCCGGCGGACATAATGGCCGGTCGCCAGGCAATCCGCGCCAAGATCGCGCGCAAGGCGGAACAGATCGGTGAACTTCACGCCCATATTGCAGCGCACGCAGGGAATGGGCGTCCGCCCGGCCATATATTCGTCGGCGAACCGCTCGATCACGCTCTCGCGAAACCGGGTCTCATGGTCGAACACATAATGGGCGATGCCCAGCCGGTCGCACACCGCGCGGGCATCGCGAATATCCTGTCCCGCGCAGCAGCTGCCGGTGCGCCCCACCGCCGCGCCATGATCGTAAAGCTGCAGCGTGACGCCGATCGTCTCGGCGCCGGTGCGCGCCGCCAGCGCCGCCACCACGGAACTGTCGACGCCGCCGGACATGGCGACGACGATCCGCCTGGCGCTCATCGGCGCGTCGATCTGGAAATCGGCTGTCATGATGGCGCGCATTTAACCGACGCCGCGCCGGATTCAAAATCGCGGCCATTAAGGTCGGTTACCCAAATCCTTCCCCCGGGTTTACCGGGCCTTCAACCTTCCTGGTTATGCCGGATGCCAACGTAAGGCGTAACTCCGGGATCGCAGACCGCAATGGACCTCAGCTTCAACCGATTCGAACCAGCGGCGCGCGGCGGCCGGGCCGTGATGCCCGACTATGCCATCCTGCTGGCCGGGCTGTCCGCCCGGCAATCGTCGAGCCTGACGTCCATCGCGCAATCCGCGATCGACCGGCGCGACCCGGAAACCGCCCCGGCCATCGCTCCGCTCGTCGCATTGTTCGCGCCCGTCGCAAACCAGCGAATCCACGTTTCCGGTAGCTTCAGCCCCGCTGTCGCCGCCCTGCTAACCGCCGCGCAACAATCATGACCAGGGTCTTTACCTTGGCGTTTTAGCGTTCGTTCAAGCCCGGCCTGCTAAACCGGCAAAAGCATGACGATAGAAGGCCTTCCGCCTTCCTGTTTGAGGTTAAGAATGATCGAGAACCAGAAGATCCGCCCCGCACAAGTGATCGGCCCGTTGGGTGAGCCGTTGACGATGGACACCCTGCCTCCGGCGTCCACCACCCGTTGGGTCGTGCGGCGCAAGGCCGAAGTGGTGGCCGCCGTGAATGGCGGGCTGCTGTCGGTGGACGAGGTCTGCGATCGTTACGGGCTGACGCTGGAAGAATTCGCCGGCTGGCAGCGGGCGGTCGACCGTTCGGGCATGCCCGGCCTGCGCGTCACCCGCATCCAGCATTACAAGACGCTGTACGAACGCCAGCAGAAATACTGATCCACCCGCCAAATCCTCTCAAAAGACGCCCGCAACCGCGATTTTAGGTTCGGTTGCAAAACGATGATAGCATCGCCGTGCCGATCGATTCCGAAACAATATCGGAACGGACGGGAACCGGCGGGTCATCCCGCGCGTCTTGGCTATTGGACCTCCGCCGACGCGGTCGGCGGCGGCACCGACACAGGAGGGTTAGCTATGCTTACATTCATTCTGTATCTCGTCATCGGCGGCATTCTCGGCTGGTTGGCCAGCATCGTCATGCGCACGGACGCGCAACAAGGCATCTTCCTCAACATCATCGTCGGCATCGTCGGCGCGTTTCTGGCCGGGCTGGTCATCTCCGGCGGGTCGATCGGCCAGGGCATCGATGCGCGCTCGCTGATCGCCTCCTTTGTCGGCGCGGTCGTCCTGCTGGGCATCGTCAACCTGATTCGCCGGGGCAGCGTGCGCTGAGGCGCCCGTTGAGCGCATGAACGGGGAGCCGCAATCCGGTTGCGGCTCCCCTTTTTGTCACTGCAGTTCGAAACGCACCGACAGGGTGACGCCGACGGACTGTTCGCCCGCGGCGATCTTGCTCTCGGCCACCGCGTCCGCCGCCTGCATCCGCATCACCGGCATCGGCATGGGCCGGCCCATTTCCTGCTGCTCGCTGATCGAGATGATCCGCTTCACCTTCAGTCCCGCCGCCTGGGCATAAAGCTCGGCGCGCGCGCGGGCCGTCTTCATCGCGTCGAGTCGCGCCTCGTCCAGCGCCGCCGCCGGCTTGTCTATGGACAAGTTCGGCCCGTCGATCTGGTTGGCGCCCTGCGCCACCAGCGTGTCGAGAATCGCGCCGGCCTTGTCGATGTCGCGGAAGCGCACCGACACGGTGTTGCTCGCCTGATAGCCGGTGATGACCGGCGCCTTGCCGTCCTGATAGCGATATTGCGGATTGAGCGCGATGCTGGCCGTCTGGATATCGCGCTCGGCGATGCCGGCCTGCTTCAGCGCGGCGATCACGCGCGTCATCCGCTGGGCATTGTCCCGCATCGCCCCGGCCGCATCGGCCGCCTGCGAGACGACGCCGGCGCTGATCGTAGCGATGTCGGGCACGCGCGTGGTCTTGCCCTCCGCCACGATGTCCAGTTGCGTGCCGGCAATCGCCTGCACGGGGATCGCCATGGTCTGCGCGCCCGCGGCGACCGGCATCATGGTCGCGACAGCGGCAAGCCCGGCCAATGCGGAATGCATCGTCATAAGAATAACTCCCGTTCGACCTGTCGGATTGAAGGTCCTGCGCGTCCCTTGAGCGTAACGGCGCTGCACGCAGTCTGAACGGTTTCGTCGGCGTTCGTTCAGCCTGTGCGCGACCGCATCACCTCCCGGTAGACGATCAGCAGCACGATCGCCCCGACGATGGAGGCGATATGCGCCCCCAGCAAAAGCCCCATGGCATGGCCGCCAAAGCCGCCGAGCAGCGCGCCGGCGATGCCCAGCAATATGGTGGCGACATAGCCGCCCGGGTCGCGCCCCGGGATCAGCGGCTTGCCGGCCACGCCGACGAGCAGCCCGACGAATATCCAGACGAAGATGTTGCCCATGGCACGTTCCCGTCGCCGGTTCCCCGGCGGTCCTGTTGCATGTTGTCCACTCATGGCCGGGAAAAGCAAGCGCGAAGCGGCGGCACGCCTTGCGGAGACGCCCCGGGGCGATCACAGCGCCGCCCCTGAATCTGCTGGCTTGAGGCCGGTGACTTATTGATGTAATACAGCACTAACAATCGACAATGCCGGGCGGAAAGTTGACCCATATGAACTACGAGTCCAGTTTTTCCCACGACGAGGCGGGGGCCGTCGCGCTCGACGAGACGCAGCGCAACCGCCGCCGGCGGAACATCATCATCGGGGCGGTTGTGGCCGTGATCGTGCTGGCGGCGGCCTATGCGCTGTTCGGGCGCGGCGGCGGCGCGGCGGAAGCCGGAAAGGCGGACCAGCAGCGGCCGCACGTCACCGTCATCGTCCCCACCCGGCAGCCGGTCGATCGCGTCCTTTCCGCCACCGGATCGCTGGCGGCGCGGCGCGAAATGCCGGTCGGCGTCGTCGGTGAGGGCGGCATGGTCACGCGCGTGCTGGTGGAACCGGGCCAGTGGGTCGGCGCGGGCCAGGTGCTCGCCACCATCGAGCGGTCCGTGCAGGCCGAGCAGAATAATTCGCTGTCCGCGCAGATCAACGTCGCGCGGGCGGACGCCCGCATCGCCCAGGCGGAGCTGGATCGGTCCATGCAGCTCGTCGCGCGCGGCTTCATCTCCAAGGCCGATGTCGATCGCAAGACGGCGACGCGCGATGCCGCCGCCGCCCGCGTCCGCGTCGCCGAGGCCCAGCTGGGCGAATCGCGGGCGCGGACCGGCCGGCTGGATATCCGCGCCCCGGCGGCCGGGCTGGTGCTGACGCGGGCCGTCGAGCCGGGCCAGGTGGTCGGCGCGGGCAGCGGCGTGCTGTTCCGCATGGCCAAGGGCGGCGAGATGGAACTGCGCGCCCAGCTGAACGAAATGGACCTCGCCACGCTGAGGGCCGGCGTTGCCGCCCAGGTGACGCCCGTGGGTTCGGACCGCAGCTTCGACGGGCAGGTCTGGCAGGTGTCTCCGGTGATCGACCCGGACAGCCGCCAGGGCGTCGCCCGCATCGCGCTCAGCTATGATCCCGCGCTCCGCCCGGGCGGTTTCGCCACCGCGCGGATCGTCGCCGGGTCGGTCGATGCGCCGCTGCTGCCGGAATCCTCCATCCAGAGCGACCAGAAGGGCAGCTTCCTCTACGTGGTGGACAAGAACGACACCATCGTCCGCCGCGACGTGAAGGTGGGCAATGTCAGCGATGGCGGCATCACCATCCTGTCCGGCCTGTCGAACGGGGAAAGGGTCGTGCTCAGCGCCGGCGCCTTCCTCAACCCCGGCGACAAGGTCGTCCCCGAACGCCGCGCCACGCGCTAGGACACCGCCCCCATGAACTTCCGCAACATATCCGCCTGGTCGATCCGCAACCCGGTGCCGCCGCTGGTCATCTTCGCGGCGCTGTTCCTGGCGGGAATCGTGTCCTTCGCGCGCATGGACGTGCAGAATGATCCGGACATCGAGTTCCCCGGCGCCATCGTGCAGATCGTGCAGCCCGGCGCGGCCCCGACCGAGCTTGAAACGCAGGTCACCCAAAGGGTCGAGGCCGCGCTGCGCAGCCTGACCGGCATAGACGAGATCAACTCCACCGTGTCCGAAGGCTCGTCGCAGACCTTCGTCCAGTTTTCCATCGGCACCCCCATCGACCGCGCGGTCAACGACGTGCGCGAGGCGGTGGCGCAGATTCGCGGCCAGTTGCCGGAAGGCATTCTCGAACCGCAGATCAACCGGGTCGACGCCAGCGGCGGCGATCTCGCCTTCATTTCCGCCAACGCGACCGATCTGACGCTTGAGCAGTTGAGCTGGTATGTCGACAATACGGTGGCCAAGAAGCTGCTGGCCATCCCCGGCATGGCCACGGTCGAGCGGCTGGGCGGCGTCTCGCGCGAGATCAGCGTGGTGCTCGACCCCGCCCGCATGCAGGCGCTGGGCATCACGGCCGCGCAGGTCAACGCGCAGCTGCGCCAGGTCAATCTGAACGCGGCCGGCGGCCGTGCCGAAATCGCCGGGTCGGAACAGGCCGTGCGGATCATCGGCAATGCGCGCGACGCCTATGAGCTGGGCCAGACCCAGATCGCGCTGGGCAATGGCCGCACCGCCTATCTCTCCGATTTCGCGACGGTGCGGGACGGCTTTGCCGAGCAACGCACGCTGACCAAGATGGGCGGCCGCCAGGTGCTCAGCTTTTCCATCACCCGCGCCAAGGGCTTTTCGGACGTCACCGTCTATGACGAGGCGCACAAGGCGCTGGCGGAGCTGGAAAAGGAAAACCCCAAGGTCACCTTTACGGAACTGTTCACCCAGGTCGATTACGCCAAGGGCCAATATCACTCCGCCATCGACGCGATGTGGGAAGGCGCTCTGCTGGCGGTGCTGGTGGTGTTCATCTTCCTGCGCGACTGGCGGGCGACGGCAATCTCCGCGCTCGCCATCCCGCTCTCCGCCATCCCCGCCTTCTGGTTCATGGACCTGATGGGCTTCACCCTCAACTCGCTGAGCCTGCTGGGGTTGAGCCTGGTGGCCGGCGTGCTGGTCGACGACGCGATCGTGGAGATCGAGAATATCGTGCGGCACATGCGGATGGGCAAATCCGCCTATCAGGCCGCCATCGACGCCGCCGACGAGATCGGCCTGGCGGTGCTCGCCACCACCATGTCCATCGTCGCTGTGTTCCTGCCGGTCGGCCTGATGCCCGGCATCACCGGCCAGTTCTTCAAGAATTTCGGGCTGACCGTGGTCGCCGCGGTGCTGATGAGCCTTGCCGTCGCGCGCATGATCACGCCGATGGTCGCGGCCTATTTCCTCAAGGCCCATGGCCAGGCCTCGCACGGCGAAGGCTGGCTGATGGACCGTTATATGACGGTGCTGCGCTGGACGCTGAGGCACCGCTGGAAGATGGTCGGCGTCGGCGCGCTGTCGTTCGTTGCGACGATCTTCGCCTTCGCCACGCTGCCGCAGACCTTCCAGCCGTCGATCAACACGGATTTCAGCGCCGTCCGCATCGAGATGGTGCCGGGATCGACGCTGAAGCAGACCGAGGCCATCGCCGACCAGGTGGTTGCCATCATGCGCAAGCAGCCCGAGGTGCAGCATGTGTTCGAGCGCGTCGCGGTGGGCAACGGCACCGTCTACATGCGGCTGAACCCGGACAGGAAGCGCACCAGCATCGAATTCGAACGCGCCCTTGCGCCTGAACTGAGCAAGGTGGCGGACGCCCGCGTCTTCTTCCGCGCCCAGGGCGGCGGCGGCGGCTTCAGCGGCCGCGACATCTCCGTCACGCTGGGCGGCGACGATCCTGCCGCGCTCAACAAGGCAGCCATGGCGCTGGTCGATGAAATGGCGAAGCTGCCGGCCATCCGCGCGCCGCGCATCAACGGCGATCTGCAACGGCCGGAAATCACCATCAAGCCCCGCCTAGACCTGGCGGCGGACCTGGGCGTGACCACCTCCGCGCTCAGCCAGACGATCCGCATCGCGACGCTGGGCGATATCGAGCAGAACAGCGCGAAGTTCTCGCTGTCCGATCGCCAGATCCCGATCCGCGTCGCGCTTGACCCCGCAACCCGCCAGAACCTCTCCACCATCGAGAACCTGCCGGTGCCCACCGCGACCGGCGGCTCCGTGCCGCTGAAGACCGTGGCGGACATCAGCTTCGGCGCCGGGCCGACGCAGATCCAGCGGTCCAACCAGATCCGCCGGATCACCATCGGCGCCGATCTCGCGCCCGGAAAGGTCTCCGGAGACGCGATGAAGGCCATCGACGCCCTGCCCGCGATGAAGAATCTGCCGCAGGGGGTGAGCAAGCTCAACCTGGGCGATGTGAAATGGCAGCAGGAGCTGATCATGAACTTCGTCGTCGCCGTGCTTTCCGGCGTGCTGATGGTGTTCGCGGTGCTGGTGCTGCTCTATCGCCGCCTGCTGCCGCCGCTGGTCAACATGGGGTCGCTGCTGCTCGCGCCGCTGGGCGGGTTGATCGCGCTCCACCTGACGGGCAATGTGGTGTCCATCGCCGTCTATATCGGCCTGCTGATGCTGCTCGGCATCGTCGCCAAGAACTCGATCCTGCTGATCGATTTCGCGCTTGAGGAGATCGACAAGGGTGTCGACGTGCTGACCGCGATCATCGACGCCGGGCACAAGCGCGCCCAGCCGATCGTGATGACCACGGTGGCGATGGTCGCCGGCATGGTGCCGACCGCCATCTCGCTGTCCGGCGACGGGGCGTGGCGCGCGCCGATGGGCATCACCGTGATCGGCGGGCTGATCCTGTCGACGGTGCTGACGCTGGTCATCGTCCCGGCGGGGTTCAGCCTGTCGGTCGGTTTCGAACGGCGGATCGGGCCGAAACTGTCGCGCTGGCTCACCAATGGCGGCGAGCGCGGGCATGATCCCGTTCCCGGTCCCCAACCGGCCGAGTGAACCATTTCGCGCCCGGATCATTCTGACCGGATGAGGTTCTTTGCCCGCACCGGGCTCGATCGCCTGAATCCCGCCCAGGGCGGCGTCACCGGCATGCGCGTGGTGGCGACGGGGCTGCTCGTGCTGATGGCCGCCGTCTATCTGGTCGCCAAGGGCCAGCAGCACATCCACCCCGCCTGGGGCTTCGTGCGCGCCTTTGCAGAGGCGGCCATGGTCGGCGGGCTGGCGGACTGGTTCGCGGTCACCGCGCTGTTCCGCCACCCGCTGGGCGTGCCCATCCCCCACACCGCGATCATCCCGCGCAACAAGGACCGGATCGGCGACACGCTGGCCCTGTTCCTGCGCGACAATTTCCTGATCCCCTCCGTCGTCGCGCGGCGGATGCGGCGGGTGGACGTGGCCGCCGCCGCCGGCCGCTTCCTCGCCAGCCCGCCGCAGGGGCGCGGGCGGCTGCGCGACGGCGCGGCGCGGCTGGTGGCCGATGTGATGGAGGCGCTGGACCAGGAACGGCTGGGCGGCATGGTGAAATCAGCCATCACCCAGCGCATCGAGGCGCTGGATATCGCCCCGCTGCTGGGCCAGGCGCTGGCCGCCGCCATCCGCGAGGACCGGCACCTGCCGCTGCTCGACGGCATCGTCCGCTGGGCCGGCCGCACGCTGGAGGCCAATGAACATCTGATCCGCGAGATGGTCCACGACCGGGCCGGGTCGATCATGCGCTGGACCGGGCTGGACGAAAAACTGGCCAATGCGATCATCGACGGCCTGTTGAAGATGCTGGACGAGATGAGCGAAGACCCCGGCCACCCGCTGCGCGCCAAGGCGGAGGAAGGGCTGGCCCGGCTGGCCGAGGACCTGCAGACCGACCCTGCGATGCAGGAGCGCGTCGCCCGGCTGAAATCGGAAATCCTCGAAAACCCCGCCATGCGGCGCTGGATCGACGGGCTGTGGGAACAGGCCCGCGCCGGGCTGCTGAAGGCCGCGCGCAACCCGGATTCGGCCATGGCGGGCAAGTTCGGCGAGGCGCTGTCGCAGCTGGGCACGACTCTGCAGGGCGACGCGCGGCTGCGCACCACCATCAACCGCTTCGCCCGCCGCGCCGCCGTGGGCGCGACCGCCAGCTATGGCGACGGGCTGGTCCGGCTGGTCAGCGACACCGTCCGCGGCTGGGATGCCGCCACCGTGACCGACAGGCTGGAAAATGCGGTGGGCCGCGACCTGCAATATATCCGCGTCAACGGCACGGTGGTGGGCGGGCTGGTCGGCCTGACCCTGCACGCCCTCGATATCTGGATCTGACGGTCGCTACGCCCCGGCAAAGGGGTCGTAGCTGGTGAAGTTCCAGACATTCCCCTCGCTGTCCCGCACGTCGTAGGAGCGCCCCGGATAGCCTTCATTGGCATAAGGCCCCTTGACGATGTCCGCGCCCGCCGCCGACGCCCGTGCGGCATGGGCGTCGGGATCGGCCACGATAGCGCACACGCACATGGTGATGCCGTCCGCCTCGGCGGGGGTTTTCCAGCGGTAGAGCGCCTTCGCCTCATCGTCGCGGTCGCTGCCCAGGATGATCATGTTGCCGTCCAGCGTCAGCTGCGCGTGATGGATGATCGATGGATCGCCATCGGCCGCATAGACGGCGTGGCGCGCGAAGCCGAAGGCGGCGCAGAGAAATTCGATGGCCGCCGGCGCGTCCGCATAGCGCAGGCAGGGTATCAGGGCGGGCCGGGTCGACATGGCGTCTCTCCATTGCGGTATTGCGCCATCATGCCACAGGCCGCACAGAGCCGCCATGATGACCAAGGACGATATTGCCCTGGCCGAACGCCTTGCCGATGCGGCGGGCGACGCCATCCGCCCGTTTTTCCGCGCCGCTTTCTCCATCGAGACAAAGTCCGACGATTCGCCCGTCACCCAGGCGGATCAGGCCGCGGAGGCCGCGATGCGCCGCATCATCGAGGCGGAACGGCCGGATGACGGCATCATCGGCGAGGAATATGGCGAAAAGCCGGGGTCGAGCGGCCGCATCTGGGTGCTGGACCCGATCGACGGCACCCGCAGCTTCATCGTCGGACGGCCGATCTTCGGCACGCTGATCGCGCTGCTGGCGGAAGGCTGGCCGGTGCTGGGCGTAATCGACCAGCCGATCGGGCGAGATCGCTGGGTGGGCGCCGCCGGGCGGGCCACCACGCTCAACGGGCTGCCGGCAAAGGCGCGCCCCTGCCCCGCGCTGGACAAGGCGCTGCTCGCCACCACCAGCCCGCACCTGTTCACCGATCATGAGGCGGAGCATTTCATGGCGCTGGTCGGCGCGACCGGACAGGGGCCGACCTATGGCGGCGATTGCTATAATTACGGCCTGCTGGCGTCCGGCCATATCGATATCGTCGTCGAATCCGGGCTGAAGCTGTACGATTTCGCCGCACTGGTGCCGGTGGTGGAAGGCGCGGGCGGCCGGATGTGCGACTGGGCGGGGGAACCGCTCCACGCCGGCAGCAAGGGGGATGTGATCGCGGCGGGCGATCCGGCCCGGATCGACGATATCGTCGAGGCGCTTTCCTGCGCGCATTAAGGCGCGCGCGGCGATCAGAATATCCCGAGGAACTTCTTGCGCTGCTCCCGGCGCTCGGCCTTGCTGCGGCTGCCGTCCTCGCTCTTGGCGGTCGTGCCCTTGCCCACATCGTCGCGCGGCTTGCCCTTGCTGGTCTGCTGGGCCGCCGCCCGCGCGCCCGCCAGCACCGGCCCGCAATCGGCCGATTTGGCGTCCCCGATATCGACGAAGGCGATCACCCCCGCCAGCGGGCTCGCCACCGCCAGCAGCCCCACGCCCGCGCCCGCCCGCGCCAGCAATTCCCCGCTGACCGGATCGATCTTCGGCGCGGCGAAATAACCGCCTATGCCCACCGGGGACTGACCGGCGAACAGGCTGAATTTCTTGGAATCCGCCCGTACCGCCAGGTCCAGCCGCTCGTTGCGGAAGCTGAACCCGCCGCGCCCCAGGATCACATTCTTGCGCGTGTCGATCAAAATGGGGTCCGCCGCCGCCACCCCGTCGCGCACGGTGAAGGCAATCAAGCCGCAGTTGATCTCCACCGGCACCTTCAGCTTGTCCTCGAACATCTTCTGGATGAAGGTTCCGATATCCAGCTCGGACAGCTGGATGTTGCGGGTCCACAGCGCCCCCCTGGGCATGATGATGGCGATGCGGCCATTGGCGGTGCCCAGCGATTCATGCACGGTATCGCCCCGGCCGGTCATCTGCACCCGCGCCTTCAGCGTGCCGGTGGTGCCGCTTTCCTCCACGCCGAAACCGGCCAGCAGCCGCCCCATCGGGGTGGGCGACAGGCGGATGTCGTAACGGGTCAGCACCGGCCGCACCCGCGCATCGATGGCGATGTCGGACGTCAGGTGCCCGCCGGCCAGGTCGAAGCTCAGCGGCGCGAAACTGAGCAGGCTGTTGTCCAGCGTCAGCGCCATGGCGATGTTGGAAACCGGAAAGCTCTCCGCCCGCACACGGCGGATGCTGTAGTTCAGCCGGGCATCGAACGTGCTGAGCGAATCCGCCCGCAACGTCGCATCGGGCAGCACCCGCGGCGCGCCGTTCACCTGCCGCACCGCGCCGCCATTGCCATGCGCCTCCAGCGCGGCGGGATCGTAACCGATCCACGGCCCGGCATCGACGATGTCGAGCGTGTCGGTCGCCATCTCCGCGTCCAGCCGCAGCCGGGGGCCGCCGGTCGAAACCGTCAGCTTGCCGGCAAGATCGCTCTTGCCGACCATGCCTTTCAACCCGGTGAAGCGCCACGCCGCGCCCCTGCGGGTCAGCGCAGAGGTCATCCGGTAGGCGCGCGAATCGGGCACCGCGACGCCCAGGAAATCGAACAGATCGGCCATGTTCGGCCCGCGCACCGCGATCCTCAGGTCAGCGCCCTCAAGCTCCGTCGCGCCCGGCAGCGTGCCCGTCACGTCCATGGCCGTGCCCGCCGATCGGGCATTGAGCACCAGCCGGTTGCGCCCGCCGGTCACCGTCTCGTTGGGCGACAGCAGGCTGCCCGTCATGGTGAAGGGCCTGGCGCGCAGCCGCCCGGTGCCGCTGAAGCGGATATCCCCGTCGAAGCGGGTGTCGCGCGACTGGACGGTGTCGATGGCGATGTCCGCGGTCAGCAGCATCCGCGGGTCGGCATAGTGGACCTGCGTCCCGCGCACGATCGCCCGGCGGATGAGCGGCAATTCCAGCGGCTTGCCCGTCGCCTTGCCGAACGTCCATGTATTGCGGCCTGCCTTGTCCCAGGAAAGGTCGATCCGCCCGTCCACCAGCCCCAGCCAGTTCACCCGCCGCCGCCCCACGATCAACGGCAGGGTGGCGATGGAACTGTCGATCAGCCGTGCCTCGAAAAAGGTCGGCCGCCGCGCCCAGCCGGGGTTGGATATCGTCAGCCCCTCCGCCAGGAACTTGATGTCGATCGGGTTGAAATAGAATTGGAAATCACCCGCAACCTTCACCTGCCGCTCCGCGCCGGCGCTGGCCAGGCGCTCGAATACCGGCTTCAGGAAACGGCCCTTGGTGATGTAGAGCACCGTCCAGGCGAGCAGGACCAGCCCGATGATCGTCGCTGTGACGGCGATGACGCTGGCAAGCGCCGCGCCCGCCGCATCCCTTGCGGGGCGGTCGGCGGCCGGCGCGTCGCCGGGGGGAATGGCGGCAGTCATTACGGTGACAACCGCCCGCCGCCATGTCGGTTCCGGTGGTTGCAAATGGCCGGAGCCTCGCCTATAGGGCCGGCCTTCCGCGATTAGAGGGACTGCCCGGCCGGTATGGGCTGCCGTGGCCGTCCGCGATCGTCGATCATAAGGAGACGAAAATGCCCAAGCTCAAGACCAAGAGCGGCGTCAAGAAACGCTTCAAGATGACCGCTTCCGGCATGATCAAGCATGGCGTGGCCGGCAAGCGCCACCGCCTGATCAGCCACAATGCCAAGTATATCCGCCAGAATCGCGGCACCAAGGTACTGTCCGATGCCGACACCAAGACCGTGAAGGCCTGGGCGCCTTACGGCCTGCGATAAGGAGGGATAGACCATGGCACGCGTGAAACGCGGAACCACCACCAAGGCGAAGCACAAGAGGATTCTTGATCAGGCGAAGGGCTATTACGGCCGTCGCAAGAACACGATTCGCGTCGCTCGCCAGGCCGTCGAAAAGGCCGGCCAATACGCCTATCGCGATCGCAAGGTTAAGAAGCGCAGCTTCCGCGCGCTCTGGATCCAGCGCATCAACGCCGCCGTCCGGCTGGAAGGGCTGACCTATGGCCAGTTCATGCACGGCCTGAAGCTGGCGGGCGTCGAGCTGGACCGCAAGGTGCTGGCAGACATCGCCATGCACGAAGGCGATGCCTTCAAGGCCATCGTCGCGCAGGCGCAAGCGGCTCTGCCGAAGGAAGCCAAGGCGGCCTGATCGCCGGATTTCCTTTCGAGAACAGGGGCGCGGGCGGCACGGCTTCCCGCGCCCTTTTTCTTTGGCTTTCCCCCAGCCAGCCTTTGCAATTCCCGGCCGCGCTTGCTTAGAGGCGGCAACTGACAATCACCGGCGGACATGATGACCGATCTCGACCAGATGCAGCAGGAACTGAGCGCCGCAATCGCCGCCGCGCCGGGGCTGGACGCGCTCGACGCGGTCCGCGTCCGGGCGCTGGGCAAGCAGGGGCAGGTCACCGCGCTGCTGAAATCGCTGGGCGGCATGACGCCGGACGAGCGCCAGACCGCCGGCCCGCGCATCCACGCGCTGCGCGAGGGGGTGACGGCGGCGCTGGCCGACCGCAAGGCCGCGCTGGAAGCCGCCGCGCTGGAAGCGCAGCTCGCCTCCGAAACGCTGGACCTCACCTTGCCCGCCCCCGCCGCGCCCATGGGCAGCGTCCACCCGGTCAGCCAGGTGATGGACGAGCTGGCGGAAATCTTTGCCGATCTCGGCTTCTCCGTGGCCACCGGGCCGGAGATCGAGGACGACTGGCATAATTTCACCGCGCTCAACATCCCTGAAAGCCACCCCGCGCGGGCGATGCACGACACTTTCTATTTCCCCGACGATGCGGCGCGGGACGGCAGGCGCATGTTGCTGCGCACCCACACCTCGCCGGTGCAGATCCGCACCATGACCAGCCAGCCGCCGCCGATCCGCATCATCGCGCCGGGGCGCACCTACCGGTCGGACAGCGATGCGACGCACACGCCGATGTTCCATCAGGTGGAAGGACTGGTCATCGATCGCGGCATCCATCTCGGCCACCTCAAATGGACGCTGGAAACCTTCGTGAAGGCTTATTTCGAGCGCGACGACATCGTGCTGCGGATGCGCCCCAGCTATTTCCCCTTCACCGAACCCTCGGCGGAGGTCGATGTCGGCTACACGCTGGACAAGGGCCGCCGCGTGGTCGGCGGGGCGGAGCCGGACGGCTGGATGGAAATATTGGGCAGCGGCATGGTCCACCCCAATGTCATCGCCGCCTGCGGGCTGGATCCCGATGAGTGGCAGGGCTTCGCCTTCGGCTGCGGCATCGACCGGCTGGCGATGCTGAAATATGGCATGGACGATCTGCGCGCCTTCTTCGACGGCGATCTGCGCTGGCTGCGCCATTACGGCTTCGCCGCGCTGGACGTGCCCACGCTGAGCGGAGGAGTGGGGGCATGAAGTTCACCCTGTCATGGCTGAAGGACCATCTGGAAACCGAAGCGACCGCCGACGCCATCGTCGATGCGCTGACGCGGATCGGGCTGGAGGTCGAAGGCGTCGAGAACCCGGCCGATGCGCTCGCCCCTTTCCTGATCGCGAAGGTGCTGACCGCCGCCCCGCATCCGCAGGCGGACAAGCTGCAGGTGCTGAGCGTGGATGCCGGCAGCGGCCCGATGCAGGTGGTGTGCGGCGCGCCCAATGCCCGCGCCGGGCTGGTCGGCGTGTTCGGCGCGCCGGGCGCCTATGTGCCGGGCAGCGGCATTACCCTGAAGGTCGCGGAGATTCGCGGCGTGGAATCGCGCGGCATGATGTGCTCCGCGCGCGAGCTTCAGGTGGGCGAAGGGCATGACGGCATCATAGAGCTGCCCGCCGATGCGCCGGTCGGCCTTGCCTATGCCGGCTGGGCCGGGCTGGACGATCCCGTCATCGACGTGGCGATCACGCCCAACCGGCAGGATTGCATGGGCGTTCGCGGCATCGCGCGCGATCTGGCGGCGGCGGGCGTCGGCACGCTGAAGCCGCTGGCCGTGCCCGCCATCGCGGGGGACTTCCCCTGCCCCATCGAGATCCGCACCGACGACGCGCAGGGCTGCCCGGCCTTTTACGGCCGCGTCGTGCGCGGCGTCACCGACGGCCCCTCGCCGGACTGGATGCAGCAGCGGCTGAAGGCAGTCGGCCAGCGGCCCATCTCCGCGCTGGTCGACATCACCAACTATGTCATGCTCGACCATGGCCGGCCCAGCCACGCCTATGATCTGGCGAAGCTGGCCGGGCCGATCGTCGCCCGCCGCGCGGCGGACGGTGAAAGCGTGACCGCGCTCAACGGCAAGGATTATACCCTCGACGCGACGATGACGGTGATCGCCGACCAGAAGCAGGTCCACGGCATCGCCGGCATCATGGGCGGCGAGGATTCCGGCATCGGCGACGCGGTGAGCGACGTGCTGCTGGAAATCGCCTATTTCGATCCGGAACGCACCGCGCTCACCGGCCAGGCGCTCGGCCTCGCCTCCGACGCGCGCAGCCGGTTCGAACGCGGGGTCGATCCCGCCTTCATGGATGACGCGGTGGCGATCCTCACCGGCCTGATCCAGCAGATTTGCGGCGGCACCGCATCGCATGTCGTGCATGCCGGCACCCCGCCGGTGGACCAGCGCAGCATCGCCTACGATCCTGCGCTGTGCGCGCGGCTGGGCGGCATCGACGTGCCGGTCGCGGAACAGCGCGCCATCCTTGAACGGCTGGGCTTCGGCGTGTCGGGCGAAGGCCCGCTCGCCATCACGGTGCCCAGCTGGCGGCGCGACGTCGCCGGCAAGGCGGATATCGTGGAAGAGGTGGTGCGCATCACCGGGCTGGACGCGGTGCCTGCCACGCCGCTGCCCCGCGCCCCCGGCGTCGCCCGGCCCACCGCCACCGCCGATCAGCTGGTGGAACGGCGCGCCCGGCGCATGGCGGCGGCGCGCGGCCTCAACGAGGCGGTGACGTGGAGCTTCATTTCCGAAAGCGAGGCCGCGCCCTTCGGCGGCGGCGCATGGACGCTCGCCAACCCGATCAGCGAGGACATGAAGGTGATGCGCCCGTCGCTGCTGCCCGGCCTGCTCGCGGCGGCGCAGCGCAATGCGGATCGCGGCGCGGCGTCGATCCGCCTGTTCGAGATCGGCCGCCGCTATTTCGCGGATGGCGAGCGGACCACGCTGGCCTTCGTGCTGGCGGGCGAGCGCAGCGCACGCGACTGGCAACAGGGCAAGGCGACGGCGTTCGACGCATTCGACGCCAAGGCAGAGGCGCTGGCGCTGCTGGCCGCGGCCGGTGCGCCGGTGGACAATCTCCAAGTGATGGGCGACGCCTCCGCCGCCTATCATCCCGGCCGCTCGGCGACGCTGCGGCTGGGGCCGAAGACGGTGCTGGCGGAATGCGGCGTCGTCCACCCGTCCATCGCCCGGGCGTTCGATCTGGACGGCACGGTCGTGGCGGGCGAGCTGTTCCTCGACGCGCTGCCCGCGAAACGGGGCGCCAGCCACATGCGCAGCGCCTATCAGCCCCCCGCCCTGCAGGCGGTGACCCGTGATTTCGCCTTCATGGTGCCGCGCGGCCTGGCGGCGGACGCGCTGGTGCGGGCGATCAGGGGGGCGGACAAGGCGCTGATCGTCTCCGCCCGGCTGTTCGACCAGTTCACCGGACAGGGCGTCGCCGATGACGAGAAATCGCTGGCGGTGGAAATCGTCCTCCAGCCCGGCGAGAAAAGCTTCACGGATGAAGATCTTGCCGCGGTGTCGGCCAGGGTCGTGGCCGCCGCCGGCAAGCTGGGCGCGCGCCTGCGCGGATGATGCGGGAAATCCCCGGACGCCCCGTCGCATAGGGCATCCGGGGACCGGCGATCAGAAGCGGAAGCCCGCCGTCACCGTAAATGTGCGCGGATCGCCATAATAGACGGTCTGGATATTGCCGATGGACGAGAATTCCTGCCCGTCGGTCTTGTACAGCGTCTTGGTCAGGTTCTTCACCGCGCCGCGAAGATAATATTTCCCGCCCGCCGCATCATATTGCACATAGGCGTTGGCCAGCCAGTAACCGTCCTCATACAGGCCCGGCCGGTTGTCCACCGACAGGAACTGCTTGTCGACGAAGCGGCCTTCGCCGCCCAGCGTGATCGACCCCGCCGCGCCCAGCGGAATGGCGTAGTCCGCGCCCAGCCTGAATGTGATGGGCGGGGCGAAGGCCGGCTTGCACACCACCTTCGCGCCGGTCGGGTTGCACGAGAAGGCGGCCGGCGGCACGCGGCGGCCGTCGTTGAACTCGCGGTAATCGGCGTTCAGATAGCCGAAGGACGATGTGATGGTCAGCGCGCTCGTCGGCTTCACCGCGATGTCCGCCTCCACGCCCCAGATCCTCAGCTTGCCGGCGTTGAGCACCGGCAGCGCGCCGCCCAGCCCGGTATTGTTGCCGCCGCCCACCCGGGCCTGGAAATTCTTGTAATCGGAATAGAAGGCGTCGCCGGACAGGCGCACCCGCCCGCCCAGGAAACTGCCCTTCGCGCCGGTTTCATAGGTCCACACCGTCTCCGGCTTGAAGAAGGGGACGATGGTGGGCGTGCCGTCGACGATCAGGGTGATGTCGCCCACGCCGTTGACCCGCCCGTTGAACCCGCCCGATTTGAAGCCGCGCGCGGCAGATGCGTAGAGCAAAGTGTCGCGGCTCGGCTTGTAGGAAAGCGTGGCGGAAGGCGTCCACGCCTCGAAGCTGATATCGCCGTCGCCGGTGAAGGGCGCAGGCAGGTTCTGCGGATATTCATAGGCCAGCCCGTCAAGCGTCGGCAGCGTCGATTCCGTGTCGGTGAAGCGGTGGTAACGCTTCTTCTCGCGCGTGTAGCGCAGGCCGGCGGTGAGCGAGAGCCGGTCGGTGAAATCATAGGTCAGCTGGCCAAAGGCGGCATAGCTGCGCGTGCGCTGCTGATCGTCGATGAAGCGCGTGAAGGTGACGGGCAGTTTCAGCGCGGTCAGCGCGAACAGATCGTCGGCATAGGCTTCCTGATGCGAATTGACCTGCTCGTTCAGATAATAGAGGCCGAACACGCCCTTCATCCGCTCGCCGTCATATTTCAGCTGCAGTTCCTGGCTGAACTGGTGCTGGTCCACCCCGACGAATACGTCGCCCATTTCAAGCTGGGTCGCGTCGATATCGATGAAGAAATCGGCCTGAAGATCGCGATAGGCGGTGATGGAGGTCAGCGTCAGCGTGTCCGACAGGTCGATATTGGCGGTCAGCGACGTGCCCCAATGGTCCAGCCGCTGGCCCTCGCCATCGTTGAAGCTGGTAGACGCCTTATAGGCATAGGGGCCATATGGCTGGGCGGGCAGCGCCGCCACATTGGGCGTGATGGTGGGCAGCGCGGAAGGCGGGCATTCAGCGCTCTGCGTCGCCAGCGGGAATCCGGCCAGGTTGACCAGCGTCTGGCACAGCGGCGCCACGCCGTAACCCAGCGTCAGCCCGTTGCGCTGGCGCGTATAGTCGCCGGAAAGGATCAGCTCCACGCCGTCGGACGGCTTTGCGCGCACGATGCCGCGCACGGTGCGGCTGTTGCGGTCGTTATATTTCCGCCCGGTCAGCGGATCGGTGACGGTGCCGTCGCGCTCGTCATAAACGCCGGCCAGCGAGAGGGCGAGCCTGTCCGTCACCAACGGCACGGACAGATAGGCGTTGGCCAGCCACTGGTCGTAGCTGCCATAGGTGACGTCGCCGGCCACGCGGGCATCGACCAGGTCCGGCTTGCGGCTGACCACGTTGACCGCGCCGCCGATGGTGTTCTTGCCATAGAGCGTGCCCTGCGGCCCGCGCAGCACCTCGATCCGCTCGACATCGGCCAGGCTGAACAGCGCGCCCTGGATGCGGCTCAGGTAAACGCCGTCGACATAGACGCCGACTGCGGGGTCGAAGGTCTGCAACGCATCGGGCTGGCCGATGCCGCGGATGAAGATGTTGGCGCTGGAGGTCGATCCGCGTCCCTGCACCAGGTTCACGTTCGGCACCGCGCCCTGCACG
This sequence comes from Sphingomonas sp. SCN 67-18, assembly GCF_001724715.1. Lineage (GTDB taxonomy): Bacteria > Pseudomonadota > Alphaproteobacteria > Sphingomonadales > Sphingomonadaceae > SCN-67-18. Next base: position 42,427 of record NZ_MEFG01000028.1, read on the forward strand.
CCGGACAGGTCGTTCGCCTGCAGCTTGCTGATCTCCTCTGTCCCGAACGCGCTGATCGCGATCGGCACGTCCACCAGCCGCTCCTCGCGCTTGCGGGCGATGACCAGTATCTCGCCGCTCTCGTCGGCGGCCGCGCCGTCCGGGGTGTCCTGGGCAATGGCCGGCGCCGTGGCGATCGCCGCAAAGGCGACGCCCAGCCCCAGCAGGGTGCGCGGATTAAATATGATGCCGGACATGCTATCGATCCTCCCACAGAAGGCACAGCCGCATGACGGGTTGTGCCGGTTCGACGGACGCTATACTGAAACATGAACCATGTTTCAACTTGCGGGATGACGGGGGACGGGTGAATGGCTGCGGACAGTAGCATGGCGGCAACAGTGGATGCTGCGCGGGACGGCCCCAAGACGCCACGCACCGAGCGCGGCCGCCGCACCCTGCGCGCGCTGCTCGATGCGGCGGCGGTCGAATTCGGGGAAAAGGGGTTTCACGACACCGGCATCACCCACATCACCCAGCGGGCCGGCGTGGCGCTGGGCAGCTTCTACACCTATTTCGACAGCAAGGAGGAGGTGTTCCGCGCCCTCGTGCGCGACATGAGCGCCCGCGTTCGCGAAACCGTCGCCCCCCATATATTGGCCGCGCCCGATAGGCTGAGCGGCGAGCGCGCGGGCTTGCAGACGTTCATAGAGTTCGTCCGCAAGCACAAGGAATTGTACCGGATCATCGACGAATCCGAATTCGTCGACCCCGCCGGTTATCGCCAGCATTATGCCGGCACGGTCGAGGGCTATCGCGCCAGCCTGACCGCCGCGGCGGAACGGGGCGAGGTGCGCGCCGACATCAGCGAGGTCCACGCCTGGGCGATCGTCGGCATGAACGTGTTCCTGGGGATGCGCTATGGCGTCTGGGCCGGCGATAGCGACCCGGCGGACGTCGCCGCCGTCGCCGCCGACCTGCTGAGCAACGGGCTGAAGCCGCGTTGAGGCGCGAAAGGCCCTAATTCACCCCGGTGCCGGGCGGCCTGCATTTCAGGTCGATCGCCAGCCGCGCCAGCTGGCTGGGATTGCCGCCCGCGCGCCGCATTTCCGCATCGACACAGCGTTGCTCGGGCGACTGTTCGTCGCGATGCCGCATGGCCCGGTCCAGCGCCAGCATATCCGCCAGTTCCGCCCGGCTGAACTGGCCGGGCTGCTTCGCCCCGCTCATCAGCGCCTCATAATTGGCCTGCGCGCGCCCGATGCGGGCGGGATCGACAGGCCCGTTGCCCAGCAACAGCAGGCCCAGCCCGGTCATCAGGATCGCGGCGTTCCGGCGCATGGCCAATCTCCTTCCATCACGGCCGATATCGGAGCCCTATGCGCCCGAAACAAGCCGGCGCAGCCACGCGCGTTCAGCGGCGCAGCAGGAAGATGGCGTGCTCGGCGCGGAAATTGGCGGCGGCGGCGGAGGTCAGCTGGTCGCCGGAGAGGAACCATGCCTGCTCCACCACAATGCCCCGCTCCGCCACGAAAGCGCGAAAATCGTCGATGGTGACATGGTGGATATTGGGCGTTTCATACCAGGCGACCGGCAGCAGCCGCGTCACCGGCATCCGCCCGCCCCACATCAGCGAAAGCCGCACCCGCCAGTGCGCGAAATTGGGAAATGAGATGAAGGCGCGCCGGCCGATGCGGAGCAATTCCTCCACCACGCGGTCCGGCCGCATCGTCGTCTGCAGCGTCTGGCTGAGCAGCGCATAATCGAAGCTGCCGTCCGGATAGGCGGCCAGATCGGTATCGGCGTCGCCCTGGATGACGGACAGGCCCCGCGCCACCGCCGCCGAGACATTGGCCGGGTCCAGCTCCAGCCCGCGCGCGTCGATATCATGCTGGTCGCGCAGCGCCGCCATCAACGCGCCGTCGCCGCAGCCGACATCGAGCACCCGGCTGCCCGGCTGGATGGTGTCGGCGATGATCGCCAGGTCCGGGCGCAGCGCCGTCATCGCTCGCCCGCCCGCAGAAATCCGTCCACCACCCGGTTCATCTCCGGCACGTCGAGCAGGAAGGCGTCATGGCCGAAGGGGCTGGACAGTTCCACAAAGCTCGCCCGCGCGCCCGCCGCGTTCAGCGCATGGACGATCGCGCGGGATTCCGCGGTGGGGTAAAGCCAGTCGGTATCGAAGCTGATCAGGCAGAAGCGCGCCCCGCCCTTGAACGCATTGGCAAGGTGGCCGCCATGTTCTTCCGCCAGGTCGAAATAATCCATCGCCCGGGTGATGTAGAGATAGCTGTTGGCGTCGAACCTGTCGGTAAAGCTCAGCCCCTGGTGCCGCAAATAGCTTTCCACCTGAAAATCGGCGTCGAAGCCGAAGCTCTTCGCCGTCCGCTTCTGCAGGCGGCGGCCGAACTTCTCGGTCAGCCCGGCTTCCGACAAATAGGTGATGTGCGCCGCCATGCGCGCCACCGCCAGCCCGGCGGTCGGCGGGTCGCCCGCGTCATAATAGGCCCCGCTCCGCCATTTCGGATCGGCCATGATCGCCTGTCTGCCGACCTCGTGAAAGGCGATGTTCTGAGCGGAATGGCGCGCGGTGGAGGCGATCACCACCGCCGCTTCCACGCGCTCGGGGAAGGTCGCGGGCCAGCTCAGCGCCTGCATTCCGCCCATCGATCCGCCGACCACGGCGCGCAGCCGCCGGATGCCGAGATGGTCGAGCAGCAGCGCCTGCGCACGCACCATGTCGCGGATGGTGACGATGGGGAAACGCATCGCATAGGGCGCGCCCTGCTTCGGGTCGGTGCTGGCGGGGCCGCTCGATCCCATGCAGCTGCCCAGCACATTGGCGCAGACGATGAAATGGCGCTCGGGGTCGATCGGCTTGCCCGGCCCCACCATCCGCACCCACCAGCCCGGCTTGCCCGTCACCGGGTGAACGGAGGCGACATGCTGGTCGCCGGTCAGCGCATGGCAGATCAGGATGGCGTTGGAAGCATCGGCGTTCAGCGCGCCATAGGTTTCATAGGCGATGTCGACCGGCGCGAGCACGCCCCCGCCGTCGAGCTTGAGCGGCCCGGGCAGGCGGACGGTGCGGGCAAGGCCGAAACGGCTGTCTTCAGACACGCTGACGGCGCTACGGCTCGCCACGCCGCCTTGTCAATCGCGCGTGCACGGCGCTAAGGCCGCGACGATGACAAAGCCCGCCCCCAAAGACTGGATCATGGCCATCGCGCCTTACGTCCCCGGCAAGTCCAAGGCGGACGATGGGCGGGAGGTCGTAAAGCTCTCGTCCAACGAAAACCCCTTCGGTACGGCCGAGCCGGTGCGCGAG
>NZ_MEFG01000029.1 GCF_001724715.1 Sphingomonas sp. SCN 67-18
TTGCCATGCTCGCTCGACAGCAAATGCGCCAGCTCATCCAGATGCAGCTCAACCAGCCGCTTATACTCAAACAATACCCGCGATCGACGCTGCGGGTTGGTGGCGGCCCATTCCGGCTGCGCCTTCTGCGCGGCGGCGACGGCGGCATCCAGCACCGCGCGGTCGCCCAGCGGCACGCGCGCCTGCACCTGGCCATTATTGGGGTTGAAGATGTCGCCATGGCGAGACGCGGCCGCGCCCGCGCCGCCCCCGATGAAATGCTGGACGTCGCGCATGGCAATCCTCTTCTCGCTCTTTGTGATCGCTCCGGGTGATGGACTGCTTCAAAATCGCAGACAAGAGTAGAATATTGCATGGACGACCTGCAAAAATGCAGGCAAGCAGCGGGGCATGAACTGGGACGATCTGCGCATCTTCCTTGCGGTGGCGCGCACCGGCACGCTCAGCGCCGCCGGCCAGCGGCTGGGCGTGGACCCGACCACCGTCGCGCGGCGCATCGCCCGGCTGGAAGGCCGCGTCCAGCAGACCCTGTTCGAACTCACCCCCACCGGCCATGTGCTCACCGCACGCGGCGTGGAGATGCTGCACCACGCGCAGGCGATGGAGAGCGCGGCCATCGCCTCGGTCGAGCGATCCGCCGACAATGACGGTTTTCCGGGCGGCACGGTGCGGGTCAGCGTGTCGGAGGGCTTCGGCACCTGGATCATCGCGCGCCACCTGCATGAATTCACCGGCCTTTACCCCGGCATCGCCATAGAGCTTGTCGCCTCCACCGGCTTCCTCAACCCGTCGCGGCGCGAGGCGGACATCGCCATCATGCTCGCCCGGCCGAAAAGCGGCCCGCTGGTCGTCCGCAAGTTGACCGACTACCGGCTTGGCCTCTACGCAGCGCGCGGGGAGGCACGGAAGGCGATTCAGGGACTTGCGGACCTGAAACGGCATCCGTTGGTCGGTTATGTCCCCGATCTGATCTATGCACCGGAGCTGCGCTATCTCGACGACATATCCGACGGCCTCACCGCGTCGCTGGCCAGCACCAGCGTGAACGCGCAGGCGGCTCTGGTGCGCAGCGGCGCCGGCGTTGGCATATTGCCCTGCTTCATCGGCGACGCGGACGCCGCGGTGGAGCGGCTGCTGCCGGGCGATATCGACATCCGCCGCGCCTTCTGGCTGGTCGTCCACCGCGACCTGCGCGGCATTGCGCGGGTGAAGATGTTCATCGACTGGCTGGACGGGCTGATCGCGCGGCTCGCGCCTTTGATCCAGGGGCGCCCGGCGCGATGAGCGCGACCCAGGACCGGCGCATGGCCAGCATCGCGCTGCGCCTGTTCTCGATGGTGCTGATGTCGTCCATGCTCGCGCTGGTGAAGATCGCCGACATGCGCGGCGTGGCCGTGGTGGAAAGCGTTTTCTACCGCCAGTTCTTCGCCCTGCCGCTGGTCCTCATCTGGGTGGTGCGCGGCGGCGGCTTCGCCACGGTGAAGACCAAACGCCCCTTCGCCCATCTCTGGCGGATGGCGCTGGGGATGACGGGCATGGTGCTGAATTTCTCCGCCTACACGCTGCTGCCGCTGGCGGAGGCGACGACCATCGGCTTCACCGTGCCGATCTTCGCCACCATCCTCTCCGCCGTCCTGCTGGGCGAGGCGACGGGGTGGCACCGCTGGAGCGCGGTCCTGCTGGGCTTCGTCGGCGTGCTGGTGATGGTCAATCCGGGCGTGGACAACCATCTGCCGCCCGCCGGAGTCATGGTCGCCATCGCCGCGTCGATCACCATCGCCGGCATCACTATCACGCTCCGCCAGATCGGCAGGACGGAAGACACCGTCACCACCGTCTTCTGGTTCACCGTCACCTCGCTGGTGCCGATGGGTATCGCCATGATCTTCTTCGGCAAGATTCACGATCCGCTGACCTGGGTGGTGCTGGTCGCCATGGGGCTGGTGGGCGGCGCGGCGCAGCTGGCGATGACGGCATCGCTCAGGTTCGCCCCCGTCTCCGTCGTGCTGCCGATGGATTATTCCAGCCTGCTATGGGCGACGCTGCTCGGCTGGGCGCTGTTCGACATGCTGCCGTCCCCCACCACCTGGCTCGGCGCGCCGCTCATCATCCTGAGCGGCCTGTACATCGTCTATCGCGAGCACCGTCTGCAACGCAGCCAGGCGATGACCGCCGTCACGCCCGACTGACGTCGCCCCCCCATTGTAGAAACAGGCTAGAGGAACAGCGCCGCGGTCGCCTCGACGATGGCGTCGGCATCCAGCCGATAGGCACTGTAGAGATCGGGCAGGTCGCCGGTCTGGCCGAAGCGGTCGACGCCCAGCGGCACCACGCGCTGCCCGCGCACGCCGCCCAGCCATGACAGCGCGGCGGGGGATCCATCGATGATCGTCACCAGCCCGGCATCGGCCGCCAGCGGCGATAGCAGCCGCTCGACATGCGACGGCGCGCCGCCGCCCTGCCATCGCGCCGCCTCGCGCGCGTTCCAGCCGCGATGGAGCAGGCCGGGAGACGTCACCGCCAGCAGGCCCAGCCCCGGGATATCCTCCGCCAGCTGCGCCCATGCGGCCAGCGCCTCGGGCGCCACCGCGCCGCTATAGACCAGCGCCGCACGCGCGCCTTGCGCCGGCCGGCGCAGCCAGTAGCCGCCGGCGACCGCATCGGCCCGCCAGTCCCCGCCCTCCCGCTCGATCTGGTCGATCACCCGCGTGGTCAGGCGGAAATAGACGCTCTCGCCGCCGTCCGCCTGCACATGGCCCAGCGCATGTTCCATCAGCGCCGCCAGCTCGTCGGCATAAGCCGGCTCATAATGGGTGAGGCCGGGCTGCCCCATGGCGATCAGCGGCGGGTTGATCGATTGATGCGCGCCGCCTTCCGGCCCCAGCGTCAGGCCGGACGGCGTCGCGACCAGAATGAAGCGCGAATCCTGGTAGGCGGCATAGTTGAGCGCATCCAGCCCGCGCGCGATGAACGGATCATAGACGGTGCCGACCGGGATCAGCCGTTCGCCGAACACGTCGCCCGTCAGGCCGAAAGCGGCCAGCGCCAGGAACAAATTATTCTCGGCAATGCCCAGCTCGACATGCTGCCCGGCCCGGCCGCCGCCCCATTTCTGCGCGGAGGGAATGCGCGCCGCCTGGAATACGTCGGCCAGTTCCTGCCGCCGGAACAGCCCGCGCTGGTTCACCCACGCGCCGAGATTGGTGGATACGGTGACGTCGGGCGACGTGGTGACGATGCGGTCGGCCAGCGGCGCGCCGGATTTGGCGAGGCCCAGCAGGATGTGGCCGAACGCCGCCTGCGTCGATTGCTGCGCCCCGGCGGGCACATCGATCGGCGGCACCGCGATCTGCGACGCCCGTTGCCGCTTGTCGCGCGCCAGCGCGGATCGATCGGCCAGCGCCTGCGCGGTGCGCGCCGCATTGTCGCCCATGCCCGCCCAGGGCAGCCATTCGTCCCCCGGCGCAATGCCCAGCGTATCGCGCAGCCCCTCTATCTGCCCGGGGTTCATCAGCCCGGCATGATTGTCCTTATGCCCGGCAAAGGGCAGGCCGAAACCCTTGACCGTATAGGCGATGAACAGCGTCGGCCGCTCGTCCTGCGCCGCGTCGAACGCCTCCAGCAGGCTGCCGATGCAATGACCGCCCAGATTGGTCATCAGCCGCGCCAGCTCATCGTCGTCGCGCTTCGCCAGCAGCGCCTTTATGCCGGGCACATAGCCCAGATCCGCCGTCAGCCGCGCGCGCCAGGCCGCGCCGCCCTGATAGGTGAGCGCCGCGAAATCGGCATTGGGCGTGCTGTCGATCCAGTCGCGCAGCGCGCCGCCGCCCTTTTCCGCAAACGCGGCCTGCTGCAGCTTGCCGTGCTTCAGCGTGACGACCCGCCAGCCGCACGTCTCGAAAATATCGTCGAAGCGGCGGAACATCCGGTCCGCCGTCGTCGCGTCCAGCGACTGGCGGTTATAATCGACGATCCACCAGCAATTGCGGATCGTGTGCTTATAGCCCTCGATCAGCGCTTCGTAGATATTGCCTTCATCCAGCTCCGCATCGCCCAGCAGGGCGATCATCCGGCCGGCCTTCGCCTCGTCGAGCAGCCCGTGGGCGATCAGATAATCCTGCGCCAGGCTGGCAAAGGCGGTCACGGCCACGCCAAGCCCGACCGACCCTGTGGAAAAATCCACCGGGATCGCGTCCTTGGTGCGGCTGGGGTAGCTTTGCGCCCCGCCGAAACCACGAAACGCCTGCAATTGCCCGAGCGACTGGTTGCCCAGCAGATAATGGATGGCGTGCAGCACCGGCCCGGCATGGGGCTTCACCGCGACCTTGTCGTTGGGGCCAAGCGCGTGGAAATAGAGCGCGGTCATGATCGACGAGATCGACGCGCACGACGCCTGATGCCCGCCTACCTTCAACCCGTCGCGGCTCTCGCGCAGGTGATTCGCATTGTGGATGGTCCATGACGACAGCCAGCGCAGCCGGGTGTCGATGGCGTCGAGCGTCGCTATGTCCTTGAAACGGGCCATGTCGGCCATGTTTATAACCGATGAAAGATCAGCGAAAGATTATTGGCCGGCATCGAAACGATATCCGGCTCGCCAAAGCCATGATCGCGGCTCAGCGCCGTCATCGCATCCAGCGAGCGCAGCCCCCAGGCCGGGTCGCGGGCCTTCAGCGATTCGTCGAAGGCGATGTTGCTGGGGGCGGTGACGATGCCGGGGACCAGATAGGGACCGTAGAGATAAAGCAGCCCGCCGGGTGGCAGCAGCCGCGCCGCGCCCGCGAACAGCCCCACCGTGGCCGCCCATGGGCTGATATGCACCATGTTGATGCACAGAATCGCATCCGCGCGCGCAACCGGCCAAAGGTCGCGCGCCGCATCGATCGCCACCGGCGGGCGGATGTTGGCGAGGCCGCTACCCTGTGTCCACGCCGCGATCGAGTCGCGCGCCGCCGGGTCCACATCGCTCGGCTGCCAGATCAGGCGGGGGAACAGCCCGGCGAAATGCAGCACATGCTCGCCGCTGCCGCTCGCCACCTCGACGACCACGCCCTCCGCCGGCAGCACCGGGCGCAGCACGTCGCTGATCGCATCGCGGTTGCGCAGCGTCGCGGGGGCATAGCGCCGGTCGCCCTCGCCGCCGTCGCTGGCCAGCCATGGCTTCGGGCCGGTCACTCCGCCGCCTCGGCCGGCGCCTCGTCCTTCCAGACCAGCACCGGCTTGCGCGCGGCCAGCGTCTCGTCCAGCCGGCGGCGCGGGGCGAAATGCGGCGCGGATTTCAACGCCGCGTCGCCCGCCCGCGCCCGTTCCGCGACCGAACGCAACGCGCCGATGAACTGGTCGAGCGCCGCCTTGCTTTCCGTCTCCGTCGGCTCGATCAGCATCGCGCCGTGGACGACCAGCGGGAAATACATGGTCATCGGGTGGAACCCCTCGTCGATCAACGCCTTCGCCACGTCGAGCGTGGTGAAACCGTCCGCGAAGCCGCTGTCGGAAAACAGCGCCTCATGCATGCACGGCCCGCTTTCGCCGAAGGGCGCGTCGAGCAGGTCGTCGAGGCTGCGCAGCACATAATTGGCGTTGAGCACCGCATCGCCGCTCACCTGGCGCAGCCCGTCCGCGCCGTGGCTGAGCAGATAGGCCGCCGCGCGGACGAACATGCCCATCTGCCCGTGAAAGGCGACCATGCGGCCGAAGCTGCCGGCATGATGCTCCTGCGCGGTTTCCTCCTCGATCAGGCGGAAGCCGTCCTCCGTCCGCTCGACGAAGGGCAGCGGCGCGAACGGCGCCAGCGCATCGGAAAACACCACCGGGCCAGACCCCGGCCCGCCGCCGCCATGCGGGGTGGAAAAGGTCTTGTGCAGGTTGATGTGCATCGCGTCGATGCCAAGGTCGCCGGGGCGGACGCGGCCGACGATCGCGTTGAAATTGGCCCCGTCGCAATAGACCAGCCCGCCCACCGCATGCACCGCGTCCGAAATCGCCCGCATGTCGCGCTCGAAAAGGCCGCAGGTATTGGGGTTGGTGATCATCACCGCCGCCACGTCCGGGCCAAGCCGCGCCTTCAGCGCCGCCAGGTCCACCCGCCCTTCCGCCGTCGCCGGGATATTCTCGACCGCATAGCCGCAGAACGCCGCCGTCGCCGGGTTCGTGCCGTGCGCGCTTTCCGGCACCAGCACCACGGAACGGGCATCGCCGCGCGCCTCCAGTGCGGAGCGGATGGCCAGCAGCCCGCACAGCTCGCCATGCGCGCCCGCCTTCGGGCTCATCGCCACCGCCGGCATCCCGGTCAGCGCGGTCATCCATTCCGCGACGAGATGGATCAGCCCCAGCCCGCCCTGCACCGTGTCGATCGGCTGCAGCGGATGGATGTCGGCAAAGCCGGCCAGCCGGGCCATCTTCTCGTTCAGCCGGGGATTATGCTTCATCGTGCACGATCCGAGCGGGAACAGCCCAAGGTCGATGGCGTAATTCTGGCGGCTGAGCCGGGTATAATGGCGCACCGCCTCCGGTTCCGAAAGGCCGGGCAGGTCGATCGGCCGGCGGCGCTCCAGCCCGGCAAGGCGGCTCGCCGCCGCGGGCGCGGGCGCAAAATCGACGCCGGTGGTTTCGGTGTCGCCAATCTCGAAGATCAGCGCCTCTTCCAGCATCAGGGCGCGGTTGCCGGTAAAGGTGCCCGCCCCGTCGCCATCGCCCGCTTCCGGGCGCTCCGGCCGCCAGCCGCTCTGGTTCACGCTCATGCCAGCACCTCCTCGAGCGATTCCGCCAGCGCGTCGACATCGTCCGCCGTGGTCGTCTCCGTCACCGCGATCACCAGCCCCCGCTCCAGCGCCTGCGCGCCGGGGTAAAGCCGCCCCAGAGATACGCCCGCCAGAATCTGCCGCTCGGCCAGCCTGCGCACCACCGGCCGCGCCTCCCTGTTCAGCCGCAGGGTGAATTCGTTGAAGAAGCTGTCATTGACCAGCTCGACGCCCTTCACCTGCGCCAGCCGCTCCGCCGCCAGCGCGGCATGGGCATGGTTCAGCGCGGCCAGATCGCGCAGGCCGCGCTCGCCGAGCAGGGTGAGATGGATCGAGAAGGCCAGCGCGCAAAGCCCTGAATTGGTGCAGATGTTGGACGTGGCCTTTTCACGCCTGATATGCTGCTCGCGGGTGGACAGCGTCAGCACGAAACCGCGCTTGCCCTCGGCGTCCACCGTTTCCCCGCACAGCCGCCCCGGCATCTGGCGGACGAACTTTTCCTTGCAAGCGAACAGCCCGACATAAGGCCCGCCAAACTGCAGCCCCACGCCAATGGACTGGCCCTCGCCGACGACGATGTCGGCCCCCATCTCGCCCGGGCTGCGGATCACGCCCAGCGCCACCGGCTCCGTCACCACCGCGATCAGCAGCGCGCCCTTCTCATGCGCGCGCGCCGCGATCTCGGACAAATCGCCGATGCGCCCCAATATGTCGGGATATTGCACCACGACGCAGCTGGTCTGGTCGTCAATCGCCTCCAGCAGCGCCTGCCCGTCGGTTGCCGCTTCCAGCACCGGCAGGGCGCTGTGCAGATCGTCGCCGGTAAAGCGCGCCATCGTCCGCGCGACCGAGACATAATGGGGGTGCAGCCCGCCGGAAAGCAGCGCCTTGCTCCGCCGGGTGATGCGCCGCGCCATCACGATCGCCTCCCAGCAGGCGGTGGACCCGTCATACATGGATGCGTTGGCGACATCGCAGCCCAGCAGGCGCGCCACCTGGGTCTGGAATTCGAACAGGATCTGCAGCGTCCCCTGCGCGATCTCCGGCTGGTAGGGCGTATAGGCGGTCAGATATTCGCCGCGCTGGATCAGGTGATCGACGCTCGCCGGCACATGGTGGCGATAAGCGCCGCAGCCAAGGAAGAACGGCACCTCGCCCGCCACCAGATTCTGGCGGGCCAGCGCGGACAATTGCCGCTCCACCGCCATTTCGCTGGCATGGCCGGGCAGCCCCGCTATCGGCCCGGCCAGCCGGGCGGCCTCCGGCACGTCGGCGAAGAGAGCGTCGACCGACGGCGCGCCGATGGTGGCGAGCATCGCGGTGCGATCCGCCTCGCTAAGCGGCAAATAACGCATCAAAGGGGTTTCCTCATGGTAAAGCGCAAGCGGACATAATCGGCGATCCAGCGGCCGTCCGGCTGGCGCAGGCTGGCGGCGACGCGCGCCTCCGCGGCCTTGGCCACGGCGGCCTGCTCATCCTCCGGCACCCCGGACGTATCCATGAAACCGGCACGAAAGGTGGTGTACCAGCCGGCGGCGCCCGCGGGCAGCGGCGTCGGCCGGTCGATCAGCCGCGCCTCGATATCGACGAAACCGGCCGCCGCATAAATGGCGGAAAAAACCTCGGGCGCCGGGCACCAGATGGAATCGCCCGCGTCCACCGGATAGCCACGCGCTTCCAGCTCCGCGCGGATGCCGGCGCGCAGCGTGGCGACATTGCCCGCCCCGCCCATCTCGCCGACGAAACGGCCGCCCGGCTTCAGCGCGGCAAACACGCCGCGCGCCACCTTGTCCGCGTCGAGCATCCAGTGCAGCGCCGCATTGGAGAAAACGGCGTCGAATTCCGCTTCGAAGCCAAGCGCCTGGCCGTCCGCCTGCGCCACGTCCAGCCCCCGGCCCCGCGCCACCGCCAGCATCTCCGCAGAAGCGTCGACGCCCAGCACGGACGCCCCCGCCGCCACCAGCGCCTCGGTCAACACCCCGTCGCCGCAGCCGAGATCGAGGATGCGCTCCCCCGCGACAGGCGCGAGCAGATCGACCACCGGCTTGCCCAGGGCGGGCACGAAGGCGGCCTTGCTGGCGTAATCCGCCGGGTTCCAGACGCTGGCCCGGTTCATGCCTACAGCCCGTCGACGAAGCTCTGATAGGCGGCGGCGTCCATCAGCCCGTCTAGCTCGCTCTTGTCGGACAGGGTCAGGCGGAAGAACCAGCCCTCGCCCTCCGGCGCGCTGTTGACCAGGTCCGGGCTGCCCTCCAGCGCGGCATTGCCCTCGATGACCGTGCCGGAAACCGGCGCATACACATCCGACGCCGCCTTGACGGATTCGACCACCGCCGCGTCGTCGCCCTTCTTCACCGCCCTGCCCGCCGCCGGCACCTCGACGAACACGATGTCGCCCAGCTGGCCCTGCGCATAATCGGTGATGCCGATGGTGGCGGCATCGCCGTCCACATCGACCCATTCATGGTCCTGCGAATAATAGCGGGTCATTTCGAAGCTCCCTTGCGGTGATAGCGATGGGGGGTGAAGGGCATGGCCGCGACTTCGCAGCGGTGCAGCTTGCCGCGCTGTTCCACGGTGACGGCGGTGCCCGGCGCGGCGCTGGCCACGGGCACATAGGCCATGCCGATCGGCCGCTCCAGCGTGGGGGAAAAGCCGCCGCTGGTCACGCGGCCAACCTCATTGCCCTCGTCGTCCAGCACCCGCGCGCCCTCGCGCACCGGCTGGCGGCCGTCGATGAACAGGCCGACGCGCTTCAGGATCGCGCCCTGCGCGCACTCCATCAATATCCGCTCCGCGCCGGGAAAGCCGCCCTCCTCGCGCCGCCGCTTCGACAGCGCGAAGCCAAGGTCGGCGGCGATCGGCGTCGTCGTCTCGTCCAGGTCATGGCCGTAAAGCGGTAACCCCGCCTCCAGCCGCAGCGAATCCCGCGCGCCGAGGCCGATCGGCTTCACCTCCGGCTGCTCGCACAGCAGGGTCGCGATCCGCTCCGCCGCGTCGGCGGGGATCGACAGTTCGAACCCGTCCTCGCCGGTATAGCCGGACCGGCTTATCCAGGCGGGCACCCCGGCCAGCGTGAAGGCCCCGGCCTCCATGAAGTGCAGGTCCGCCACGCCGGGCGCGATCCGCGCCAGCACCGCCGCCGCCTTCGGCCCCTGCAGCGCCAGCAGCGCCTGCTCGTCCAGATGGTTGATGGTGATCTCGTCCGGCAGCAGATCGCGCAAATGGCCGATATCGTCGGCCTTGGTCGCCCCGTTGACCACCATGTACAAATCGTCGGCGCGGCGCGTGACCATCAGGTCGTCCAATATGCCGCCGTCTTCCGCCAGCAGCAGCGAATAGCGCATCCGCCCTTCGCCCAGCCCCTTGATGTCGCCGGGCAGCAGCGCCTCCAGCGCCGCGTCCGCGCCCTCGCCGGTGAACAGCAGCTGCCCCATATGGCTGACGTCGAACAGCCCGGCGGAGGCGCGCGTCCACTGGTGCTCGGCGATGATCCCTTCATATTGGATCGGCATCTCATAACCGGCAAAGGGCACCATGCGGGCGCCCCGCGCGCGGTGCCATGCATCGAGCGGCAGGGACTCGATGGGCAGATCGGCATCGGGCTGGTCGGTGTCGCTCATCGTCGGTTCTCCATGACTGGTCAGCGCACGCACGGACGCCGTTGGAAGCGCCCGATTGCCGCTGCCCCCTCTGTCACGGAACCTGAGAGCTTTCGCCGGGCGCGGGCGCGCGGCTTACCCCTTCGGTGGGATGGCACGGGTCCATCCGCTTTCCAGAGTGTCTCGGCTCGCGCGGTCCTGTGACCTGAGAGATTCCGGGGCGGTTGCTCCTTCGGCGGCGGCGGGCCGTGGCCCGCTACACTCTCCCGCGCGTGCCTCCGGCGCTTGCGCGCCGATGACGGGCACAGCCTTGGCTGGCCCCCGCGACAGAGTCAATCGCCCCGTGCGAAGCGCCTATCGCGTCGCGTTATATTGCAGCTGTTCGCCGGTCAGCTGAAAGCCGATCAGCAGCTCGAACGAGGCACGGGCCACGGCCTGGCGCACGGTCGGGTCGTTCATCGGGTCGATCGCCGCGTCGGCGTCCCCGGGCTTGCGCTTGCGCACGATGCGGGCGTTGATGTCTTCCGGCAGCGTCGCCGCCGCCCGGTTGATCACGGCGCTGCCCTCCCCCTGCGCGCTGGCCCGCGCCTCGCCGTCCGCGAAGTTGAGCGTCACCTGCCCGACCCGCTTCGACACCACGACATTGCCGCCGCGCACCACCGTGGCGAAATAGGGGAGCACCAGCTGGCGCGCGCCGCTGGCGTCGGCGCGCCGCGCCTGCACGTCGAACGTCGATGTGCTGACGATGTCGCTGCCCGATTCGCCACAATTGGTGCGGATGTTGGTGATCGTCGCCGTCACGTCCATGGCGCGCGCATCGCGGCTCGACGGGGGATTGAACAGCGTGATGTCCCCCGTGCTCGCCGGCACGCCCACGGCCGGGCAGGCCGAACGGGTGACGCTGATCCCGCCGGTCGAATCGAGGTCGCCGTCCTTGGCGCAGGCGGCAAGGGCGAACAGCGCGGCACAGGCAACCAGCGGCTTCGATTTGGGGAACATGGGCATCCTTGATACTATCGACCCGGCAGAACTGGCGGATCAGGCGCGCGGATCATAGGAAGCGGCTTTCGTCCAGGCAAGCAATCGCGTAGGGGCCGGGCCACGATGACGCAATCCGAACCGATCCGACCGCCCCTTCGGCTGCTGATCGCGGCGCCACGCGGCTTTTGCGCCGGGGTCGATCGCGCCATCCGCATCGTCGAGCTGGCCATCGAAAAGCATGGCGCGCCGGTCTATGTCCGCCACGAGATCGTCCACAACCGCTTCGTCGTCGACAGCCTGAAGGCCAAGGGCGCGATCTTCGTGGAAGAGATCGATCAGGTGCCTGCGGGCGCGCCGGTGGTGTTCTCCGCGCACGGCGTGCCGAAATCGGTGCCCGATGCGGCCGAGGATCGCGGCCTTGCCTATCTTGACGCCACCTGTCCGCTCGTTTCCAAGGTCCACCGCCAGGCCGAACGCCATGTCGAGGCGGGCCGGCACATCCTGTTCATCGGCCATCGCGGCCACCCGGAAGTGATCGGCACCTTCGGCCAGGTGCCGGAGGGCGAGATGACGCTGGTCGAAACGGTGGCGGACGCGGAGACGATCACCCCGCCCAATGCGGACAAGCTGTCCTTCCTCACCCAGACGACGCTGTCGGTGGACGATACCGCCGCCGTGGTCGCCGCGCTGCGCCGCCGCTTTCCCAATATCGAGGGGCCGCGCAGCGAGGACATCTGCTACGCCACCTCCAACCGGCAGGCCGCGGTGAAGGCGATTGCCGGCGAATGCCAGGCGATGCTGGTGATCGGCGCGCCGAACAGTTCCAATTCGCTCCGTCTCGTCGAGGTCGCGGAACGGCAGGGCACGCCCGCCCGGCTGATCCAGCGTGCGCATGAGATCGACTTCGCCTGGCTGGACGGCGTCGCCACGCTGGGCATCACCGCCGGGGCGTCCGCGCCGGAGCTGCTGGTCCGCGAAGTGGTCGACAGGCTTTCGGAACGGTTCACGGTCGACGAACAGCATGTCGAGACGGCGACGGAACGCATGGTGTTCAAGCTCCCGCGCGATCTCGAAGCGGCCTGATCCATGGCGGTCTATACGCAGGTTTCCGCCGAGCAGATGGCGGTTCTTCTGGCGCGGTACGACGCGGGCGAGCTCGTGTCCGCCAAGGGCATCGCCGAGGGTGTCGAAAACAGCAATTATCTGGTCGAGACGAGCCGGCGGCGCTTCATCCTGACGCTTTATGAAAAGCGCGTCGATGCGGGCGACCTGCCCTTCTTCCTCGCCCTGCTCGATCATCTCGCAGCGTCCGGCAACGCGGTGCCCCGCGCCGTGCCGGATCGCGAGGGGCGGCAGATCCACGAGGTCGCGGGGCGGCCCGCCTGCCTGATCGAGTTTCTGCCCGGCGTGTCCGTCACGCATCCGACACCGGCGCAAAGCCGGGCAGCCGGCGAGGCGCTGGGCCGGATGCACGGATCGCTGGCGAGCTTCACCGGCGCGCGGCCCAACACGCTCGGCCCGGCCGGCTGGCACGCGCTGGCGGCGCGCTGCGGGGCCGATCTCGACGCCATCTCCGCCGGGCTCGGCGCGCGGGTGGCGGCGGAGCTGGCCTATATCGACGCCCACTGGCCGGCCGATCTGCCCCGCTCCGTCATCCATGCCGATCTGTTTCCGGACAATGTGCTGATGCGGGGCGATGCCGTCACCGGCGTGATCGACTTTTATTTCGCCTGCACCGAAGTCCGCGCTTGGGACGTCGCGGTGACGCACACCTCCTGGTGTTTCGAACCGGACGGCACCGGCTTCCATGCCGATCGCGCCGCCGCGCTCATCGCGGGCTATGAAGCCGCCTTCGGCCTTTCAGAGGCGGAGCGGACCGCCTTTGCCGTGCTCGCGCGCGGCGCGGCGCTGCGCTTCCTGCTCACCCGCGCCTGGGACTGGCTGAACACGCCCGCGGACGCGATGGTGACGCGCAAGGATCCGCTCGCCTTCCTGCGCCGGCTGGATTTCTACGCCGGCGCGGAACGCGGCCTGCTGCTCGGCGCATGACCGAACTCACCCATGTCGAGATCGCCACCGACGGGGCCTGCAAGGGCAATCCGGGGCCGGGCGGATGGGGGGCGCTGATCCGCGCCGGCGCGCGCGAGCGGGAACTGTCCGGCGGCGAGGCGCTGACCACCAACAACCGCATGGAATTGATGGCCGCCATAGAAGCGCTCAACGCGCTGAAGCGGCCATGCCGCGTCACCCTTTCCACCGACAGCCGCTATGTGATGGACGGGCTGACGAAATGGATTCACGGCTGGCGGCGCAACGGCTGGAAGACGGCGGACCGCAAGCCGGTGAAGAATGCCGATCTGTGGCAGGCGCTGATCGACGCCGCCGCGCGCCACCGGGTCGAATGGCAATGGGTGAAGGGCCATGCCGGCCACCCCGACAATGAACGCGCCGACCGGCTGGCGAGCGATGCGGCGCTCGCCGCCGGCCGCGGCGGATCATGACCTGAAACGCCCCGGCGCGAACGGGCCGGGGTCGATATGCGTCACGGATGCGTGCGGCGCATGGCCGAGCAGCAGCGCGGCGGCGATCCGCGCACCCGCCACCGAAGTCTGGATGCCGAAACCGCCCTGCCCCGCGCACCAGAAGAAACCGGGCACCAACGGATCATGGCCATAAACCGGCAGCCGGTCCGGCGAAAAGCTGCGCAGCCCCGCCCAGCGATGCTCCACCCGCTCCACCCGCCAGTCGACCACCCGCCCCAGCCTGTCGATCGCCGTCGCCACGTCCACCTCGTCCGGCGCGATGTCGCAGGCGACTGACGGCGTCTCGTCATGCGGGCTGAGCCACAGCCGCCCCCCTGCCTCCGGCTTGAAATAGAAACCGCCGTTGATGTCCAGCACCAGCGGCAGCCCCGCCGGAGCGGGCGGATCGACCGCTAGCTGCACGATGGTCCGCCGATAGGGCTGGATGCCCACCGCCCGCGCGCCGGCCAGCCCGGCCACCGCATCCGCCCATGCCCCGGCGGCGTTGACCAGCAGGCGCGCATGGCGCGTGCCGCTGCCCACGCCCAGCCGCCACCCGTCCGCCACGCGCGTCGCCGCCCGCAACGGGCTGTCGCAGATCAGCACCGCCCCCGCCTTGCGCGCGGCCGCCAGATAATGCTGGTGCAGGCCGCCGACATCGATGTCGGTGCAGCTCGCCTCGCCTATCGCGCGGTCCCATGCCGGCGACAGCCCGGGGATGCGCGCCCGCAACGCCTCGACCGCGATGCGCTCCAGCGCGATCCCGCTCCCCGCATAGCGCCGCTCGAACGCCGCCATGGCCGCCTCGTCCTCCGCCCGCCCGATATAGACCGCGCCGCGCGGCCGCAGGAACCCGCCCGCCGCCAGCACCGGGCCGGACGCCGTCGTCAGCGGCTGGACCATCGGCCCGCCATAGCTTTCCTGCCAGAATGCGGCCGACCGCCCGGTCGCATGATAGCCGGGATGCGCCTCCGCCTCGATGAGCAGCACGGACGCGTGCGGCGCAATCTCGGCCGCCAGGCTGGCCCCGGCGATGCCGGCGCCGATGATGGCAACGTCGTAGCGGGTCACCGGGCCGGCGCTTGCGCGTCCAGAAATGCGTCGATCAGCGCCAGCGTGCGGTTCCGCACCGGGTCCGCCTCCCGCAAAATTTCATGCGCGGATTCCGGCCCGAACATGACGATCTCCGCATTGGGCAGCCGCCGCGCGGCGCGCACGATGGCGGCGGGGTCGACCAGCCGGTCCGCGCTCGCCCCGATCAGCAGGATCGGCGTGCGGATCGCCTCCAGCCGCCCCGGCCGCTCCAGCGCGGCGGTGGACGCATAGGCCGTCGCCAGCCACGCCCAGCTTGGCGGGCCAAGCGCAAGCGCGGGCTTTTGCTCCTTCCACCACAGCTCGTCGGCATAGCGGTCGAGATCATGGGTCAGCAGCTTCTGGCGGGAAAGGCCGCCGGGCGGCGACGGCCGCTCATTGCTCTTCCATGCCGGCCGCTCCGGCGCGCCCACCCGCGTCATCAGCCGCGCCAGCAAGCCAGCGACGCGCGGCGGGAACGGCTTGCTGTACAGGCCCAGCATCGGCGCGGTCATCACCGCCGCATCGGGCGCGATCCGCCCCTCGGCCAGCGCGCGCATCACCAGATGCCCGCCCATCGAATGGGTGATGACGACATGCGGCGCGGGCGTGGCTGCAACCCATTGCGCGAAAAACCCGGCAAGATCGTCGATCCACGGCGCGAAGTCGCTGGCATGGCCGACATTGGGGTCAGCGGCCAACCGGCCGGATCCGCCCTGCCCGCGCCAGTCGAACGACGAGACGGACCAGCCCGCGCGGCGCCAATGCGCGAAGCTTTCCAGATATTTCTCGAAAATGTCGCCGCGCCCGCCGAGGAACAGGATGCTGCCGCGCCGCTCCCCCGCCGGGGCCGGCCAGTCGAACCGGCGCAGCTGCCATCCGTCCGCCGCCGCCCAGCCGCCCACCGTCGCGTCGCCCGGAATCGAACGGCGGTCGAAAGGGGCGAATTGGTCCATGGGCGTTGGTTACGGTTTGGAAAGCCATATCGTCTAGACCCTTCCCTCATGACCGGGGGAATTATTTCGATCATCACGCTCTGCGCGCTGGCCGCGCTGCTGCTGACGGCGGCGGCGACGGACATCCGCAACCGGACGATCTCGAACGGCGTCAACGCGGCCATCGCCCTCATCGCCCCGCTCTACTGGTGGTCGAGCGGCATGGCGCTGTGGCCGGACATGGCAATCCAGATCGGCCTCAGCGTCATTGTGTTCGCCGTTTTCGCCGCCGTTTTCGCGGCGGGCATGATGGGCGGCGGCGATGTGAAGCTGCTCGCAGCACTCGCGCTGTGGCTGCCGCTGGTGCCGCTGATGCGGATGTTGATGGTCATGGCGATTGCGGGCGGAGTCGTCACGCTGGTCGTGCTCGCTCTTCATAAATTACGGAAATCTGATGGAAATCCGGAGATCCCTTATGGCGTGGCGATCGCCTTTGCCGGGCTGTGGGCGATCTCCGAACGATATCTTAACCAATTTGCTTGATCAAAGAACGCTGGCTCTACCGCCGCGTTTCAGGAGGCGTCTGACGTCATGGATGGAAGAAAGATAGCATTGTTGATCGGTGCGCTCGTGATCGCGGCTCTGACCGCCTTCATGGCCCGGAGCGTGTTCAGCGGCGCCGCAGCGCCGCAGACGCAGGCTGCCGCGATCCCGGAAGATGGTCCCCAGATCCTCGTCGCCACCCGGGCGCTCCCGGTCGGCACGATCCTGGAGCCGGACAGCTTCCGCTACCAGCCGTGGCCGAAGGAGTTGCTCCAGCAGGCCTATTTCCTCAAGGGCGAATCCGACCCCGCCAGCCTTGCCGGCACGGTGGTGCGCTTCGCCGTCACCGCCGGCCAGCCGCTGACCCAGGGATCGCTCGTGCGCCCCGGTGATCGCGGCTTCCTCGCGGCGGCGCTCGGCCCGGGCATGCGCGCCGTGACGGTGTCCGTGTCCGCGCAGAGCGGCGTCGCCGGCTTCGTCTTTCCCGGCGACCGCGTCGATCTGGTGCTGACCCAGGAAGTCGCCGGCGGCGGCGACGGTCCGCCCCTGAAGGTTTCCGAAACTTTCGTGCGCAACCTGCGCGTGCTGGCCACCGACCAGCGCACCAACACCGACGATGAAAGCGGCAAGGCGGAGGTCCGCACCTTCTCCACCGTCACCATCGAGGCGACCCCGAAGATCGCCGAGAAGATCGCGGTGTCGCAGTCCGTCGGCCAGCTTTCGCTCTCGCTGCGCTCGATCGCCGACAACACGGCCGAACTGGAACGCGCCATCGCGGCGGGTGAGGTCACCGTGCCCAACAGCGACGATCCCAAGGCGGAAAAGCAGATGCTGCTCGCCGTCGCATCGCGGCCGGTGGATACCGGCGGCACCTTCGTCACCGGCGCCGACGTCTCGCGCTTCCAGCGCAGTTCGGTGCCGGCCAAGCCGCGCACCGAGGGCGGACAGGGCAATGGCGGCAGCGCGGGTTCGCCCGGCTTCGTCGCCCGGGCCACTGGCCCCGTCGTCCGGATCGCGCGCGGCAATGCAGTCACCGATGTTGCGGTGGGGGGTAAGTAACATGCTGAACAGCAAGACCAAGATGCGTCGATCGATCGGCACCGCGCTCGCGCTTGCGATGGGTGCCGGCCTGGTCGCCGCCACGCCCGCCCCGCTCGTCGCGGCGGCGCCCACGCTCGCCACCCCGTCCAGCACGCTGGTGCTGTCCAAGGGGCGCGGCCGGCTGGTCAACCTTTCGTCGCCGATGAGCGATCTGTTCGTGGCCGACGACAGCGTCGCCGACGTGCAGGTCCGCTCGCCGACCCAGCTCTACATCTTTGCCAAGGGTCCCGGCGAAACCACCATCTACGCCACATCCAAGGGCGGCGCGGTGGTTTATTCGACCAACGTCCGCGTCGGCACCAATGTCGAGACGGTCGATCAGATGCTGTCGCTGGCCATGCCGGAATCGCACATCTCGGTCACGCCGATGAACGGCCTGGTGCTGCTCACCGGCACCGTCTCCAACCCGGAAGACGGGGCGGAGGCCGAGCGGCTGGTCCAGGCTTTCGTCGGTGAAGGCACCCAGGTGGTCAGCCGCCTGCGCACCGCCGTGCCGCTGCAGGTCAACCTGCAGGTCCGCATCGCCGAGGTCAGCCGCGATCTGGTCAAGGAAATCGGCGTCAACCTGCTGACCCGCGACCAGACCGGCGGCTTCATGTTCGGCATCGCGCAGGGCCGCAACTACGGCTCGATCGGCAATTTCGACACCTCCGCCTTCCCCAAGCTGGATGCGTCGTCCGTGTTCGGCCTGCCTGCGGGATCGATCAGCCTGCCGTTCAACCCGGCGACCGGCCAGTTCGTCGGCCCGGGCGGCACCGCCTTCGATTTCTCCAAGCTGGGCCAGGGCGCGGGCAAGACCAACCTCGGCCTTGCCGGCAAGCTGTTCGGCATCGACGTGTCGTCGGCGCTCGACCTCGCGGAAAATGACGGCCTCGTCACCACGCTGGCCAATCCCAACCTGACGGCCCTTTCGGGCGAAACCGCCAGCTTCCTTGCCGGCGGCGAAATCCCGATCCCGATTAGCCAGGGCCTCGGCCAGATCTCGATCGAATATAAGCAATATGGCGTCAGCCTGTCGTTCACGCCCACGGTGCTGGCCGATGGCCGCATCTCGATGCGCGTCCGGCCGGAAGTGTCGCAGCTGACCAGCACCGGATCGGTCACCCTCAACGGGTTCCAGATCCCCGGCATCACCACCCGGCGGGCGGAAACCACCGTCGAGCTGGGGTCCGGGCAGAGCTTCATGATCGGCGGGCTGCTCAGCAATACGAGCAACAACAATATCGACAAGGCGCCCGGCATCGGCGACGTCCCCGTTGTCGGCGCGCTGTTCCGCTCCACGCGGTTCCGCCGCAACGAGACCGAGCTGATGATCGTCGTCACGCCCTATCTGGTGAAGCCGGTTTCGGCCGACCAGATCGTGCTGCCGACCGACGGCTATAAAAACGCCACGGATGCCGAGCGCGTGCTTCTAGGCCGCACGTTCAGCGGTGAAACGGGCGGCAAGCGCCCCGTGCCAACGGCGGCGCCGCCGACCACGGCGACAACGCCCGCGCCGCTGCCCGCGCCGCAGACGTCACAGCCGGCCGATGCGTCCGGCAAGCAGAAAAGCTCGGCCGCCGCGCCCGGCTTCTCGTTCAACTGAGGGTGGCGTCGTCATGGAGAAGATGATCATGCGTCCGATTTCCACTTCGCTTCTGACCGCGCTGGCCCTCTCGCTCGGCGCGTGTGGCGGCACGATCAATCGCGGCATGGAATCCGTGCACCAGCCGGTGGTCAGCCGCACCGACTATGTCCTTGATGTCGGCACGGGCGGCAGCGCCCTCGCCCCCGGCGAGGCGGAGCGGCTGTCCGGCTGGTTCGACTCGCTGGGCGTCGGCTATGGCGATCGCATCGCCGTCGACGACCGCTCCTCCTATGGCGACACGGGCATCCGCGATGCCGTGGCCACCGTCGCCGCGCGGCGCGGCCTGCTGCTCGCCGATGCGGCACCGATCACCGCCGGCGAGGTCATTCCCGGCGCCGTGCGCGTCGTGGTCAGCCGCTCCACCGCCACCGTTCCGGGCTGCCCGGACTGGACCCGCGCGGCCACGCCCGAACTCGCCTCGTCCTCCATGTCCAACTATGGTTGCGCGGTGAACAGCACGCTGGCCGCGATGGTCGCCAACAAGGAAGACCTTGTCCGCGGCCAGGATCCGATCGGCGCGAGCGACGCCCGCACCGCCGGCAAGGCGATCAAAAGCTATCGCGACCGCGCGCCCACCGGCGCCGAAGGCCTGAAATCAGAAACCACGAAAGGCAGCAACTGATGAACGCTCCCTGGACCCCTGGACGCGGCTCGAGCACGCGTGAACCGTTCGTCGCCTTCGTGTGCGACGATGCGACGGCGGATCAGGTTCGTCCGATCGTGGTCGAACTCGGTTGGGCCGCGGACAAGGTGAACAAGGGCGGCCTGCGCAACGCCGTCCAGACCCTGTCGGTCTCCGCCAGCCCGAACGTGCTGTTCGTCGATCTTTCCGAATCCGGCGATCCGCTCAACGACATCAACAGCCTTGCCGAGGTGTGCGAGCCGGGCACGGTGGTGATCGCCGCCGGGCAGGTCAACGACGTGCGGCTGTACCGCGATCTCGTCGCCAGCGGCATCCAGGATTATCTGCTGAAGCCGTTCAACCCGGATCAACTGCGCGAAGCCTTTTCGCAGGCGCAGGCCGTGTTCAACGCGCCCAAGCACAGCGAGGCCGCCGTCGAGCGCCCCCACCTGACCACCGCCATCGTCGGTGTTCGCGGCGGGGCCGGCGCATCGACGGTCGCGACGTCGCTGGCCTGGCTGTTTGGTGAAAAGCATGGCCGCTCCACCGCGATGCTCGATCTCGACATCCATTTCGGCACCGGCGCGCTCGCGCTCGACCTGGAGCCCGGCCGCGGCCTGACCGACGCGATCGAGAATCCCAGCCGCATCGACGGCCTGTTCATCGAACGCGCGATGGTGCGGGCGAACGACAAGCTGGCGGTGCTGTCCGCGGAAGCGCCGATCCACCAGGCCATGCTGTCGGACGGCAGCGCCTTCTTCCAGCTTCAGGAGGAAATGAAGAGCGCCTTCGAATGCACCGTGGTCGACCTTCCCCGCAACATGCTGGTCCAGCATCCGCACCTGATGAGCGACGTTCAGGCGACCGTGCTGGTCACCGAGATGACGCTGGCCGCGGCGCGCGACGTGATCCGGCTACTTGCCTGGCTGAAATCCAATGCGCCGCAATCGGCCGTGTTCGTTGTCGCGAACCGCGTTCCGACGGCGGGCATTCCCGAGATCAGCCGCAAGGATTTCGAGGCGTCGATCGAACGCAAGGTCGATTTCGTCATCCCGCTCGACCAGAAGCTGGCTGCGCAGGCAGCCAAGCTCGGCAAGCCGCTGGCCGAGGCCGGCAAGGGTGCGAAGACCAGCCAGGCTTTCCTGGCGCTTGCCAGCCGCCTGGTCTCCGCGGCGGAAGAATCCGCCGACGATACGGCGGCCGCCGCGTCCGGCAACAAATCGCTGCTCGGCAGGCTTGGCGGCCTCAAGGCGATGATGCCGAGCAAGGCGAAGAAGTAACACGGCAATCGGGCGTGGCGGCCGCCGGCAGGCGACCGCGGCGCACTTCACTAAGCCCAAGGGCGGGTAGGAACTGATGGCGATTTTTCCGATTGTGATCCTCGCGGCCGGAACGCTGGGCATGATTTTCATGCTTATGCTCGCCTTTTCCGGCCCGTCCTTCGCGAAGGTCCAGAAGCGGCGGCTGAACTCGCTTAAAGAGCGGCACAGCGCCTCTGCCGGCGGCGCCGTCGAGGCGCAGATGCGGCGGATTCTGGCCAGCCGTGAAACCCGCATGGACGGCTTTGCGGCGCGCTTCATCCCCAATCCGACGCTGCTGCGCAAACGGATCGCGATGACCGGAAAATCCTGGTCGCTCGGCCAATATGCGATGGCGTCGGCCGGGCTTACAATTGTCGTCGGACTGTTCATTTCCATGCAGGGCGCGCCGCTGCTGCTCGCCATTTTTGCCGCGCTGTTCGTCGGCATCGGCGTGCCGCACAAGGTGATATCCTTCCTCACCAATCGCCGGGTCGGCAAGTTCACCGCCAGCTTTCCTGATGCAATCGAACTGCTCGTCCGCGGCCTGCGCGCCGGCCTGCCGATCTCGGAAACCCTGTCCGTCGTCGCTAGCGAAATTCCCGGCCCCGTGGGCGAAGAATTTCGCGGTGTGAGTGACAAGATCAAGATCGGGCGGACCATGGACGTCGCGCTGCAGGAAACGGCCGACCGTCTTGGCACGCCTGAATTCCAGTTCTTCTGCATCACCCTGGCGATCCAGCGCGAAACCGGCGGCAATCTGGCGGAAACCCTGTCCAATCTGGCGGACGTGCTGCGCAAACGCGCCCAGATGAAGCTCAAGATCCGCGCGATGTCGTCCGAATCGAAGGCTTCGGCCTATATCGTCGGATCGCTGCCGTTCATCGTGTTCACGCTGATCATGTTCATGAACGCGGGCTACATGCAGAATTTCTTCGTTGATCCGCGCCTCATCGTCGCCGGCATTGGCGGCCTAGTGTGGATGGCGATCGGCGCATTCATCATGGCCAAGATGGTCAGCTTCGAAATCTGATGACGACGGGAAACGATCACCATGGGTGAAACTGCCGCTCCGACCCTGCTGGGTATCGACGTGCTGTGGGTCGGCACGTTGCTGGCCGCCGTCGCGACCTTTTGCGTGCTCGTCGCCATTTATGCGGCGACGACCGTGCGCGATCCGATGGCCAAGCGCGTCAAGGCGCTCAACGACCGTCGCGAGCAGCTGAAGGCCGGCATCGTCGCCTCCACCTCGAAGCGGCGCGCGAAGCTGCAGACGCGCAACGAGACGACCGACCGGATGCGCTCCTTCCTGTCCAGCCTGAAGGTGCTGCAGGACGAACAGCTGAAGGTCGCGCAGAAAAAGCTGATGCAGGCCGGCATCCGGTCGAAGGATGCCGCCGTTGCGATCATCTTCGGCCGGCTGGTCCTGCCCATTCTGTTCGGCGCGGGTGTGCTGACGCTGGTGTACGGCATCGACTATTTCCCCGACTGGAGCGGCTTCAAAAAATCCATGCTCGTCGCCAGCGTGCTGATCGGCAGTTACAAGGCGCCCGACATCTGGCTCAAGAACCGCATCACCAAGCGTTCCGACGCGATCCGCAAGGGCCTGCCCGACGCGCTCGACCTTCTGGTCATCTGCGCGGAAGCCGGCCTGACGGTGGACGCCGCGTTCAGCCGCGTCGCGCGTGAATTGGGCCGGGGCTATCCCGAACTTGGCGACGAATTCGCGCTGACCTCCATCGAGCTGAGCTTCCTCACGGACCGGCGGATCGCGTTCGAAAACCTGGCCAACCGCGTCGATCTCGAAGCGATCCGCGGCGTCGTCACCACCATGATCCAGACCGAGAAATACGGCACCCCGTTGGCCTCGGCCCTGCGTGTGCTGTCGGCCGAATTCCGCAACGAACGGATGATGCGAGCGGAGGAAAAGGCGGCGCGGCTGCCGGCGATCATGACCATCCCGCTGATCTGTTTCATCTTGCCGGTGCTGTTCATCGTCATTCTCGGCCCGGCGGCCTGCTCGATTTCCGACGCGTTCAAATAAGGGTCGGCAAATAGCGGAACGCGAGCGCGCGGCCATTCGTTTCCTTCTCCCCTACAGGGAGAGGAACGATGGACTTCACCGCCGATCAATGGATGATATTGACGCTCGTGCTGCTGCTCGGCTGGGTGCTTGGCGCCCTGTCGATGAGCGGCGGTGGCCGGCGCTGGCGGCGGACGCTGGATGACGAACGGGCGGCCCATGAAGCCGCCCGCCGCGCTTATGAAGCGCGCATCGCCGAACTGGAGCGGAACCGCCCCGCCGTCTAGCCCCGCCTGGTCTTCAACGCCGCCTGCGCCGCGGCCAGCCGGGCGATCGGTACGCGATAGGGAGAGGCGGACACATAATCGAGGCCGATCGATTCGCAGAAGGCGATCGATGCGGGATCGCCGCCATGTTCCCCGCAAATGCCCAGCTTCACATCGGGCCGGGTCGCCCTGCCCCGCTCCGCG
Organism: Sphingomonas sp. SCN 67-18; assembly: GCF_001724715.1. GTDB lineage: Bacteria > Pseudomonadota > Alphaproteobacteria > Sphingomonadales > Sphingomonadaceae > SCN-67-18. The sequence goes on from NZ_MEFG01000029.1 coordinate 23,536, forward strand.
GCAAGGCCGATCAGCTGCCCCACGCCCTCCACGTCGATGCTGACGAAGGGGTCGCGGGCAAAAATGCCCTTGTCGACATAGGTGGTGAGGAACCGCCCGGCATCGTCGCGGCTGACCCCCAGCGTGGTCTGGGTCAGGTCGTTGGTGCCGAAGCTGAAGAAGGCACCCACTTCCGCGATCTCGCCCGCCATCAGCGCGGCGCGCGGCAGTTCGATCATCGTGCCGACCAGATAGGCGATCGTCGTCCCCCGCTCCGCGAACACGGCCTGGGCGGTGCGGTCTATCACGTCCTTCATCAGTTCAAGCTCGCGCCGCGTGGCGACGAGGGGAACCATCACCTCGGGGATTGGCGCCTGCCCGGTCCGCCCGGCGACGTCCAGCGCCGCCTCGAAGATGGCACGGGCCTGCATCTCATAGATTTCGGGATAGGTGACGCCCAGCCGGCAGCCGCGATGGCCGAGCATGGGGTTGAACTCATGCAGTTCGGCCGCCCGGCGCTTCAGCGTCTCCACGCCCACGCCCGCCGCCTCGGCCACCTCGGCGAATTCATTTTCCTGATGCGGCAGGAATTCGTGCAGCGGCGGGTCAAGCAGGCGGATGGTGACGGGCAAGCCGGCCATTTCCTCGAAAATGCCGTCGAAATCGCTGCGCTGTTCGGGCAGCAGCTTGTCCAGCGCCGCGCGCCGCCCCTTCTCGCTGTCCGCCAGGATCATCTGGCGCATGGCGGTGATGCGGCCGGCGTCGAAGAACATATGTTCCGTGCGGCACAGCCCGACGCCCTCCGCGCCGAATTCCCGCGCAACGCGGCAATCCAGCGGGGTTTCCGCATTGGCGCGCACCTTCAGCCGGCGCACCCCGTCCGCCCAGCCCATCAGCGTGCCGAAATCGCCGGAAAGCTCCGGCTGAACGGTCGGCACCTCGCCCGCCATCACCTCGCCGGACGCGCCGTCGATGGTGATGATGTCGCCTTCCTTCACCACCCGGTCGCCGATGCGGAACAGCCGCGCCTTCGCGTCGATGGCCAGCGTGCCCGCGCCGGACACGCAGGGGCGGCCCATGCCCCGCGCCACCACGGCGGCGTGGCTGGTCATGCCGCCCCGCGCCGTCAGGATGCCGCGCGCCGCGTGCATGCCGTGGATATCCTCCGGGCTGGTCTCGATCCTGACCAGGATCACATTGTCACCCAGCCCGGCATGTTTTTCCGCCGTGTCGGCATCGAACACCACCGCGCCGGAAGCCGCGCCGGGCGAGGCCGGCAGCCCCTTGGTCAGCACGTCGCGCGCCGCCTGCGGGTCCAGCGTCGGGTGCAGAAGCTGGTCGAGCGCCGCGGCATCGACGCGGGCGACGGCATCCTCGCGGCTGATCAGCCCCTCATTCGCCATGTCCACCGCAATCTTCAGCGCGGCCTTGGCGGTGCGCTTGCCGTTGCGGGTCTGCAGCATCCACAGCTTGCCGCGCTCCACGGTGAATTCGATATCCTGCATGTCGCGATAATGCGTTTCCAGCAGGTCGAACACGCGGGCCAGCTCGCCATAGGTTTCCGGCATCGATTCTTCCATCGACAGCGGCCTGGCATTGGCCCGCTCACGCGCGGCGATGGTCAGATATTGCGGGGTACGGATGCCGGCGACGACATCCTCGCCCTGCGCGTTGATGAGATATTCGCCATAATAAGCGCGCTCGCCGGTCGCCGGATCGCGGGTGAAGGCGACGCCGGTGGCGGACGTATCGCCCATATTGCCGAACACCATGGCCTGCACGTTGACGGCGGTGCCCCAATCGGCCGGGATGTCGTTCAACCGGCGATAGACCTTGGCGCGCTCCGACTGCCACGACCCGAACACCGCGCCCACCGCGCCCCACAGCTGGTCGTGCACGTCCTGCGGAAATGGCTTGCCCCACTGGTCAGCGACAATCGCCTTATAAGCTGCAACCAGCGCCTGCCAGTCGGCGGCGGTCATGTCCGTATCGAGGAAATGGCCCTTGTCTTCCTTGGCGATTTCCAGCGCTTCCTCGAACGCGCCATGGTCCAGTTCCAGCACCACGTCCGAATACATCTGGATGAAGCGGCGATAGCTGTCCCAGGCGAAGCGTTCGTCGCCGGACGTGGCGGCCAGCCCGCGCACCGTCTCGTCGTTCAGGCCCAGGTTCAGCACCGTATCCATCATGCCGGGCATGGACACGCGCGCGCCGGAGCGGACGGAGACGAGCAACGGGTCCGCCGCGTCGCCGAAACGCTTGCCGGTCACCGCCTCGATATGGGCCAGCCCGTTCGCCACCTCGGCGCGCAGGCTGTCGGGAAACACTTCGCCATCTTCATAATAGCGGGTGCACATTTCAGTGGAGATGGTGAAACCCGGCGGCACCGGCAGGCCGATGGACGCCATGCCGTCCAGGTTCGCGCCCTTGCCGCCAAGCAGGTTCTTGTCCCCCTTGCCGCCGTCCGACACGCCGCCACCGAAACGGTACACATATTGAGTCATTCCAGCCCCATTCTGCTTTTAGACCAACAAAGTCTCACGTGCGTTCGCCATTGGCCGGAAAAGGCCGGCACTTACAAAATAGAATTCATTTCTCGATACGTGAAAAATCAGCCACTTGATGCACCGCATCGCGGATGCGGACCAGCAAGGCCAGCCGCGCCCCGCGCTTCGCCGCATCGGCGTCATTCACCGTCACCGCCTCGAAAAAGGCGTCGATCGGCGCGCGCAGCATTGCCAGCGCTGCCATCGCCCCGCCGAAATCCTCCGCCGCGACGGCCGCCGCCGCGCGCGGCTCCGCATCGTCCAGCGCCGCGATCAACGCGGCTTCCGCAGGCTCCGGCGGATAAGCGGGGGCGCTCCACGCGGCGTTTTCCACGCCTTCCTTCTTCAATATGTTGGTCGCGCGCTTATACCCGGCGAGCAGGTTGGTGCCGTCATCCGTCTCGATAAACGCCTGCAGCGCGTGGACGCGGGCGAGCAACCGGACCAGATCGTCCTCCCCGCCCAGCGCGAACACGGCGTCGATCAGGTCGTGGCGAACCCCGGCCTCGCGTTGCTGCACCTTCAGCCGGTCCGCAAAGAAATCGACCACTTCCGGCAGGCCGAAAAGGGCCGTGACCGCCAAAGGCGGGCGAGACGGGCTGCCGATGGCGACCGCCCTGTCGAGGCTGAAGCGCAGCTTGCTGGTCAGGATCAGGCTGATCGCGCCAAGCGCGGAGCGGCGCAGCGCGAACGGATCCTTCGATCCGCTCGGCTTCATATCCTGCTGGAAAAACTGGACGATGGAATCCAGCTTGTCGGCCAGCGACACCGCCACCGTCACCGGCGCGGTGGGCACGTCGTCGCCCTGCCCGGCCGGCTTGTAATGATCGCGGATCGCGTCGGCGACGGCATCGGGCAGCCCCTCTGCACGGGCATAATAGCCGCCCATCACGCCCTGCAACTCGGGGAATTCCCCGACCATGCCGGTGACGAGATCGGCCTTGCACAGCCGCGCCGCCTGTTCGGCCAGGTCCGCCTGATCGGGCGTGCCGACAATGCCTTCCTCCACCAGCCAGCGGGCCAGCTTCGCCACCCGCTCCACCTTGTCGGCAACCGTGCCGAGCTTTTCATGGAAGACGATCTGGCTCAGCTTTTCCGCCTGCCGGGCGAGCGGAATCTTTTTGTCCTGCTCCCAGAAGAACTGCGCGTCGGAGAGGCGGGCGGCCAGCACCTTGCGGTTGCCGGCGACGATAGACGCGCCACCGTCGCTGGCGACGATGTTGGATACGCAGATGAAATTCGGCGCCAGATTGCCCGCGCTGTCCTGGCAGGCGAAATATTTCTGGTTGGTCCGCATGGTCAGCTGGATCACCTCTGGCGGCACGGCCAGGAATGCGGGGTCGAACCCGCCCAGCAGCGGCACCGGCCATTCGGTCAGCCCGGCATTTTCAGCGAGCAGCCCGTCGTCGCGGACCAGCACCAGCCCCGCCTGCGCGGCGGCGGTGGTCGCGCCCAGCGCGATGATCGACTGGCGTTCCTCGCTATCGACGATGACATGAGCGGCGCGCAGCTGATCGGCATAGCTCGCGGCATCGGTGATGGCGATGCGGCCGGGCGCGTGGAACCGGTGTCCCACCGTCTCATTGCCCGACGCGACGCCCGCAATCTCGAACGGTACCACCGCATCGCCCAGCAGCGCGACGATGCCTTGCAGCGGCCGCACCCAGCGCAGGCTTTCGCTCGACTGCGAGGCATCGCCCCAGCGCATCGATTTCGGCCACGGAAAGGCGCGGATGATGGCGGGCACGGCCTCTGCGCGGCCCGGCTTTTCGATGACGGCGAAGAGCACGCCGTGCCCCTTGGCGTCAGCGCGCTCGACCAGCTGATCGCGGGTCAGGCCGGTGGATTTCAGGAAGCCGGCAATCGCCTGTTCCGGCGCGTCGGCGCGCGGCCCCTTACGCTCCTCCGCCGTTGCCTGCGTCTCCAGCGGCAGGCCGCGCGCGATCAGCGCCAGCCGACGCGGCGTCGCGAAGCTCTGTATCTCGCCGGCGACGATGCCGGATTTGGCCAGTTCCTCGGCAAACAGCCGGGCAAGATCGGCAGAGGCCCGCGCCTGCATCCGCGCGGGAATTTCTTCCGAGCGCAGTTCGAGAAGGAAATCCGCGCTCACGCCGTCCACCCGTTCTTTTCCATCCAGGCGGCGCAGCTGCCCTTCGCCAGATCGCGCACCCGGCCGATATAGGCCTGCCGCTCCGCCACGGAGATGACGCCGCGCGCGTTCAACAGGTTGAAGACATGGCTGGCCTTGATCGCCTGTTCATAGGCCGGGATCGGCAATTTCGCGTCCAGGCAGTTCTCGCACTCCGCCGTCGCCTTGCGAAAGGCGTCGAACAGCCGCTCCGTATCCGCCTTCTCGAAGTTCCAGGCGCTCATCTCGCGCTCATTTTCAAGAAACACGTCGCCATAGGTGACGCCGCGATCGTTGAACGCCAGATCGTACACGCTGTCCTTGTTCTGGATGTACATGGCCAGCCGTTCCAGCCCGTAGGTCAGCTCGCCCGCCACCGGCTTGCAATCGAAACCGCCCATTTGCTGGAAATAGGTGAACTGCGTCACCTCCATGCCGTCGCACCACACTTCCCAGCCAAGGCCCCAGGCGCCCAGCGTGGGGCTTTCCCAATCGTCCTCGACGAAGCGGATGTCATGCTTCAGCATGTCGATGCCGATCGCCTTCAGGCTGCCCAGATACAGATCCTGAATGTCCGCCGGGCTGGGTTTCAGCACCACCTGATACTGGTAATAATGCTGCAGCCGGTTGGGGTTTTCGCCGTAGCGCCCGTCGGTCGGCCGGCGGCAGGGCTGCACGAAGGCCGCGTTCCACGGCGTCGGCCCCAGCGCGCGCAGCGTGGTGGCGGGGTGAAATGTGCCCGCCCCCATCTCCATGTCATAGGGTTGCAGGATCAGGCAGCCGTTCGCGCTCCAATAGTCATGGAGCGTGAGGATCAGTTGCTGGAAGCTGGGCGGCTTCGCTTCAGTCAAGGTCACGCCTTCGCAGTCGCAATAAATGATGGCGCCGCTTTGACCGATGGACCCCGGTGGGTCAAGCGATCCCCCCCCCTTTTGCATGCGGTTGCCCTCCTCCTTTTGACCACCCTGTTGCACGATATTCACATTGTCGGCGATAAGCTCGGCCGATGCGCATCCTGCTCCGCCTGTTCGGCCCCCTCGCCGCCTTCGCCCTCGTCGCCTGCGCCGGTTCCGCGCAAAGCGAGCCGGCCGCCAAGCCCGCGATGTGGAAGCTGGCGGATGAGGATACGACCATCTACCTGTTCGGCACGCTGCACATTCTACCCCCCGGATTCACCTGGCGGACGCCGAAATTCGACGCCGTGGCGGCCAGCGCCGACACGCTGGTGCTGGAAATCGCGGATCAGGGCGATGCGCGGCAGGCGGCCGAGCGATTCCGCGCGCTGGCGACCAGCGACGGGCTGCCCCCGCTGCATGAGCGCGTGCCGCCCGCGCAGCGCCCGGTGCTGGCGGAAATGCTGAAGAAGGCGGGGCTGAGCGAAAGCCAGCTGGACGGATATGAAACCTGGGCGGCGGCGCTGACGCTGGGCGCGGCGCTGTACCGCGATGTCGGCGCCAGCGCGGAACATGGCGTGGAACAGACGCTCAGCGGCCAGTTCACCCAGGCCAGCAAGCCCATTGAGGGGCTGGAGACGACCGCCCAGCAGCTCGGCTTTTTCGACACGCTGCCGGAGGCGTCGCAACGGCGGCTGCTGGCCAGCATGGTCGAGGAATCGGAAGGGTCGGCAAAGCAATATGCCGCCATGGCGGCCGCCTGGTCGCGGGGCGACATCAACGCCATCGCCGTCACCTTCGACGACGAGCTGCGCATCTCCCCCGACCTGGCCGAAATCCTGATCCGCAAGCGCAACGCCAACTGGACCGCGGCGCTGGAGAAGCGGCTGGAGACGCCGGGCACGGTGCTGGTCGCGGTGGGCGCCGGGCACCTTGCCGGCAAGGATTCGGTAGTCGACATGCTGCGCGCGCGCGGGCTGAAGGTGCAGCGGGTGCAATAGCGGCGGGTTATCCCGCGCTAAAATCAGCCGCAGCCTTGCATCCCGGCGCCGTCCCGGCTATGCGCGCCACTCCCGCGATGGTCATCCCTGGAGGCGTGGCGGGTTTGTTCAATCCAGCGAATTTGGAGACATGCGATGAGCGATCAGCTGACGCTGTCGGCCGAGACGCGCGAGCGGGCTGGCAAGGGAGCCTCCCGTGCCATGCGTCGTGAAGGCCGCGTACCTGCCGTCATTTACGGAAACAATGAAGAACCCCTCGGCATTCACGTCGAGGAAAAGGCGCTGTTGAAGCTCCTGCACACCGGTCATTTCATGAACTCGGTGGTGATGGTGGAGGCCGGCTCCAAGGCCGTCCGCACCCTGCCCAAGGACGTCCAGTTCCACCCGGTTTCCGGTCGCCCCCTGCATGTCGATTTCCTGCGCATCGCCAAGAATGCGAAGGTGAACGTCCACGTCCCGGTGCATTTCGAGAATGAGGAAGCATCGCCCGGCATCAAGCGTGGCGGCGTGCTCAACGTCGTCCGCCACGAGGTCGAACTGGTCTGCGACGCGGCGAAAATCCCCGACAGCATCTCGGTCGACCTGGCCGGTTACGATGTGGGCGATTCGATCCACATCTCCGCCGTCAAGCTGCCCGCAGGCGCGACGCCGGCGATCGACGACCGCGATTTCACCATCGCCACCGTGGTCGCCCCGTCTTCGCTGAAGTCGGCCGAAGGCGACAATGAAACCGAAGCCGACGCTTCGGACGGCGAAGCCGCGGAAGGCTGAGCCCTATCGCCCTTGCGCGCCGCTCCGGCATTCACCGGGGCGGCGCGAAGGGAAAGGACCGATCAGATGCAGCTTTGGGTCGGCCTCGGCAATCCGGGCGCGCTCTATGCGATGCACCGGCACAATGTCGGCTTCATGGCGATCGACGCGATCGCCGAGATCCACGGTTTCGACGCGCCCCGCACCCGTTTCCAGGGCTGGGCCAGCGAAGGCCGGATCGGATCAGAAAAGCTGCTGCTGCTGAAACCGGCCACCTTCATGAACGAAAGCGGCCGCGCGATCGGCGAGGCGCTGCGCTTCTACAAGCTGGGCGTCGGGGACGTCACCCTGTTCCATGACGAGCTGGACCTGCCCCCGTTCAAGGTGAAGGTGAAGACGGGCGGCGGCACGGCGGGCCATAACGGGCTGAAATCCACCGAGGCGCATATCGGCAACGCCTTCCGCCGCGTCCGCATCGGCATCGGCCATCCCGGCCACAAGGACCGGGTGACCCCTTATGTGCTCGGCAATTACGCCAAGGCGGAAATCGAGCCGCTCAGCGCCATGCTGGGGGCGATCGCCGCCGAAGCGCGCTGGCTGGCGGAGGACAATGCGCAGCGCTTCATGAGCGACGTGGCGCTGAGATTGGCAGAATAGCCCCCCGGCTCTGCGGGCGGCACAGGGAGTAGAAAATGGGTTTTCGCTGCGGCATCGTCGGTCTTCCCAACGTCGGCAAATCGACGCTGTTCAACGCGCTCACCGAAACGGCGGCGGCGCAGGCGGCCAATTACCCCTTCTGCACCATCGAGCCGAATGTCGGCCAGGTGGCGGTGCCCGACAAGCGGCTGGACGAGATCGCCGCGATCGGCGGATCAGCCAAGATCATCGAAACGCAGCTCGCCTTCGTCGACATTGCCGGGCTGGTGCGCGGCGCGTCGAAGGGCGAAGGGCTGGGCAACCAGTTTCTCGGCAATATTCGCGAGGTGGACGCCATCGTCCACGTCCTGCGCTGTTTCGAGAATGGCGACGTCACCCATGTCGAGGGCAAGGTCGATCCCATCGCCGACGCCGAGACCGTCGAGACGGAATTGATGCTGGCGGACCTAGAGAGCCTGGAAAAGCGCGTCCCCAATTTCGTGAAGAAGGGCCAGCAGGGCGACAAGGAGGCGAAGGTGGCCGCATCCGTGCTCGGCCAGGCGCTTGACCTGCTGCGCGAAGGCAAGCCGGCCCGCCTCACCCAGCCCAAGGATATCGAGGAAGAGCGCGTTTTCGCGCAGGCGCAGCTGCTGACGTCGAAGCCGGTGCTCTACGTCTGCAACGTCGATGAGGGCGACGCGGCCACCGGCAACGCCCTGTCCCGGCGCGTGTTCGAAAAGGCGGCGGCCGAGGGCGCGCAGGCCGTGGTGGTTTCCGCCGCCATAGAGGCGGACATCGCGACGATGGACCCGGCGGACCGCAGCGATTTCCTGTCCGATCTCGGCCTGTCGGAAACCGGCCTCGCCCGCGTGATCCGCGCCGGATATGAGCTGCTGCACCTCATCACCTTCTTCACCGTCGGTCCCAAGGAAGCCCGCGCCTGGACCATCCACAAGGGCGACAAGGCACCGCAGGCGGCCGGCGCCATCCACACCGATTTCGAGCGCGGCTTCATCCGCGCGGAAACCATGGCCTATGCCGACTATGTCGCCTGCAAGGGCGAGGCCGGCGCGCGCGAAGCCGGCAAGCTGCGTGCCGAGGGCAAGGATTATGTGGTGCAGGACGGCGATATCATGCTGTTCCGCTTCAACGTCTGACTTGCGGGCGCATGCCGAAGGGCTAGTCTTTCCCGGCCAAGGACGGGAGCGACGCGGACATGCAATATCTTGAAGACCTGGTGGTCGGCAGCAGGCAGCGGTTCGGCAGCTATGCGGTGACGCGCGACGAGGTGATCGCCTTTGCGTCCAGATATGATCCCCAGCCCTTCCACCTTTCCGACGAGGCGGCCGCGCAGACCCATTTCGGGCGGCTTGCGGCCAGCGGCTGGCACACCTGCGCGATGGCGATGGCGATGGTCGTCGAAAACCTCAAGGAAACCGGCCATGCCGGGCTCGGCTCGCCGGGTGTGGATGAGCTGCGCTGGCTGAAGCCCGTCTATCCGGGCGATACGCTGCACATGGAAAACGAGCTGCTTGAGGTCACGCCGTCGCGCAGCAGGCCGGACATGGGGTCTTTCCGGATGAGATCGACGGTGTTCAACCAGCATGACGAGCCGGTGATGCGCTATATCTCGATCGCGCTGGTGAAGCGCCGCCCGGCCTGACCGTTCAGGCGGCAGATGCGGCCCGCGCGGGCGCGGAGCGGCTGCCCCCGCCATTGGCGAGAATGATGCAGTTCCGCCCGTTGCCCTTGGCCGCGTAGAGCGCCTCGTCGGCCTCGGCGAGCAGTTGGTCGATGGCGTCCGTCGTGCCGCAGGCGACGCCGATGCTGACCGTCAGCGGAGACGGCGGCTGCAGATCGCACGGCAGGTTTTCGATGCCGATCCGTATCCGCTCCGCCAGCGTCGCCGCCCGCTTGGCATCATAGCCCCGGATCGCGACGACGAACTCCTCGCCGCCATAGCGCGCGACATGGTCCGCCACCCGCTGCAGGATCGAATCCCCGCGCCCATGGCCGTAGCGGTCGTTGATCTGCTTGAAATGGTCGATATCGATCATCATCAGCGCGGCCTGGTTGGGGCCGGGCGCGGTGAAGGAATGGTCTATCGCCGCCACGAAGCCCCGGCGGTTGGAAAGCCCGGTCAGCACGTCGGTCTGCGCCTGCCGTTCCAGCACCGATTGCCGTTCGCGCGCCCGCTCATGGTCGATCCGCAGCGCCTTGATCCGGTTGGCGACGGGCAGCGAGAGCACCAGGCATTCGAACGTCAGCGCAAACACCATCGCCCCGTCCGGGATCATCGTATCGCTGATCAGCCCGGTGCCGCGCAGCGGATAGAGCAGCGCGGTCAGCACCGGCAGCGACCATGCCAGCCCCAGCACCCGCGCCGTCCTGCTGCCGCGGATCACGCCGCTGATCAGCATCGCGGAAATCACGCCCAGCGCATGGAAGGCCGCGAAATAGCCGAGCGAGTAGATCGGCCCCGTCCAGGCGAGCGGTGCCGCGAACAGCAGCGCGCCCGTCACCAGCGACGTCGCCGCCGCCAGCTTGGCCCAGTTGCGCAGCCAGTTGGGCAGGGCGTCGCCCTCTATGAAGTCGGAAATGAAGGCCAGCGCGGTCACGGTCGCGATCGCCATCGACCCGGAGAGCAGGCGCGAAAGGCCGGTCGCCGTCAGTTCGGGAAAGGGGATGAGGATCAGGCTGGAATAGCTGAATCCATAAAGGAACAGCATGGTGACATGCGCGCAATAGAGCAGCTGGAACCGCCGCTTGATCGCGAAGAACAGCAGCAGGTGGAACAATATCGTCACGCCCAGCACGCCAACCGCCATGCCGAACAGCGCCCCGCCCTTCAGGTCCTGCGCGGCCGCCACGCTCTCGGGCGCGATCCGGGTGGCGCGCACCCGCGTCACGAACTCGCTGTCGCCCAGCCGCACCATCATCCGGGTGACGGGCGCCTGGTCGGTCATCGCGATCGGCAGGGAAAGATAGTTGCCGGGCGTCCAGTCCCGGTCGCGCGCAGTGGGATCATAGGCGACGTGCGACCGGCTGCCGTCGGCGCGGATCATGTAGAGATCGACCGACCCGACCCGGTGGTTGTCGATCATCATCCGCCACGGCTCGGCCTGACCGGCAAGCTCGGGAAGGTCGCGATAATCCAGCCACACCGTGCCGCGCACCCGGCGGGCAACCGATCCGCCGCAGCTTCGCGGCGACAGGGCCATCGCCTCGTCCAGGCTCGCCGCCGCACCCGTGACGATGCGGCATTCCACGGGTTCGATCGGCGCTGCGCGTGCCGGGGCGGTCATGGCGAGCAATGCCCCCGCCACCCACGCCAGCCCCAGGATGAAGACGCGCAACATTCCGATCAAAATCGACGCCCTCCCCTCAGAGATCGTTCAGGAAGATCGGATGCTAACGACCAGACACTTAAGGATAGTTAAGTCGCGCGACCTCAATCGCCATCGAAGGCGAACAGTGATTCCACCGCCATGTCGGCGTCGCGCAACCGCTCCGCGCCGCCCAGATCGGGCAGGTCGATGACGAACAGCGCGGCGGGGACTTCCGNCCCCCGCCTCGCGCAGCAGGCGCGCCGTCGCAAGCGCGGTGCCGCCGGTGGCGATAAGATCGTCGACCAGCAGGATCCGCCGCCCCGGCGCAAAGGCGCCCTGGTGGATCTCCAGCCTGTCGCTGCCATATTCCAGCGCATAGTCAACGCCATGGCGCGGCCCGGGCAGCTTGCCGGCCTTGCGCACCGGCAGGATGCCGATGCCGAGGGCGCGGGCGATGCCGGCGCCGAACAGGAATCCGCGCGCCTCGATGGCCGCGATCGTATCGGGCCGATGGACGCGGGCCAACTCGGTCAGCTGATCGACGGCACCGGCAAAGCCCGGCCCGTCGATCAGCAATGTCGTGATGTCGCGAAACTGGATCCCCGGCTTCGGAAAGTCGGGGATCGTGCGGACGAGCGCCTTCAGTTCGGCGCGCGTCATGCCGCTCAGTGTGCCTTGCCCGCCCAGATGTTGCGATAGGACAGGAAGGCCAGCCCGCAGAAGATCAGCAGGAAGATGACCGCCGCCACGCCGGTGCGGTGGCGGGCTTCCAGCTTCGGTTCCGCGGTCCACACCAGGAAGGCCGCAACGTCCGTCGCCATCTGGTCGACAGTCGCCTTGGTGCCGTCGGCGAAAGTGACCTGATCGTCGGCCAGCGGCGGGGCCATCGCGATGTTCAAATTCGCGAAATAGGGGTTGTAGTGCAGCCCGTCCCCGGTCTTGGCGTCCGGGAATTCCTTGAGCAGCTTGGCGGGCTGGTCCTGATAACCGGTCAGCAGCGAATGGACATAGGCGGCGCCATTGTGGCGGGCCTTGGTCATCAGCGAAAGATCGGGCGGCAGCGCATTGTTGTTGGCGGCGCGGCCGGCGATCTCGTTCGCGAAGGGCGACGGGAAGCGATCCGACGGGGTCGACTTGCGGGTCGCGGGTTCGCCGGTCGCCGGGTCCAGCGTCGGCGTTTCGATGGCCCACTGGTTGGCGATCGCTTTCACTTCCGCATCGTTATAGCCGAGGTCCTTCAGGTCGCGGAACGACACCAGGTGCAGCGAATGGCAGGCCGAGCAGACTTCCTTGTAGACTTGGAAGCCGCGCTGCAGCTGCTGCCGGTCGAACTTGCCGAACGGGCCGTTGCTTGCCAGCGCCAGCGGCTTGGGGTGCAGATGGAATTCATGCTCCACGGTCGGCGCGGGCGGTTCCTTGATGAAGGACACCGCGCCCGAGACGAGCGAGAAGAGCAGGACGGCGACGAACCCGAAACCGGCGAGGATGCCTAGCGGACGGACCATGACGACTTGTTTCCTTTATTCCGCGGTCGCGGTCTGAGTGTCGGCAGACGGGTCGACCCCGCCATGCTTTGCGAGAACCGCCTCGGTGATCGAATTCGGCAGCGGCAGAGTGCGCTCGAAGCTCGACAGCAGCGGCAGGATGATGAGGAAGTGCGCGAAGTAATAGGCCGCCGCGAACTGGCTGATCATCACATAGGGTTCTTCCGCAGGCGCGCCGCCGCAATAGCCGAGCACCAGCACGTCGACGACGAGGATCCAGAAGAACATCTTGAACTTCGGACGATAATTGCCCGACCGCACCGGCGACTTGTCGAGCCAGGGCAGGAAGAAGAGCAGCAGGATCGACCCGAACATCGCGATCACGCCCAGCAGCTTGGCGGGGATGAAGAAGATGTCCACGGTGAAGGCGCGCAGAATGGCGTAGAACGGCCAGAAATACCATTCAGGCACGATGTGCGCGGGCGTCGAGAGCGGGTTGGCCGGGATATAGTTGTCGGCATGGCCCAGATAATTCGGCGCGAAGAACAGCAGCCCGGCGAACAGCAGCAGGAACACGCCCAGGCCGAAGCCGTCCTTGGCGGTGTAATAAGGGTGGAACGGCACCGTATCCTGCGGCCCCTTCACGTCCACGCCGGTCGGGTTGCTCGACCCCGGAATGTGCAGCGCCCAGATGTGCAGGATGATGACGGCGGCGATCACGAACGGCAGCAGATAATGCAGCGAGAAGAAGCGGTTCAGCGCGGCATTGTCCGGCGCGAAGCCGCCCAGCAGCCAGGTGTGGATCACGTCGCCGACCAGCGGGATGGCCGAGAACAGGCCGGTGATCACCTGCGCGCCCCAGAAGCTCATCTGACCCCAGGGCAGCACATAGCCCATGAAGGCGGTGGCCATCATCAGCAGGAAGATGACCAGGCCCAGCAGCCACACCATTTCGCGCGGCGCCTTGTATGAGCCGTAATAAAGCCCCCGGAAAATATGGAGATAGACGACGATGAAGAACATGCTGGCGCCGTTGGCGTGCGCATAGCGCAGGAACCAGCCGCCGTTCACGTCGCGCATGATATGTTCGACCGAGTCGAAGGCGACGCCGGCATTGGCGGCATAATGCATGGCCAGCACGATGCCGGTGACGATCTGGATCGCCAGCGCGGCCCCGGCGAGCACGCCGAAGTTCCAGAAATAGTTGAGGTTGCGGGGCACCGGGTAGCCCGCGCCCACCGCATTATAGACCAGCCGCGGCAGCGGCAGGCGCTCGTCCATATAACGCATGAATGCGTTTTTGGGGGTATATTGCTCAGCCCAGGGAAAGCTCATCGAATCTTACCTCAACCGACCTGAACGACGGTGTCTGATGTGAAGGAATATTCCGGCACTTCGAGATTGCGCGGCGCCGGGCCTTTGCGGATGCGCGCGGCCGTATCGTAATGCGAGCCGTGGCAGGGGCAGAAATAACCGCCGAATTCACCCCGCACCTCGCCCTCGCCCGCACCCAGCGGGACACAGCCGAGGTGGGTGCACACGCCCATGGTGATCAGCCACTGGCGCTTGCCTTCCTTGGTGCGGTCCTCAAGCGACTGGGGGTCGCGCAGGCTGGTGACCGGCACGGCGTCGGCCGCCGCGATCTCGGTGGCCGTGAGGTGGCGCACGAACAGCGGCTGCTTGCGGAACATCGTCTTGATCGCCTGCCCTTCGGCGATGGCGGAAACATCGACCTCGATCGACGCCTCGGCCAGCACGTCGGCCGACGGGTTCATCTGGTTGACGAGCGGCAGCACGATCACGCCGGCGCCGACTCCGGCGAAGCTGACCGCCGCTATGTTGATGAAATCGCGGCGACGCACGCCGTCTTCGGGAGTGCCGGTCGCGGCCGGTTCAGTGTGTTCAAGCGTCGCCATTCAAATGCCCTTGCGCCATACCAAGATGCGCGCGAGCGGTGCCTGTCGGCGCCCCGGATTTGAACCCCGTTCCTCGCGCAGCCGCCAATTTCCCCCGGCGGTTGGCGCGCTGATAGCCTTGGAACATGCCGATTGCCAACAGCAATTTGCCCGGCTTGTCCCGACAAGCCCCGATCGCATATGGCGCGGCGATGCGGATCGCCCTTTTTCAGCCTGACATTCCCGGCAATGTCGGGGCCATATTGCGCCTTGCCGTGTGCTTCGCGGTGCCTGTGGACATCGTCGATCCGTGCGGATTCCCCTTTTCGGATCGCCGCATGAAACGATCCGGCATGGACTATGCGGACCATGTTTCGCTCACCCGCCACCCGGACTGGGAGTCGTTTCTGGCCGCGCGCGCCGGGCAGCGGATCGTGCTGATGTCGTCGCACGCGGAGTCGCTGCTGCACGACACCGCATTCCGGGCGGACGACGTGCTGCTGTTCGGATCCGAAAGCGCGGGCGTGCCGGATCATGTCCGCGACGAATCGGCGCTTCGCGTCAGGATTCCGATGGCGGCGGGCCTGCGGTCCTTGAATCTGGCGGTGTCCGCGGGCATCGCCGTCAGCGAGGCGCTGCGCCAGACGAAAGGATTTCCGGCATGATCGAACTGGACGACGAACAGCAGGCGGCGCGCGCCTGGTTCGAATCGCTGCGCGACCGGATCTGCGCCGCGTTCGAGGCCGTAGAGGCGGAGGCGGGCAGCGACGCGCGCTTCGTCTATACGCCGTGGGACCGCGCGGACCCGGACGGATCGCCGGGCGGCGGCGGGGTGCGCGGCGTGATGAATGGCCGCATATTCGAAAAGGTCGGTGTCAACGTCTCCACCGTCGGCGGCACCTTCGAGCCGGAATTCGCCCGCTCCATCCACGGCGCGGATCAGGACCCGCATTTCTTCGCCACCGGCATCAGCCTGGTCGCGCACATGGCCAACCCGCATGTTCCCGCCGTCCACATGAACACCCGTTTCCTCGCCACCACCAAAAGATGGTTCGGCGGCGGCGCCGACCTGAACCCGCCCATTCCCTATGCCGAGGACACGGCCGATTTCCACGCGGCGATGCAGGCGGCGTGCGACCCGCAGGTCGCGGGCGACTATCCCCGCTTCAAGGCGTGGGCGGACGATTATTTCTACATCCCCCATCGCGGCGTCCACCGCGGCGTCGGCGGCATATTCTACGATCATCTGGAAGGGGATTTCGACGCCGGATTCGCGTTCACCAAGGCGGTAGGCGAGGCGTTTCTGGATGTCTTCCCCCGGCTGGTGCGCCGCCGGATGCACATGCAGTGGACCGAGGCGGACAAGGCGCGGCAGCTGGAATGGCGCGGCCGCTACGCCGAATTCAACCTGGTCTATGATCGCGGCACCGCATTCGGCCTCAAGACGGGCGGCAATGTCGACGCGATCCTGATGAGCCTGCCGCCGGAGGCGACTTGGCGCTGACCGACGTTCCGCCCGGCATGGTGGCGACCATCGTCACCACGCTGGAGATGACGGCCCCGCCCCGGCTGCGGCCGATGCCCGACGCGCCGTTGCGGCTGGTCCGCTGGCCGGCGCCGGCACGCGATGCGTATCGCACGCTGTTCCGCCGGGTGGGCGAACCCTGGCTGTGGTTCTCGCGCCTGGTGATGGCGGACGACGCGCTGGATGCGATCATCGGCGATCCGGCGGTGGAGATCCACGCCGTCACGGACCGGGCGGGGATAGAGGTGGGGTTGCTGGAACTGGATTTCCGCGTGGCGGGGCAGTGCGAGATCGGCTTTTTCGGCCTGGTTCCCGAACTGGCCGGGAAAGGCCATGGCCGCTGGCTGATGGCGCATGCGCTGGCGATGGGGTGGCGCAAGGGGATCGGCCGGCTCTGGGTCCACACCTGCACGCTCGACCACCCCGGCGCGCTTGGCTTTTACCGGCGGCAGGGCTTCACGCCGGTCAGCCGCGCGGTGGAGAGTTTTGCCGACCCCCGCCTGACCGGGCACCTGCCGCGCGACGCCGCGCCGCACGTGCCGGTGATCGGCTGAGGCGCGGGCCTTAGCCCTCGCGCACCAGCTGGCGATATATGGCGACGTAGAGCAGCAGCAGCACCAGCCCCAGCGCCGCGCCGAACAGGGCATTGACGAAAGCGGCGAAGAACAGCGCGACGGCGCTGCCGCCCAGCAATTTTGCGGCGATGCCGACGATCGCCCCGGCGGCGGCGCTGATCACCCAGCCAACCATCGCCACGACCGCGATCAGGAAGAAGCTGCGCCAGCCGTTGCCGCGCGTCACCTGCCAGGACCGGCTGATCGCATCCACCGGGCTGTGCCGCCCTTCCCCCACCAGCACCACGCCCGTCACCGCCAGCCGCCCGAACAGATAGAGCGCGGGGATCAGCAGCGCCATGGACGCCACCGCAAGCACGATGCCAACCAGCAGGTTGAGCAGCAGCAGCCACGGCAGCAGTCGGATGGCGCCGCGCAGCGCCTGCGCCACGGTGGGCTGGTCGCGATCCAGCACGATCGTCAGGATCGCGGCCTGGCCGAAGGTGGAAATGACGGTCATCGCCAGCAGCAGCGGGCCGTTCGCCTCAATATAGACCCGGAATTCAGCAGCCAGGACCGCAAATGTCTCCCCCGCCGGGCGGAACGGCGCGAAAATCTCGACGAACAGCGGCGGAAGAAGCAGGAACACCCCGGCCAGCGCAACCAGCACCTCGCGGTGCGCGCCCAGCAATTTCATCGCCTGGGTCCAGGCGGCTCCGGTATCCAGCTTCATCTTTCGACCCCTCTATGGCGATGGAAAGAAATGCCTATACGCGCCGGGCAGCGGCGACAACGCTTGAACGACAGGCCGAGGCGCACGATAGCGGCGGGATGACCATGAACGCGCTGACCGACGATATCGAATGGCGGGTGACGGCGGGGCACACCCCCTACCCCGCCGCGCTGGCGGAGATGGAGGCGCGCGCGGCGGCGATTTCAGCCAGGGAAGCGCGCGAGCTGGTGTGGCTGCTCCAGCATCCGCCGCTCTACACCGCCGGCACCAGCGCCGATCCGGCCGAACTGCTCGACCCGCGCTTTCCGGTGTTCGATGCCGGGCGCGGCGGGCGCTACACCTATCATGGCCCGGGCCAGCGCATCGGCTATGTGCTGCTCGACCTCAACAAGCGCGGACGCGACGTGCGCGCCTATGTCAGCGCGCTGGAAGGGTGGGTGATCGACGCGCTGGCCACGCTTGGCGTCAGCGCCCGGCGCGCGCCGGGGCGGATCGGGATCTGGACCGACGATGCCGGCGGGCGCGAAGCGAAAATCGGCGCCATCGGCGTGCGCGTGCGCAAATGGGTGACGCTGCACGGCTTTGCGATCAACGTCGATCCGGACCTCTCCCATTTCGGGGGAATCGTGCCGTGCGGCATTTCTGAATATCCCGTGACCAGCCTGGACGCGATCGGAAATCCGGCCGGTTTCGATCGTCTCGACAGCGCCCTGAATGCGATTTTTCCTCAATTTATCAGATCATTAGAGCATGATCGAAGAACCCTTGAGGGGTAAGGGGTTTGTGTCTAATGTCACGTCGATTTGGTTATTGAAGGGCCAGCAAGCCGACCAGATCATCACATTAGGGAGTTTCAAATGCGCGATCTTCTCTCGAAGCTGACGACCGGATCGATGATCGTCGGTGCGGCCCTGCTCGTGTCCGCCTGCGGCGGCACCGAGACGGCGAACACCGTCGACAACACCGTCGTCACCGACACCAACGCCCTGGAGCCGATGGACGGCACCGCCACCGACAACATGACCCCCGTCGACGCCGCCACCGGCAACGACGCGGCGATGGCCAACGACACGGCGGCCGCCAATGCGGCGACCGACACCGCCGCGCCGGCCGCGACGAACGACGCCGCCGCGAAGTAATCCGCTTCGCAGCGACGAACGAAGGGGGTCGCCCGGTCATCCGGGCGGCCCTTTTTCGTCTCTCCATCCCGGTTTCGGCGTGAAGCCCTTGCGGTTCAGGCCCGGTTCTGATTCAAGCGCTAGACAAGCACGCGCGACCGCCCCGGGATCCGCCATGGCCGCCAGGCCCGGATGCACGGAAAGACGGGGCGAGACGTGGAACGTTCCGGTTTATGTGGCAGAGGAGTATCCATGGCGTTCCGGTTCCAGAGAAAGCTGATCGCAACCGCGGCCGCGATGCTGCCGGCATTGCTGGGCGCGACGCCCGCCGCGGCCAATTTCTTCTGGAAAGCGCCCGACATGCGCGGCGCGCCGGTGCGCGGCGACGAGCCGGATCTGGGTTACAGCCTGCCCGGCGCCACCCCCGCTGAGCTGGAGGCCGGGCTGGTGTGGAGCATGCGCGCCGGCCTGAACGTGGGGGCGCTGCAATGCCAGTTCGACCCCACGCTGCTGACGCTCAACCAGTATAACCATATGCTGGACCATCACCGCGCGGAGCTGGGCCGCGCCTTTGCCACCCTCACCAACTATTTCAAGCGGGTGAACAAGAAGGGCTGGCAGATGCAGCTCGATCAGTTCGGCACCCGCACCTATAGCGGCTATTCCACCGTCGGCGCGCAGCTCACCTTCTGCGAGGCGGCATCGGCCATCGGCCGCGACGCGGTGTTCACCCGCAAGGGCCAGTTCCACACCCTTGCCGCCAACCGGATGCGCGAACTGCGCAACAGCCTGGTGCGCGCGGGCGAGCAGCAATTCCGGTTCTGGATTCCGCCCACCACGGTCAGCTTCCCGCCGCTGGACGACCGCTGCTGGAAGAAGGAGCAGCTCACCCCCAAATGCCGCAAGGCCTGGGCCGGGGCGTGACCCCGGTCGATGTCGTCCGCGCGTCGGCGCTGGGCGATGTTCCGCACGGCTTTCTGGGGCGGCGCGGCGGCGTTTCGACGGGCATTCACGCCGGGCTGAACGTCGGCGCCGGATCGGACGACGATCCTGCCGCGATCGCGCGGAACCGGGCGCTGGCGGTGGCCGCGATACGCCCAGGCGCTGAACTGGCGACGGTGCATCAGGTGCACTCCGGCGACGCCGTCATCGCCACCGCGCCGTTCGGCGAACGCCCCCGCGCCGACGCACTCGCCACCGACCGCCCCGGCCTGCTGATCGGCATCGTCACGGCAGACTGCGTGCCGGTGCTGTTCGCGGACAGGCAGGCGGGCGTGGTCGGCGCGGCCCATGCCAGCTGGAAAGGGGCGCTTGCCGGCGTCACCGACGCCACCATTGCCGCCATGGAATCGCTGGGCGCCAGGCGGGACCGCATCGTCGCCGCAATCGGCCCGTGCATCGCGCGCGCCTCCTATGAAGTGGACGACGCATTCGTCCGGCGGTTCGAGGCGCATGACCCGCAGAATGAGCGTTTCTTCACCGACGGCCGCCCCGGCCACCGCCAGTTCGACATCGAAGCCTATGTCGTCGCCCGGCTGGCCGCCGCCGAAATCCGCCGCATCGAGGCGCTGGGGCTGGACACCTATGCCGATGCGGATCGATTCTTCAGCTATCGCCGCTCCGTCCACCGGGGTGAGCCGGGTTATGGCCGGCAGATCTCGCTGATCGCCGTCAGCTGAGTCACGCTGTGGGCAAAGCGCCCTGAAATGGGCTAGGAGCCTGGCAACGACACTCTTTTTGCCAAGGCGAAATTCCAATGACCTCCGAATCCGAAGCCGAACTGTCCGGTGCAAGCCAGCGCCGGCGGCCCAAGGCCGATGTGCTGGCGATCGGCAACCGCAAGCTCAACCCCTCCACGCTGATGATGGGGCATGGCTATGATCCCGCCCTTTCGGAAGGATCGCTCAAGCCGCCGATTTTCCTGACCTCCACCTTCGTTTTCGAGAATGCGGCCGCCGGCAAACGCTTTTTCGAAGGCGTCACCGGCAAGCGCCCGGGCGGCGCGGAGGGCCTCGTCTATTCGCGGTTCAACGGCCCCAACCAGGAAATCGTCGAGGACCGGCTGGGCATATGGGAAGATGCGGAGGATGCGCTGATCTTCTCCTCTGGCATGTCGGCCATCGCCACCGTGCTGCTCACCTTCGTGAAGCCGGGCGACGTCATCGTCCATTCCGCGCCGCTCTATGCCGCGACGGAAACGCTGATCGGCCGGATTCTCGGCAAGTTCGGCGTGACCTGGCTGGATTTCCCGGCGGGCGCAACCAAGGAGGAGATCGACGCCGTCATCGAAAAGGCCAAGACCATGGGCCGCGTGGCGCTCATCTACCTCGAAAGCCCGGCCAACCCCACCAATGTGCTGGTCGATATCGAGGCCGTGGCGGAGGTGCGCAACGCACGGTTCGAGGAAGGCGATTCCCGCCCCCCCATCGTCATCGACAACACTTTCCTTGGCCCGCTGTGGTTGAAGCCGCTCGGCCACGGTGCGGACATCGTCGTCTATTCGCTCACCAAATATGCGGGCGGACATAGCGATCTCGTCGCGGGCGGCGCGCTGGGGTCGAAAGCGCACATCAACATGATCCGCATGATGCGCAACACCATCGGCACCATCCTGGACCCCAACAGCGCCTGGATGCTGATGCGCAGCCTGGAAACGCTGGAGCTGCGGATGAGCCGGGCCGGCGAGAACGCGGCCAGGGTCTGCGCCTGGCTGAAGGAACAGCCCAAGGTGGAGCGGGTGGTCTATCTGGGCTTTCCCGAAACGGAGCGGCAGGCCGATATCTATCGCCGGCATTGCTCCGGCGCGGGTTCCACCTTCTCGCTCTACCTGAAGGGCGGCGAGAAGGAGGCTTTCGCCTTCCTCGACGCGCTGCGCATCGCCAAGCTGGCGGTGAGCCTGGGCGGCACCGAGACGCTGGCCAGCCACCCCGCCGCGATGACCCATTTGTCCGTCCCCGACGAACGCAAGAAGGCGCTGCGCATCGGCGACAATATGGTGCGCATCTCGATCGGCGTCGAACATGCCGACGATCTGATCGCGGATTTCGAGCAGGCGCTGGCCGCGGTCTGAACCGCGCCGGCCCTTACCAGTCTATGATCGTCCAACCCCGTGCGCGGGCGAGTGTTCTCAACCGCGCATGGGCGTTGACCGCAAAGGGCTGGTCCGCCCATTCCAGCACCGGCGCGTCGGAAGCGTGGTCCGAATAGAAGCGGATCTCCGCATCCCCCCGCTCCAGCCCCTCGGCCGCCATCCATGCCTGGATCATCCGCAGCTTGGCCGGGCCGTAGCAATTCTCGCCGTCGATCCGCGCGATGATCCGCGAATCCAGGCCGATCATGCTGCCCGTGGCAATCACCGCGTCAAAGCCCAGCCGTTCGGCAATCGCCTCGACATAAAGCCGGTAGGATGCGGTGGCGAGCACGAGCCGCCAGCCGTCCGCGCGGTCGGCGGCAAGCTGGTCGACCGCGCCGGGATAGACATTGTTGGCGATGGTCTTTTCGGCAAAGCCGGCGACCAGCGGCGCCAGCGTCTCGCGCGAGACGGCGCCGCCCAGCAGCAATAGCTGGTTGATTTCCTTCAGCCGCGCGCGATTGATCAGCCGCGCGGCATAAGCGAGCATGGTCAGCGCGACCAGCGGCAGGAAGACGAACCGCCATGGCGCCAGCCGGGCGGCGGCATGGATGAGAAACGGCGTATAAGTGGCGGCACGGGTGATCGTGCGGTCCATGTCGTAAATGGCGAGCCGGGTCATCGCGCCGCCTTACCGGTTCGCGCCCGGAACCACCATCGCGGAGTTGGCGTTTGGGAGAGAGCGTCTAACGGGTTGCCGATCCTGCCAATATGCCCCACTAGTCACAAAGATGAGCAATCGAGCCGATTTCGCCCAGGATGAGCAGGACGGAACGCGCATCCTGCGCTTGTCTGGCGCGCTGACTCTCGCCCGCATCGGCGACCTGCCGGACCGGCTGAAAGGCATCGACCAGCCGATCGACCGGATAGACCTGAGCGCGGTGGAACGGGTCGACACGGTCGGCGCGTGGATCGTCCACCGGCTGGGCCAGGACCATGCCGCGACGATAGACGGCGCCAATGAGGAAGCGGCGCGCCTGCTGGAACAGATCGACCGCGCCGACCAGCCGGTGCGGATGCGGCCGGACAGCACGACGCCGCTGATCCGCGTGCTGGGCGAGATCGGCGCGGCCGTCACCACCGCGGGCCGCACCATGCTGGGCCTGCTCGCCTTTTTCGGCGCGCTGATGATCGCCACCGGCACGCTGATCCGCAATCCCCGGCGGTTCCGGCTTAACGCCGTCGTCCAGCGGTTCGAGGTGGTGGGCGTATCCGCGCTCGGCATCATCGGGCTGATGAGCTTTTTGATCGGCATCGTCATCGCCCAGCAGGGCGCGGTGCAGCTGCGCCAGTTCGGCGCGGAGGTGTTCACGATCAACCTGATCGGCCGCATCACGCTGCGCGAACTGGGCGTGCTGATGACCGCGATCATGGTGGCGGGCCGCTCCGGGTCCGCCTTCGCCGCCCAGCTGGGCACGATGAAGCTGACCGAGGAAATCGACGCGATGCGCACCATCGGCGTGTCGCCCATGGAGGCGCTGGTGCTGCCCCGGGTGATCGCGTCCGTGGTGATGATGCCGCTGCTCGGCTTTTATTCGTCGGTCGTGGCGATCATCGGCGGCGGTTTCCTGTGCTGGGTGTCGCTGGATATTCCGCCCATCACCTTCATCCAGCGGATCCGCGAGGTGGTGCCGATCACCGATCTTTATGTCGGGCTGGTCAAGGCCCCGGTCTTCGGCATGATCATCGCGCTGTCCGGCTGTTTCCAGGGCATGCAGGTGGAAGGCAATGCCGAGGAAGTGGGCCTGCGCACCACCTCCGCCGTGGTGCAGGCGATTTTCCTGGTCATCGTGCTCGATGCCTTCTTCGCCGTCTTCTTCACCTGGATCGGCTGGATATGAGCGGCGCCGAGGACGATATCGTCATCCGCGTGCGCGACATCACCAACGCGTTCGGCGCGCAGGTGGTGCACCGCAATTTGAGCCTGGACGTGCGCCGGGGCGAGATATTGGGCGTGGTGGGCGGATCCGGCACCGGCAAATCGGTGCTGATGCGCTCCATCATCGGGCTGCAGACCCCCGTGGAAGGGGAGATCGAGGTCTATGGCGAATCGATGATCGGCCGCGACGAGGACGATGCGCTGGCGATCCGCAAGCGGTGGGGCATATTGTTTCAGGGCGGCGCGCTGTTCTCCACGCTGACCGTGGCGGAAAATGTGCAGGTGCCGCTGCGCGAATTCTATCCCGACATCAAGCCGCCGCTGCTTGACGAGATCGCCTCGTACAAGGTGGTGATGGCCGGCCTGCCCCCCGATGCCGGGCCGAAATATCCGTCCGAACTGTCCGGCGGCATGAAGAAGCGCGCCGGGCTGGCCCGCGCGCTGGCGCTAGACCCAGACCTGCTGTTCCTCGACGAGCCGACAGCGGGGCTGGACCCGATCAGCGCCGCCAATTTCGATGAGCTGACGCTGGGCCTGCAGAAAACCCTGGGTTTGACGGTGTTCCTCATCACCCATGATCTGGATACGCTCTATGCGATCTGCGACCGGGTGGCGGTGCTCGCCGACAAGAAAGTGATCGCGGTCGGAACGATCGACGAGCTGCTGGCTTTGGACCATGAGTGGATCCAGGAATATTTCAACGGTCCGCGCGGACGCATGGCGACCGCCTCCGCCGACCGACGCGACAAGAGGGTCGAGACACGCTGATGGAAACCCGTTCCAACCAAGTCCTCGTCGGCAGCGTCGTGATGATCCTGCTGATCGCGCTGCTGGCCTCGGTGGTCTGGCTCGCCCGCCTCTCCGGCAAGGCGGAGAAGGAATATGACATCTTCTTCAAGCAGTCGGTCGACGGGCTGGCCAAGGGATCGGGCGTCAGCTTTTCCGGCGTGCCGTCCGGCCAGGTGAAGGAGATCGCGCTGTGGAAGAACGATCCGCAGTTCGTGCGCGTCCGCATTTCCGTGAATGAGGAGGTGCCGGTGCTGCAAGGCACCACCGCGACCATCCAGGGCGTCGGCTTTACCGGCGTGTCGCAGATCCAGCTCGATGGCGCAGTGAAGGGCGCTCCGCCGATCGTCGATCTCGGCCCCGCCGACCGGCCGGTGATCCCGACCAAGCCGGGCGCACTGGGCGAATTGCTGAACAATGCGCCGAAACTGCTGGAACGGCTGACCACGCTGACCGAGCGGCTGACCGAATTGCTGTCCGACCGCAATCAGGCGTCGATCGCGGGGATCCTCAAAAATGTGCAGACGCTCAGCGGGTCGCTCGCTGCGCGCGGGCCGGAAATCGCCGCCACGCTGGCACAGACCCGCGTCGCTATCGAGCAGGCGGGCAATGCCGCGGAACAGATCGGCCAGCTCGCCGGCACCACCAACAGCCTGCTGAGCGAGGATGCGCGCCCGCTGGTCGCCGATCTGCGCGTCACGGTGAAGCGCGCCAGCGAAAGCATGGCCAATCTGGATGCCGCGATCACCGACGCGCGGCCCGGGCTGCAGGCATTTTCAAAGCAGACCATCCCGGAAGTGGACGTGCTGGTGCGCGACCTTCGCGACATGGCGGAATCGTTGACCGCGGTGTCCGAACGGTTGAACCAGGGCGGCGCCGGATCGCTGATCGGCAACCAGAAGCTGCCCGACTATAAGGCGAAATGAGGCATTTGATGACCCGAACACTGCTCGCCCTTTCCGCCGCCATCTCGCTGGCCGGCTGCATCAGCTTCGGCGCGGAGCCGCCGCCGGTGCTGCTCACCCTCACCGCCACCGCGCGCGTCGCGCCGGGCGCCACCCTGTCGGCGGATCCGGGCAAGGCGGTGACCGTGCTGGTGCCCCGCGTGTCGCAGGCGCTGGCGACCAACCGGGTGCCGGTGCAGGCCAGCCCCACCTCCATCGCCTATGTGAAGGACGCGCAGTGGGTGGAAACGCCCAACCGGCTGTTCCAGCAGCTGCTGTCCGAAACCATCGAATCGCAGACCGGGCGACAGGTGCTCAGCCCGCGCCAATATTCCATGGACCCCGGCATCCGCATTTCCGGCCAGTTGACCCGTTTCGGGGTGGACGCGGCCAGCCGCTCGGCGGTGGTGACTTATGATGCGGCGATTGCGCGCAGCGAGGGCGCGGCGGTGGAAACCCGCCGGTTCGAGGCGCGCGTGCCGGTTTCCCGCATAGAGGCGGACAGCGTGGCGGCGGGGCTGAACGAGGCCGCCAACCAGGTCGCGGCCGAGGTGGCGGGCTGGATCGGCCGCTGAACCCCGTTCAGCGCAGGCCCAGCAGCTTGTGCGCCTGGACGGACAGCCGCCATTTCGGCCGGGCCATGACCAGCGCGATCGCCGCGTCCCGCGCGGCGTCCGCATCCGCGCAGTCCATCGGCTGGATGAGGAAATGGCGGAAATCCCAGCCCTCCATCGCCTCGATGTCGCTGCCCGGCTGGGGCCAGACCAGTTTCAGCTCGTCGCCGCTGCGCTGGACGACCGCATTGCCCGCCTTGGGGCTGACGCAGATCCAGTCCAGCCCGTCCGGCGCGGCGATGGTGCCGTTGGTTTCCACCGCGATGGTGAAGCCCGCGCCGTGGAGCGCGGCGATCAACGGCGGATCGACCTGAAGCAGCGGCTCGCCGCCGGTCAGCACGACATAGGCGCCCGCCCGGTCGCCGCCCCACAGGGCCGCCGCGGCCCCGGCCAGCGCCCCGGCATCGGCAAAACGCCCGCCGCCATCCCCGTCCATGCCGACGAAATCCGTATCGCAGAAGCGGCACAGCGCCCCGGCGCGGTCCTGCTCGCGGCCGGACCAGAGGTTGCAGCCGGAAAAGCGGACGAACACCGCGCGGCGGCCGGCATGACGCCCCTCGCCCTGCAGCGTCAGGAACATTTCCTTGACCGCATAGCTCATGGCCGGGCGGCGTAATCGGTCGGATCGGGGATGCCGGCGGTGACATAACCGGCGCGGCGCAGGCGGCAGCTGTCGCACAGCCCGCAATGCCGCGAATCCGGCGTCGGATCGTAGCAGGACCAGCTCATCCCCGCGTCAAGGCCGAGCCGCGCCGCCTCCAGCGCGATTTCCGCCTTGCTCATGTGCAGCAGCGGCGCCTGCACGCGAAACGGCTCGCCCTCCACGCCGGCGCGGGTCGCCAGATCGGCCAGCGCCTCGAACCCGGCGACGAACTCCGGCCGGCAATCGGGATAACCGGAATAATCGAGCGCGTTCACGCCGATGAACATATCGCGCGCGCCGGCCGCTTCCGCCCAGCCCAGCGCCAGCGACAGGAAAATGGTGTTGCGCGCGGGCACATAGGTGGAGGGGATTTCCCCGGCGACCACGCCGGTCTTTGGCACGGCGATGTCGGCGGTCAGCGCGGAGCCGCCAAATGCGCGCAGGTCGATGGGCAGCACGACATGGCGCTCCACCCCAAGCATGGCGGCGATGCGCGTCGCCGCATCGATTTCCACGCGGTGCCGCTGGTTATAATCGATGGTCAGCGCCAGCAGGGTGAAGCCGGCTTCCTTCGCGCGCGCGGCCGACACCATCGAGTCGAGTCCGCCGGACAGCAGCACGACGGCGCGCCGGCCGGTTTCTGGGGTCTTATCGGTCATTTCGCGCGGGCTATCCCCATGGCGCCCGGCGCGCAAGGCCGCAAAAAAAGTGGGCCGCCCGGTCAGGGCGGCCCAGTGGGGCTTCTCAGCCTCATTAGGGAGGAAAGCGTGTCACACGCGACACAGCCTCTTCATAACCCCGCCATGGTAAATGATCGCTTAACGGGCGAACGCCGCCGCGTCAGTGCCGCGCCATGCCGGTCGGGCACGGGCCGATCCGGCGGCCCTCCAGCACGAATTCGAACGGCGCATTGTCGGCAATGCCCTGCGAATCGATCCGCACCAGCCGGGGCGTCTCCACCCGGATGGTGGTGCGGCCATGGCCAGCGCCGGGGCAGGTATAATGCACCGTGCCGTGCTTCGCCTCATTCTCGATCACGTAGCGCAAGCAGCTTGCGCCGGCATGGCGGACCTGCAGCAGGGCCGCGGCGTCGCCCACGCAGATGCGCTGGGTGAGGCGGGACGGCGCATTGGATTGCTCGGTCAACTGCCACTGGCCCGGCTCGAGCAGCCCGAGCGCGGCGAGCACGGGCGCGCGCGCGGGCGCCGCCGCCATCGTCGCAAAGCCGATCGACGCCACGGTCGCCGCCATCAGCAGGCCGGAAGTGCGGAAAGCCAACATCACACCGAAACCACGTCTCCAAAGACCGGCCCCGGCGGTCAGCCGGTCCGTGCCGATGCTGCTTAGATGGTCCCGGTTACTATGTGGTTCCCATCCGAAACGATGCGCCCGTTCGCGCGCGATGTGGGATTATTCCGGCACCGCTTCAAGCCGGATCGGAAAGACGCGCGAACAAAATGCGCAATCGACATGGACGATGCCGTCCGCATCCGCCATGTCGGCGCGCTCCTCGGCCGGGAAACGGCCGATGACGTCGGCGATATGCTCGGGGTTGCACCGGCATCCCTTCGCCAGCGCCCCGCCGTCCAGCAGCAGCACCTCATCCTCTTCGTTGAACAGCCGCCAGATCAGCGTTTCGAACGGCAACGCCGGGTCGATCAGCTCATCGGGCGAGACGGTGCCGGCCAGCGCCTCGACATGTTCCCAATGCCGGTGTCCGTCGCGGGCGTGGAGGCGTTCACCCCCCGCCTCGCCCTCGGCCAGATGCTGGATCAGCATGCCGCCCGCCACGCAGGGCGCGCCGCTACCCCCGCCGGTGGCGATCCGCACCAGGCTGGGGATCTGCTCCGACTGGTCGAAATAACGTTCCGCCGCCTCGGCCAGCGATCCGCCCTCCAACGGCACAATGCCCTGATAACGCTCGCCGGACACGGACTGGTCAAAGGTGATCGCCAGATAGCCATTGCCGAACAGCGCGAACAGCGATGGGTCCGCCGGAATCTCGGCCAGCCGGTCGGGGTCGTGCTTCACATAGCCGCGCAGCTCGCCGCCGCGATAATCGCAGACAAGCAGGTCGACCGCACCGCCCTGCGTCTGCGCCTGCAGCGTCATCTGGCCGCCATCGTCCTTCAGCGTCGCGCCGAGCAGCGCCGTCAGCACCAGCGCCTCCGCCAGCAGCTTTTCCAGCACCGGGGGATAGGCGTGGGCCGCCATCACCTGGTCCAGCACCGGGCCGAGTCGCACCAGCCGCCCGCGCGCATTGCGTGCGGTGATGGTGAAGCCCTGGCAGCGGTCGACGTCGGCCTCCGCGCTCATCCGATCAGGCCGAAGCACCAGAGCAGCACGGATTTCTGGGCGTGGAGACGGTTTTCCGCCTCGTCCCACACCACGGAGCGCGGGCCGTCGATCACCTCGTCCGTCACCTCCTCGCCGCGATGGGCGGGCAGACAATGGAGGAAAAGCGCATCCGG
Organism: Sphingomonas sp. SCN 67-18; assembly: GCF_001724715.1. Lineage (GTDB taxonomy): Bacteria > Pseudomonadota > Alphaproteobacteria > Sphingomonadales > Sphingomonadaceae > SCN-67-18. Next base: position 52,574 of record NZ_MEFG01000029.1, read on the forward strand.
CTTCGCCCGCGCCATCAGCGCCTCGTCCACCTGAAAGGGCATCATCGCCGCCAGCTTCTCGTCGGCATGCGCCTGCCCCATGGATATCCATGTGTCGGTGACGACGATGTCCGCCCCGGCTACGGCCCCGGCCGCATCGCGGACGGTGCGGATATCCGCCCCCGCCGCCACCGCCGCCGCGACGATGGCGGGATCAGGATCATAGCCGTCGGGCACGCCGATGCGGACGGCGAACTTCATCAGCCCCGCCGCCTCGACGATGGAATGGAGCACATTATTGCCGTCGCCCAGCCACGCCCAGACGGAGCCGGGCAGCGCCTTGCCATGTTCCACCACGGTCAGCAGGTCTGCGACGATCTGGCAGGGGTGCGAAAGGTCCGTCAGGCCGTTGATGACGGGCACCGTGGCGTGGGCCGCCAGTTCCGTCAGCTTGGCATGATCGTCGGTGCGGATCATGATCGCGTCGACATAGCGGGAGAGCACGCGCGCGGTGTCCGCAATCGTCTCTCCCCGGCCCAGCTGCATCGAGCCGGCATCCATGACGATGCTGGTGCCGCCCAGCTGGCGGATCGCCATGTCGAACGACACGCGGGTGCGCGTAGAGCTCTTCTCGAAGATCATCGCCAGCGTGCGGCCGGCGAGCGGCGCATCCGCATCCGCCTGCCCCCTGGCCCGCCCGGCCCGCGCCGCCTTGCGGTCGATCGCGTCGGCGATCATCGCGGCAATCGCGTCCCCGCCGGCATCGGCGAGGTCGAGGAAATGCCGGCTGCTCATTCGTCGGCCGGCGGAACGTAGGTCCGCGCGCCTTCCGACAGCTTTTCGATGAACTCGGCGATATGCGCTTCCTCGATGATCAGCGGCGGCAGGATGCGCACCACATTCTCCCCGGCCGCCACCGTGAGCAGGCCGTGATTGTCGCGCAGGTGCGCCACGAAGCGGCGGCTGTCCGATTTCAGCTTCAACCCCTGCATCAGGCCGATGCCGCGCACCGAATCGAACAGATGGTCATGATTGGGGATAAGCTGCTCCAGCGACTGGCGCAGCCTGTCGCCCATCGCGGTGACATGGGCCATGAAGCCGTCGGCGAGCACCGCCTCCATCACCGCGCTGCCCGCCGCCATGGCCAGCGGATTGCCGCCATAGGTGCTGCCGTGGGTGCCGATCACCATGCCCTTGGCCGCCCGCTCGGTGGCAAGGCAGGCGCCCAGCGGAAAGCCGCCGCCAATCCCCTTGGCCGTCGCCATGATGTCCGGCGTGATGCCATAATGTTCATGGGCGTAGAGCGTGCCGGTGCGGGCGACGCCGCACTGCACCTCGTCAAGCACCAGCATCAGCCCCTTTTCGTCGCAGATCTGGCGCAGGCCGGCCAGGAATTCCTGCGTCGCCGGGCGGATGCCGCCTTCGCCCTGCACCGGCTCGACCAGGAAACCGGCCGTGCCGTCGTTCACCGCCGCCCGGGCCGCGTCCAGATCGTTGAACGGCACGACGACGAAGCCGGGCAGCAGCGGCTCGAAGCCCTTGCGCAGCTTGTCCTGATCGGTCGCGCTGATCGTGCCGATGGTGCGGCCGTGAAAGGCGTTGGAGAAGGTGATGATGGTGTTGCGCTGCGGATTGCCGTCCGCAAAATGGAAGCGCCGGGCCGTCTTGATGGCGCATTCCACCGCTTCCGCACCGGAATTGGTGAAGAACACGGTGTCCGCGAAGGTGTTGTCGACCAGCGTCTGCGCCAGCTTTTCACCCTGCGGGCTGCCATAGAGGTTGGACACGTGCATCAGCGTCGCCACCTGGTCCTGCACCGCCTTGATATAGTCGGGGTGGCTGTGGCCCAGCAGGTTCACCGCGATGCCGCTGGCGAAATCCAGATAACGCTCCCCGCGCTCGCCGATCAGATAGCAGCCCTCGCCCTTCACCGGTCGCACGTCGCACCGCGGGTAAACGGGCATCAGCGGGGTGATGGTCATGGCGGCAAGCTCCTTTTCAAGCTCGGGGAATAAGGCTCCGAAATGCAAAAAGGCGACGCGCGATGCGGTCGCCTGGCGATAGCGCGGCCTATACGATTGGCGGCCGGGGCGCGTCAACGCGCGGAAGGGCGGCGGATGACGCCCGCCGGGCGGGGTCAGCCCTTCAGCTTCCACCCCGTTCTGAGCAGCGCATAGCATAGCCCGCCAAGCGCGATATTGGCCGCCAGCAGCACCAGCGCCCCGGCGACGACCGGCGAATCGGCGACGCCCAGAAAGCCGTAGCGAAAGCCGGAGATGATGTAGAAGAACGGGTTGGCGTGGCTGATCGCCTGAAAGGTCGGCGCCAGCTTGTCAACCGAATAGAAAGTGCCGGAAAGCAGGGCCAGCGGCGCCACCACGAAATTGGTGACCGCGGCCGAATGATCGAATTTCTCCGCCCAGATGGAGGTCAGCACGCCAAGGAAGGAGAGGAAGAGCGAACCCATCAGCCCGAACCACAGGATCGCCCAGCCATGGCGCGGGGTCACGTGCACGCCGGGCCACAGCAGCATCGCCGCCCACACCGTCAGCCCCACCAATATGGCGCGGGTGACCGCGGCCAGCGACAGCCCGGCCAGCAGTTCCGCGCTGGACAGCGGCGGCATCAGATAATCGACGATGGTCCCCTGCATCTTGCCGACCAGCAGCGAAAAGCTGGAATTGGCGAAGGCGTTCTGCATCATGCCCATGACGATAAGCCCGGGCGCGATGAAATCGGCAAAGGGAACGCCCATCACCACGCGCGCGGAAGCTGCGCCCCCGCCCGCGCCGCCCAGCGCGACCGTGAAAATCACCAGAAAGAGCAGGGTCGTCAGCGCCGGCGCCCAGATGGTCTGGAGCTGGACCTTGAAGAAACGCCTCACCTCCTTCACATAGAGGGTGCGGAGCCCCGGCCAGTTGACGCGCTTGATCGTCGGCACGCCGGGCGCGAAGCGGATTCCGGATCGGGGCTGGTCGTTCATCGATTGATCGCCTATCGGCAGTCGGCTTCGCCCGCAAGGCGGACAAGAGAATTCATTTAGGGAACATCATGGCCTGGACCGACGAGCGCATCGATCAGCTCAAGAACATGTGGGAAAAGGGCCTGACCGCCAGCCAGATCGCCGAGGAACTGGGCGGGGTCAGCCGGAATGCGGTGATCGGCAAGGCGCATCGCCTTGGCCTTCAGGCGCGCCCATCGCCGGTCAAGGAAAAGGACGGCGGATCGGCCGCGCCCAAAAAGGCCGCAGCGCCACGCGCCGCAGCGCCACGGGAGGCCGCGCCCCAGGCGCCGCGCGAACACACGCCCGCGCCGCCTCCGCCGCCCGCGCCCGCCGCCGCCGCGCCGGAGCGGACTGAAGATGCGGATGCCGCCGGCAATCAACAGCCCGTGCTGCGCTCCATCGGCCCCGGCGGCTTCATGCGCCAGGGCCCGGGCGACCAGCAGCCGCCGATTCCGCCGGCCCCGCCGCGCCGCCTGGTGCCCGCGCGGCCCAGCGCAGACATGGCGTCCAAGACCAGCCTGCTCGATCTCAACGACAAGATCTGCAAATGGCCGCTCGGCCACCCCGGCGAGCCGGATTTCCATTTCTGCGGCAAGCCGGTGAACCCGGGCTTCCCCTATTGCGTCACCCATTGCGGCCAGGCCTATCAGGCCCAGCTGCCCCGCCGTGACCGCCGCGCGCCGCCGCCGCTGCCCTTTGGCGGGCCGCGCGTCCGCTGACCCCATAGGCGGCTAGGCTTCGCCCGCCGCCCTGCGCGGGGTGACGAGCAGGGCCAGCCCGTCTATCGAAAAGGCGTTGCGGGTGGCGGCGAGCGCGATCGTCACCGGGATTTCAGCGCCCTTGCGGGTCATGAACTCGCTGTCCAGCGCCACCGCGCTGCCGCCCGACAGCACCGTCTCTATCCCCTCGCCCACCGCGACGCGCCGGCCGATCGGCACCAGATCGGTCAGCCGCGCATTGGCGAGATGCTGGGCATCGAAGCCGAGCATCGCCAGCAGCGCATCGCTGACCTGCGCAAAGGTGCCCCGCATGGTCAGCCGCGCCGTGCCCGCCTGCCCGTGCGCCGCCATCATCGCCTGCACCGCCTCGCCTTCCGCAATCTGCGTGCGGGTCTGCAGATCATCGTCGATCCGCGCGAACAGATAGCCGACGCCGCCATCATAGGGGAAAGCGTCGACCCGGATGGTCTGGCCCTCATAAAGGTCGGACGGCGCCTCGAACGAGGCCGGTTCCCCGGTCCGCACGATGCGGGAGAAAATGCGGCTCATCACGGATTCGGTCAGCGCCGGATAGAGATCGATCAGCCGCGCCCCGGCCAATGCGTCGGCGCTGCGCTGGAAATAGAGCTCCGCCGCCCGGTTGGCCAGCTTCACAGTCAATTCCCCGTCCAGCGCGACGAAGCCCTGCGAAAGCTGGTGCAGCAACTGGGTCAGCCCGCCCGCCGCCGATGCGGGCCGCACCTCTATGCCGGCCTTCAGCTGGCTATATGCGTCCGTAGAGATCAGCACGGTGCGCGGGCGCCCGTGATTGGTGACGATCACCGGTTCATGCATGGCCCGATCCTGCCACAGGCCGAAATTGCGGCACAGATCCGCGGCCGCCGCGCTGGTCAACGATCCACTCGCCATCGCTCTTCATCTCCATATTGCTCAAATCACGCAGCCTGCGCGTGCGGCAACGCCACGCCACCATCACCCCGTTCACCATCGCGCCCAGCCCGGAACGCCGGAATGGCAGGCATGGTTAACGGGCATATTGTTCCAGTGTTTCCAGCGATTTGCGCAAGTGAAGAACAAACCGTTCTGAACCTTGTTGCCCCCGATAGTGCCCGGCCAACGGATGCAACGGGTGGGCAATGGGACAATTGCTGGTCGTCAGACTGAACGGGTTTCGCCGCCGCCTCGCCGCGTGCCGGCGGGGCGCGAGCATCGTCGAATTCGCATTCGTCCTGCCGATATTGGCGACGATGCTGTTCGGCGTGCTGATGTACGGCAATTATTTTTTCCTGGCCCACAATGTCCAGCAGCTCGCCAACGATGCGGCGCGATCGTCCATCGCCGGGCTGACCAGCAAGGAACGGGCGGATCTGGCCAATGAAACGGTGATGGTGGAGGCCAGCAACGGCCTGCCCATCGACATCGCCCGGCTGCAGATCGCGCTGACCGACCATGACCAGTTCGTCACCGTGCGGGTCAGCTACGACGCATCGGATTCCAGCATTTTCAGGGTCGGCCTGCTGCCGCTGCCGGACCCGGTGATCAGCCGGACGGCCGCCGTCCGCATGGGAGGATTGTGATGGGCCGGACTTTCCTTGCCGGGCTGGCGCGCGACACGGGCGGCGGCGTGACGATGATCACGGCGGGCGCGATGACCATGATGATGGGGTGCGCGGCCTTTGCCGTCGACCTCGGCTCCATCTACGTCCATGCCCGCGAATTGCAGGGCATTGCCGATGCGGCGGCGCTGGCGGCGGCGACCAATCTGGACGATCCGCGCGGCGCCGCGCAGGCGGCGGTGGAGGCCAATGGATGGGACGGGCCGGTGACCATCGCCATCGAGACCGGCAATTATCGTTTCGACACCGCGATCGCCCGGAAATCGCGCTTTCTCGCCGGCGGGGCAAGCCCGGACGCGGTGCGCGTGCGGCTGACATCGCAGGCGCCGGTGCATTTCGCGCTGGCATGGCTGGACCGGGGATCGGTGGATATCGAGCGCGCGGCCACTGCGTCGCGGGCAAAGCTGGCGGCCTTTTCCATCGGCAGCCGGCTGGCGGCCATCGATGGCGGGCTGGCCGGGCAATATCTGTCCCAGCTTGCCGGCATCAACCTCAATCTCTCCGTTATGGACTATAATGCGTTGCTCAGCGCCGACGTCGATCTGCTGTCCTTCTCCGAAGCGCTGGGCAGCCAGATCGACGTCACCGCGCTCAGTTTCGACGAGATATTGGCCAGCAAGGTCGCCGCGCCCAAGGCTTTCTCCGCGCTGGCGGCGGCGCTGGACGCCAAGGGGGAGGCGCAGGCCGCCAGCGCCGCCCGCCAGATCGCGAGCCGCATTCCCGGCACCCAGATAGACCTGTCCAGGCTGATCGACCTCGGCCCCTATGGCGCGCAGGACCATGCCGGCCGCGCCGCCAGCGTGGAAACCGGCAGCTATGCGCTGACGGAGGCGATGCTGGAACTGGCCGGCGGCAACCGGCAGGTGAAGCTGGACCTTGGCGCCAGCGTGCCCGGGCTGGCCAGCACCAGCGTGTGGATCGCGGTGGGCGATCGCCCGGCCAATTCGCCCTGGCTGACGGTCACGGATCGCGGCGAAACCATCGTCCGCACCGCGCAGACCCGTATTTTCATCGACGCGCAGGCACCGGGCAGCGCATTGCTGAAGGGGCTGGGCATCGGATCGGTCCGCGTGCCGTTGTTCGTCGAACTGGCGAGCGCGGAGGCGAAACTGAACGATATCCAGTGCGGATCGGCGCTGACCGGCCGCTCGGTGAAGCTGGACGTGCGGCCCAGCGTCGGCCACATCTCGGTCGCCGACATCGATACGAGCAAGATCGACGACCACAAGACGGCGCTGGCGGAAAAACCGGCGGTCATCGCGTCCACCCTGCTGCTGAAGGTGAAGGGCCAGTCGCGCACCGATGTGGGCGGGCTCAACTGGCAGACGGTTGGGTTCAACGCCGACGATATCGCGAAGCATAATGTGAAGACGGTGTCGACCAACGACATCATCGCCGGGGTGGCCGCGTCGCTGGGCAAGGTGGGGCTGACCGTCGACGTGCTTGGCCTGCCGATCAACACCGCGCCGATCACCAGCGCGCTGGGCGCACAACTGGCCGCGCTGGCCGGGCCGCTGGATGCGCTGCTCAACACGCTGACCGACGTGGCCGGGGCCAAGCTGGGTCAGGCGGACGTCAGGATCAACGGGGTGCGCTGCGGCCAGCCGGCGCTGGTGGCATGACGTCAATCGCGCTGCCCCGCCTCGCGGCCCGCCCGGGGCGGCTGCGGCGGCGGCTCTACATCTATTATGCCAGCCTGTTCGCGCTCATCCTGGTGCTGACCGCCATCGCCGCTCAGTTCGTCATCGCCCGCATGGCGGAACGCGACGTGGGCCGCGCCCTCGCCTCCAGCAACGCGGTGTTCGACCGGCTGTGGGACCAGCGCGCCGGCCAGTATCGCGATCTCGCCGGCCTTATGTGGCGGGACGGCGAATTGCGCCGCGCGGCGCTGGCCGGGCGCGATGCGGCGGTGCGGCAGGCGCTGGACGATCTGCGCGTCAGGCTGGACGCGGCGGGCCTGCGCCTCACCCTGAACGGCCACCCGGCCTATTTTTCCGGCAACGCCGCGCTGGCCGGCCAGCCCGGGCCGATCGCGGTCGTCGGCGACCGGGTGTTCCGCCGGGTCTCGCTGCCGATAGACGGGGGCGAGATCGCCATCATCAGGGAGCTTGGCAGCGCCGAGCTGGACATGGTGATGCGGATATCGCCGATCCCGCTGGAGGCGGCCGTCATCCGCCGCGACGGCGACGGGCATTGGCGCGGCGGCGGCGCGACCATCGCGAACGGCATCGTCCAGCGGGCCTTTGCGTCCGGCGACGGGCAGACCACCCTGGCCCTTCCCGCCGGCGTCTCCATCGCCTCGATCCGCCCGCTCGCGGCCGATGCGCCGTCCGATACCGCCGCGCTGATGCTCAGCTACCCCATTGCCGATGCGATGACCCCGTTCCGCACCATCCAGCACATGATGCTGATCGCCGGGCTGGCCGGGCTGGCGCTGGTGCTGTTCGGCAGCTGGGCGATCGCGCGCCAGATCACCCGGCCCATCGTGCTGCTCGACGCGGCAGTGAAGCGGCTGCGCGAAGGCAGCGCCACCACCGTGCCGATCAGCGGCGACGACGAGATCGCCCGGCTGGCGGAAAGTTTCAACGAGATGGCGCGCGTCGCCCACCTCGCCTTCCACGATCCGCTCACCGGCCTGCCCAACCGCGCCCGCTTCCGCGAGACGCTGACCGCGCTGCTGGACGGCGCGGCGGAAACCGTGTCGCTGCTCTGCATCGATCTGGACGGGTTCAAGGCGGTCAATGACGGCATGGGCCACCCGGTGGGCGACGAGGTGCTGAAGATCGTCGCACGGCGGATGGAATCGGTGATTTCCGGCGCCAATGTCGCCCGGCTGGGCGGCGACGAATTCACCCTGATCCTGGCCGACCGGGTGGAGGACGAGGCGGAACGGGTCGCCGCGCTGGTGATCGACGCGGTCCGCCAGCCAGCGATCATCGACGGCAACCGCATCCGCATCGGCGCCAGCGTGGGCATCGCCCATTTCCCGCGCGACGCGGCCAATGCGTCGGAGCTGATGCGCAAGGCGGACCAGGCGCTCTACATCGCCAAGGCGGCCGGGCGCGGGGTTGCCCACAGCTTCGTCGGCGGCTGAACCGAGCGCCCTTGCGCGGCCGATCCACGCGCCCCTATAGCGGCTCCATGTCCGATCTTTTCGCGAACGGTTCGCCCGCTTCCAGCAACAGCTATGACGCCTCGTCCATCGAGGTGCTGGAGGGGCTGGAGCCCGTCCGGCGCCGCCCCGGCATGTATGTGGGCGGCACAGACGAACGCGCCCTGCACCATCTGGCGGCGGAGGTGCTGGACAACGCCATGGACGAGGCGGTGGCCGGCCACGCCTCGCGCATCGAGATCATCCTGGAGCCGGGCAACCGGCTGACCGTCATCGACAACGGACGCGGCATCCCGGTCGATCCCCACCCGAAATTCCCGGGCAAGTCGGCGCTGGAGGTGATCCTGAGCACGCTCCATTCCGGCGGCAAGTTCAGCGACAAGGCCTATCAGACGTCGGGCGGCCTGCACGGCGTGGGGGTCAGCGTGGTCAACGCGCTGTCCAGCGAAACGGTGGTCGAGGTGGCGCGCAACAAGGAACTGTTCCGCCAGCGTTTCTCGCGCGGGATCACGCTCGGCCCGATCGAGCGGCTGGGGCCGACGCCCAACCGGCGCGGCACCAGCGTCACCTTCGTCCCGGATCCGGAGATTTTCGGCGAGGAGATGCGCTTCAAGCCGGCCCGCCTGTTCCGCCTCTCCCGCTCCAAGGCGTTTCTGTTCGCGGGCGTCGAGATCCGCTGGAAATGCGCGGCGGAGCTGATCGGCGACGAGACGCCCGCCGAGGGCGTGTTCCAGTTTCCCGGCGGCCTCGCCGATCATCTGCGCGAGCAGATCGGCACGCGCGAATGCGTCACCAGCCAGTTCTTTTCCGGCGCGCAGGAATTTCCCGACCAGCAGGGGCGCGTAGAATGGGCGGTGGCCTGGCCGCTGTGGAGCGAGGGCAGCTACAGCTGGTATTGCAACACCATCCCCACGCCCGACGGCGGCAGCCATGAGGCGGGTTTTCGCGCCGCGCTGACCCGGGGGATCCGCGCCTTCGGCGAACTGGTGGGCCAGAAGAAGGCCAAGGACATCACCGCAGAGGACGTGATGAACGGGTCCGAGCTGACCCTTTCCGTCTTCATCCGCGACCCGCAGTTCCAAAGCCAGACCAAGGACCGGCTGACCAGCCCGGAAGCGACCCGGCTGGTGGAAAATGCGGTGCGCGACCATTTCGACCATTATCTGTCCGATGATATGGAGCGGGGCCGCGCCCTGCTGGGCTTCGTGCTCGACCGGATGGACGAGCGGCTGAAGCGCAAGGCCGAGCGCGAGGTGAAGCGCAAGACCGCGACCAGCGCGCGCAAGCTCCGCCTGCCCGGCAAGCTGACCGACTGTTCCGCCGACGACCCCGCCGGCACCGAGATCTTCATCGTCGAGGGCGACAGCGCGGGCGGTTCCGCCAAGCAGGCGCGCGACCGCAAGACGCAGGCGGTGCTGCCGATTCGCGGCAAGATATTGAACGTGGCCTCCGCCAACAGCGCCAAGATCGGCGCGAACCAGGAGATTGCGGACCTCATCCAGGCGCTGGGCTGCGGCACGCGGGACAAGTGCGTGCCGGACAATCTGCGCTACGAACGCATCGTCATCATGACCGACGCCGACGTGGACGGCGCGCATATCGCGACGCTGCTGATGACCTTCTTCTTCCAGGAAATGCCGGAAATCGTGCGGCGCGGGCATCTCTCCCTCGCCCAGCCGCCGCTCTATCGGCTCGTTTCCGGCAACAAGAGCGCCTATGCCCGCGACGACGCCCACCGCGCGGAGCTGGAAGCCGGCGAGTTCAAGGGCAAGAAGATCGAGGTCAGCCGCTTCAAGGGGCTGGGCGAAATGAACCCGCAGCAGCTGCGCGAAACCACGATGGACCCCAAGACGCGCGGCATGCTGCGCATCACCCTGCCGCAGGAATATCAGGAACGGCAGGGCGTGCGCGATCTGGTCGACCGGCTGATGGGCAAGCACCCGGAACATCGTTTCCAGTTCATCCAGGAAAACGCCGCCCGCCTGGACGAGGAAGCCATCGACGCCTGACGCGCGGGGGCATGGCCTGACGCAGGGGCATGGCCTCACGAGGGGGCATCGCTTGACGCGGAAGCATCGCCCGACACGCGGACCTCGCCTGACGCGGGGGTGCCCCTCCGCCGGCCGCTAACCGGCCCGCCGCACCCAGCAGCGCGTCACCATCACAGGCCGGAAACCGAGCTTCGCATAGAGATGGCGCGCCGGTTCCCCCATCAGCGCGCCCAGAAAGACGCAGGAACAGCCCTGCGCCTCCAGCAGCGCCGCGAAATGGGCGATCAGCGCAGAGGCGATGCCCCGCCCGCGATAAGCCGCCAGCGTGAACAGATCCTCGATCATCCCCGCGCCGGAGGGTGCGGCCGCCAGCGCGCCATAAGCGACGGCGCGACCGTCCAGATAAACGAGGTGAAAGCGATAGGGGCCGTCCTTCGCCCGGTAACCGGCCAGCACCGCATCGGTCTGCGCGGACGAAAGCCGCACGCCGCCGGTGCGTCCACCCTCCTCATGGTCCCGACGGACCAGCTCCGCGAGCGCCCGCCAGCCCGCCGCGTCGGCAATCGGCACGATATCCCCACGGGGCGCGACCGCCAGCCGCCCCTCAAGCACCATCTGGATGGTCGCCAGCTGCTCGACATAGCCGTCGAGCGCCAGCCGCGCGACGAAGGGGGCCGGCGTATCGGGGTCGCTATGAACCACCCGCCACGCGCTATGGGCCAGGTGCCGATCCATCTCCGCCAGCAATGCCGCGATCTCATCCGGCCGCGCGGCGGTCACCGCATCGGCATGGTTGGCGTCCCATATATCGGGATGATCCGCGTTCGAGACGATCCGGCCGTGCGGCAGCTGGATCACCCGATTGCCGAGCCCGCGCTGCCAGCGATAGGCGTCGATGATGCGTCCCGCCTCCATGGCCCCTTCCCTCCGCCGGGCGAGGATATCCGACGACAAGCGGCTATGAAAGCGCCGAAAACTCCCGCGAACCTAGGCGGTCAGCGCGGCCACCAGCGCCTTCACCTTCTTCTGCCGCCACTGCGGCAGCGGGGCCATCAGCCAGTAGCTGCGTTCGGACTCGATGACGTCGCCTATCCTCCCGACCGTGCCGGCGGCGATATCGCGCTCGGCCAGCAACTCGGGCACGCACGCGGTGCCAAGCCCCTGGATGGCGGCGTCGATGGCCAGCCCGGCATCGGCCACGCGCACCATCGCATCGCCATCCTCGCCGGGGCATCCGGGCCAGGCGATCGGCGTGGCGTTTTTCGACTGCGGCGGCGCGACGGTGACGAAACGCCCTTCGGCCAGCCGCACGCCCTCATTCTCGCCGGCGTCGGCGGCGAAGCGGATGGCAAGGTCAAGATTGGCCTCGGTGAAGTCGATAGGGTCGTCGGCCGCGATCAGCAGGAAGCGGATCTCCGGGTCGGTCTGGCCATAAGCGGCCAGCCGCGGCGCCAGCCAGCGGGCGGTGAAATCGCGCGGCGCGGCGATGGTCAGCGATTTGGAGGATTGGCCCGCCTGCATGGCGCGCACCGATTCCTCGAAATTGAGGAACCCGGCGCGAAGCGCATCGAGCCCGGCCTCCCCCTCCGGGGTCAACTCCAGCCCCTTGGCGGCGCGGCGGAACAGCACGGTGCCCAGCGTATCTTCTAGCGCGCGGATCTGCTGCCCCACGGCGGCCGGCGTCACCGCCAGCTCGTCCGCCGCGCGGGTGAAGGAAAGGTGCCGCGCCGCCGCGTCCAGCACGCGCAGGCCGTTCAGCGGCAGGTGCGTCCGCTTCATTGCGTCACCGCCGGCGCGATCAGCGGGAAGCGCGGTATTTCCGCGTCGAAGCCCGATCCGTCCTCACCCACCATATAATAGCTCCCCTGCATCGCACCCGTCGGCGTCGCCAGCGGGCAGCCCGATACATAATCATAGGACGCCCCCGGCGCGATCACCGGCTGTTCGCCGACCACGCCTTCGCCCTCCACCTCATGCCGCGAACCGCGCCCGTCCGTGATGATCCAGCGCCGGCTGAGCAACTGCACGGCCATCTCGCCCTCATTCTCCACGCGGACATGATAGGCCCAGAACCAGCGCCCCTGCGCGGGCTGGGACTGTTCGGCCAGAAAGCTGACCGATACCCGCACGGTGACGCCCCGGGTGGTCGCCACATGCGGGAACAGCGCCTTCACAGGCCAATTCCGGTCAGCGCGGCGTCAAGGTCGGCGATCACGTCCTCCGGGTCTTCCAGCCCGACGTTCAGGCGCAACATGCCCTCGTCAATGCCCATGGCGGTCCGCGTCTCGGCGCTCAGCCCGGCATGGGTGGTGGAGGAAGGATGAGTCATCAGCGAACGGGAATCGCCGATATTGTTCGATATGTCGACCAGCGACAGCCCGTCCAGCAGCCCGTGGGCGCTGGCGCGGCCGCCGTCCAGGTGCAGCGCCATGATGGTCCCGCCGGCATCCATCTGGCGCATGGCGAGCATGTGCTGCGGGTGGCTGGCAAGCGCGGGATAGAGCACGCGCGGCACCCGCTTTTCCAGGAAAGTCGCCACCTTCAGCGCATTCTCGCTCTGCCGCTGGACGCGCAGATCGAGCGTCTCCAGGCCCTTCAGCACCACCCAGGCGTTGAACGGGCTCAGCGTCGGCCCGGTGTTGCGGGTGAAGGGCAACAGCGTGTTGTTGATGAAATCTTCCGTTCCGCACACCGCCCCGGCCAGCACGCGGCCCTGCCCGTCCATCAGCTTGGTCGCGGAATAGGCGACCACGTCCGCGCCGAATTCCATCGGCCGCTGCAGCGCCGCCGTGGCGAAGGCGTTGTCGACCACGGTGGTGATCCCCGCCTTGCGCGCAATGCCGCACACCGCCGCCAGGTCGACCACGTCCAGCGTGGGGTTGGCCGGCGTTTCAAAGAAGAACAGCTTGGTTTCCGGCCGGATGGCGTCCGCCCATGCCTGGCTGTCCGGGCCGTCGACAATGGTCGTCGCCACGCCGAAGCGGGGCAGCAGCGTATCGGTGAGCCACCGGCATGATCCGAACATGGTGCGCGCCGCGACGACATGATCGCCGGCGGCAAGCTGGCACATCAGCGCGGCCGTCATCGCCGCCATGCCGCTGGCCATGCAGCGCGCCGCCTCCGCCCCCTCGATCAGCGCGATGCGCTGTTCCAGCATCTCGACGGTCGGGTTCTGCAACCGGCTATAGGTCATCCCCACCTGTTCGCCGGCAAAGCGCGCCGCCGCATCCGCCGCGCAATCATAGCTGTAGCCGGATGTGAGGAACATCGCCTCCGACGTCTCACCCCATTCGGAGCGGGCGGTGCCGCCGCGCACGGCGCGCGTCGCGGGCCGCCAGTTGCGGGTAATGGAGCGGTCCTGGCCGGTTTTTCTCTTCATGGCGGCGTCTTTGCAGCGTCGGGGCGCCCCGGGTCAATGAAAGACCGTCGCAATCCCGTTTCAATGCCGTTACCAAACCGGCATGACCGCACCGGAACGCATCGCCGCATGGTTCGCCCGCCTCAGCGCGGTGGAAATGGCGCTGATCCTCGCGGTGGTGGCGCAGACGCTGTTCATGCTGAACCTGGGCCAGCCGGCGAAGCTGATGTTCGACGAAACCCATTATGTGCCGGCGGCGCGCGATCTGTTCGCCATGGCGGGGCCGTCCAACGTCGAGCATCCGCCGTTCGGCAAATGGCTGATCGGCCTGTCAATGGCGCTGTTCGGCGACAATCCGGGCGGCTGGCGGGTGCTGAGCACGGTCGCCGGCACCGCCACCGTGCTGGCAATTTACGCCATCGCGCTCGGCCTGTTCCGCGATGTCCGCACCGCCGCCACCGCCGGGTTGCTGACCCTGCTCAACCAGCTGGTCTTCATCCAGGCGCGGATCGCCATGCTGGACGTCTATATGGGCGCGTTCCTGATGGCCGGGCTGGCGCTGGTCATCCACGCTCATGCCGGCGAACGCCCGGCGCGGCGCGCGCTGATCGGCGCGGGCGTCTGCCTTGGCCTTGCGGTCGCATCCAAATGGGCGGCGATCCCCTATGTCGCCGCGGTCTGCGCCGGGTTCCTGTGGATCCGCTGGCGCAGCGGCGGGCGGGGCTGGCCCGGCATCTCCACCACAAGCGGGCTTGCCTGCCTCGGGCTGGTCAGCCTCGCCGCCTATTTCGCGACCTTCACGCCGACGCTCTTCTACGCGCGCGAACCGCTCAGCCTGTTCGGGCTGATCCCCCACCAGTTCAGGATGCTGGCCCTGCAAAGCCAGCCGCTCGCCCCGCACAACTATATGAGCGACTGGTGGGACTGGCCGCTGATCCTGCGGCCGATCTGGTATCTTTACGAGCCGGTGGACGGGGTGATGCGCGGCGTGCTGCTGGTCGGCAATCCGGCGATCATGTGGGGCGGGCTGATCGCGGTCGCCGCCTGCCTGTGGGCCGGCGTGCGGCACGGGGCCGCCCCGCTGCTGCTGGTGGCGGGGCTTTACCTGTTCGCGCTGGGCGTGTGGATCGTCATCCCCAAGCAGATCGGCTTCTATTATTATTATTATCTGCCGGCGCTGTTCCTCTCCCTCGCGCTCGCCGGCAGCTTCCACCATTATGCGCTGCGCCGCCTGCCGGCCGCGTTTCTGGCGGTTTCGGCCGCGTTGTTCGTCTATTTCTTCCCCATCCTGTCCGCCGCCGCGCTACCCGACGATCAGGCTTTCCTGCACTGGATGTGGTTCTCCACCTGGCTCTGACGCAGACGGCGATTGCCGGGCCGCCATGAAGGCAGGCATAATGCGGAACCGGCAGGCATGGAGGGCATGATGCGCAGCACGGCATTGCAGGCGATATTGGCGACGGCATTTCTGGTAGGCGGCTGCGGCCAGGGCGCGGACGCGCCGGCAAATGAAGCCGCGCCCGCAAACGCCTCCAACGCGGCCGCGACACCGGCCGCGGAGGTAGCACCGGCCGGCGGGCCGCTCTCCGCCTATATCGGCAAATATCCGGGCGAGAAGCTGGACGGCGTCAGCTTTCAGGACCATCCGCTGGTGGTGAGCGCCGTCGCGGCGGCGACCGACGACCAGGGGCTGCGCGACCGGGTGCTGGGCGGCAATCCCGGCCCCAGCACGCCGGTGGCGTTGAAGGACGGCAAGCTGATATCGTGGAGCTGCCAGCAGCATGATTGCGGCGACCAGAATTGGTCCGTGCTGATCGATCCGGCCGGCACCGCCGCCGAGCTATGCCGGCACGATGCCGAAAAGAGCGGCGAGGCGTCGCTCTGGTATCGCGCGGGCGCTGCGCCCGAAACCCGCGCCGGCGGCTGCCCGTCGGAATAAGGGGGAGCGCGCGGCGCCGTTCGGGCGGCGCGCGCTAGTAACGCCCCCAGGTGAAGCGGGACGACAGCGCGAAATTCCATACCGCGCCGACGATGACGCCGGCCAGCGCCGACAGCGTCCAATAGGTGTTCTCCACCTCGAACAGGAAGGCGGCGACGCCGACATTGGCGAGCGCGCCGACGCTGCACACCAGGCAGAAGGACAGCCAGCCCCGCACCAGCGCCTTCGCCCCGGCCAGACGCCGGTCGCGATAGGTGAGCGCGTTGTTCAGGAAGAAGTTGAACGTCATCGCGCCGACCGTCGCAAGGCTTTGCGCGGCGATGAAGGTCAGCCGCTGATAGGCGATGGCGAGCAGGCTCATGTGGATGACGACGCCCAGCGCGCCGATCGTCCCGAACATGGCGAACCGCGTCGGGATCACCCGCCCCATGGTGCGGTCGTAAAGCGCGATCAGGAATTCGAAGGCGACGACATGGTCCAGCTTGCTCTCGCCCACGGCGCGCTGCTGGAACTCATAGGGCATTTCCACGAACCGCAGCGGGCGGCGCGCGGCGGTGAACAGGTCCAGCAATATCTTGAACCCGATGCCCGAAAGGCGCGGGGCAAGCCGGCGGAAGGTGCTGGTGCGCAGCATGAAGAAGCCGCTCATCGGGTCGGCCAGATCGGCCTTCAGCA
The DNA here is from genome assembly GCF_001724715.1 of Sphingomonas sp. SCN 67-18. Taxonomy (GTDB): domain Bacteria; phylum Pseudomonadota; class Alphaproteobacteria; order Sphingomonadales; family Sphingomonadaceae; genus SCN-67-18. The sequence goes on from NZ_MEFG01000029.1 coordinate 68,967, forward strand.
CCATCCGGCTGATCCGCGTCGCCAGCCTGGATTTGGCCAGCCGGTCCTTGTCCCAATCCCCGGTGCCGCCGCCCTCGACGAAGCGGGATGCGATGACGATGTCCAGGTCGCTTCCCGCCAGCCGCGCCAGCATGCGGGGCAGCAACGTCTCGTCATGCTGCAGGTCGGCGTCCATCACCGCCACGAAGGGCGCGGCCGTCGCCATCATCCCCTCGATGCAGGCCGACGACAGGCCCCGCCGCCCGACGCGCTCGATCACCCGGATGCGCGGATCGCGCCGCGCGATGGCGCGGACGATCTCGGCGGTGCCGTCCGGGCTGTTGTCGTCGACGAAAATCGCCTCCCAGACATGCCCCGCCAACGCGCCGTCGATCCGCGCGATCACCGCCTCGACATTCCCCGCTTCGCAAAAAGTGGGCAGCACCACGGCGAGTTCGAGCGGCGCTTGCGTCACCCGAGCGCCGCGATCACGCGATCGCCTATCTCGCCGGTGGAATGGCCGCCGCCAAGGTCGGCCCCGCGCGCGCCGCCGGCCAGCGCGGCCGCAACCGCCGCCTCGATGCGATCGGCGGCGTCGGCGCGGTCCAGCGAATGGCGCAGCATCATCGCTGCCGACAGGATCGTCGCCAGCGGGTTGGCCTTGCCCTGCCCCGCAATGTCCGGGGCGCTGCCGTGGATCGGCTCATACAGCCCCTTGCCGGTGTCATTGAGCGAGGCGGACGGCAACATGCCGATCGAGCCGGTGCACATCGACGCCTGATCCGACAGGATATCGCCAAACAGATTGCCGGTGACGATCACGTCGAACTGGCCGGGGTTGCGCACCAGCTGCATCGCGGCATTGTCGACATACATGTGGCTCAACTCCACATCGGCATAATCGGCGGAAACCTCTATCACCACATCGCGCCAGAGCTGCGACGTTTCCAGCACGTTCGCCTTGTCCACCGAGCAGAGCCGCCCCCGGCGCCCCCGTGCCGTCTCGAACCCGACGCGCGCGATGCGGGCCACCTCGGCCTCGTCATAGCGCATCATGTCATAACCCTCGCGCAGCCCGTCCTCCGTCGCGCGCCGGCCGCGCGGCTGGCCGAAATAGACGTCGCCGGTAAGCTCGCGCACGATGACCATGTCGATCGCGCGCGCAATCTCCGGGCGGAGGGCGGACGCATCGGCCAGTTCGGGGAAGAGCCGCGCGGGCCGCAAATTGGCGAACAGGCCCAGTTCCTTGCGCAGGCCGAGGATCGCCTGCTCCGGGCGCAGATGCCGCTCCAGCGCGTCGCACTCGGGGTCGCCCACCGCGCCGAACAGGATCGCGTCGGCACGCCGGGCCAGGTCCAGCGTGGCCGCGGGAAGCGGATGGCCGGTTGCCCGCCACGCCGCGCCGCCCACCGGCGCTTCCTCGAAGACGAGGCCGCCAATATCGAGCGCATCCAGAACCCGCACGGCCTGCGCGATGACTTCCGGCCCGATTCCGTCCCCCGGCAACAACGCAACCAGCACATGCACCTCCCTCATCGATTCGTCAGACGCCATGCCGGGACATGCCGGTGCTGGCAACCACGACTCGCCTTGCCGGGCGGGCAAGCGCACGTTACGGCCCCGGCATGGCCCGTCATATTCTCACCCTGTCCTGCCAGGATCGCCCCGGGATCGTCGCCGCCGTTTCGTCGCGACTGGCGGAAGGCGGCGCCAACATATTGGAGGCGAACCAGTTCGACGATCTGGAGACCGGGCGCTTCTTCATGCGCGTCCTGTTCGACGGCGCGGACGATGCGGACCATGGCGCGAATCTGGCCCCGGTCGCGGCGCGTTTCGGCATGGACTGGGCGCTGCGCGGCGCCGACACGCCGATGAAAGTGCTGCTGCTCGTTTCCAAATTCGACCATTGCCTGACCGACCTGCTCTATCGCTGGCGTTCCGGCGAGCTGGCGATGGAGCCGGTCGCCATCGTGTCCAATCACCCCCGGTCCGCCATCGGCCCGGTCGATCTGGGCGACATCCCCTTCCATCACCTGCCGGTCACGCCGACGACGAAGATGGATCAGGAGGCCCGGCTGCTGGCGCTGATCGAGGCAGAGGGCGTGGAGCTGGTGGTGCTGGCGCGCTACATGCAGGTGTTGTCGGACGGGCTGGCGGCCAAGCTGGCGGGGCGCTGCATCAACATCCACCACAGCTTCCTGCCCGGCTTCAAGGGCGCGAAACCCTATCACCAGGCCCATGCGCGCGGCGTGAAGCTGATCGGCGCGACCGCCCATTATGTGACCGGCGACCTGGATGAAGGGCCGATCATCGAACAGGATGTCGAGCGCATCAGCCATAGCGACACGCCGGACATGCTGGTCGCCAAGGGCCGCGATATCGAGCGGCGGGTGCTGGCCCGCGCCGTCGCCTGGCATGTCGAGCAGCGGGTGTTGCCCAACGGCAAGAAAACGGTGGTGTTCCGCCGCTGAACCGGGTCAGGCCGCGCCCTGCATCCGCACGATCAGCCGCTCCCGCGCGGCCAGTATCTCGCTCCGCCGGTCGTTGAGCAGATCACGCGACAGGAAATGGCCGGTCAGCCGCAGCGCGTCGAGAATATCCGGCCAGTCCCCCGCCCCGCCGGCCAGCAGGAAAGGCGGCAGCCGCAGCAGCCGGGGCGCATGATCGCCGGCCGCCGCCCGGCTGACCGCGCGGCCGCTGCGCGGGCTGACGAAGGCGAGGTCGTCGACCCCGCCGGTCAGCGCACATGCCGCCAGGTCCAGCCCGAAGCCCAGTTCCGCGAGCAGCAGCAGCTCATAACGCGCCAGCGCCACCGCCCAGCCCCGCGCCGCCGGGGCGGCCTCCACCGCGCCGAGCACCCCGTCCAGCGCATCATGGAGGCGCGGAAAAGGCTGGCCTTCCGGCAAAACGGCGGCGGCCAGCGCGGTGGCCCAGTCGATCGCCGCCGCCGGCAGCGGTTCAGTGAGCAGGGGCGCGCGGCTATGGACCAGTTCCGCCGTCATCCCGGCCAGCTGGTCCTCGGTGCGCGCCCGCCATTCGGCCTGCACGACATTGCCGGGCATCAGCACCGGGCGCAGCCTGCGTGATCGGCCGCCCCGCACATAACCCGCCAGCAGCCCGTGATCGCGCGTCACGGCGCGCACCACCGCGCCATGTTCGCCATGCGCCCTCACCGCGCAGATGATCGCCGCCGCCTCGATCCGCATGACGATGCTCTAGCGTGGTTGGGGGGCGCCGCGCCAGCCGCCGGGCGGGCGCTCAGCGCGCGTTGAAATGATCGTAGATCGCCTGCGCCATCGTGCCGGACACGCCGGGCGCCCGGCCCAGATCCTCCAGCGATGCGGCGCGCACCGCGCGGGCCGTGCCGAAATGCATCAGCAGCGCCTTCTTGCGCGCCGGGCCGATGCCGGGAATCTCGTCCAGCGGGCTTGCGCCGATCTGCTTCGCCCGCTTGCTGCGGTGGACGCCGATGGCAAAGCGATGCGCCTCGTCGCGCAGCCTTTGCAGGTAGAACAGCACCGGCGAATTGTGCGGCAGGCTGATCTCGCGCCCGTCGGGCAGGTGGAATGTCTCGCGCCCGGCATTGCGGTCCGGCCCCTTGGCGACGCCGACCAGCGGCACATCCTCTATGCCCATCTCCTCAAGCACCGCCTTGACCGCGTTCAACTGCCCCTTGCCGCCGTCGATCAGGACAAGATCGGGCCAATCCCCCCCGTCCCGATCCGGGTCCTCGCTCTTCGCCCGGGCGAAGCGCCGTTCCAGCACCTCGCGCATCATCGCGAAATCGTCGCCCGGCACGGTTTCGGCGCGCTTGATGTTGAACTTGCGATAGCTGTTCTTGCGGAAACCCTCCGGCCCGGCGACGATCATCCCGCCAATGGCGTTGGTGCCCTGGATATGGCTGTTGTCATAAACCTCGATCCGGTCCGGCGGCCCGTCCAGCCCGAACAGATCTGCCATGTCGCGCAGGATCTTCCCCTGCGTCGTCGATTCCGCGAGATGGCGGTCCAGCGCCTCCTCCGCATTGCGATGGGCCTGGCGGATCAGCCGGACGCGCTCGCCCCGCTTCGGCACGGCGATGGTCACCCGCGCGCCGGCCCGTTCGCCCAGCGCCTCGGCCAGCAGCGCGGCCTCCGGCAGGTCGCGGTCGAGGAACAGGGTGCGGGGCGGCGGCACCTCCTCGTAAAATTGCACCAGGAAGCTGGCCAGCACGTCCGCTTCCGGCACGTCCTGGGTGTGGGCGGGGAAGAAGCTGCGATGCCCCCAATTCTGCCCGCCGCGAATGAAGAAGGCCTGGATGCAGATCACCCCCGCCTTGCTGGCCAGCGCAAAGATGTCGCCGTCGCCAATGCCCTCGGCGTTGATCGCCTGGCTGCCCTGGATGAAGGTGAGCGCGCGCAGCCGGTCGCGAAATATGGCGGCCAGCTCGAAATCCATCGCGTCGCTCGCCGCCTGCATGGCCGCGCCGAGCTTTTTCTGCACCTCGGTCGATTTGCCGCCCAGAAACGCCTTCGCGTCGCCGACCAGATCCGCATAGGCGGCCTCGTCGATCCGCCCGACGCAGGGCGCGGAGCAGCGGCGGATCTGATAAAGCAGGCACGGCCGGGAGCGGTTGGAAAAGAAGCTGTCCGTGCACGAGCGGAGCAGGAACAGCTTTTGCAGGGCGTTGAGCGTGCGCCCCACCGATCCGGCGCTGGCGAAGGGGCCGTAATAATCGCCCTTCGCCCGGCGCGCGCCGCGATGCTTCTGGATGCGCGGAAAGGCGTGGTCGGCGCGCAGCAGGATGAAGGGGAAGCTTTTGTCGTCGCGCAGCAGCACATTATAGGCCGGGCGATACCGTTTGATCAACTGCGCCTCCAGCAGCAGCGCCTCCGCCTCGCTGCCGGTGGTGACGATGGTCATCGTGCGCGTCTGCGCCACCATGCGCTGCAGCCGCCGGGACAGGCGGGCGACCTGGGTATAGTTGGTCACCCGGTTGCGCAGCGCCCGCGCCTTGCCGACATAGAGCACGTCGCCGCGCGCATCGTGCATCCGGTAAACGCCCGGGCGGGCCGGCAGGGTTTTCAGCACATTGCGGATCGCCGCGACGCCGGCTTCCAGATCCGGCTTTTCCGCGCCGCGCACGGCGTAGGCGGCCTTGTCCTCATGGAAGCGATCTGGGGCGGACGGTTCGGACATGAACGGGATTTAGGCGCCGGGCGCGATTGGCGCTACCCGCCTGCGATCCGAAAAAAGCGGTCCGGCCGGCGGGCCGGACCTGCGAAGGTCAGTTGAGGCTGCCCAGATCGGCGATGGTGCGGTCGACCAGCGGCTTGTCCTGCGCAGCGCCGTGGCGTGCGGTGATCATCAGCGTTGCGGCGGAAACGGCGGCGTCGGCGGCGGTCGCCCGCACCTCTGCGACGGCGGCGCGTTCCGCGGCGGCAATCTTGTCCTCGGCCATGCGGGCGCGCCGGGCGATGAGATCGGCGGCGTCGGCATCCGCCTTGGCGACCAGATCGCCCGCTTCC
>NZ_MEFG01000030.1 GCF_001724715.1 Sphingomonas sp. SCN 67-18
CGATCGCCGCCTCGGGGATCATCGGCATGTACAGCGTCACCCGGTCGCCCTTGCGCGCGCCTGCACCCTTCAGCACATTGGCGAACCGGCACACCTCGGCGTGCAGCTCCCGGTAGGTCAGCCGCCGCGGCTCATCCCCCGGCGCATCCGGCTCCCAGATGATCGCTACCGCATCACCACGCTCCGCCAAATGACGGTCAAGGCAGTTCACCGAAACATTCAAACGACCATCCGAAAACCAACGAATACCAAAGTCGGCAGCGTTGAACGACCAGTCCCCCGCAATCTCCGGCCGCTTGATCCAGTCCAGACGGCGCGCCTGTTCCAGCCAGAAACGGCCCGGATCGGCCAGCGAGCGGCCGTAGATCTCGGTATATTTCCGGGCATCGACCCGGGCCTTGGCGGCCCATTCGGCAGGGACAGGAAACAGATCGCGATCGCTCATTCAGCCTCTCCTCGGTCGATATCCTTTAAGCGGATCGGACCCGCAAAGAGCAAGGGGAGATACGTTCAAACGACGCTGTAAGGCACAATATCGCGCACGTCCGGGTCGACCCGGATGGCCCGGTCGGCAGGCGGGAAGGCACGCTGGTCGCAATCGTCGCGCGGGCACAGCCGGCAGGATATGCCGATGGGGGTGGCGGCGGCCCCGGCCGTCAGGTCCATGCCGTCTGCATAGATGAAGTCGGCCGCGTGGGCGATTTCACAGCCCAGCGCAACGGCATAGCGGCGCGGCGCGCGGGCGAAGCTGCCCGACGGCTTCACCAGCCCCTTGGCCATCGAGACGTAGCGCACGCCATTGGGAGTTTCGGCGAGCTGGACGAGGATGCGGTCCGGGATCGCCACCGCCTCATGCACGATCCAGAGCGGGCAGGCCCCGCCGAAGCGCGCGAATTGCAGCCGGGTGGCGCTGTGCCGTTTGGTGATGTTGCCCGCCATGTCGACCCGGCAGAAGAAGACGGGGATGCCGCGCGCGCCGGGGCGCTGCAGCGTCGACAGCCTGTGACATGCCTGTTCGAAGCTGACGCCGAACTGGCGGCACAGCCTGTCGATATCGTGGCGCAGCGCGCGGGCCGTGTCGCGGAACCGGCCATAGGGCATCAGCAACGCGCCCGCCGCATAATTGGCCAGCCCGACGCGCAGCAGCCGCCGCGCCTCCGCATTGCGCAGGTCGGCGGTATCGGCGATTGCGGCGATCCGCTCCGCCATGTCCAGCGCGACCAGCTGGTGCGCCAGCATGAACCGCCGGCTTTCCGGCGGCAGCGCCCCGCCCAGCGTCAGGTGACGCCGGGCGGCGTCGAAACGGCGCAGGACGCCCCCCTCGTCCGCGGCGATGGAGACGCTGACGCCATGGTCCGCCCGCAGCCTGTCCGTCAGCGCGGGGGCGGTGGTTTCCGCCTTCTCCGCCAGCGCCTCGGCCCGCCGGTCGAGCGGGTCGACATAATTGCCGGCTTCGTGGAACCAGTCCCGGATGTCCTCCCAGGGCGGGCGATCCCCCGCGCCGCCGCCGCTGGTGATGCTTTCATCGACGATGTTCAGCCGTTCCTCCGCATGGCGATAGGCGGCGTGGAGCGCGACGAAGCGGTCGACGAAGCCGGGCTGCTGTTCGACCAGCCGGGCCAGCGCCTCGGGCGGGACGGTGCTGGCCGCGAACAGCGGATCGTCCATCGCGCCCCGGATGGCGGCGAAGCGCTGGGCGGGATCGTCCGCCGCCAATTGGTCGAGATCCAGCGGATAATGCCGACCCAGTGCCGCCAGCACTGCGGGGGTGAGCGGACGATCGTCATTTTCCAGCTGGCTCAGATAGCTGACCGAAATGCCCAGCCTGAGCGCCATGGCGGACTGGCCCAGCCCGGCCCGCTGCCGCAGCGCCCGCAACTGCGCGCCCGCGAAGAGTCTGCGCCGCATGGTCATGGCTGCATCCTATTTTGCAAAATGCCGCTTCGCAACTTCGCAAGTTCACATTTGCAGTTCTCGCCAAAGCTTGGAAAGGGGAAGGATCGGGAGAATGCGCCAATGGCAACGATGGTCGAACAACTGGAAGCGAAGCGCGCGGCGGCGCGGCTGGGCGGCGGCGAAAAGCGAATCGCGGCGCAACACGCCAAGGGCAAGCTGACGGCGCGCGAGCGGCTGGAGGTGCTGCTGGACGAAGGGTCGTTCGAGGAACTCGACATGTATGTCGAGCATAATTGCGTGGATTTCGGCATGCCCGCGCAGACCGTTCCTGGCGACGGCGTCGTCACCGGATCGGGCACGATCAACGGCCGGCTGGTCTATGTGTTCAGCCAGGATTTCACCGTGTTCGGCGGTTCCCTGTCGGAACGGCACGCCCAGAAGATCTGCAAGATCATGGACATGGCGATGAAGGTGGGCGCGCCGGTGATCGGCCTCAACGATTCCGGCGGCGCGCGCATCCAGGAAGGGGTGGCGAGCCTGGGCGGCTATGCCGAGGTGTTCCAGCGCAACGTGCTTGCATCCGGCGTGGTGCCGCAACTGAGCCTGATCATGGGCCCGTGCGCGGGGGGGGCGGTTTATTCTCCGGCCATGACGGACTTCATATTCATGGTGAAGGACAGTTCCTACATGTTCGTCACCGGGCCGGACGTGGTGAAGACCGTGACCAACGAGATCGTCACCCAGGAGGAACTGGGCGGGGCGGTGACCCACACCACGAAATCCGGCGTGGCGGACGTGGCGTTCGAGAATGACATAGAGGCGCTGCTGGCGGCGCGCGACTTCATCGATTTCCTGCCCGCGTCGAACCGGGACGCGGTGCCCGAACGGCCGACATCCGATGCGTGGGACCGGATCGAGCCGAGCCTGGACACGTTGATCCCGGCGAGCGCCAACCAGCCCTACGACATGCATGAGCTGATCCGCAAAACCGTGGACGAGGGCGATTTCTTCGAGGTGCAGCCCGCCCATGCGGCGAACATCGTCACCGGTTTCGGCCGGGTCGAGGGCCGCACCGTCGGCATCGTCGCCAACCAGCCGATGGTGCTGGCCGGGTGCCTGGACATCAATTCATCGAAGAAGGCGGCGCGTTTCGTGCGCTTTTGCGACGCGTTCGACATTCCCATCGTCACCTTCGTCGACGTGCCCGGCTTCCTGCCCGGCACCGCGCAGGAGCATGACGGCATCATCAAGCATGGCGCGAAGCTGCTCTTCGCCTATGCCGAGGCGACGGTGCCGAAGATAACCGTCATCACCCGCAAAGCCTATGGCGGGGCCTATGACGTCATGGCGTCCAAGCATCTGCGCGGCGACCTGAACTATGCCTGGCCGACCGCCGAGATTGCGGTGATGGGCGCCAAGGGCGCGGTCGAGATCATCTTTCGCGGCCGGACGGCGGAGGAGATCGCGGAGCGGACGGCCGAATATGAGGCGCGCTTCGCCAACCCCTTCGTCGCGGCCAGCAAGGGCTTCATCGACGAGGTGATCATGCCGCATTCGACCCGGCGGCGGGTGGCGCTGGGCCTTCGCAAGCTGCGCAACAAGGCGCTCGAAAACCCATGGAAGAAGCATGACAACCTGCCCCTTTGACGGCGCGGCCCGCCGCTTCCCATCCCCGCACGACGACAGGATATCGCAATGAAGCTCGGCCGCCTGAACCATGTCGGCATCGCCACCCCGTCCATCGCGGATTCGGTGGCCTTCTATCGCGAGGTGATGGGCGCGGAAGTGATCCGCGCGCCGTTCGACATGCCCGCGCAGGGCGTGAAGGTGTGCTTCGTCGATACGCCCAACAGCCAGATCGAGCTGATCGAGCCGCTGGGCGACGCATCCCCGATCCGCGCCTTCCTGGACAAGAACCCGGCGGGCGGGCAGCACCATCTGTGCTATGAGGTGCCGGACATCCACGCGGCGAAGGCATGGTTCGAGGGCAAGGGCGCCCGCATTCTGGGCGAGCCGCGCATCGGCGCGCACGGCACGCCGATCTTCTTCGTCCATCCGCGCGACATGGGCGGCGTGCTGACCGAGATCATGGAAACACCGAAACATTGATGCGCGGCCCGGGGCGGCGCAGGCGAAAGGACATGCCTTGACCTACGATCACATCCTGTTCGACGTGGCGGACTCCATCGCGACGATCACCCTCAACCGGCCCGACCGGCTGAACGCCGCGCCGCCGGTGATGTTCGACGAGATCGCCGACGCGCTCGACAATCTGGGCGGCGCGCGGGCGGTGCTCATCACCGGCGCGGGGCGGGCCTTTTGCGCCGGGGCCGACCTGGCCGGGCGGGATGCGAGCCAATCGGTGAGCGGCGGAGCCGGGGCCTATCGCGCGCTGACCCGCACCTTCAACCCGACGCTGCTGAAGATCGCCGCGCTGGACGTGCCGGTGGTCACCGCCGTCAACGGCGCGGCGGCGGGCATCGGGTGCAGCCTGGCGCTGGCCGGGGATTTCGCCATTGCCGGGCGGTCGGCCTATTTCCTGCAGGCCTTCGTCAATATCGGGCTGGTGCCGGACGGCGGCGCGTCGTGGATGCTGACGCGGCTGGTGGGCAAGGCGCGGGCGATGCAGATGGTGATGCTGGGCGAGCGGATCCACGCCGACCAGGCCGAGCAATGGGGGCTGATCTACAAGGCGGTGGACGACGATGCGCTGGCCGGCGAGGCGCGGGCGCTGGCCGCGCGGCTGGCGGCGGGGCCGACGGTGGCGCTGGGGCTGATGCGGCGCGGGCTCGTGGCTGCGATGGAATCCGACTATGCCAGCGCGCTGGCCGCCGAGGCCGCCGACCAGCGCAGCGCGGGCAACAGCGCCGACGCGGTGGAGGGCGCGCTATCCTTCCTGCAGAAGCGCAAGCCGGCGTTCAAGGGAGCCTGACATGGCGGACAGACCCACGCGGGGCGACTGGGAAGCCCTGGCCGCAAGGGAGGTCAAGGGCCGCGACCTGCTGTGGGACACGCCGGAAGGCATAAGGGTGAAGCCGCTCTACACTGCCGGGGACGTGGCCGGCATCGATCCCGGCCTGCCGGGCTTCGCGCCGTTCACGCGCGGCGTGCGCGCATCCATGTATGCCGGGCGGCCGTGGACGATCCGCCAATATGCGGGTTTTTCGACCGCCGAGGAATCCAACGCCTTTTACCGGCGCAACCTTGCCGCCGGGCAGAAGGGGCTTTCCGTCGCCTTCGACCTTGCCACCCACCGGGGTTATGACAGCGACCATCCGCGCGTCGTCGGCGATGTCGGCAAGGCGGGCGTCGCCATCGACAGCGTCGAGGATATGAAGATCCTGTTCGACGGCATTCCGCTGGACCGGATGTCGGTCAGCATGACGATGAACGGCGCGGTCATCCCCATCCTCGCCTTCTTCATCGTCGCGGGGGAGGAGCAGGGCGTCGACAGGGCGATGCTGGACGGGACCATCCAGAACGACATCCTGAAGGAGTTCATGGTCCGCAACACCTATATCTACCCGCCCGAACCCTCGATGCGGATCATCTCCGACATTTTCGGCTACACCAGCCGCGAGATGCCGAAGTTCAACAGCATCTCCATTTCCGGCTACCACATGCAGGAGGCCGGGGCGACGCAGGTGCAGGAGCTGGCCTTCACCATCGCCGACGGTGCGGAATATGTGCGCTACGGCGTGGCAAGCGGCCTCGATATCGACAAGTTTGCCGGGCGTTTGAGCTTCTTCTTCGCAATCGGCATGAACTTCTTCATGGAGATCGCCAAGCTGCGCGCGGCGCGGGTGCTGTGGCACCGGGTGATGACCAATCTGGGCGCCAGGGACGAGCGGTCCAAGATGCTGCGCACCCATTGCCAGACGTCCGGGGTCAGCCTGACCGAGCAGGACCCGTATAACAACGTCATGCGCACCACCATCGAGGCGATGGCGGCGATGCTGGGCGGCGCGCAGAGCCTGCACACCAACGCGCTGGACGAGGCGATTGCGCTGCCGACCGATTTTTCCGCCCGCATCGCGCGCAACACCCAGATCGTCATCCAGGAAGAGACCGGGATGACCAGGGTCGTCGATCCGCTGGGCGGCTCCTATTATGTCGAGGCGCTGACCCAGGAGCTGGTCGACAAGGCGTGGGAGATCATCGAGCGGGTGGAAAAGGAAGGCGGCATGGCGAAGGCCGTGGCCGCCGGCTGGCCCAAGGCGATGATCGAGACCGCAGCCGCCGCGCGGCAGGCGCGGGTGGACCGCGGCGACGACGTGATCGTCGGCGTCAACAAATACCGCCTGAAGGACGAGGATCTGCTCGAAACGCTCGAGGTGGACAACGCGAAGGTGCGCGAAGGGCAGATCGCGCGGATAAACCGCGTGAAGGCCATGCGCGACGAGGCGGCGTGCCAGGCGGCGCTGAAGGCGCTTGCGGACGGCGCGGCGGCCCCGCAATCGGTGGACAACAACCTGCTGGCGCTTGCGGTGGAGGCGGCGCGGGCGCGGGCGACGCTGGGCGAGATCAGCCTGGCGATGGAGCAGAGCTTTCGCCGTTACGCCACCCGGCCGACGCCGGTGAAGGGCGTTTATGCCGCGCCCTATGAAGGCGACAGCCGCTGGCGGCAGGTGCTGGACGGGGTGAAGGCGGTGGAGCGGCGCATGGGGCGCAAGCCGAAGCTGCTCGTCGCCAAAATGGGCCAGGACGGGCATGATCGCGGCGCCAATGTGATCGCATCGGCCTTTGGCGACATGGGTTTCGACGTGGTGTCCGGCCCGCTGTTCCAGACGCCGGAGGAAACGGTGGTGCTGGCGCTCGACAGCGGCGTCGACATTGTCGGCGCGTCCAGCCTTGCGGCGGGGCACAAGACGCTGATCCCCGAACTGATCGCCGGGCTGAAGGCGGCCGGGCGGGGCGACATAAAGGTGATCGCCGGCGGGGTGATCCCGCCGCAGGATTATCAGTTTCTGCGCGACGCCGGGGTGCAGGGCATTTATGGCCCGGGCAGCAATGTCGTGGAATGCGCGGCGGACGTGTTGCGCCTGCTGGGCCACAATATGCCGCCAGAAAATATGGGGGAGGCCGCTGAATGACTGTCCGCACCGACTGGACGCGCGAGGAGATAGCGGCGCTGTTCGACCTGCCGTTCGCTGACCTGATGTACGAGGCGCAGACCGTTCACCGCGCCCGCCACCCCCGCAACGAGGTGCAGCTTTCCACGCTGCTGTCGATCAAGACCGGCGGTTGCCCGGAGGATTGCGGTTATTGCAGCCAGTCCACCCAGGCGGACAGCGGCCTGAAGGCAACCAAGCTGATGGACGTGCAGGCCGTGCTGCAGGCGGCGGCGCAGGCCAAGGACCATGGATCCGGCCGGTTCTGCATGGGCGCGGCGTGGCGCAGCCCCAAGGACCGGGACATGCCCAGGATCATCGAGATGGTGAAGGGCGTGCGCCAGATGGGCATGGAAACATGCATGACGCTGGGCATGTTGAGCGAGGGCCAGGCCCGTCAGCTGGCCGAGGCGGGGCTGGATTATTACAACCATAATATCGACACCAGCCCGGAAAACTACGCCAACGTCATCACCACCCGCAGCTTTGAAGACCGCATCGAGACGCTGGAGAACGTCCGCGCCGCCGGCATCAACGTGTGCTGCGGCGGCATTGTGGGTATGGGCGAGACGCGCGCCGACCGCATCGGCTTCATCCATGCGCTGGCCACCATGCCGCACCCCGAAAGCGTGCCGATCAACGCGCTGGTGCCGGTGAAGGGCACGGTGCTGGGTGACATGCTGGCCGATACGCCGATGGCGAAGATAGACGAGACGGAGTTCGTGCGCACCGTGGCGGTGGCGCGGATCGCGATGCCGGCCAGTATGGTGAGGCTGTCCGCGGGGCGCGAGAGCATGAGTGAGGCGTGCCAGGCGCTGTGCTTCATGGCGGGCGCGAACAGCATCTTCACCGGCGACCGGCTGCTGACCGCGCCCAATGCCGGCGACGACAGCGATGCCCGGCTGTTCGCCAAGCTGGGCGTCGTCGCCATGGAGGCCGCGCCGCACGGCCATTTGGAGGCGGCGGAGTGATGATCCCGTCGCCGCTGAGGAAAGACTGCTAGGAAGCTGAATGTTCAAGAAAATCCTGATCGCCAATCGCGGTGAAATCGCCTGTCGCGTCATCAAGACCGCGAAGGCGATGGGCATAGCGACCGTCGCCGTCTATTCCGACGCGGACGCGCGGGCGCCCTTTGTGCAGATGGCGGACGAGGCGGTGCATATCGGCCCGTCGCCGGCATCCGAATCCTATCTGCTGGCCGACAGGATCATCGCCGCGTGCAAGGCGACGGGCGCGGAGGCGGTGCACCCGGGCTATGGTTTCCTGTCCGAGCGCACCAGCTTTGCCGAGGCGCTGGCGGCCGAGAAGATCGCGTTCATCGGCCCGCCGGTGAAGGCCATCGCGGCGATGGGCGACAAGATCGAATCCAAGAAGATCGCGCGGGAGGCGGGGGTGAACGTGGTCCCCGGCTTCGTCGGCGAGATCCGCGACACCGAGCATGCCGTCGAGATCGCCAACGAGATCGGCTATCCGGTGATGATGAAGGCATCGGCGGGCGGCGGCGGCAAGGGGATGCGGCTGGCCCATGGCGAGGCGGACGTGCGCGAGGGCTTTGACAGCGTGAAGCGCGAGGGGCTGGCCAGCTTTGGCGACGACCGCGTGTTCATCGAGAAGTTCATCCTCAACCCGCGCCACATCGAGATCCAGATACTGGGCGATCAGCAGGGCAACATCCTGTATCTGAACGAGCGGGAATGCTCGATCCAGCGCCGCCACCAGAAGGTGGTCGAGGAGGCGCCGTCGCCCTTCGTCACGCCGAAGATGCGCAAGGCGATGGGCGAGCAGTGCGTCGCGCTGGCGAAGGCGGTGGGTTATTACAGCGCGGGCACGGTGGAGCTGATCGTTTCCGGCGCGGACAAGAGCGGCGAGAGCTTCTACTTCCTCGAGATGAACACCCGCCTGCAGGTGGAGCATCCGGTGACCGAGGCGATCACTGGCATCGACCTGGTTGAGCAGATGATCCGCATCGCGGCGGGCGAGGCGCTGACGATGAGGCAGGACGATGTGAAGATCGACGGATGGGCGATCGAGAACCGCGTCTATGCCGAAGACCCCTATCGCGGTTTCCTGCCGTCGACCGGGCGGCTGGTGCGGTATCGCACGCCGGCGCCGGCCTGGGCGGGGGACGAGCGGGGCGAGGGCGGCGTGCGCGTGGACGCGGGCGTGGCGGAGGGTGGCGAGGTCTCGATCTTCTACGATCCGATGATCGCCAAGCTCGTCACCTGGGGCGAGACGCGCGACGAGGCGGCCGACCGGCAGATCGCGGCGCTGGACCGGTTCGAGCTGGAGGGGCTGGGCCATAATATCGATTTCGTTTCAGCGATCATGCAGCATCCGCGTTTTCGCGCCGGGGAGCTGACCACCGGCTTCATCGCGGAGGAATATCCGGACGGGTTCGCGGGGGCCGATGCGGGCGAGGAGATCGTCCGCGCGCTGGCGGCGATCGCCGGGTTCATGGCGAGCGCGGAGGCGGACCGCGCGCGGCGCACCGACGGCCAGCTGGGCGGGCGGCTGGCCCCGCCCGCCAAATGGCAGGTGACGATCGGCGGCGAGGCCCGCAAGGTGAAGATCGGCCGCAAGCACATCAAGGTCGACGGCGAGAAGGTTGACATCGCGCTGGAATATACGCCCGGCGACCGGCTGGTGGTGGCGGAGATCGACGGCGCGGAACTGGCGGTGAAGGTGGCCCGCACGCGGACCGGCTGGCGGATGACCACGCGCGGGCGCATCCATGCGGTGCGCGTGCTGCCCTGGCGCGTCGCGCCGCTGGCGGCCCATATGATCGAGAAGATACCGCCCGATCTGTCGCGCTTCCTGCTTTGCCCGATGCCGGGGCTGCTGATGACGCTGCATGTGGGCGAGGGCGACAGGGTCGAGGCGGGCCAGCCGCTGGCCGTGGTCGAGGCGATGAAGATGGAGAACATCCTGCGCGCGACCAAGGCGGGGGTGGTGAAATCGGTCAACGCCAGGGCCGGGGACAGCCTGGCGGTGGATGCGATCATCTTGGAGATGGAATAAGGGTCAGGCGATCCACAGCCGCAGCAGCCAGGCCACCGCGCCCAGCACCGCGACGCTGGCCGTCCAGATCGCCGCCAGCCACAGCAGGCGTTTCCACAGCGGGCCGGGATCGGCGGACGGCGCGATCAATGATAGCCGTCCGTGCCCACCTTGCCCCGGAACACCCAGTAGGACCAGCCGGTATAGGCAAGGATGATGGGCAGCATGATGCCCGCGCCGACCAGCATGAACAGCTGGCTGCTGTGCGGGGCGGCGGCATCCCAGATGCTGACGCGGCCGGGGATCACGTCCGGCCAGATGGAGATCGCCAGTCCCGCGAAGCTGAGGCCGAACAGCGCGAGCGCGTAGAGGAAGGGGTGGCCGTCGACATCGCGTTTCAGGCTGCGCCACAGCAGCAGCGCGACGGCGGCGACCAGCAGCGGCATTGGCACCGTGACGAACAGGCCGGGGCTGACGAACCAGCGTTGATAATATTGCCCGTCGAGGAACGGCGTGGCGAGGCTGACCGCGCCCAGCGCGCCGATCAACGCCGGCAGGGCGATGCGGGCGAAGCGGCGGGCGTCGTCGCGGGTGCGGCCTTCCGTCTTGGCGATCAGCCAGCAGGCGCCGAGCAGCGCATAGCCGGCGACCAGGCTGGCGCCGGTCAGCAGGCTGAACGGGGTCAGCCAGTCCCACCAGCCGCCGGCATAGGCGCGGGCCTGCACCTCTATGCCCTGCAGCAGCGCGCCGAGCGTGATGCCCTGCGCGAAGGTGGCGACGATGGAGCCGGCGCAGAAACCGAAATCCCACACCCGGCGGTGGGCCGGATCGCGCCAGCGGAATTCAAAGGCGACGCCCCGGAACACCAGCCCGAGCAGCATGGCGATCAGCGGCGCGTAAAGGGCGGGCAGGACGATGGCATAAGCGAGCGGGAAGGCCGCCATCAGCCCGCCGCCGCCCAGCACCAGCCAGGTCTCGTTGCCGTCCCAGACGGGCGCGATCGCGTTCATCGCGGCGTCGCGCTCCGCGCCGACGCGGAAACCGGGAAAGAGGATGCCGATGCCCAGATCGAACCCGTCCGCCACCACGTAGAATGCGACGGCGAAGGCGATCAGCCCGGCCCAGATGACGGTGAGATCCATCATGCGCCTCCCTGTCCGTCGCGCACCGCCGGGGCGGGGGTGAGCCCGGCCGAGCGGATCGGCGCATTGGCCGGGGTGCTCTCATGCGCCTCCGGCGGTTTCGCCATCAGCCGCAGGATATACCAGGTGCCGAAGCCGAACACCGCGAAATAGACCAGCACGAAGGCGAGCAGCGACGCCGCGACCGCGGGCGCATCCAGCGGCGCGACGCTGTCCGCCGTGCGGAGCAGGCCGAAGACGGTGTAGGGCTGGCGGCCCACCTCCGTCGTCACCCAGCCGGCGATGACGGCGACGAAGCCGCTTGGCCCCATCAGCAGCGCGAAGCGGTGGAGCAGGGGCCAGTCATAGAGCCGCCGCCGCCAGCGCGCGAACAGGCTGGCCGCGCCCAGCAGCAGCATCGCGAAGCCGAGGCCCACCATGATGCGGAACGACCAGAAGACGATGCCGACCGGCGGCTGGTCCGCCAGCGGGACGGTGTCCAGCCCGGCGAGCGGCGCATCGGGATCGTGCTTCAGGATCAGCGAGGACGCCTTGGGCACTTCCAGTGCATAATGGACGGTGCGGGCCTTGCTGTCCGGAATGCCGAACAGGATGAGCGGCGCGCCGTCCGGGTGGCTTTGGTAATGGCCTTCCATCGCCATCACCTTTTGCGGCTGGTGCTCGAGCGTGTTGAGGCCGTGCAGGTCGCCCACGAAAATCTGCACCGGCACGACGATGGCGGCCATCCACATCGCCATCGAGAACATGGTCCGCGCGCCGGGATTGGCGCGGTCCCTGAGCAGGTGCCACGCGCCGACCGCGCCGACGACAAGCGCAGTGGTGATGTAGGCCGCGATGACGGTGTGGGCGAGGCGATAGGGGAAGCTGGGGTTGAAGATGATGTCCGCCCACGAACCGGCCGGGACGAACTGGCCCGCCGCGTTGACCGCGTAGCCGGTGGGCGTCTGCATCCAGCTGTTGGCGGAGAGGATCCAGAAGGCGGAGATGAAGGTGCCGAGCGCCACGGCGCAGGTGGCGAGGAAATGGAGCCGCTTGCCGACCTTGTTGATGCCGAACAGCATGACGCCCAGGAAACCGGCTTCAAGGAAGAAGGCGGTCAGCACCTCATAGGCCATTAGCGGGCCGATGACCGGGCCTGCCTTGTCCGAGAAGACCGACCAGTTGGTGCCGAACTGATAGGAGAGGACGATGCCCGAAACCACGCCCATGGCGAATGTGATCGCGAAGATCTTCAGCCAGTAGCGGTAGAGGTTGGCGTAAACGCCCTTGCCGGTTTTCAGCCACAGCCCCTCCAGCACCGCCAGATAGCTGGCGAGGCCGATGGAAAAGGCGGGAAAGATGAAATGGAAGCTCACCGTGAACGCAAATTGCGCTCGCGCCAGCAGGAGGGCGGTTTCCGCGTCCGTCATGGCAGGACGTCTTAGGCGCTCCCGCAAGGGCGGGCCAGCGGCATTTGCGGTGGGCGGATGCGTAGTGCGGCGGTGCGGATGCGCATTTTTCAAGTCCGTTCATGCGAGAGCCAGCCTTGCCGCGCCACGACGGACCGATGCAGGATCGGGCCGGACCGGGCAGGTGAAGGATTCGAATTGTCGCGACTGATACATATTCTGCCGCTGCTGGCCCTTTCCGCCTGCGCCGCCGGGCCTGACTATGCCCGCCCGCAAGCCGCCGCGCTGGGCGTTCCCGAACATTATCAGGCGCCCGCGCCCGCAGGGGCCGCGGTGGGGCTGGCGACATGGTGGGCGCAGTTCGACGATCCGGCGCTGACCGCGCTTGTCGACAAGGGGCTGGCGGGCAATCTGGACATCGCGCAGAGCGCGGCGCGGCTGCGGCAGGCGCGCGAGGCGCTGTTCCAGGCGCGCAGCGGCCTGTTGCCCTCCATCGACGCGTCGGCGGGCGCGGGGCGCAATTTCGACAATGAGCGGGCGGACAGCAGCAGTTTTTCGCTGGGCGCGGACGCAGCGTGGCAGATCGACCTGTTCGGCGGCATCGGCCGGTCCGTCGAGGCTTCGCGCGCGGAGCTGGCGGCGGCGGGCTATGACCTGGAAAACGTCCGCACCGCGACGGCGGCGGAGATTGCCCGCAACTACATGCTCGCCCGGTCCGCGCAGGCCAGCCTGAAGATCGCGCGCGAGACGCTGGTGACGCAGGACGACAATCTGGAGATCGCCGGATTCCGCGTGCAGGCCGGGCTTGCCTCTTCGCTCGACCAGGAACAGGCCCGCCAGCAGCGCGCCGCGACCGCCGCATCCATCCCGACGCTGGAGCAGAGTTTCACGGCCGCCGCCAACCGGCTGGCGGTGCTGACCGGGCAGGCGCCCGGCGCGGTCACCGCCCAGCTGACGGCGGATGCGCCGATTCCGCTGGGGCCGGACAGCATTGCCGTGGGCATTCCCGCGGACACGCTGCGCCAGCGGCCGGACGTGCGCGCGGCGGAGCGTTCGCTGGCGGCGACGACGGCGCGGATCGGCGTCGCCAAGGCGCAGTTGCTGCCGGCGCTGGGGATCAGCGGCAATGTCGGCACATCGGCCCTGTCGGTCGGCGGGCTGACCGACGTGATCACCGGCGGGCTGTTCGCCCGGCTGGCGCAGACGCTGTTCGACGGCGGCCAGCGGGCGGCGGCGGTGCGCGCGCAGCGGGCGGCGGCGGACGGGGCGCTGGCGGCTTACCGCCAGACCGTGCTGACCGCGCTGGAGGATGTGGAGAACGCGCTGGTGGCGCTGGACACCGCAAAGCGGCGGCAGACGGAACTGGCGATATCGTTCGATGCCGCCAACAATGCGGCGATACTGGCGCGCAGTTCCTACCGGGCCGGGTTGACCGATTTCCAGACGCTGCTGGATGCCGAGCGGTCGCTGCTGTCTTCGCGCGACAGCCTGTCGCGCGCGCGGGCGGACCAGGCGCAGGCGCTCATTCAACTCTATCTCGCGCTGGGCGGCGGCTGGCAGCCGATCGACCCGGGCACCGAAGGATGACCATGGCAGACAACCCCTCCACCGCCGATACCGCTGATGCCGCCGATCTGGATGCGTTTCTGGGCGCGCCGCAGCAATCGCCATGGCGCAGGCGCGCAAAGTGGATCGGCCTTGGGCTGGGCGCGCTGCTGCTCGTCCTGTTGCTGTACAAATGGCTGGGGGGCGAGGCGCCCGCCAGCTACGCGACGCAGGACGTGCGGCAGGGCACGCTTTCCGTCAGCGTGTCCGCAACAGGCAATCTGGCCCCGACCAACAAGGTGGATATCGGCTCCGAACTGTCCGGCATCGTCGACGACGTGATGGTCGACGTGAACGACCGGGTGGTGAAGGGGCAGCCGCTGGCGATCCTCGACCCGTCGCGCCTGGACGACGCGATCGTGAAGTCGGAGGCCGCGCTGGCGGCACAGCAGGCGACGGTGGCGCAGGCGCGCGCGACCGTGGCGGAATCGCAGGCTTCGCTCAACCGCCTGCAGGAGGTCAGCCGCCTTTCCGGCGGGCGGGTGCCGGCCAAGACGGAGATGGAGGCGGCGGTGGCGGCGCAGGCGCGCGCGGTGGCCAATCTGCGCGCGGCCGAGGCCAATGTGATGTCCGCCCGCGCCCAGCTCTCTTCGGACAGGACGCAGCGTTACAAGGCGGTCATCCGCTCGCCTGTCGCCGGTGTCGTGCTGGCCCGTCAGGTCGACCCCGGCCAGACGGTGGCCGCTTCGTTCAACACGCCGACGCTGTTCGTGATCGCCGAGGACCTGTCGTCGATGGAGCTGCAGGTGGCGATCGACGAGGCGGATGTGGGGCAGGTGGCGAAGGACCAGAAGGCGACCTTCACGGTGGACGCCTATCCCGGACGGACCTTCCCGGCGACGATCACGCGCGTCGACGTGGGTTCGAACACCTCGGCGCAATCGTCGACCAGCTCATCCTCGTCGGCCAGCAGCGCATCGACCGTGGTGTCCTATAATGCGGTGCTGAGCGTCTCCAACCCGGACCTGCTGCTGCGTCCGGGCATGACGGCCACGGCGGAAATCTCCACCCAGGAGACCAAGCCGGGGCTGCTGGTGCCCAATGCCGCGCTGCGCTTCTCGCCCGACCGCGCGGCGGGCGGGGCGGGGGCCGGGCGGCAGAAGAGCGGCGTTATCACCGCCATCACCCCGCAGCGGCGGCCGGGGCGCGGCGACCGCCCCGCGCAGGAGCGCGGCATCGGCGCGGGCAGCCACCAGACCATCTATGTGCTGGGCGACGATGGCCAGCCGAAGGCGATCCAGGTCGTCACCGGCGCCACCGACGGCCGCAATACCGAGGTGAGCGGCAGCGCGCTGAAGGCGGGCATGAAGGTGATCGTCGGCCAGCGGGCGGCCGCCGATGAGTGATCCGCTGATCCGCCTGCAGGGAATCACCAAGACTTTCGGGTCAGGCCCGACGGCGTTTCAGGCGCTGAAGGGCGTCGACCTGGAGGTGGAGCAGGGCGATTTCGTGGCGGTGATGGGGGCTTCCGGTTCCGGCAAGTCGACGACGATGAACATCCTCGGCTGCCTCGACGTGCCGACCAGCGGCAAATTCTGGTTCAAGAACATCCGCGTCGAGAATCTGGAGCGCGACCAGCGGGCGCTGATGCGGCGGCGCTATCTCGGCTTCGTCTTCCAGGGATTCAACCTGCTTGCCCGCACGACCGCGATGGAGAATGTCGAGCTGCCGCTGCTCTATCGCGGCGAGGACAAGGCGGTGCGGCACGACATGGCGATGGCCGCGCTGGACAAGGTGGGGCTGGCGCCCTGGGCGAAGCATACGCCGGCCGAGCTTTCCGGCGGCCAGCAGCAGCGCGTGGCGATTGCCCGCGCCATCGTCACCCACCCGGACGTGCTGCTGGCGGACGAGCCGACCGGCAATCTGGACAGCGAACGATCCGTGGAGATCATGGAATTGCTCACCGACCTGAACCGCGACAGCGGGATCACCATATTGATGGTGACGCACGAGCCGGAAATGGCGGATTATGCGCGCACCGTCGTCCACTTCAGGGACGGGCTGGTGGAGCGGATCGAGCGGCGCGGCGCGGCGCATGCGGTCGGCCGGCGGGCGGCGGGCTGACATGTTCGGCACCACGCTCATCCTCGCGCTGCGCGAAATCCGCCGGCACATATTGCGGTCTTTCCTGACCATCCTCGGCATCGTCATCGGCGTGGCGGCGGTGATCACCATGGTGACGCTGGGCAATGGCGCGACGGCGGCGGTGAAGGAGCAGATCAGCTCGCTCGGCTCCAACATATTGATGGTGCGGCCGGGGCAGGGTTTCGGGCGCGGGGGCGGCGGGGAATCGCCGCCGCCGTTCAAGATGGAGGATCTC
Organism: Sphingomonas sp. SCN 67-18; assembly: GCF_001724715.1. Lineage (GTDB taxonomy): Bacteria > Pseudomonadota > Alphaproteobacteria > Sphingomonadales > Sphingomonadaceae > SCN-67-18. Next base: position 16,460 of record NZ_MEFG01000030.1, read on the forward strand.
GACGCGATCCGCGAGCAGATCGGCGGGGTGCGCGCCGTGGCCGGGCAGGCGCAGGCGACCGGCGTGGCGGTGCGCAACGCGCAGAACTGGTCGACATCCATCAACGGCACGTCCAACGACTATTTCACCGCGCAGAACTGGGCCTTGTCATCCGGCAGGCTGTTTTCCGCCGCGGAGGAGCAGGCGGGCAAGAGCGTGTGCATCATCGGCACCACCATCGTGTCCAACCTGTTCCAGGGCGACAACCCCGTCGGCCAGCGTTTCCGCATCAAGGACGTCAGCTGCGAAGTGATCGGCGTGCTGCAATCCCGCGGGCAGGGCGGCTTCGGCAACGATCAGGACGATGTGGTGGTGATGCCGATCAAGGCCGTGCAGCGCCGTTTTTCGGGCAATCGCGATATCCGCGCGATCATGGTGTCGGTGGATGACGGCTATGACACCGCCAGCGTGCAGAATGCGCTGAGCGGCCTGTTGCGGGAGCGCCGCAAGCTGGCCCCCGCCGCGCCGGACGATTTCAACGTGCTCGACACCAAGCAGATATCCGACGCCGTGTCCGGATCCACCAAGGTGTTGACCGGGCTGCTGGGCGCGGTGGCGGCGGTGAGCCTGATCGTCGGCGGCATCGGCATCATGAACATCATGCTGGTTTCGGTGACGGAGCGGACGCGGGAGATCGGCATCCGGCTGGCCATCGGCGCGCTGGGGCATGAGGTGCTGCTGCAATTCCTGGTCGAGGCGGTGGTGCTTGCCTGCCTGGGCGGGGTGATCGGCATATTGATCGCGTTCGTCACCACCGTGTTCGCGGCCCCGGCGCTGGGCGTGCCGTTCATGTTCGATCCGTTCATCAACATCGTCGCATTCGTTTTTTCGGCGGTCATCGGCGTCGTTTTCGGTTATTTCCCGGCCCGGCGCGCGGCTGCGCTGAACCCGATCGAGGCATTGCGGCACGAATAGATGAGCGACACCGTCAAGCTCCACCAAAGCTGGAAAGGCCCGCTGGCCGGCGAATTCACCCAACCCTATATGCAGGCGCTGAAGGCGTTCCTGCTGGCGGAGAAGGCGGCGGGGAAGCGCATATTTCCGAAGGGCGGCGATTATTTCCGCGCGCTGGACCTGACGCCGCTGGAGGCGGTGCGCGTGGTGATATTGGGGCAGGACCCCTATCATGGGCCGGGGCAGGCGCACGGCCTTTGCTTCAGCGTGCAGCCGGGCGTGCGCCCGCCGCCGTCGCTGGTCAACATATACAAGGAGCTGGAGAGCGACCTTGGTATCGCGCGGCCGCGCCACGGCTTTCTGGAGCATTGGGCGAAGCAGGGCGTGCTGCTGCTCAACAATGTGCTGACCGTGGAGATGGGCATGGCCGCATCCCACCAGGGCAAGGGTTGGGAACGCTTCACCGACGCCGTGGTGGCAGAGGTGAACGCCCGCGCCACCCCGGTCGTCTTCCTGCTATGGGGCAGCCATGCGCAGAAGAAGGCGGCGGCGGTGAACAGCACGGACCGGGGCGGTCCGCATCTGGTGCTGAAGGCGCCGCACCCGTCGCCGCTTTCCGCCCATAACGGCTTTTTCGGGTGCCGCCATTTTTCCCGCGCCAACGCCTTCCTGACCGCGCAGGGGCTGAAGCCGATCGACTGGGCGTTGCCGCCGGTCGCCGGTCAATCCTCCGCCGGATAGGGGTTTGGCCCGCCCTCTGCGATGAAACGGTCGATCCGCGCGCTCATCACCGGCAGCGGCACGGACCCCAGTTGCAGCACCGTATCGTGGAAGGCGCGGATATCGAATTTCGGGCCGAGCGCCTCTTCCGCCCTGGCCCGTGCCGCCTCTATCGCCAGTTCGCCCAGATAATAGGACAGCGCCTGGCCGGGCCATGAGATGTAGCGATCCACCTCAGTCGCGATCTCATGATCGGCGAGCGCGGTGTTGTCGTGCAGATATTGCCGCGCCTGATCGCGCGACCAGCCCATGGCGTGGACGCCGGTATCCACCACCAGACGCGCCGCCCGCCACATCTGGTAGATGAGCATGCCGAACCGGTCATAGGGCGTTTCGTACATCCCCATTTCAACGCCCAGCTTTTCCGAATAGAGCGCCCAGCCTTCACCAAAGGCGGAGATGTAGGTTTTTTGCCGAAACGCCGGCAGATCGGCATTTTCCGCCGCCAGCGGCATTTGGAAGGCGTGGCCCGGCGCGGATTCATGCAGGGTGAGCGCGGTAAGCGAATAAAGCGGCCGGGCGGGAAGATTATAGGTGTTGACCAGATAGACGCCCGGCCCGCCCCGGCCGCTGGTGTAGAAGGGCGCGATATCCGCCGGCACCGGCACGATGGCGAAGCGGCTGCGCGGGAGGCGGCCGAACCAGTCCTTCGCCTTGCCGTCGAACGTCTTGGCGATCCACGCCGCGCGGTCCAGCAGGTCCTGCGGCGTCTTTGCGTAGAAGCGCGGATCCGTGCGGAGATGATGAAGGAAAGCGGGGAGATCGCCGTCGAACTTCACTTCGCCCATGATATCCGTCATCTGCGCGCGGATCTTCGCGACCTCGTCCAGCCCGGTCTGGTGGATCTGCCCGGGCGTCAGGTCCAGCGTGGTGAATTCGACGATCTTGGCCTGATAATAGGCCTTGCCGTCCGGCAGGTCGTAGGCGGCGATCGAGGGCTGGGAGCCCGGGATATAATCGTCGCGCAGGAAGGCGAGCAGCGCGCGGTGGGCGGGCACGACCGCATCGCGCACGGCCTTGACGCCGGCGGCGCGCAGGTCCGCCTGCACCGGCGCGGGGATGGAGGCCGGCATCGCCTTGAACGGCGCATAATAGGGATTGTCCTCCGCGCCGGCCGGATCCGCGACCGACGCGACCGATGCATCCCGCCCTTGCAGCGTGACGCGCGGCGGGGTGAAGCCGCGTTTCAGCCCGGCCCGCATATTGGCGATCTGCTGCGTGAAATAGCGGGGATATTCGCCGAGTTGCGACAGATAGTTGCGATAATCGTCGATGGTGCGGAAGGAGCGGCGGGCGGTGCCGGCCATGTCGCTCCAGAAGGCGCTGTCCGCGGTGAGCGGCTTTTCATAATCCCGGAAGCGCAGCGAGGCGATGAGCGCGTCGATCTGCGCCTTGTAGACGGCATAATCCACCTGCGCGGCGGGCGACAGCGCGGCCGGATCGATCCCGCCCAGTTGTGCGGCGACATGTTCCAGATAGGCTTGCTTGCGCTGCTGCGCGGCGGGGCTGACATCGGGCAGGTGCGGGGCGATGCCTTCGCCCTCATCCTCTTCCTCGGCGAACTCATTTTGTCGCCAGTTCCATTCCGCCGTGTAGAGCGCCTTGAAGGCGGCGTCGGTCGCGCCCGGTGCGGGCTGGGGCGTTGCCGGGAGGGGGCTGGCGGGGAGGGACGTGGCCCCGGCAAGCAGCAGCCCCGCGATCCACGCGCGCATCATCTTCGTCATCCGTCTTTCCCTTGTCGCGGATCGTGCGGCGATGGTGGCGGATATGGGCGCGGGTTTCAAACCATTCCGAAAAGGCGTGAAATTCACTCGAACCGCCATTCTCCGCCCCGGTGGGCTGGGACGAGGATGGGCGGTCCGACGCGCTTTGGCGCGCGGGGTTTTGACGGCGCAATATCATGTCCGCGGCGCGGTACGGCCAACGATAAAATCATGATTCTCAAGAATTAATTGGATCATCGCTGCATATATTGTCGAATATATCGAATATCATCGAGAATATCTCTCCGCATGAGCAGTCATTCTGTATCTGGATTATCGCTTCAGAATCGGTTCATATCGAACGTGACAGAAGCGTAACCATTGAATAGGTGAAATCGGGGGAAGTCGATGCGATCATCTTCGCATATCTCTTATATTGCAGCCGCTTATTCCGTGGCGGCTATTCCCTGCTTTTCATCGGCATCGCCCGCGAATCCCGCCCGCAGCCGCGTGGCGGACGCGGATCGCTTTCGTGTGTTTCCAACCCTGAAGCTCTGAAAGGAACCTATCTTGGCACTGACGACTCTCTCTGGCGTGGTGTCCGGCATTCGTCATTCGTCGGTTACCGAGGGCCATATCGGCAAGAATGGCGGGACGATCCGCACCGGGCAGACGCTGGCTTTCCGCATCAACGACCAATCCGTCCAGATCAAGCTGCCCGACATGCCGGACGTGCAGGACGGCGAGCAGGTGACGGTTGCGGGGCGGATGAAGAATGGCCGGTTCCACGCGCTCGCGCTCAGGAACGACAGCACCCGCGCCGTGTACGGCACCCCGGCGACGCTCGGCTACATCATGGGCGTGTTGATGGTGGTGCTTGGCTTCATGCTGCTGGTGGTGCTCATCGGCGTGCTGTTCCTGGGCGTTGGCGGCTACACGCTCTATCAGGCCTATAATTATTCCGAGGCCGTGAAGCTGCTGCGGACCTGAGCCGGGGACGGCCGGCGGGGCGTGACGGCGCCCCCGCTCGTCCTCAGCGCGTCCGTGCGGCTGCACCCGGCCATCATGTCAGCGGTGGGCGCCGGGTTGTGGGCCGGGCTTGCAGCTGAGCGGCCAGCGCGGCGAGGTCTTTGCCGAATTTTTGCTGCTCCGCCTCCCGCGCCGGGCCTTGCAGGCGGAGGAGGAAGCTGGGGTGGACCGTAAGCCACAGCCTGCTGCCGTCCGGAAGGTGCGTCATCCGGCCCCGTTCGCTTGCGATGCTTGGGGTTCGGCCGAGCACCGCGCGGCCGGCGCTTGCCCCGAGCGCCAGGATGACGTCCGGCCGGATCAGCCGGCGTTCCGCGTCCAGCCACCAGCGGCAGTGGTCGATCTCGCCCGCGGTGGGGCCTTGATGGATGCGGCGTTTGCCGCGCTGCTCGAACTTGAAATGCTTCACCGCATTGGTGACCCACGCCCGGGACCGATCCAGGCCCGCCGCCGCCAGATGCTGGTCGAGGACTTGCCCTGCCGGGCCGATGAAGGCGCGGCCTTCCCGCTCCTCGCAATCGCCCGGTTGTTCGCCGACGATGAGCAGGCGCGCACCGGCCGGTCCCTCTCCGGCGACCGGGCGGGTGCCGTTGCAGCCGATGGGGCAGGCGCGGCATAGGGCGACGCCGTCCGCGATATCCTTGAGCGATGCGGGCGGGGCGCGAAGGGGAGGGGCGCTGCCCAGCGCGACCATTGCCGCCTCGCGTTTCTGCGCTCCCGCGATCAGGCCGGGGATGAGGCGCGCCTCCGGCATGTTCTTCCAGTACCGGCGCGGCATTTCCTTCACCATCGTCGCCACTTTCAGCCGGGCGGGGTTGAAGATCGACGCATAATAACGCTGCCAGAGCGCCTCCATGCCGTCTTCCGGCGGGGCTTCGTCCCGGTCCGCGCCGGGGGATTCCGTCAGCGTCTCGCCGTCCCAATGGATGCAGAGCGCGGGCGTGAGGATGGACCAGCGCTGGCTGGCGAAACGATCGAGAAAGAAGCGGGCATTGGCGCGCAGGATATGATGGTCCGGCTCGAACCAGGCGACGAAGCGGTCGCCGCCGTCCCCATCGTGCGCCAGCCGGAAACGCAGGAAGGCGCGCATCTTGTGAATGTCGCGCCGGACCTGTTGCGCCATCAGCGTCAGGCGGTGGACCAGCGGATCGGCGGCCCGTTCCATGAGCGAACCTTCCGCCTGCAGCCGCCAGAGCAGCTGATATGCCAGCGCGAAGCGGGCCGGATCGCGGTGCAGGATGACGCTTTGGGCGAGGTCGAGAAATGCCTTGTTCGCCCGCACCGGCCGCATCGCGGGCGGCAGCGGGTCCGGAGCGGTCGTTCCCGCGCCGAACAGGTCGAACGCGCCCTGGGCCGAGCAGGACCAATGGACCCGGTCAGGCGCGACGCCGCCCGCCGCCAGCGACCGGGCCTTTGCGCGCCAGCCTTCGAAATCATCGGCCCCGTCGACGCCGACGACATGGCGCTCTGCCGATGACGCCATGGCGGCGTTCATGAAAACAGTTCCATCTGGCGGGCCGGGGCGATCAGGCCGCGCAGGTCTGCCTGATCGATCAGCAGCGTCGGCCGCCAATCCGCCGCGACGATGAAGGGGCGCAGCTTTCTGATCGAGCGGGTGAGCCGGGCGAGGTCGTCCAGCCGGAGGCGATGGTGGCATCGCGCCTGCAGGATCGCCGCGACCGCGCCCGTGCCAAGGCCCGGCACGCGCAGCAGCATGGCGCGCGGGGCGCGGTTGATATCGACCGGAAAGTCCGCGCGATGGCGCAGCGCCCAGGCCAGCTTGGGGTCGATATCCAGCGGCAGCATCCCGTCCGCATCGGTGGCCTGCTGCACCTCGCCCACGGTGAAGCCGTAGAAGCGGATCAGCCAGTCTGACTGGTAGAGGCGATGCTCGCGCACCAGCGGCGGGCGCTTCAGCGGCAGGATGGCGCTGGCGTCGGGGATGGGGCTGAACGCCGAATAATAGACGCGCCGCAGCCTGAAGCGGTCGTAAAGGCCGCTGGCCTGGCCGATGATCTGGTTGTCGCTGGCGCCGTCTGCGCCCACGATCATCTGCGTCGACTGGCCGGCGGGCGCAAAGCGGGGCGCGTGCCTGAACCTTTTGCGCGCGTCCCGCGCGTCGGTGATCGCATCGCTGATCCGCCCGATCGCGCCTTCGATCTGCCGGCTGTCCTTGTCCGGCGCCAGTTCGGCCAGCCCGCGTTTTGTGGGCAGTTCGACGTTGATCGAAACCCGGTCGGCCCATAATCCCGCCTGCTCCACCAGACCGGGGTCGGCCTCGGGAATGGTTTTCAGGTGGATGTAACCGCGAAAGCCATGCTCTTCGCGCAGCGCGCGTGCGACCGCGATCAGCTGCTCCATCGTATGATCGGACGATTTGATGATGCCGGAGGAGAGGAACAGCCCCTCGATATAGTTGCGGCGATAGAAGCTGAGCGTCAGCTCCACCACCTCGCGCGGCGTGAAGCGCGCCCTGCGCACGTTGGAGCTCTTGCGGTTCACGCAATAATGGCAATCGAAGATGCAGTGGTTGGTCAGCAATATCTTGAGCAGCGAAATGCACCGGCCATCCGGCGCATAGGCATGGCAAATGCCCATCCCCTCGGTGGAGCCCAGCCCCTTGCCGTCCCTGCTATGCCTTTTGCTGGTGCTGGAAGACGCGCAGGACGCATCATATTTCGCGGCGTCGGCAAGGATCGCAAGACGCTCTGACAAGGATTCCCGCGACATATGTTCATGATATGTTCTTTTTGGGATAAGCGCAATGGCGGTGGCGTCGTTTTGGTTGGACGCTGCAGGCCCTGTTGTTCCCGTTGCCCCTTCCGCTCCTTGAACCAAGCACGATACCGGCCATTTTGACTGAATATTGGCAGATATACGCGCTACTTTTCGTCGTTCCTTTGGCATTGGGAGCACATTGCTGGCAAAGAGCGCGCCGTGTCGAACGGAAGCTAAAGACCCGGTTGCAAATGGTTGGTTCAAGGTTGTTTTTTGGAGGCAGCTTAAGTCGAGACGATCTCACCGAGGCAGAGTGGTGGGTTTTAAAGAGCTGGTTGCCCATCGAGCCTGAAAACCGTGGCCGTGGCAGGCGCCCTGCGCATAGTCGCGCGATCATTAACGGCGTCCTCTGGCGACTTCGATGCGGCGCTCCGTGGCGCGACGGTCCACCCAAATATGGCAGTTGAAACATGATCTTTCATCGCTTCCGTCGGTGGAGCGAAGGCGGTGTTTGGGAGGCTGTGGAGGTAACGATCGCCGAGGTCATGGCGAACGCAGCGGCCACTACAGCATCGACAGGACTATAGTCTGCGCCCATGTTTCGGCAGCGAGCGGGAAAAAGGAACTCGTCAACGCGCTCTTGACCGCTCGCTGGGCAGGTTCACCAGTAAACTTCACCGTCTGGCTGATGCCCTCACGCGACAAGTAGCTTTTCACCTGACGGTCGGTGAGGCAGCAGACCGCAGAGCGTATGATGGCTTGATCGGCTTTCCCGAGCGCGTACACGGCGCTTTATAAGCAGATGAGGGCTACGACGTTGATGCCATCCGTGCCGACCACGCCGAGCGGAAGATTGAGGCGATCACCCCGGTTGGTCAAACCGCCGCGTGAAAATCGAGTGCAATCGGGCGTTCTACAAGCATCCCAATCGAATCGAGCACATGTTTGGCCATCTCAAAATCACTCGAGCCATCACAACCCGCTACGACCAACTGGTCAGCAGTTTCCTCACATGGTCCATCTCGCCGTGGCCAGATACTGACTCAAATCTGTCCATGACGTCTAGCGTCATCACGTTTAATGTTAGTGATTGACATTGTGTGATTAATATCAATGATCGTCGCGAGAGTAAGGTGCGACGATGCGGAGCGTATCACGGTAAAATCGGATTAGCTAACAACTGGACTAACGGCGGTAGCTATCGCGTCGGGGGTTTTGAACTGACGGTGAAGACAGTAACATGTTGAGTCGCAATTGAGAGGACGAATTGTGAAGTCTTTTGCTTGGTATGTTGATGATGTCGTCGTCAATCATAGCGGTTGCGACTGAGACAATCACTTACACCTACGAAGTCAGGGGACACGGACTGAAGGTCGTGCGCACCGGAATGGTCAATATGTCACATATGACTACACGTACGATCCGGTGGACAATCGGAAGAGAGTAAAGATCACTAACTCGCCGAATTAAAAATTACAGGTTAAATTTTCAATTTCTGGAGAATCTATGACCTCGTCATCGACGTGGGCAGCGACTTTGTGCGTGCTGCTTTCTTCTACGTGCCTGGCACAATCTGCATTTGCGCAGGTTGTCGATGTGCCGCCGCCTACACGCTATCAGGTCGATGAGAACGACGTCGATGTGGCCCGCGGGCTGTACACGGGCAGCAGACGGGACATGGTCATTGGGCAAGGGTTGGGAAGCCTGTTTTTCGACGTCAAATATGGTCAGGCGCCTGGGACATCGCTTCCAGGGCTCGTGTCAAGCGTCGGCGGGGGGGCGATTTGGACGGCCATCACAGGATTTACGTCCCATTCATTTTCGTTGTCAGGATCGACCTTCACATCGCTTGATGGCAGCGGCGCGACATTGGTCAAGAGCGGATCGACTTACACCCTAACCGAATCAGACGGGACCAAATATTTCTATGGGTATACCGTTTCGCAATCTGGTGAGCCAGCGGGCACAGCTCGCGCGTCGGCTGTCACTTATGCTGATGGTCGGAAAGTCAACTTTAATTGGGTTTCGACAGTTTATTGCTCGAACAACCGCGACGGCTGCGCCGGTGGAACCTACGGAACTGCCGTAAGATTACAATCTTATTCTAACTCAAATGGATACATGATTCATTTCGACTATTCTGCAGACGATGCCGACTTTTCAGCTTTGTTAAAATATTGGCGGCAAATAACCAAAATTACTGCGATTAATCTTGGTGTTGATTATTGCTCACCGACCGCTTTTGCGTGCACCGGCCTTACGCAATCGTGGCCAGCTACGACCTATAGCGGTAACAATGTTACTGACGCGCTGATGTGTGTCATTGAGTTGGTGATGCGGCGAGCGAGACAGTGTCGCATGGGTTCTGGGATGATGTGATGCAGGGAGCGGTGGAGGAGATCCACCGCCTCTTACTTTTGTTGTCAATCGTCGAACAAAGTCCGTGACTTGGTGTGAGGGTGTGGCAGTGTTCCTGTGTGAATAATATAAGAATATCAGATGCTTATCTGTTACGCGCGGACCTCGACGGTGGAACAGATGGCGGGGTTGGAGGCGCAGCAGGTGGCGCTCGCTGCAACGCGTTGCAGCAAGGTGTTCAGCGAACAGGCGTCGTCGGTCGGGCAGCGCGGGAGTTGTTGGAGGGGTAGCGATTGGGACGATCTTGTATTGGGTCATCAGCGAGGGATCGAGAGTCCTGTTTCCGCCTCGCAATCTTATTCCAGTGCCTTGAGGTTTGTATGAGTGATTTATCAGAGCAAGGGCGCATTGCCGTAACCCGGAGTTATAAGGGAAAGGACGGTAGCCGAGTGCAATTTGCCGTTAGGGTACCTTACGCAGCAGAAATCGCGCAAGGTAATTACAAATGCGACTATGTCGTTGAGTTGGGCGCGCGGCGCATCGCTCGCACCGTTGAGGGAATGGACGGCTTACACGCTTTTTTCCTCAGCCTTTCGTCAATTAGGCGATGGATCACGCAAGCAGATATTGTCGATCCGTTGATGTTCCGGTGGGAGGGCGCAGATGAATGGGGCGACTTAGGCTTCGCGATGCCGGATTAATCAGCCGGTGTGGTGGGTGTCAGCCCAGATGGCGCTCGAACGGCTGCGCTACTCCCTGAGTCACGCTGGTGTTGCCCATGACGTGGCGGGCGTTCAGGATGGGGGCGAGATATAGAATTGCGTTCAACGATTGTACGCCACGGTGGATGCGTTGCTGAAGGAGATTACTGCAAGTCAGTATGTCGCGTTGCAAGATCTTGACACGCGCATCGAAGTGCATGCCGACCATATCGGCATCGCGGTTCGCCTGTCGGCACTGGCACCTCAGGATGATGCTCTTCATCTGCTGAGCTTCCCTGTCGAGCGCCTGCGCCGCGGCCAGGTGGTGAAGCTCATATTTTCTGGATCAGAAGCGGTCTCGGTCAGCTGCGATAGCCGACTGGTTGGGCTGGTCACCGAGACTCATCCGGTTCGCAAGATGGTAATCGGATAGACCGGATCGCTGGCCCAGATTGCGGTTCGACTTAGAAAATATCGTAATCATCTCGCTGACATGATGCCAATCAGTTATCTCGCGCCCGATATTGTCATCGCGATCATCGAGAGGCGGTAGCCTGCATCGCTCAAGCGCAAGACGCTGGTGGCGACGCAGCTTTCGCTCGACCGTAGCTGTTCGCCGGGCTGCCCATCCGCAACGCAACTGGGGTCAGGTTTTTTGAAGGTGGAGACACGCCGGGGAGTTGCTCACCCTGAACTGAAGGCGGAAACGCGATCGTCCCCAGGTCAGTTGCAAACAAGGGCGGCAAGACCCCAGAATATGGGCATAAAATCGCCCGAGGGCGAAATATATTATTCCATATCAGTTATTTAACACTGAGTGGTGCGGTCGAGAAGACTCGAACTTCCACGGCCTTTCGGCCACAACGACCTCAACGTTGCGCGTCTACCAATTCCGCCACGACCGCACGTGAAACTCCGCCGGAAGAACTCCGGCGGCAGGCAGGGGCGAGCCTCTAGCAAAGCGCCAACGCCCCCGCAACCGAAAGAAGTTTTGGGACTCCCCTTGCCGCGCTATGCGCGGTCGCCATGAAGATCGGCCGGACAGAGATGATCGATGAATCCCGGCGGATCATGGGCCTTGCCTGGCCCGTGGTGCTGACCAGCCTGAACTGGACGCTGCTGCACCTGACCGACGTGATCGTCGTGGGACTGACCGGGACGGGCGAGGTGGCGGCGCTGGGCGCGAGCCGGACGCTGACCTTCGTCACCATCGTGATGGGGATCGCCTGGCTGTCCGGCGTGCTGGTCCATGTCTCGCGCGCCGACGGCGCGAAGGACCTGGCGGCGACGGGCGATCATTTTCGTTCCGGCATGATGCTGGGCCTTGCGATCGGGCTGGTGTCCGGCGTCATCCTGTTCCTGTTCGCCGAATCGCTGCTGCTGGCGATCGGCGTTTCGCCGCTGGTCGCGCCGGAGGGCGCGCGCGTGGTGCAGGTGATGGCGCTGGCCTATCCGTTCCAGTTCGTGATGATCGCGGCCAGCTATTTTCTGGAAGGGGTGAGCCGCCCCCGCCGGGTGATGGCGGTCAACCTGGCGATCCTGCCGGTCAACGCGGTGCTGGCCTGGGCGTGGTCCGGCGGGCATCTGGGCCTGCCCGCCATGGGCGCGGTGGGCGCGGGGGCGGCGACCAGCGTCGCATCGCTGATCGGCACCGTGCTGATGGTGCTGGCGGCGGTCCGCCTGCCGCGGGCCGGCCCGCGCGGCGTGAAGGATTTTTCGCGCGCCGCCATGGCGCGGGCGGCGAGGGGCGTGCCGATGCTGGCCGGTTTCGGGCTGGTGCCCGCCATCGCCTCCGCGCTGGAGCTGGGCGGATTTTCCTGGCTGATCGCCCTTTCGACGCAGCTGGGGGTGGTGACGGCCCATGCCTATCAGATCGTCTTTTCACTCCATAACGTCACCTTCGCGCTGGCGCTTGGCCTTGGTTCGGCCGCCGGCGTGCGGGTGGGCAATGCGGTGGGCGCGGGCGAGACGGGGCAGGCGCGGCCGCGCACCGCGATCGCCGCCGGCATGGCGGTGCTGGTGACGGCGCTGGCGGCGCTCGCCATGGCCGTGCTTGCGTTGCCCATCGTCGCGCTGTTCCCGGCGACGCGCGAGGTGCACCTGATGGCGGCGCTGATGCTGCCGCTATGGGCGCCGTTCATCCTGTTCGACGGGCTGCAGGTGGTGCTGCTCTATGCGTTGCGTTCGCTGGGCGACCAGGTGGCGGCGGGGCTGAACGGCATCGTCGCCTTCTTCATCGTCACCGGCGGGCTGGGCTGGCTGATGGTGCGCGGCGGCATGGGGCCGGTGGCGCTGGTCTATGCGTCCGGCCTTGGCATGCTGGTGGCGGCGCTGCTGCAGGGCGCGCGCTTCCTGTGGATCACCCGGCGTTCGCGCCTGCAAAGCTGAGGTTCAGCTCACGCGAGCCCTTGGGCACGTCCACCTCGGCGGAATTAAACTCCGCCTGCCCCTTGGCGGGCAGGGTGCGGACCGGCGGGGTGATCGTCCAGCTATAGACGACCCGGCCCTGCGCGTCGCGCAGCTCGGCGACGATATCGGGAACCCGCTGGGCGGTGTCGGTGGGGTTGATGACCCGGCCGGTGACGGCGAACAGTTCATTGCCGCTGGCCAATGTGCGCCGTTCCGGCTTGCGCGGCACTTCCAGCAGCAGCGGCACGTCCGTGGCGCCGGATGCGAGGCCCAGCCGGCCGGCGAATTGCGGGGTGCCGAAATAGGTGAGCGCGGCGACCGCGCCCAGCATCAGCACGCCCGCCAGTATCGCCGCGATCGTCCAGCGCCGGGCCGGGTTGCGGCGGGCGTGGACGGGCGGAATGGCGGGGGCGACATAGGCGTCCTCCGGCTCCTCCGCCGGGGCCGATTCGTAATCCTCTTCGGGCGCGGCGGCGGGCGGCGGCGCGGGGATGGATTCGGGCTCTTCGGGCAGCAAAGCCTGCACCGGTTCGTCCAGCACCGCCTGCGAGGCTTCCTGAAACCAGCTATGCTTGCACGAGGCGCAGCGCACCGCCCGGCCGTTCACGCCGATCGCGCTATCCGGCACCACATAGCGGGTCCGACATTCCGGGCACTGGAGGATCATCGCGGCACACCAGACTTTGTCGAGAGCAACGGTAGCGGTGTCTTAAGCATCACTACGGCGGTGCTGGCAAGGGTTGTAACCGTCCCGTCATCCGATTGGCGTCATGGAGACGCTTTACGGCAGCCGCGTCGCCATGCCATGGCTGCGCGCTGTTCCCGGGGCGGGATGCGGCAAGGAGGAGCAACAGGGGCGCGATGGCCAGCATCGTGCAGTTCGAAAATGTCGGTCTGCGCTATGGCACGGGCGCGGAAACCCTGTCTGACGTCAGCTTCTCGCTCAGCCCGGGCACATTCTATTTCCTCACCGGCCCGTCCGGCGCGGGCAAGACGTCGCTGCTGAAGCTGCTTTACCTGGCACAGCGCCCCAGCCGCGGGCTGATCCGCCTGTTCGGCGAGGATGCGGTGACGATGCCGCGCGACCGGCTGCCCGGTTTCCGGCGGCGGATCGGCGTCGTCTTCCAGGATTTCCGGCTGGTCCCGCATCTGTCGGCCTTCGACAATGTGGCGCTGCCGCTGCGCGTCTCCGGGGTGGAGGAACGCGACCTTGAGATGCCGGTCAACGAGATGCTCGACTGGGTGGGCCTGAACGACCGGGCCAGCGCGCGCCCGGCGACGCTTTCCGGCGGGGAGCAGCAGCGCGTCGCCATCGCCCGCGCCGTGATCGGCCGGCCCGAATTGCTGGTGGCGGACGAACCCACCGGCAACGTCGACCCGGACATGGCCAACCGGCTGCTCCATCTGTTCGACGCGCTGAACAAGCTGGGCACCACCGTGGTCGTCGCCACCCATGACATGCACCTGATCGGCCGGGTGCCGACCGCGCAGATCATGCGGCTGGACCGTGGCCAGCTTGCCGACCCCACCGGCGCGTTGCGCTATCCGCCGCGCAACCCGCAGAACGGCCCGCCCGCGTGAGTTTCGGCTGGAGTCCGTCCGCCGCCGACCGCCGCCTGCTGCCCGAGGGGCGGCTGGCCGGGCCGATGCCGTGGGTGATCGCCATCATGATCTTCCTGACCGTGCTGGCGACCGCCGCCGGGCTGGGGCTGTCCACCGCCGCTGACACGCTGCGCGCCAGCCTGGCCGGGCGGGTGACGATCCAGATCGTCGAGGCGAACCCGGACCTGCGCGAAAGCCAGAGCCGCGCCGTGCTGGCCGCGCTGAAGGCGGACAAGGGGGTGAAGGCGGCGTCGCGGGTCGACCCGGCGCAGATGGCGGCGCTGCTCGAGCCATGGCTGGGCGCGTCCGACGCGGGAACGGAGCTGCCGATGCCCGCGTTGATCGACGTGGACCTGAACGATGCGACCCCGCCGGCCGTCGCCGCGTTGCGGGCCGGCGTGCAGGCGCTGGCCCCGGCGGCGCGGGTGGACGAGCATGGCCGCTGGCTGGCCCCGCTGGCCGGGCTGATCGGATCGCTCACCCTGCTGACCATGGCGCTGGTGCTGCTGATGGCCATCGCCACCTCTGCGGTGGTGGTGCTGGCGGCGCGGGCGGCGCTCAACACCCACCGGGCGACCATCGACGTGCTGCACCTGCTGGGCGCGACGGACATACAGATCGCCCGGCTGTTCCAGCGGCGGATTGCCCTGGATGCGCTGTTTGGCGGCTTTGTGGGCCTTGGCGTCGGGCTGGTCGTCATTTTCGGGCTGGGTATCAGGATGAACGCGGTCGGATCTGAATTGCTCGGCGCGATCCGGCTGGACTGGACGGGATTGTGCATCCTCGTCGCCATTCCGCTGGCCGGGGCGCTGCTCGCCACGCTGGCGGCGCGACTGACGGCGGTAAAGGCGCTAAGGCGGATCCTGTGATCAGACGCCTGCTTTCATCGCTCCTGCTGTTCTGGATGCTGGGCTTCGCGGTTTTCGCGGTCACTTTGCCGCGCCCGGCGGCGGATTCCCGCACCGACGCCATCGTGGTGCTGACCGGCGGGGCGGCGCGAATCGAGCGGGGCCTGTCGCTGCTGCAGGCGGGCAAGGCGAAGGAGATGCTGATTTCCGGCGTCGACCGCACCGTCCGGCCGCATGAGCTGGCGCTGCAATATCATGTGCCGGTGAAGCTGTTCGATTGCTGCGTGGACCTTGGCCATGAGGCGGTGGACACGCGTTCCAACGCGGAGGAGGTGGCGGCCTGGCTGGACAAGAGCGATTATCGCTCGGTGCGGCTGGTGACGACCGACTGGCACATGCCGCGCGCCCGCTTCGAGCTGCGCCGCGCCCTGCCGGACACCATCGTGCTGACCGGCGACGCGGTGAAGAGCGATCCGGGGCTGAGGATGCTGCTGACCGAATATAATAAATATCTGCTGCGCCGCGCGGCCGTGCTGGTGGGCTATTGACCGGCATGGTGGCGATGCTGCGCACGATTGCGTTCATGCTGGTCTTCTATCCCGGCACCGCCTTTGCCGCCCTGTCGGCGCTGGTCGTTTCCTGGTTCGGCCAGCGCGCGCTGCTTGCCCATGTGCGCGGCTGGGCGCTGTTCCACCGCTGGTGCGCGCGCATCCTTCTGGGCGTGCGGGGGCGGCTGGAAGGCACGATTCCCGACGGCCCCGTCATCGTCGCGATGAAGCATGAATCGATGTTCGAGACGATAGAGGTGCTGCTGCTGGTCAAGGACCCGGCCGTGGTGCTGAAGCGGGAGCTGACCAACATCCCCGGCTGGGGCATGGCCGCGCGGCTGCACGGCGTCATCCCCGTGGACCGGGAGGCGGGCGCCGCGGCGATGCGCCACATGCTGCGCGCGGCGCGCGATGCCGTGGCCCGCAGCCGCCCCATCGTGATCTTTCCCGAGGGCACGCGCGTGCCGCCGGGCGAGCGGCCGCCGCTGCGCGCCGGCTTTGCCGGGCTTTATCGCGCGCTGGGCCTGCCGGTGGTGCCGATCGCCTGCGACAGCGGCCGTTACTGGCCGCGCCGGGGCTTTGCCAAGCGGGCGGGCGTCATCCGTTTCCGGGTGGGCGAGACGATTCCGCCGGGGCTGCCCCGCGACGAGGTGGAGGCGCGCGTCCACGCCGCCATCAATGCGCTGAACGACGGCGTCTGAACCTATTCGTGGCTGCGGCCGAAATCGGGCCGTTCGTCGTCCTGGCCTTCCTCGATGATGCTGCGGCGGATGGCGCGGGTGCGGCTGAACAGATCGTGCAGGGCGTCGCCGTCGCCCCAGCGGATCGCCCGTTGCAGCGCGGTCAGATCTTCCGAAAAGCGTTGCAGCATGTCCAGCACGGCATCCTTGTTGGCGATGAACACGTCGCGCCACATCACGGGGTCCGACGCAGCGATGCGGGTGAAATCGCGAAAGCCGCCGGCGGAATATTTGATCACTTCCGACCGCGTCACCGCTTCCAGATCGGATGCCGTGCCGACGATGGTGTAGGCGATGAGGTGGGGCAGGTGGCTGGTCACGGCGAGGACGAGATCGTGATGGTCCGGCGCCATCGTCTCCACATTGGCGCCCAGCGCGCGCCAGAACGCCTCGACGCGCGCAACGGCGGCGGCATCGGCGTCGTCGGCCGGGGTGAGGATGCACCACCGCTTCTGGAACAGCGTGGCGAAGCCGGCTTCCGGCCCGCTATTCTCCGTGCCCGCCACGGGGTGGGCGGGGATGATGGTCGCGTGCGGCAGCGCGGCCTTGAGCGCGGCGGCGACGCCCGCTTTCGACGAGCCGACATCGCTGACCACGGCGTCGGCGGGCAGGTCCGCGGCGATCGCTTCCGCCAGCGCCCCCATCGCGCCGACCGGCACGCACAGGATGACGAGATCGGCATCGATCACCGCCGCGCCGGGCGTGTCGGTGACGTCGTCGCACAGGTCGAGCCGTTTCGCCGTGTCCCGCACCGCGGGATCGGCGTCGTGGCCGGTCAGCCGCGCGGTTGGCATATATTGCCGCACCGCGCGGGCGATGGAGGATCCGATCAGGCCCAGCCCGATGATCGAGATGCGCGCGAAGGGCAGCATCAGCCGGCCGCCCGCGCCATGGTGCGCAGCGCGTCGGCCACGCCTTCCATGTCTTCCTGCGTGCCGATGGTGATGCGCAGCGCCTGGGCCAGCCCCTGGCCGGGCAGCCAGCGGACGATATAGCCGCGCTCCATCAGGCCCAGATAGGCGGCCTCGGCGGTCAGCGCGCCTTCGAACAGGATCAGCAGGAAATTCGCCTGCGACGGGATGGCGCGCAGGCCGAAATTGCCCAGCGCCGCCACCTCGCCGGTGAGCCATGCCCGCCAGCGGTGGTTATGCGCGCGGCTGGACGCGACGAACGCCTCGTCGTTCACCGCCGCGATGGCCGCGTCCTGCCCGGCCGTGGTGATGTTGAACGGCGCGCGGATGCGGTGCAGCGCGTCCACCACCTCCGCCGCGGCATAGCCCCAGCCGATCCGCTCCGCCGCCAGCCCGTGGATTTTGGAGAATGTGCGGGTGACGAGCACATTGGGGGCGGTGCGGGCGAGATCGAAGCCGCCGTCATCCTCGCCCTCGTCCAGATATTCGGCATAGGCCTGGTCGAGCACCAGCAGCACATGGCCGGGCAGCCCGGCGTGGAGCCGCGCTATCTCCGCGCGGTCAGAATAGGTGCCGGTGGGGTTGTTGGGATTGGCGATGAAGACGACGCGGGTGCGCGGCGTGACGGCGGCGAGCAGCGCGTCCACGTCCGTCGCATAGTCCCTGTCGGGGACGACCACCGGGGTCGCGCCGACGCGGCGGGCGGCGATATCGTAGACGGTGAAGCTGTAGCGGACGAAAAGCACCTCGTCGCCCGGCCCGGCATAGGCGCCGGCGGCGAGGTGCAGGATCTCGTCTGACCCCGTGCCGTAGATGATGCGGGCGGCATCCAGCCCGTGCCGGTCCGCCAGCGCCTGGCGGAGCGCGCCGGCGCCGGCGTCCGGATAACGTT
>NZ_MEFG01000031.1 GCF_001724715.1 Sphingomonas sp. SCN 67-18
AGGGGCGCTGGGCGGCGGCGGGCGGCTTCAAATCGGTCATCTCGGCTTTCTGGCGCGGGGAGAGGGCGTTGAAACGGACTGGATTTCCGTTTGTCGGGGTGCTGGCTTCCGCCGGTTTCGCATCCTATGTTGGCTGCAGGTCTTTTACGAACGAGGAATGAAGCATGTCCACCCATGAAGCGCGGCTCCAGGCATTGCGGGCGCAGCTGAAGCGCGACCGGCTGGACGGTTTCGTCGTGCCGATCTGCGACGAGCATATGAGCGAATATGTGGGCGCCTATGCCCAGCGGCTGGCGTGGCTGACGGGTTTTCAGGGCTCGGCCGGGTCGGCGGTGGTGCTGCCGGAGGAGGCGGCGATCTTCGTCGACGGCCGCTATACGCTGCAGGTGCGCGAACAGGTGGACGCCAGGAACTGGGCCTATGTCTCCGTGCCGGAAACCAGCGTGGCCGACTGGCTGGGCGCCCATGCCTCGGCAGGCGCGCGGATCGGCTATGATCCGTGGCTGCACACCCGCGCATGGGTGGATCAGGCGCGCCGCGCGCTGGCCGAGGCGGGGGCCGATCTGGTGGCGGTGGACACCAACCCGGTCGACGCGATCTGGCCGGACAGGCCCGGGCCGTCCAAGGCCAGGCTGGAGGTGCAGCCCATCGAATATGCCGGCAAGTCATCCGGCGAGAAGCGGCAGGGCATTGCCGATTTCCTGGGCAAGAGCCGCGCCGACGCGGTGATCCTCTCCGCGCTGGATTCGATTGCGTGGACCTTCAACATCCGGTCGCGCGATGTCGACCGGACGCCGGTGGCGCTGGCCTATGCCGTCGTCAACAAGGATGCGACGGCCGATCTGTTCGTCGCGCCCGAGAAGATGGACGATGCCGTCGCCCAGCATCTGGGCAACGCCGTGCGCGTGCATGACCGCGATGCGTTCCGCGATGCGCTGCGCGGTATGGCGGGCAAGCGGGTGGTGGCCGACCCGGAACGGGCGGTATCCGCCATTTTTGGCGCGCTGGAGGGCGCGGGCGCGACCGTGCTGGCGCTGCGCGACCCGGCAGTGCTGGCCAAGGCGATGAAGAACGAGGCGGAGGTGGCCGGCCACAAGGCTGCGCAGGCGCGCGACGGGGCCGCGCTCAGCCGTTTCCTCCACTGGCTGTCCATCGAGGCGCCAAAGGGCGGGCAGACCGAATTGTCCGTCGCCGCCCGGCTGGAGCAGTTCCGCCGCGACACCGGCCTGCTGGAGGACCTGTCCTTCGACACCATTTCCGGGGCCGGGCCGAATGGCGCGATCTGCCACTATAAGGTGGACGAGGCGAGCAACCGCGAGATTCCGCTCAATTCGCTGTTCCTCATCGATTCCGGCGGCCAGTATCGCGACGGCACCACGGACGTGACCCGCACCGTTGCGGTGGGCGAGCCGACCGCCGAGATGCGCGACCGGTTCACCCGCGTGCTCAAGGGGCATATCGCGCTCGCCACCGCCATTTTCCCGCACGGCACCGGCGGCGGCCAGCTCGACGCGCTGGCGCGGCAATATCTCTGGGCGGCGGGGCTGGACTATGCCCATGGCACCGGCCACGGCGTCGGCGCCTATCTGGCCGTGCATGAAGGGCCGCAGCGCATCGCCAGCTTCGGCGGCGGCGGCGAGCCGCTGCGCGCGGGGATGATCTGCTCCAACGAGCCGGGTTATTACAAGGCCGGGGAATATGGCATCCGCATCGAGAACCTTGTGCTGGTGGTCGACAAGGCCGTGCCGGGCGCTGAGCAGCCGATGCTGGGATTCGAGACGCTCACCTTCGCGCCCATCGACCGGCGGCTGATCGACCTTGCGCTGATGAGCGCGGCCGAGCGGGCCTGGGTGGACGATTATCACGCCCGCGTGATGACGATCGTCGGCCCCCAGCTGGACGGCGAGGCCAGGAGCTGGCTGACCGCCAGCTGCGCCCCGCTATAGGGCGCGATGCGGGCTAGGCGCGCTCGATCGGTTCCGGGCGGGAGGCCGATGTTGCCGTGTCGGCGATATCGCGCCCCTGCGCCTTGCGGCGGCGCAGATTCTGGCGGAGCGCCTCGGCCAGCCGGCGGGCGCGTTCATCCTGTTTATCCATGATCGATCGATAGGCCGGGCCGACGCGCCTTGACAAGCGCCCGGCCCAGTGGCCATAGCGCCGCCTCGTTCCCCGGAACATGCTGCCGTAGCTCAGTGGTAGAGCGCATCCTTGGTAAGGCTGAGGTCGTGAGTTCAATCCTCACCGGCAGCACCATTTTCCCCCTGTCGGTCCGCCGGTGACGGCGTTGCGCTGATTTTTCCGCTTACCAGATCACCGCGCGTTCGGATGGCGGCAGGTAGAGGCGCCGGCCCGGATCGACGCTGAACGCATCGTACCAGGCCTGGATGTTCCTGAGCGGCATGAACACGCGCCAGGGGTTTGGGGCATGGGAATCGCTGGCCAGCGTCTGCTGCAACGCGGCGTCGCGGATCTTTTTGCGCCATGCCTGGCCATGGGCGATGAAGAAGCGTTGCTCGCCGGTCAGGCCGTCGAGCACGGGGGCGGGGCGGCCGCCGAGGGACAGGCGGTATGCGCTCAGCGCCAGCAGCAGCCCGGATAGATCGGCGATGTTCTCGCCCATCGTCATCGCGCCGTTGATGTGGATGCCGGGGAGCGGCTGTTCCGCGTCATATTGTTTGCCCAGAATGGCGATGCGGCTGTTGAAGCGGGCAGCGTCCTCCGCCGTCCACCAGTCGCGCAGCACGCCGCTGGCGTCCGTCTTGCGGCCCTGATCGTCGAAGCCGTGGATGATTTCATGGCCGATGATCATGCCGATGCCGCCATAGTTGACCGCAGCGTCGGCATTGGGGTCGAAGCGCGGGGCCTGCAGCATCGCGGCGGGAAAGACGATCTCGTTCGACGGGGCGTTATAATAGGCGTTCATCGTCTGCGGCGTCATGTGCCACAGCGCCCTGTCCGTCGGCTTGCCGATCTGGTTGCGCTGATAGGCCCATTCGAACGCCCTTGCCCGCCGGACGTTTCCGTAAAGATCGCCCGCGTGCATCTCCAGCCCGTCATAGCTGCGCCACCTGTCTGGGTAGCCGATCTTCACCGTGAAGCTGTCGACCTTTTTCAGCGCCTCGACGCGCGTCGCATCGCTCATCCAGTCCAGCGTCAGGATGCGCTGGCGCATGGCGGCGAGCAGGTTGTCGACCAGCCCCTCGACCTGCGCTTTCGACGAGGCGGGGAAATGGAGCCGGACATATTCCCTGCCCAGCGCCTCGCCCATCGAATCGTTGACCAGCGCGATCGCCCGGTTGGGCCGGGGGCGGTTTTCCGCCGTTCCGCTCAGCGCCTGCCCGTGGAAGGCGAAATGGGCCTCGACGAAGGCGGCGGAGAGATAAGGGGCGGCAGCGTCGACCAGGTGGAAAGCCTGCCATGCCTGAAGCGTGCCGACCGGGGTGGCGGCGTAGAAGGCGGCGAGTTTCGGGAAGGCGGATTTCTCCGCGACCAGCAGCGGCCCGCCCGGGGCTACCCCGGACGCCTGCAGCCATGCCTGCCATGGATAGCCGGGGGCGAGCGCCTGCAATTGCGAAACCGACATCAGGTTGACGGTCTTGTCGAGGTCCTGCCGGTCCTCGGACGGCCAATGCAGCCGGGCCACCCCGGTTTCAAAAGCCAGTATCTCGCCGGCCGCGTGGGCCGGATCGTCCCAGCCGGCGAGGGCGAGCAGGCGGGTGACATAGGCGCGGTAGGCGGCGCGGGCGGGCGCGAAGGGCGCGGCAAGATAATAATCGCGATCAGGCATGCCGAGGCCGTCATGGGAGAGGGCGGCCACCATGGCGGCGGGATCGCGCGGGTTCTGGAGCGGTTCGACCTTGAACAGATTCTGGCCGAAATCGCCCATGGCGGCGCCCATCAGGCGGGCGATGGCCCCGTGGTCCTTCGCGGCGCGGATCGCGGCAAGCTGGCCGGCCAGCGGTTGCCCGCCCAGACTTTCCACCCGCGCCGCATCCATGAAGCTTGCGTAGAGGGTGCTGATCCGCCGCAGGTCCGGCGCGGCGTTCGCATCGGCTGCGGCGGTCTCGACGATGGTCTTCAGCTGCTCCTCGATGCGCGCCTCATTGGCCGTGGACAGGCTCCAGTCCGGCTTGTCGGCGGGAATCTCCGTGCGGTCGAGCCACGCGCCCGAAACATAGCGGTTGAAATCGTCGCCCGGATGGACGCCGGGGTCGCCGCTCGATAGATCATAGCCCCAGCTGCCGAATTTCGGCGCCGCTGCCTGCTCTGGCGGCGTCATGCCGGTTTGCGCCGGGGCCGCCTGCCCGGCCAGGGACAATATCGTGCCGCCCAGCAGGACGATATGCGTCCAGACCCTTGCCATCCCGTTCTCCCTTCGCCGCTTTTGTCGCTTGCGGAGACAGCATCCGACGGACCGGGAGATATGTCAAATTATCATCATAATATCATGTATAGTCATAAATGTAATATATTGAACTTATCGGGCCGATTCAGCGGCCGGGCCGCGGCGGCATGAAAGGGCGCACGGGGCGGCAAACCATGCTATGCCGCCGGGCAGGAGGTCGCCATATGCCCGGACGCCGCAAGCCAGACCGCACGGACAAGGACGCCCCGGATTCGGACCGGGCGAAGGACCGCAAGCATGTCGAGAAGCTGCTCGACGAGGCGCTGAAGGAGAGTTTTCCGGCAAGCGACCCGCCGTCCATCCCCATCCCGCGCTGAATCGCCTGTGGCTCAGCCGCCAAAGGCGCGCTGGATGGTCAGGCCGACATAGGGACCGCTGTCGAGCACACGCCGCTCCACATATTTGATCGGCGCGGCGTCGCGCAGGCCGGTGTGGATGGTGCGGGTGCGCACCGCCGGGCTGTCGGTCAGGTTCTTGCCGAACAGGCGGATCGTCCATCGCGGCGACGGCTTGTATTCCACGAACATGTCCAGCCGGTCGGACAGGCGATCGACCTCGACGGCGTCGATCTTGAAGCTCGCTTCCTCCTTGCCCAGCGCATAATTGGCGCCCCAGCGGATGTTCAATGCCGCGATATCGTGGGTGAAACCGGCCGTGCCTTCCACCGGCAGGTCCTTGGAAATCCGGCGGCGCTCGCCGGTGGTGGGGTCCGTCACCCGGCTGCGGCGGTAAAGCCCGTTGGCCTGGATGGTGACGCCTTTCAGCCCATAGCGGTCGAGCGGCAGGTTGAGATCGGCCAGCACCATCGTGCGCCGCCCCTTGCCGATATTGCCGACCGCGTCGAACACGTCGTCGGGCGTGACGACGGGAATGTGATCGACCACGTCGCTGATCGCCTCGCGCCGCGCGGTGAGGACCAGCGCGCCGTCGCCGATATGATGTTCCCACGCCAGTTCCGCGCGCCACAGCCGGTCCGGCTCCAGATCCTTGTTGCCGGCGGTGATGCTGTTGCTGGTCAGCGAGGCGGAGCTGACGAAATTGTCGAAATCCAGCTGGCCCACGGCGCGCTCGACCAGCAGGCGGAACTCGTCGCGCGGGGAGGGCGTCCAGCGCAGCAGCATCCGGGGTTTCAGGAAGGACAGGCTCTTGCCCAGCCGGCTGTCACCGCTCTGGGTGAGGCGCGACATCTCGAAACGCGCGCCCGCTTCCGCACTGAACATGGGGGACAGGTGCCAGGTGGAGATGGCGAACAGTTCCGCCCGCTTTTCCTGCACGCGGACATGGTTGGTGGGCAGCGGGATATCGACGCCGTTTTCTTCCAGCGCGCTATGGTTGTCGAGCGTGTTGAGCGCGCCCTCAATGCCGGTTTCCAGCGAAACCAGGCTGCCCTGACGGCGGAGCACGGCGCGCAGGATGGTTTCGCTGCTATCCGATTTTTCCCGCGTGACGGCGGTGCCGTCCGGGTCGATGGAGCGGTCAGTCTCTCTGTCCCGCTCCGTGCGGCGGATGCCGATCAGTTCGATCCGGCTGCGTTCGGCCACCGGGCGGTCGAAATTCAGGCCGAATTCGGTGGCGTCGGCGGTCGATCGTTCAGTGCCCAGCGCGTCGAAGGATTCGGGAAAACTGATCCGGTCGCTGATGTTGGCGAATTTTTCCTTGCGCTTGAACAGGCCGTTGACGCGCAGCGTACCGCCGGCCAGCGGCTGCCGGTAGCTGGCGGAGGCTTCCTTAATGTCGGCGCCTTCCGGCTGGTCATAGCGGGCGAGGCGGATCGGGCTGCCGTCCGCGGCATGGCGGTCGCGCAGGCCGAAGCCATGCTCGTCGTCAATCTCGCGGTAGAGCGCGCCGGACAGGTCGAGCACCTTGTCGTCGCGGCCGTAGCGCAGCTCGCCGGCCAGCCGGGGGGCGTCATAGCCGTGGCGGTACAGCGCCTGGCCTGCCTCCACCCGCCCGCTCAGCCGCGCGCTGTGGGCGCGCACCACGTTCACGATCACGGCATAACCCTGCATGTCGTAGCCGGCGGCGCCGCTGCGGATCAGTTCGACATGGTGCACGGCGCGGGCGGGGATGCGCTTCAAAACGTCCTGCAGGCTGTCCTGCTTGCTGGCCGGGCGCTGGCCGTCGAGCAATATGTTGCCGCCCGCCCCGGCATAGCCCCTGACGTCCTTGTCGCCTTCCTCCAGCCGGAAACCGGGGACCAGATTGACCATGTCCAGCGCGGAGGAGGGCTGCGAGCGGGCGAAATAATCGGCGTCATAGCGGGTCGATTCGCCCGGCCCCTGCGCGCGCGCGGCGGAAAGCGGCGCTGTGGCGAGCAGGATCAGCCCCATGGCATGGGCAAGGCGGGCGGCGCGGGTGGGCATGGACGGACTCCGACGAAAAGGCAGCGGACCGGCGACGGCCGGGACGCGAAACCCCTAGGCGGAGGCGGCTGACGGCAAGCCGGCGCGGCTTGTCAGCAAGGCGTCAGTTTGAGGAAAAGCCGGGAAGCCGGGCGGGATCGTGGATGGTCACCGTGCGGTGCCCGGAAAGCGCGATCAGGCCGCTGGCCTTGAGCACGGTCATCTGGCGGCTCACCGTTTCGATGGTGAGACCCAGCACGTCTGCCATCTGCGCGCGGCTGAGCGGCAGGTCGAACCGGCAGGGCCTGCCCGGCGCCAGCGGCCCCGCCGCCCTCTCGCCCATGTCGACCAGGAAGGCGGCG
Organism: Sphingomonas sp. SCN 67-18; assembly: GCF_001724715.1. Lineage (GTDB taxonomy): Bacteria > Pseudomonadota > Alphaproteobacteria > Sphingomonadales > Sphingomonadaceae > SCN-67-18. The sequence goes on from NZ_MEFG01000031.1 coordinate 7,110, forward strand.
ACCTTTTCCAGCGCGCTTTTCAGGCCCAGCGCCACCATGCGCGCCCGCGCCTCGTCCAGGCTGGCCATGGTCCGGCGCAGCAGCATCCGTTCCAGCCGGGGATGATCGTCGACCACCGTTTCAAACGCCTCGCGCGGATAGACGCACAGGTCCGCATCGCCCACCGCTGTCACCGTCAGGCTCGATTCCTCGGCAAAGGGCTGGCCGACGAAATCGCCGGGGAAGAGCAGGCCGACAATCTGTTCGCGCCCGTCCGCGGCGGAGGAGGAAAGCTTCAGCACGCCGGAGACCAGATTGGCGCAGATGGTGGGATCTCCCTCCCACACCACCACCTGGCCCTTCACCACGGATCGCGCGCGGCCGATGCCGCTGAGCGCCGACAGTTCGTCGTCGCGCAGGCTTGCGCACAACGAGGCGTCGCGCACGACGCAATCCGCGCACCGTTCGGAAAGGCTCGCCATCCCCGCTTTATGGCAGGCGCGGACGCGTCTGTCAGCCAGCGTTCGCCGCGGCCTAGCCAAGGGGCGTCCCGCACCCCGCCGCGCGCCGCCTTTCCGCCGGTGCGTGGCAGGCCATGGCGCAATCCCCGGTCCGCTCCCGCTTGCCCGGCAGGGGAATGTCCGCAGTGCCCCCGCCGCACAGCGCCACCCGGATGACAGCCGTGGGCGGCCGGGCGGCGGCGGGCATGGCGAGGGCCAGCAGGGCGGCGGCGGCCAGCGCGCCGGCGATCCGGTCAGGCCGGGGCATCGGGCTTGTCCTCGTCGATCAGGATGCGCATCGCCGCGCCGTCGAGGTCCTCGAACTGGCCGGAGCGCAGGCACCAGAAGAAGGCGACCAGCCCCGCCATGCCGAGCAGCAGCGCGATGGGGATGAGCAGGGCCAGCCCGTTCATCGCGCCGCCGACCTCAGGCGGAGCGCATTGGCGACGACGATCAGCGACGATCCGGACATGGCCAGCGCCGCCACCAGCGGGGTGACATAGCCGGCGATCGCCAGCGGCACCGCCAGCACATTATAGCCGATGGCGATCGCGAAATTCTGCCGTACCACGCGCATCGTCCGCCGCGCCGCCGCGATGGCGACCGGCACCGGCATCAGGCCGTCGCCCAGGAATACCAGGTCCGCCGCCGTCTGGCCGACATCGCTGGCGGACGCCGGGGCGATGGAGACGTCGGCCGCCTTCAGCGCCGGGCCGTCGTTCAGCCCGTCGCCCACCATCAGCACCCGGCGCCCGCCCTGTTGCAGCCGCGCGATCATGGCGAATTTGCCCGCGGGGGAGAGGGCCGCGCAGCCGGTGATGCCCAGCTGCCCGGCGACGGCGTCGACCGCGCTCGCCCGGTCGCCGGAGAGCATCAGCGGTTCCATACCCTGATCGCGCAGGCGGGCGATGGCGGCGGGCGCGTCGGCGCGCAGCGCGTCGGTGAAGCGCAGCAGCCGGGCCGGGCCGTCGCCCAGCCGGAAAGCCGTGGCGAGCAGCGCGTCGTCCCCGGCGGCCGGCGCGCCCAGCCAGTCCGGCCGGCCAAGTCGCGCGGGCAGCGCGCCATGGCGGCCTTCCACCCCCGCGCCGGGGCGCTCGGTCAGGTCGGTGAGATCGGCGGCGGTCACCCCTTGCACCTCCAGCGCGCCGGCGAGCGCGCGCGACAGGGGGTGGCGGCTGGACCGGGCGAGCGCCAGGGCGACGGGCTTTTCCTCGGCGTCGAGGGGAAGCGGGCCATTGGGCACCGGCCGGCCCAGCGTCAGCGTGCCCGTCTTGTCGAACAGAGCGCTGTCCGCCTCCGCCAGCCGTTCCAGCGCGGAACCGTCCTTGATCAATATCCCCGCCCGCATCATCGCGCCCGCCGCCACCACCTGCGCCACCGGCACGGCAAGGCCCAGCGCGCACGGGCAGGTGATGATGAGCACCGCGACGGCGATCAGGATCGACTGGTGCGCGCCCGCCCCGGCGATCATCCAGCCGATGAAGCTGAGCAGCGCGAGCGTGTGGACGGCCGGGGCGTAGAAGCGGGCCGCCCGGTCGGCGACGCGGACATAGCGCGATTTGGTGCCGCCGGCGGCTTCCATCATCCGGGCGATGTCGGCGATGACGGTGTTCTCGCCCGCCGCCGTGACCCGCACCGTCAAGGGCGCGTCGAGGTTGATCGTGCCGGCCAGCACCGCCTTGCCCGTGGTGACGGCCTCCGGCAGGCTTTCGCCGGTGATGAGCGCGCGGTCGATGCTGCTGGCGCCCTGTTCCACCACCCCGTCCGCCGCCAGCCGCTCGCCCGCGGCCACCAGCATCCTCATGCCGCGCGCCAGCTCGTCCGCCGCGCGCCACTGGGTCGATCCGTCTCGGGCGATCACCAGCGCGCCCGCCGCCGTCTGGCGGAGCAGCGCCTCCACCCCGTCCTGCGCGCGGGCGCGCATCACGCTATCCAGAAAGCGCCCGGCCAGCAGGAAGAAGAGCAGCATCACCGCGCCGTCGAAATAGGCATGGGGGCCGTCGATGGCGGTTTCATACAGGCTGATCGCGCAGGCCAGGACGACTCCGATGGAGATGGGCACGTCCATGTTGGTGCGCCCGCGCCTGAGCGCGCTCCACGCGCTCCTGAAGAAGGGGCGGCCCGCATAGGCGACGGCGGGCAGGGCGATCAGCGCCGACAGCCAGTGGAACATCTGCCGCGTCGCGTCGGTCGCGCCGGACCAGACCGAGACGGAAAGCAGCATGACGTTCATCGCGGCGAAGCCTGCCACCGCCATCGCCTTCACCAGCATCCGGCTTTCGTCCGCCGCCGCCGGCTCCGCCTCGCCGAGAAAGGGTTCGGCGGGAAAGCCGATCCGGCCGATGGCGTCGCGCAGCCCGGCGGTGTCGATCGTTTCCAGATGGGAAATCCGCACCCGGCGCGTGGTGAAGTTCACCCGCGCGGCGACGACGTCGGGATGGGCGGCCAGCCCGTTTTCCAGCGTGGCGATGCAGTTGGCGCAATGCAGCCCGGGCACGTTGAAGCTGGTGGTCAGCACCGCGCCGGCCGCGTCGAGGGCGGTGGGCGCGTTCATGCCGGCACGTCGTCGAGGAAATGGGCGACATGCCCGCCCGAGCGCACGTCGATGCGGATCAGCCAGCGCCCCGGCGGCAGCGGCTGGGCCGCGACATGATTGCCCTGCGCGTCGGCGGTGAAGGCGATGGTCCGTTCCGGCGCGCGGCCCAGCGGATGGCGCGCGACCGCGCTCACCGTGGCGTCCGCCAGCGGCCCGGCGGCGGTGTGCGTGCCGATGTGCAGGCGGCGCCCGGCGTCCAGCGTCACGTCCAGCGTCCAGCCCAGCCGGTCCTGCGCGCGCGCCTCGGCCAGCCAGCGGTTGTAATGCTGGCTGGCGACATAGCTGTTGTCGACCACCGTGCCGCCGAAGGTGCGCACGGCATAGCCCGCCATGATGAAGTTGACGGTGATGATGACGCCGAACATCGCCAGCATCACCCCCAGCATGTGCCATCCTGTGAAACGGCGGATCATTGGCCTTCCTCCGGACGTTCGAAACGGCCTTCGCCGCGCGCCTCGCCGCCTTCCCTGTCCAGCGCGCGGACGGTGAACTGCAGGTCGTCGCGCGCCGGCCCCTGCGCGCCGGCTAGGACGAACAGCCGGGCGCGGGCCACCTGGTCCGCCGCCACGGCGATGCGCACGCTGCGCCCTGCCGTCTCGCGGCTGCCGCCGTCGCTCCACAGCACCGCGCCGGGCAGCCCGGCGATGCCGATCTCCATGCGGCGCGGCCGGTTTTCCATGTTGCGGATGCGGATGGTGTAGCTGTTGCGGATGCTGCCGTCCGACATGCGGACCCACAGCGGGTTGCGTTCCTGGCTGATGCTGAGATCGATCCGGGTGCGCGTGCCCAGCGCGAACAGCATGCCGCAGCCGACCCCGGCCCAGAGCAGGAAATAGAGGATGGTGCGCAGCCGCAGCAGCCGCTTGACCGGGGAGAGCGGCTGGCCGCCCCGGGTGGCGATCTCCTCGTCGGCGACGGTGCTGTAGCCGATCAGCCGGGTCGGCCGGTCGATCCGCTCCATCACCTGGTCACACGCATCGATGCACAGGCCGCAGGTGATGCAGCCGATCTGCGGCCCTTCCCGGATATCGATGCCGGTGGGGCAGACGGCGACGCAGGCGTTGCAGTCGATACAGTCGCCGACGCGGGTGGCGGCATGGTCCGGGTCGTTGGCCAGCGCCACCAGCGACGGCGCGGCTGCGCGGGCCAGTTCCTGCTCGGCGCGCTTGGTGCCGTGGGTGCGCGGTTCCCCCCGCCACAGCTTGTAGGTGACCATCAGCGATTTTTCGTCGAGCATCGCGCTCTGGATGCGCGGCCACGGGCACATGTAGATGCACACCTGTTCGCGCAATATGCCGCCCAGCAAATAGGTGGTGGCCGTCAATATCCCGATCGTTGCATAGGCGACCATGGGCGCCTGGAAGGCGAGGAGCTGGCGGAACAGGGTGGGCGCGTCCGCGAAATAGAAGATCCATGCGCCGCCCGTCGCCGCGGCGATCAGCAGCCAGATGCCGTGCTTGGTCACCCGCTTCGCCGCCTTGCCGGCGCTCATCGGCGCGCGCTGCAGCTTGATCTGCGCGTTGCGGTCCCCGTCGATGAAGCGTTCGACATGGACGAACAGGTCGGTCCACACCGTTTGCGGGCAGGCATAGCCGCACCAGGCCCGCCCGACTGCGGACGTGACCAGGAACAGTCCGATGCCCGCCATGATGAGCAGCCCGGCGACATAATAGAATTCGTGCGGCCAGATCTCGATCGAGAACATGTAGAAGCGGCGGCGGGGCAGGTCGATCAGCACCGCCTGGTCGGGGGCGAAAGGCCCGCGATCCCAGCGCAGCCAGGGCGTGGCGTAATAGATCGCCAGCGTCACCGCCATGATCGCCCATTTCAGGCGGCGGAAGCTGCCGTCTATCGCCTTGGGGAAGATCTTGCGCCGCGCCTCGAAAAGCTGCGGCGCGTGATCGGCGATATCGTCAGGACCGGCCATTGGCTGCCGGCGCGGCGGGCGTCGCCTCCATGTCCGTTGCAGCGGGCGTCGCGGCCGCCGGGGCCAGCGCCTCGCCGCCGCCGCGCGAATGGACATAGGCGGCCAGCATCTTGATGGTCACCGGGTCGAGCCGCGTGCCCCAGGCCGGCATCACGCCGTAGCGGGCGTTGGTGACGGTGTGGACCAGCGCGTCGCGGTCCCCGCCGTAAAGCCAGATATGGTCGTTGAGCTTCGGCGCGCCCAGCGTGCGGCTGCCCTCGCCATTCGCCCCGTGGCAGACCGCGCAATTGGCCTCGTAGAGCGCCGCGCCGCGCCGCGCGGATGCGCCGGGCCTTTCCTGGCCGGAGATGACGCGGACATGGCTGACCACGTCCTGCACTTGGGCGGAGGTGAGCAGGCCGTCGCGCCCGAAGGCGGGCATGATCGACATGTGGGTGGCGTCGTTGCCCGGCTGGCGGATGCCCTCCGCGATGGTCTGTTGCAGCGTCTTCAGGTCGCCGCCCCACAGCCAGTCGTCGTCGTTGAGATTGGGATAGCCCCGGCTGCCCGCCGCGCCCGAGCCGTGGCACTGGACGCAATGGACCTTGAAGGCCGCGTTGCCGCCCTCGATGGCGGATTGCATCAGGCGCGAATCCTCGGGCAGCCGCTCGATGGGGATTTGCGACAGGGCAAGCCGGATCGGCGCCTTGCGTTCGCCTTCGCGCGCCATCTCCTGTTCCAGCTGGCCCCGGCTGGTCCAGCCCAGCGTGCCGGCGGTCGCCCGGTCGATCAGCGGCCAGGCGGGATAGAGGATGACATAGGCGATGCCCCAGACGATCGTCGCGTAGAGCGAATAGAGCCACCAGCGCGGCATCGGCGTGTCGAGTTCCTCGATGCCGTCCCATTCGTGGCCGACCGTGCTGGTGCCGGTCGCTTCGTCGATGCGCTTCCTGTCAGCCATCGCTCCGCTCCCCGTCGTCGAAGATCATCGTCGCCGCCCGCTCATGATGCGCGGACGCCCCCTTGCGGAACGTCCAGCCGACCAGCGCCAGAAAGGTCAGGCCCATGAAGATGAGGCCATAGCTGTCCGCGAAATGGCGGAATTCGTCATAGGTCATCGGGCCTGCTCCCGCGGTGCGGCCGCCTGGAAATCCACCAGCGTGCCGAGCATCTGCAGATAGGCGACCAGCGCGTCCATTTCGGTCAGGCGCCTGGGATCGCCGTCGAAATCGCGGGCCTGCGCCTTGGGATAGCGTTTCAGCAGGTCGGCGGTGTCCGCATCCGGGTCCGCCTGCGCCTTCAGGTCGTCGGTCGCCTTTTCGATGTCGGTGTCGCTATAGGGCACGCCCACCCGGCGCAGCGCCTTCAGGTGGCCGGCGGCGTTCGACACGTCCAGCGGCCGCTCCGCCAGGAAGGCATAGGGCGGCATGATCGATTCCGGCACCACCGACTGCGGGTCCTTCAGGTGCTGGACATGCCATTCGTCCGAATAGCGGCCGCCGACGCGGGCAAGGTCCGGCCCGGTGCGCTTGGAGCCCCATTGGAAGGGGTGGTCGTACATGCTCTCCGCCGCCAGGCTGTAATGGCCATAGCGTTCCACCTCGTCGCGGAAGGGGCGGATCATCTGGCTGTGGCAGCTATAGCAGCCCTCGCGGACATAGATGTCGCGCCCGGCCTGTTCCAGCGGGGTGTAGGGGCGCACGCCCTCCACCTTCTCGATGGTCGAATCGATCCAGAACAGCGGGGCGATCTCGACGATGCCGCCGATCGCCACCGCGATGAACGACAGGATGGCGAGCAGCGTGACGTTGCGCTCGATCGTCTTGTGGTTGAGGCGTTTCGAAGCCATCGGTCCGCTCCTATTCCGCTGCCGCCGGACGAAGCGGACGATCCTTCGCCGCGTCATAGGCCGGGTTGTTCATGGGGGCTTCGCTGCGCTGGCGGCCCTTGATGGTCATCCAGATGTTCCACACCATCAGCACGCCGCCCGCCAGGTAGAGCAGCCCGCCCGCGACGCGGATGAGATAATAGGGCTTCATCGCCGCCACGACCTCGGCAAAGGCGTAGACCAGATAGCCGTCGTCGCCATATTCGCGCCACATCAGGCCCTGGGTGATGCCGGCCACCCACATGGCGGACGCGTAGAGCACGATCCCCGCCGTCGACAGCCAGAAATGCCAGTTGACCATGCGCAGCGAGTAAAGCCGGTCGCGGCCCCACAGGCGCGGCGTCAGATAATAAAGCGCGGCGAAGGTGATCATCCCGTTCCACCCCAGCGCGCCCGCGTGGACGTGGCCGATCGTCCATTCGGTATAATGGCTGAGCGAGTTGACCGCCTTGATCGACAGCATCGGCCCTTCGAACGTCGCCATGCCGTAAAAGGCGAGCGCGAACACCATCATGCGGATGATCGGGTCGGTGCGGATCTTGTCCCACGCGCCGTTGAGCGTCATCAGGCCGTTGATCATGCCGCCCCAGCTGGGCATCCACAGGATCACCGAGAACACCATGCCCAGCGTCTGCGCCCAGTCCGGCAGCGCGGTATAATGCAGGTGGTGCGGCCCCGCCCAGATGTAGAGGAAGATCAGCGACCAGAAATGCAGGATGGACAGGCGATAGCTGTAGATCGGCCGTTCCGCCTGCTTGGGCACGAAATAATACATCATGGCCAGGAACGGCACCGTCAGGAAGAAGGCGACGGCGTTGTGGCCGTACCACCACTGGGTCAGCGCATCCTGCACGCCGGCGAAGGCGGAATAGGATTTCGACCCCGTCCAGCTGACCGGCACCGCCAGGTTGTTGACGATGTGCAGCATGGCGATGGTGATGATGAACGACAGGTAGAACCAGTTGGCGACATAGATATGCGGTTCGTTGCGCTTCAGCAGCGTGCCGACGAACACCGCGAAATAGGCGACCCAGACGATGGTCAGCCAGATGTCGACATACCATTCCGGCTCCGCATATTCGCGCGCGCCGGTGATGCCCATCAGATAGCCGCTGGCGGCGAGCACCAGGAACAGCTGGTAGCCCCAGAAGACGAAGCGCGACAGCGCCGGAAAGGCCAGCCGCGCCCGGCAGGTGCGCTGCACCACGTAGAAGCTGGTGGCGATCAGCGCATTGCCGCCGAAGGCGAACACCACGGCGGATGTATGCAGCGGCCTGAGCCGCCCGAAATTCAGATATTCATTGAGGTTGAGGCCGGGAAAGCTGAGCTGGGAGGCGATGACCACCCCGGCGAGGAAGCCGACGACGCCCCAGAAGACGGTGGCGACAACGCCCCAGCGGACGACATCGTCATAATAAAGGTTCTGCGGGTCGGCGGGCGGGGCGATCAGCCCGAGCAGCGCCGGATAATTGGCGCTGGCCGCCGTGGCGAAGGCCGCCGCGAGCGCCGCTGCGCACACGATGACCATGTGGACCGCAAAGCCGCCATCCGCCGCCATGATCATGCCGGCCAGCGCGATCAGGGCGACGGCAAACCAGCCGCCCATCTTCATCACAACCGTATCCATCAGCCTGTCGCTTCCCGATAATTGTCCGTCGGGCTTGCGCAGCTTCGATCAACATTTTCATTGATCTAGATCAAAAATTTCCCGGGGTGATCCGTCTCTTCCGCAACCGTGCGGCGGGGGAGGCTGATCGTGGCGCGCAGGCCGCCTTCGGGGCGGTTGGCGAGGGTGACGGCACCGCCCAGCCGGGTGACCGAGCGGCGGACGATGGCAAGGCCCAGCCCCGCGCCGCCGGTGCCCCGGCTGCGGGACTGCTCGAGTCGCTGGAAAGGCTGGAACACGGCCTCCAGCTGGTCCGGGGGAATGCCCGGGCCGTCATCGTCAATCAGGATGGTGATGGTGTCGGCGTCCGCGCTCAGCGCGACGCGGGCCTGGCCGGCATGGCGCAGCGCGTTGTGGACGACGTTGGACAGCGCGCGCTGCAGCTTCAGCGGGCGCGTGACCGTGTTGAGGCGCATCGGCCCGTCATAGCTGGCGTCGCCCCCGGCATCCTGCGCGTCGTCGACGATGGTCTGGATCAGCGAGGCAAGGTCGACCAGCCGTTCCGGTTCCGCATCCGCGCCGCGCAGATAATCCAGGATGGAAGCGATGAAGGCCTCCATCTCGTCCAGATCATGGTCGAACCCCTGCTGGATCGCCGGTTCGCCGATCGTCGCCGTGCGCAGCCGCATCCGCGCGATCGGGGTGCGCAGGTCGTGCGAGACGGCGGCCAGCGCCTGGGTGCGGTCGTTCACCAGATCAAACAGCCGGGTCTGCATCGCGTTGAACGCGGCGGCGACCTGCTGCACCTCGCGCGGGCCGTCGACCGGGACGATGCGGGGCTGGCCGTGGCCCATGCTGTCCGCCGCCTGCGCCAGCCTTTGCAGCGGGCGGCCAAGCATCCGCATGATCAGCCAGGCGACGAGCGCGACGCAGGCCAGCAGCAGCAGCAGCGCGCTGGCGTGGCGATGGAGGCTGGAACGGATCGGCAGGCCGGTGGAGCGGAACAGGATCTGCGACCCGTCCGCCATGGTCAGCGCCCCGGCCATGCGGCTCTCCATGCTTATGCGGCGGCCGGCAAGCTCGGGCCGCACTTTCGCGAGGTCCGGCGAACCCGTGGCCGCCGGGCGCGGCACGGTTGGTTCAGGCGCGGGCGCCCAGCGGATCGAAAGCGGCTTCTGCCACAGCCGGCGGGCGAGCGCGTCGCGCTCCACGGTCGGCACCCCGCCGAGCAGGCGGTCGGCGACGATCAGCTGTTCGGCCAGCCATTCCGCCTGGGCGCTGCGCCATTGCTGTGCTTCCACCCGGCGGAGCATCAGCTCGCTGCCGACGAATTCCAGCGCCAGCGCCGCCAGCAGGATCACCGTGATCCTGCCGCCCAGCCCCGCCGGCCAGGGAAGCCATCTCTTCAGAACCGCTCCACCGCGACGACGAACATATAGCCGACGCCCCGCACGGTGCGGATCAGCTCGATGGTGTCGTCGCCGCATAATTTGCGCCGCAGGCGGCTGACCAGCACGTCGATGCTGCGGTCCGACGATCCGGCAAGGCGCGCGCGCGACAGTTCCAGCAGCCTTTCCCGCCCGATCACCTGCTGAGGATTGTCGAGCAGGCTGATCAGCAGGTCATATTCAGCGCCGGACAGGTCGATGATCGCGCCGGAGGGGGCGAACACCTCGCGCCGGCGCAGGTTGACCGTCCAGCCGGCGAAGCGCCGCCCGTCGGTGGCCGGGGCGGCCGCCCCCGCATCCGATATCTGGGCGCGGCGCAGCGCGGCGCGCACCCGCGCCAGCAATTCGTTCTGCCCGAACGGCTTGGCGATATAATCGTCCGCCCCCAGTTCCAGCCCGGCCACCCGGTCCGCCTCGTCGCCGCGCGCGCTGATCATGATCAGCGGCAGGCCGCGGTGGGTGGACAGGCGCAGGTCGCGGCACAGGTCGAACCCGCTGCGGCCGGGCAGCATCACGTCGAGCAGGACCAGGTCGATGTCGCTGCGGTCGAGATGATCCTGCATTTCTACATGGTCAGCCGCCGCCAGCACGTGAAAGCCGTTCTTGTGGAGCAGCTGCATCAACAGCGTGCGCATTCCCGGATCGTCGTCGACCACCAGGATCGTCGGCGCGGCCGGGGCGCGGCCGGGAAAGGACGGCGGAGGCGCGCCAATATTGCGCGCGCCGGACTTCATGTTGCTGGATTGTAGCTGTCGCATATCAAAATATTTCCCGCTCCGCTTTCCGCCTGTCCGCCATTGACGCCCCCGCCTTCGATCGCTCAACGGCGCGTTGCTAATGCGACTGATTATCATTCTAAGGGGGTAACAACCAGTGTCCTATCGCAGCCAGGTCGATTCTTCGCAACTTTCCGCCGCAACGGCGACCCAGCGGCGGGTGACGCCGGCATTGCTGGCGCTCAGCTGCATCGGCTTCGTCGCATCGGCGGGGTCTGCGACCGCGCAGGATGCGGCGGCGGAGGAAGGGCAGGGCAATCGCCTTGGCGGCGTCACCGTCACCGATACGGCCATCGACGAGAGCTATAACCGCACCGATTCTGCATCGCCCAAGCTGATGGCGCCGTTGCTCGACACGCCGCGCAGCGTGACCGTGATCTCGCGCGAGCTGATCGAGAATCGCGGGCTGGTGTCGCTGACCGACGTGCTGCGCGTCACCCCGGGCGTGACGCTGGGCGCTGGCGAGGGCGGCACCCCGGTGGGCGACCGCGCCTTCGTGCGCGGTTATGAGGCGAGCACCGACATCCAGATCGACGGGCTGCGCGACGTGGCGCGTTTCTCGCACGAGATCTTCAACCTCGAAAGCGTCGAGCTGATCAAGGGCGCGGGCGGCGCGCTGGCCGGGCGCGGTTCCACCGGCGGCAGCATCAACCTGGTGACCAAGACGCCCAAGGCGGGCGATTTCATCGCCGTCGCCGGCACGGTCGGCACTGACGAGACCAAGCGGCTGACCGCCGACATCAACCAGCAACTGTCCGATTCCATCGCCGTGCGGGTCAACCTGATGGGCCATGACGCCGATGTGGCCGGCCGCGACGTGTCCAAGGTCAGCCGCTGGGGCATCGCGCCGTCGATCATCTTCGGGCTGGGCGGCCCGACCCGCGCGACGGCCAGCTACCTGCATCTCGCGACCGACGACCTGCCCGATTTCGGCCTGCCGTTCAACGCCAGCGGCTCGCTCGTCACCCCGCCCAAGGTGCGGCGCGAGAATTTCTACGGCTTCGCCAATCGCGATTTCCGCAAGACGGTGGCCGATGTCGGCACCTTGTGGCTGGAACAGGACCTGGGCACGCAGATCACCCTGCGCAACGCCACCCGCGTGGTGCGCACCACCAACGAATATATCCTGACCCGGCCGAGCTTCACCGGCACCAACACCGCCAGCGTGAACCGCGACCTGCGCAGTTCCAACCGGCTGGCCAAGGGCATTTTGAACCAGACCGACCTGCGCGGCCGGTTCAACACCGGGGGCATCGAGCATGCCTTCATCGGCGGCGTGGAATATAGCAAGGAGCGCATCTACGCGCGCACCGCCTGGACGGAAGTGGCCGGCCAGCCCGCCTATCCGACGCCGCTGCTGAACCCGGATCCCTATTCCCAGTTCCGCGCGCTGCAGAAGGTGCCGCCGGCGGTTGCCGCCGATCCCACCCGCTTCGTCACCAAGGCCGCTTTCCTGTTCGACACGATCAGCCTGTCCAACCAGCTCGATATCAACCTCGGCCTGCGTTACGACGATTATAAGGCGACCTCGTCGGGCGGCGCGACGGCGCACAGCAAATTCTGGAACTATCAGGCCGGCGTCGTCTACAAGCCGGTCGAATATGGCAGCATCTATGCCAGCTTCTCGACCTCGTCCAACCCGTCCGGCGAGACCGAGGGCCAGTCCGGCGGCGCTGACGGCGCGGCGGGCGGCGGCGTGGGCGGCGGCCGCGCCAATCTCGATCCGGAACGCGCCAAAAGCTACGAACTTGGCACCAAATGGGACCTGTTCGACCAGCAGCTGTCCCTGACCGCCGCGATCTTCCGCACGGAAAAGACCAATGCCCGCGCCAACGATCCGGTTAGCGGCACCATCCAGCTCATCGGCCACAACCGCGTCCAGGGCTTCGAGATCAGCGCCACCGGCAACATCACCCCGGCATGGGATATCGTGGCGGGCTATACCTATCTCGATGCCAAGCTGATCGACGACGCGCAGGCGCCGGCCACCAGCAACAACGGCAATGTGCTGAAATTCGTCGCCCCGCACAGCTTCAGCATCTGGACCACCTATGACGTCACGCCGGATTTCAACCTGGGCGGGGGCGTCAACTATGTCGGGCGGCGTTTTGTGAACGACGACAACACGCTCAGGTTCAACCCTTATGCGCGGTTCGACCTGACGGCCAGCTACAAGGTCAGCGACAATCTGGATCTGCGCCTCAACATCCAGAACCTGACCGACAAGACCATCTTCGATGCGTCGCATGTCGGCCTGTTCGCGGTCGTCGCGCCGGGGCGGTCCGCGCTGTTCAGCGCCAGCCTGCGCTATTGATAAGGGGAGCGGGGGCCGCCGCCGGGCGGTCCCCGCAATGGCCCGGATCAAAGGTCCTTGCGCAGCCGGATGAGGAAGAATGGGTCCATCACCGCGTTGCGCCGTTCCGTGCCGATCACCTGCCCGGTGCTGCGCGGCCCGTCGAACAGCGTCCGGTCGCGCCCGCGTGAGCGGAAGGCGATATTCTCGAACAGGAAGAGCAGCGACGTGCCCGGCTTCACCGTCCAGTTCCACGAAACCTTCATCAGCGGGTCGGTGGAGGCGTGGTCGACCCGCACCTCGTTGATCCGGTACGACGTCTCGCGGTAGCCGGCATAGAAATCGGCGGTGATCACGGAACGGAGCTGCGGCAGTTCCTTGATGACGGTCAGGTCGCCCTGGAACGGCCGCTGATAGGAGATGCGGCGGCGCTCCAGCGTCACCGGGTCAGTCACGCGCGAGCGCCGGGCCGTGGCGTTGAAGCGGATCAGCGTGCCGTTCAGCCCCAGCCTGTCGAGGGGAACGGTGCCGGACAGCTTGGCTTCCTGGCGGATGCCGCTGCCGATATTGCCGGGCGCGTCGAACCGGTCCTCGATCGGCACCAGATCGATGACGTCGCTCAATTCCGAATGGCTGAGCGTCAGGGTGAGCGCGCCCCGCCCCCAGAAGCGCCGCTCTATCGCGGATTCGAACAGCCAGGACTGTTCCGGGGTAAGATCGGGGTTGCCGGCATTCACCGTGCCGGTGTCCAGCGAGGCGCTGCTGGCGAAATCCTCGAAATCCAGCTGGCTGACGATGCGTTCCGCGCGCAGCCGCACCTCCCAGTTCAGCGCGGGCGCGAAGGTGAGGTTCAGCCGCGGTTTCAGGAAGTCGAGCGAGCGCGAACGGTCGGCATCGCCTTCCACCGCTATGGTCGACGTCTCGAAACCAAGCGCCGCTTCCAGCGTGGCGCCCTTGCCCATCTGCAGGCGGACCGCCGCCTCGGCATCGATCCGCTTTTCCTCGACCCGGATATTGGCGGAGGGAAGCGGCACCGGCACGCCCCCGCGCACCAGGCTGCTCTCCGCGTCGAGGAAGTTGAAGGTCCGCTCGATCCGGCCGTCGATGGTCAGCGTTTCGGTGGGCAGGTAGCTGCCCGACGTGCGGACGATCGATTCGCCGGAAAGCGCCTTCTGGTTGGAGATCTGGTGCACGCCGGTGCCGGTCGAGGTCGATACCGTCCGGTCGCGCTCGCGGCTTTCCAGCGCCATCAGCCGCAGCGTCAGGCGCGATGACATGGTCCGCTCATATTCGGCGCTGACCGCGCCCTCGTCGCTCGAAAAATCGGTGGCGACGATCTCGTCTATCGCCGCGCCGTTGCGATCGTGGAGATTGGATATGTCGTCGCGGTCCTGCCGGTCGCGCTCGCCGCTGAGGCTCAGGCGGAGGAAATCCGGGCCGGACCGATATTCCGCAGCGCCGTTGCCGCCCACCACGAAACGGTCCCAGTCCGCTTCGAAACGGCCCCAGCTTGTCGGCGTCCCGCTGCCGTCGCGGCGCGTCAGCCGGCCGACCCCGGCCACGGTCTGGTCCTTGTCCTGGCGCCAGTGGAGCACGCCCTCAAGCGACAGGGCGCTGCCGGCGCGCGCGCCCTCTATCCGCGCGATGCGGGCGGGCGGCGTGTCGTCGGTGTAGAATTTGGTCATCAACTCGGCGGCGAGCGAGGTGGTGGCGCCGCTCCGGCGGATGATGTTAGCGACGATCGACTGGCCCTGCATGTCGATGCCCGGCGCCCCGCCCCGGATGATGTCGATCCGCGCCACATTGGCCACCGGGATTCGGCGCAATATGTCGTCCAGGTTGAGCGATTTCGTCGAGGGGCGCTGGCCGTCGATCAGGATGTTGCCGCCCGCCCCGGCCAGGCCGCGCACCGCCGTGTCGCCCTTGTTGTAGGTGAATCCCGGCACCCGGGTGATCATGTCCAGCGCCATGGACGGCTGATATTCCACGAAGAATTCCGGCGGGTAGGAGATGATGCCGCCGCCCTCGGTGGCGGTCGGCGCCTGCGCGGGCGTGGCATCGTCCTGCGCCATCAGCGCCCCTTCGCCCAGCGCGCCGAACGAACAAATCAAGCTGGCGGCGAGACGCCCGTGCATCGCTTTCTCCTTAGGACAGGAGCGAAAGCTTATGAGCGAAAAACCGGAGCGCAATATTTTAGTCGGGCAATCACCGCGTCGCGACTGGCCCCGCGACAAAGTCCCGATGGCTCATGGTCCGGTCCCTGAAAGCAATATTCAAGTCAGGCCATGCGCCATCGGGGCATGATTTCAACCTTATAGGCCGGTACCGCCGATCTTATAGGTCAGCTGCAGGAACATGCTGCGCCCGACGCTGTCGAACCAGCTGGTATTATAATAGGGATAGCTGGACCAGGTCGGGTCCTTCACCGGCATCTTGTCCGCCAGGTTCTTCACCGTCAGCGAGCCGCGCAGATAATCGTTGAAGTCATATTGCAGCGTGGCGTTGAACAGATAGCTGGCCTTGATGAAGGCATCCTCGTCGAAATTGGGCAGCTTGCCCAGGCGGGTGCCCGATACGGTCAGCTGCACCGCATCCGCTTTCCAGGTGATGCTGGCGTTGGACTTGTCGCGCGGCAGATAATAGCCGCTGTCCGCCGCCAGCTTGTTCTCCACCGGATCGCCTGGATATTGCTGGAAGCTGTGCTTGAACACATGGCTGTGGGCGACAGACAGGGTGAAATTGCCAATGCCGGTGGGCAGCGTGCCGCGGAAGGCGATGTCGATACCGCTGGTCCTTTCGCGCGCGATGTTGATCGGGTTGACCGCCATCGACGCGATATCGCCCTCCACGCCGTTGCGGACGAAGCGGGTGATGCGGGCAAAGGCTTCCCGGCAGGTCTGCGAATTCGGATCGAGCACCGTCGTGCCGCCTTCTTCGGTCGGCCGGCAATCGGCTTCGTCGCGCGCGATCTGGTCAACGCTGAGATCGTCGACCTGATTGTCGAGCCTGACCCGGAAATAATCGACCGACAGGCTCAGCCTCGGCGCGGGGGAAAAGACCACGCCCGCGGTCAGCGTCTTGCCGGTCTCGGCCTTCAGCGCGCGGTTTCCGGTGCGGTTGGCGACGATGCCGATTTCATAATCGCCGCAATCGCTGAACGAGGCGTCCGGGTCGTCCTGGCGGCACATATAATAGTCGGTCACGTCGCGCTCGACATTGCCCGGACCGGTGAAGACATAGTGCAGGTCCGGTGCGCGGAAGGCCGTGCCATAGGCCGCGCGCAGCAGCAGGCTGGTCATCGGGCGGATCTCCACCCCGCCGCTATAGGTGAACTTGTCCACCGTGCGGCCGGCGAAGCGGAACGTATCGTAGCGGCCCGCGCCCGAAAGGCTGATGAAATCGAGCAGCGGCACGCGGACTTCGCCGCCGACCGCGCCGTGGCTGCGCTTGCCGACGCCGTCGCTGTCCTTCCAGCTGAAATAATAGTCGGTGAGCGCCAGCGGGTCGGGGTTCAGATTATAACCCTGCTTGCCATATTCCGCGACCACCGCGACGCCGACGGGACCGGCCGGAAGCTGGAACAGCTCGCCATTGGTCAGCGTCACCTGCGCGTTGCTGGTCCAGCTGACCGGATGATAGATGGTGTCGGCCGAAATGCTGTCATATTCGGCACGGGTCAGAGCGCGGTAGAAGGTGGCGGGATCGGCGTTGAAGATCGGATAGCCGCTATCCTCGTCGATGCCGAGCTGTTCGCCCAGATAGAGGGCCTGCGCCTTGCTGTTGATGATCTGCGGCCAGCGCACGACCGATTTGTAGCGGCTGTAGTTGAACGACGCCTCGTAATTCCAGCTCTTGCCGAAATTGCCGCGGATGCCTGGCGTGATGCTGTAGGTGGTCTGCTTGCTGCGCTGCATCTGCAGCCCGCCGGTCTCCTCCGGCGTGAACAGGCGGGACCAGTCGTCCACATCGCCGATGAACGCGTTGTAGAAGCTGTTGTCCGAACTGCTGGACGTTTGTTCGAACGCCCATGCGGTGACGTCGTACATCAGCTTCACTTTGCTGATGCCGAGCTGGAAATCGGCAAACAGGGTGGCGTTGTCCGACAGTTCGTAGGAGGCGGTGCCGAAGCTGTTGAAGCCCTTGCGGCTCGAGATGATCGTGCCGTAGCCGATCGAGGTCTTGCTGCCGCAATAATAGCCGGGGCCGTAATCGTCGAGTTCGGGGTCGAAATCGCCGTAGCGCGGGCGCGAGGCGTACATCAGCGACCCGCCGTCCAGGTTGGACAGCCCGGCGCAGGTGGCGGCGCCCGGATCGATATAGGTGTCGCTGTCGATATTGTAGCGCAGGAAGGTGCGCCGGGCGATCGCGGTGCGGGCGACCGGGCTGTCGTCCGTGCTGTCCTGGATGCGGCGGTCATAGGCCCAGAGCGGGCGCTGATCGAGATATTCGATGCCGCCGGCGATGTTGAACCGCTCGGTGGACCAGCCGCCCGTGGCGGTGAAGCGGTGAGACATGCCGCCGCCATGCTCCGTGCGGCCATGCCGGTAATCGAGCGTGATGCCGTCCAGCTTTTCCTTCATCTTGAAGTTGACCACGCCGGCGATGGCGTCCGACCCGTAAATGGCCGATGCGGCGCCGCTCAATATCTCCACCCGGTCGATCAGGCTGACCGGGATATTGGAAATGTCGGTGAAATTGCTCCGCCCGATATAGGGCAGCGGGAAATCCGCGATGCGGCGGCCGTTGATCAGCACCAGCGTGTGGTTGGGGCCAAGGCCGCGCAGGTCCACCTGCTGCGCGCCGGGCGTGAAGTCCGCGCTGCTGCCGGATTGCGGGCTTTGCGTTTCGCCGCTGTTCTGGGTCATCGCGGCCAGCAGGTCGGGGACGCTGGTATAGCCGTTGGCGCGGATCATGTTCGAATCCACCGTGGTGACGGCGGACGGGCCTTCGTCGCGGATCGTCGGGATGCGGGAGCCGGTGACGATGATCTCGGGTGCGTCCGCCTGCTCGCCCTGCGTGTCCTGCGCCCAGGCCGGGGTCGCCAGCGCGGGGATGCAGCAGCCCACGCCCAGCATGATCCGAAACGCGCGGCGTCGAATATTATTCATCACAAGCCCCTCTCGTCTTTGGAGGGGTGGCGATCCACCCGTCCAGAATTTCCCCACCAACAACGGGATATTCCCAGAAATGATCGATGATTACAATCATTATGCAATTTGGAGAAAGCATATTGTATTTATATGAGGCCAATATGTAACATATAAACATCACATTGTAGCAGGATGGGGAGTCGGGCGGTGCGGCAGTCGATCATGATCAGGGTGGCGATGCTGCTCTTCGCCGGGCTGGCCCTGGCCCTGCAACCGGCGGTTGCGAAGGAAAAGGGTTATGCCCGCTATGTGCTGGGCACGCTGTCCAGCCCCACGCCCGGTCCCGTCTCCGGCGGGCTGCTGCTGATGGGCGGGGGTGATCGCAACATCGATTCGCTCAAATGGTTCTTCGCCAAGGCGGGCCATGGCCATATCGTCATCCTGCGCGCCTCGCTGGGGCCGGAGATCGGCGAGGAGTTCTTCCGCGACGTGGGCGGCATCCAGTCGGCGGAAACCTTCGTCTTCGCCAACCGCACGGCCGCGACCGACAAGAAATTGCTGGCCAGCCTCAGGCGGGCGGACGGCATCTTCATCGCCGGCGGGGACCAGTCCCGCTACGTCCGCTATTGGCGGGGGACGCCGGTGGCCGAGATTCTCGACGCCCATGTCGCGGCGGGCAAGCCGCTGGCGGGGACCAGCGCCGGGCTGGCCATGCTGGGCGAGCGGCTTTACGGCGCGATGGACGGCGGCAGCATCACCAGCCCCGAGGCGCTTCGCGATCCGATGGGCGCGGCCAACACCATGGAGGGCGATTTCCTGCACATCGCGCTGCTGAAGGGCGTCGTCACCGACACCCATTTCAAGGAGCGCAACCGGCTGGGCCGGTTGTTCGCCTTCCTTGCCAAGGCGCAGGCCGGCAATGCCGCCGATCAGCCCGCCATGCTGGGCCTGGGCGTGGATGAAAGCGCCGCGCTGGCGGTGGAGCCGGATGGGTCTGGCCGCATCTATGCGACCGAGCCCAGCGGGGGCGCATGGCTGGTGGACGGCGCTGCGCTGCGCGGCGTCGCAGCCGGAGGGGCGCTGGACGCGCCGCGCGTGCGCGTCACCGGCATCGGCGCGGGGTCGGTGGTGCACCTGCCCGCCGGCACGGTCGAGCGGCCGACATTCGTCCGCAACTATGCGGCCCGCGCCGGGGAACTGGCGGAGGTGCCGCGCTGGTCGCTCGCCATCCATGGCGGCGCCGGAATCATCGAGCGCGCCGCGATGACCGCCGACAAGGAGCGCGCCTATCGCGCGGCGCTGGATCAGGCGCTGCGCGCCGGCGGCGCCGTGCTGGACAAGGGCGGCGCGGCGCTGGACGCGGTCGCCGCCGCCGTCCGCGTGCTTGAGGATGATCCGCTGTTCAACGCGGGGCGCGGCGCGGTGTTCACCGCCGAGGGCCGCAACGAGCTGGACGCCGCGATCATGGACGGGCGTACGCAAAAGGCGGGCGCCGTCGCCGGGATCACCCGGACCCGCCACCCCATAGACCTGGCCCGCGCGGTGATGGACCACAGCCCCCATGTCATGCTGATCGGGCCGGGGGCGGACCGGTTCTCGGTGGAACAGGGGCTGGAGCAGGCGGACCCCGCCTGGTTCCGCACCGAGGAACGCTGGCAACAGCTGCTCGCCTGGCGCCGCAAGCAGCAGGCGGCGATCGACCCCACCCATTTGTTCGGCACGGTCGGCGCGGTGGCGCTGGATGCGGACGGCAATCTGGCGGCGGCGACATCGACCGGCGGCATGACCGGCAAGCGATGGGGCCGGGTGGGCGATTCCCCGATCATCGGCGCGGGCACCTATGCCAAGAACGGCCAGTGCGCCGTCTCGGCAACCGGATCCGGCGAATATTTCATCCGCGAAAGCGCCGCCCGCCAGCTGTGCGACCGTGTGGCGTGGCGCGGCGAGAGCCTGAAGGACGCCGCGCAGGCGACGATCATGGCGGTCGGCGCGATCGGCGGGGACGGCGGGCTGATCGCCATGGGGTCGGACGGCCACCCGGCCTTCGGCATCAACGATCTGGGCATGTATCGCGGCAGCATGGCGGCGGATTCGCCGCCCCGCACCGCCATTTTCGTCGATGAGGCGCTGTCGGACTGATGGCGTCGGCGGGCCACATATTGGATGATGTCGACGCGCAGCTGCTGGCGCTGCTCCGCGCCGACGCGCGCCAGCCCATCGCCCAGCTTGCCAAGGAACTGGGCATATCGCGCGGCCAGCTTTATTCGCGCCTCTCCCGGCTGGAGGAGGAAGGCGTGGTCGCCGGCTATACGGTGCGGCTGGGCTCCGCTTTCTCCGCCAGCCGGGTGCGCGCCCATGTGATGATCAAGACGCTGCCGCGCTTCAACCGCGAGGTCGAGCAGGCGCTGGCCAGGATCCGGTCGGTGCAGGCGATCCACGCGATCAGCGGCGAATATGACATCATCGCCATGCTGGAGGCGGAGAGCGGCGTTCAGCTGAACGAGCTGATCGACGAGATCGGCCTGCTGGAAGGGGTGGAGCGCACCACCACCTCCGTCATCCTGGCGACGAAGGTGGAGCGGTGACGGCGGCCTGATTTTCCGGCGTGACCGGGGTTAGCGTCAGCCCGATATCCCGCCAGCCGTCCGTGCCCTCGGCGAACCAGCGCACGTCGCGATAGCCGTCGGCGACCAGGCGGCGCGCGGCGTTCCAGCTCATCCAGCAATCGGCCAGACAGAAGACGATGACCGGCCGGGACTTCACGCCTTTGCTGAGCCGCTTCACCCCGTCCAGAAACCAGCGCTCGACATCCGGGGCCAGCACGCCGCGCCCGCTTTCGGGGAACCAGCGCGCGCCCGGGATGCTGCGGTGGACGGCGGCCAGCGCCCAGCGCCCGCTGGCGGGATCGCGGTGGCCGCCCTCGGCCGGCAGCACGTCGATGAACAGCGCGCCCCGCCGCCGGTGCAGCGCCGCCGCCTGCTCCGCCGATATGCGCGTCGCCCCGGCGGGCGTCGTCGGCACGGGCGCGCGATAGCGGGCGATGCGCAGGCCGCTTTCGGCGTCGAACAGCGGCGCGTCCTGCTGCGCCGGCAGGGGTTGCGCGGGCAGGGGCTGGGCGGGCGCGCAGAGCAGCAGCGCGGCAAGCAGGGCTCGTCTCCTCATCTCCCCTCCCGTCGCTCCCTTCTCGGTCGAAGGTGCTATATTAGCATCCCCTTGCCGCGCATAATCTGAGACTATGGGACGAGTGAGCATATTGCGGGCCATGCTGCTGGGGCTGGCGGTCGGCCATGCCGCCGCGGCCGCCGCCGCGCCGCCGCCCGATCCGCTCAAGTCGCCGATGTGGGACTTCATGGTCGATCAGCTTTTTGGCGACGATCCCGTCCGTTTCGATGACCGGGTGCGCGTCGTCATGCCGGAAATCGCGGAGGACCAGCGTGCTTTCCCGGTCGCGGTCGATGCCCGCGCCATCGCCGGGGTGAAGCGGATCGTCATCTTCGCGGATCTGAACCCCATCCAGCGCGCGATCGACTATCGGCTGGCCGATGCGGACGCCTATGTCGCCACGCGGATCAAGCTGGACCAGCGTACCCCGGTGCGCGGCGCCGTGCAGCTTGAGGACGGCAGCTGGCTGGTCGGCGGCGCGTGGATCGACGCGGCGGGCGGGGGGTGCTCCGCGCCGCCGGTCAGCCGGGTGAAGGGCGACTGGGCGAAACATCTGGGCGAGGTTCGCGCGCGGGCATGGGCGCAGGCGGGCGGGGCGAAGGTGCAGATGGCGTTCCGGCACCCCATGGACACCGGCTTCGTCGACAATATCGGCGCCTATCATATCGAGACGATCAGCCTGAAGGGCTCGGACGGCCGGGTGCTGGGCGTGGTCGCCATGCAGGCGTCAGTGGCGGAAGATCCGCTGCTCACCCTCATCCCCCATGCCCGCGCCGGGGAGGTGCTCCGGCTGGACGGGGTGGATACCAACGGCATCGCCTATGCCGGGGCCATCCCGGTTCCCGCCGCCTCCGGCCCGGCGGCGGGCGGCGGCGGGGCCGCCCGCTGACCATGATCGACCGTCGCGGGATGATCGCCGGCCTTGCCGCCGGGCTGGCCGCCCCGGCGCTGGGCGCGGACTATCGCTATGTGCTGAAGCCGCAGCCGATCGGCCCGGGCGTGTGGACGTTCAGGGGCGCCGACGCACCGATATTGGCGGCCAATGGCGGGGCGATCGCCAATATCGGGCTGATCGATACGCCGGCGGGCGCCGTGCTGGTCGATGCCGGGCCGTCGCTCCGCTATGGCGCGGCGCTGAAGAAGGCGGCGGAGGCGGTGACGCGCAAGCGGGTGGCGCGGGTCTACATCACCCATGTCCACCCCGATCATCTTTACGGCGCGGGCGCGTTCGACCCCGCCATCGTCGCCGCGCCGCCCGCGCTCGTCGCGGCCATCCGGCGCGACGGGCCGGGCTTTGCCGACGGCATGTACCGTTTGCTGGGGGACTGGATGCGCGGCACCGAGCCGCCGGTGCCCGGTCGGATCATCGATGCCGGTCATGAGGATTTCGGCGGCCGCCGCCTGCGGCTGGTGCCGCTTGCCGGGCATAGCGGCGCTGACATTGCGGTGCTGGACGAAATGAGCGGGGTGCTGATAGCGGGCGATCTGGTGTTCAACGGCCGCGCGCCGTCCACGCCGGATGCGTCGCTCGCCGGCTGGCGGGCCGCGCTCGACGGGCTGGATCGGATCGATCACAAGGCGGTTCTGCCCGGCCACGGCCCGTTCGATCCGACGCCCGGCGCCGCCATCGCCTTCACGCGCGACTGGATCGACTGGCTGGAACGGGCGTTGACCGACGCCGCCAATAGCGGCCTCGACATGGTGGAGGCGGGCAACATCCCGCTGCCGCCGCGCTTCGCCGATGTCCCGGCGGCGCGTTACGAGCTGCAACGCTCGGTGGTGCATTTCTACCCGGGCATCGAAAGCGCCGCCCTGCCGCGCATCGACGCGGGGCGCTGATCCGCCCCGCGTCCGGCGGGTCAGAATCTGGCGCTCACCCCCGCGATCCAGCGGCGCGGCGCACCCGGGCCAAGGCTGCGCGGGTCGGATGCGCCCGGCGCTTCCTCCAGCTCGATCTCGTCGGTGGGTGAAAATGTGCCGAAGGTCGCATAGCGTTTGTCGAACAGGTTGCGCATTTCCGCGAACAGCGTGACCGGGCCGAACAGGCGGGCATGGCCGCGCAGGTTGAAGATCGCGAACGGCCGGGTGCGGGGCGCGAAATTGGCCTCGTCGCCAAACAGGCGCAGGCCGCTTTGCGCCTGCACGTCGCCGCCGACGCCCCATCGCCCGGTGCTGTAATCGATGCTGATCGTCCCCCTGTGGCGGGGAATGCCGGGCATCTGCGCGCCGCGCTGCACGGCGATGGTGCCGTCATCCTCCGCGCCGGGATTGTCCGGGCTGTTGAGGACCAGCGCGGTGCGGAAAGTGGCGTCGGTATAGCCATAGGTCGCCCGCGCGGACCACGGCCCCTGCGTCAGGTCGATGGACAGGTCTATGCCCTGGCGGCGGGTGACGCCGACATTCTGAAAGAAGGCCCGCCCCCGGATCGGGCTGGCGATGAACTGGATGTCGTCATGATTGTCGGCGCGATAGGCGGACAGCAGCCAGCGCACCGTCACCGCGCCGTCATGATGGCCCGCCGCGCCCAGTTCCCAGCTTTTCGAGACCACCTGATCAAGCGGCGGATCGCCGACGAAGAAATTGGTCAGGCTGCACGGCGCATCCTCGTCCGCGCACGACAATTCGGCCGGGGAGGGCGCGCGATTGGCCTCCGCATAGCCGGCGCGCAGCGTGATGCCGGGCGTCACCGTCCAGTCGATCTCAACGCCGGGGTTGAGCCTGCGGAAGCGGTGCCGCCCATTCAGCGCGGTGCCGATCTGGTCGTCCAGCAGCACCCGCGCATGGTTCCAGCGGACGCCGATCTCCGCCGACAGGCCGGGGGCGATGGGCAGCGTATCGGACAGGAAAAGCCCCCAATAGCGTGTCCGGCCGATCACCGAGACCGGGGTGATCGATCCGTCCGGCTGGGTGATGATCGGCCCCAGCCCCTCGACGCTGCGATCCTCCTCAAGCGCCCCCAGTTCCGACGATGCGGCGAAGCGGGTGCGGCTGCGGTCGTGGCTGAAACCCAGCACCAGCTCGTTCTCGCCCGCGCCCAGCGGCCGCTTGTCGACGAACTGGACCAACAGGCCCGATGCGCGGGATCGGGTGCGGCTGCGGTTCAGCGCGCCATAGCCCTCGCCGCCCAGCGTGTCGGCAATCGCATTGCCGTCGGCGCCGATCAGCAGGTTTTCGGCATCGTCGCCCTCGTCCTCGTCGCTTTCGGCGGCGGATTCGAGGCACAGCAGTCCTTCATTATCGTGATCCTCGCACGCCTCCACGTCGGCGGCGTCGCCGTTCAGGGTGCGCTGCCTCAGGCGCTGGACGTAGAGGCTCGCCTCGATCCGGCTGGTGTCGCCGATGCCGACCCACGGGTGCAGGCTGATCCGGCCATAGCGGTTGCGGGTGTTGTCCGGGTGGGTGAAGACGGCGCGCCGGTCCGCCGCCAGCAGCTCGACGGGCGCGGAGCCGTTGCCGGTCAGGTCCGTGTCGGCGGCGGTCAGCTTCAGGTGGATGCCGGCATCGGCGCCGTCCCAGCCGAAATCGGCAAAACCGTTATAAAGGGTAGAGGGCGAGAAACGCCGCCAGCCGTCGTCGCGCCGCCCCTGCAGGGCGATATAGGCGCTCGCCTGGTCGCCGGCCCAGCCGAATTCGGCGCTGCTCTCCAGCGAACCGAAGCGCCCACCGGCGGCGGAAAGCGCGACGCCGGGCGCGGAACGGCCGGTCTTGGTGGCGACGATCAGCGCGCCGCCCAGCGCGTTCAGGCCGTAAATGGGGCTTGCGTCCTTGATCGTCACGCTGTCGATCGCCGCCTCGGGCAGCAGGTCGAACTGCACGGTGTCGCCGAAGGGCTGGTTGAAGCGGCCGCCGTCGACATAGACGGCAAGGCCCTGGGAATTGCCCTGCAGCGGCGAGGCGGTGAAGCCGCGATAGACGAGATTGGGCTGCCAGGGGTTGCTCTGCGCTTCCGACAGCGACAGTCCGGCGACGGTGCGGTTGAGCGCGCGCAGCAGGTCCGGCGTGCCCGCGCGGCTGATCTCTGCGGCGGATGCGGTGATCGAATCGTCATTGTCCAGCCCGCCGCCGGGGGCGGTGACGATGATCGTGTCCTCGCGCTCCTGCGCGGCGAGCGGCGCGGCAATGGCGGCGGCGCTCGCCGTGGCGATGAGGATGAGTGCGGCCTTCATGCTGTCACCTGTACCTTATTCTCGATCATGTCTTGTACGACGGAGGGGTCAGCGAGGGTTGAGGTGTCGCCGAGGTTGGTTGTGTCGCCTTCTGCGATTTTGCGGAGGATGCGTCGCATGATCTTGCCG
>NZ_MEFG01000032.1 GCF_001724715.1 Sphingomonas sp. SCN 67-18
TGGATCAGCGACGGGTTCGTCGTCACGCCGTCCAGCAAACCCGTCGCCGCAAGCTCCGCTATGTCACCCGTGTCCGCCGTATCGACAAAAAACTTCATGCCCGCGCCTTCCTCAGGCTGTCCGCCGCGCGCCGGTGCTGCGCGCGGAACTGCGCCACATCGGCGGCGCCCGGCACGCTCTCCCGCGCCCGCGCCCGGGTGACAGAGATGGCGGCGGCGGCGTTGGCGGTTTCCACCGCGTCGCCAATATCCTCTCCGGCGGCCAGGCCGGCGGCCAGAAAGCCGCAGAATGTATCGCCTGCGCCCGTGGTGTCGACCACGTCCACGGCATAGGGCGCGATGTGGCGCTGGCGACCGGCCTGAGCCAGCAGGCAGCCGTCGCCGCCCAGCGTGACGACGACCGTGCCGACGCCCGCTGTGATCAGCCGTTCCGCCGCCGCCTCGGCCGACGACCCCGCGGCAGCGCCGCCAAGCGCCGCGGCCTCATGCTGGTTGGGAACCAATATGTCGACCTGATCCAGCCATCCGGGCAGGCCGGCGGGGGCCGGCGCGGGATTGAGGATGACCCGCACGCCGGCGGCGCGCGCCACGCGCATCGCCGCCTCGACCGCCGCCGTCGGGATTTCCAGCTGGAGCAGGACGATGTCCGATGCCCGGATCAGCGCTTCGGCGGCATGGATGTCGTCGACGCCCAGCCGGCCGTTGGCGCCGGGCGCGACGGTGATCATGTTGTTGCCCGCCTTGTCGACCAGCACCGCCGCCATGCCGGTGGATGCGCCCGCGATGGTGCGGACATGGCTGCAATCGACGCCGCTCTTCTTCAGGTCCGCAATCGCGCTTTCGCCGAAACTGTCATCGCCCACGCAGGCGACCATGGCGACGGTCGCGCCGGCGGCGGCCGCGGCAACCGCCTGATTCGCGCCCTTGCCGCCCTGCGACAGGATATAATCGGACTGGCCGACAATCGTCTCGTTCGGTTTCACGAGACTGTCGGTGGCGATCGTGATATCCGAATTGATGCTGCCGATCACCGTTACGCGCATAGATCCCCCGGTCACGCAGTCCGCTTGATCGCGTTGTTTCGCCCGCATGGATGACTGCGCGACACTGCGAAATTGCTGTTGGGGTGACTAGGAAAGTGAAACGTTTAAGTCAAGCCATTGACAGGAGCGGTGCTCCCGGTTGATCGAAGGGCGCGGCCGCGCCGGCTTCCGCCGGCACGGGTTGAGGATTGAGAATGGTCGTCAAGAAGGTGCGCCCCAAGCGGGCGACGCTGCAGGATATTGCGCGCGAAGCGGGGGTTTCCATCACCACCGTGTCCTATGTGCTGAACGGCACCGGCGCGGTCGGCGCGGAAATGAGCAAGCGTATCCGCGCAACCGCCAAGCGCATGAAATATCGTGCAAATCATTCCGCCAAGGCGACGCGCACCGGCAAGACCCGCACTATCGGCCTGATCCTGCCCGATCTCACCAACCCCTTTTTCCCGTTGCTCGCCCAGTCGATCCAGCAGTCCGCCAACGAGGCGGATTATGCGGTTTTCCTGGTCGATGCCTGCAACAGCGTGGATGGCGAGCGGGTGGGCGCGCAGGACCTGCTGGCCCGTGGAACGGACGGCATCATCTGGTGCCCGACCAGCGGCAGCGACAGTCTGGCCGCTTTGCGCGACGAAATTCCCATCGTCGTCGTCGACCGGCCAATGCCGGATTATGACAGCGTGGCGGCCGACGCCTATGAGGGCGCGCGCCAGCTTGCCTGCCATCTGGTGGAGATGGGGCATACCCATGTCGGCGTGGTGACGGGGCCGCTGACGCTGGCCAGCGCGCAGGCGCGATGCGACGGATTCGTCGATCATTTCAACGGTCCGGCGTCGGTCGACTGGAGAGTGGAAAACCCCTTTTCCATCCACCTGACCGACGCGACGCGCGAATGCCTGAGGAACAGCCGCAGCACCGCAATCGTGTGCGGCAATGATCTGATCGCGCTGGGCGTGATGCGCTTTCTGCACGAATCCGGCCTGCGCATTCCCGACGATGTGTCCGTCGTCGGGTTTGACGACATCAGCTGGGCAAGCTTCACCACGCCCAATCTGACCACGGTCAGGCAGCCGTTTTCCGCGCTTGGCAAGAAGGCGTTCGAGCTGCTGGCGCGGCGGATGGATGGGGATGACAGCCCGCGCACCCTGTTGCGGCTGGACATGAGCGTCGCCAGCCGCGATTCGCTGCGGCGGATATAGCGGGCCGGTTTTTCGACGAGGGGTTGCAGCGGTGGACCGGCGTCTTGCTTGACAATGGAACGAGCTTCGCGCAGAACTTTTCAAGTTTAACGTTTAAGTTAAATTTCCCGGCGGAGACCGGGGCGGTAAAGCCGCGGCCGGCGCTGCGGAAATAGGGCAAAGGGGAGAGTTATGATTTCGAATCATCTGGACAAGCGGACGGGCGGCAGCCCTGGGCACGCCTTTACCCGCCGTGCGCAACGGCAACTGATGGCCGCCGTGGCGCTGGGCATGTTCGCCGCGATGCCGGCCCATGCGCAGGACGCTTCCAGCGACGCCGAGGCGGACGAGATCATCGTCAATGCCGATCCGGTGGGGCTGTTCAAGGAACGGAATTCGGGCACGGTGACGGGCCTGTCTAAGCCGCTGGTGGAAACGCCGCGCGCGGTGAGCATCGTCGGCGAGCAGACGATGGAACGCTACGCCATCGAGAGCATCGACGATTTCATCACCACGTCCCCCGGCACGTTCGGCGGCAGCTTCTTCGGCGTGCCCGGCGCGGTCAGCATCCGCGGCGGCAAGGCCGACAATTATTTCCGCGGCTTCAAGCGCACGCAGAATGACGGCATGTATCCCACGCCCGTCACCTCCAGCTCGCGCATCGAACTGGTGCGCGGCCCGACGCCTGCGATCCTGGGGTCCGGCCGTCTCGGCGGCCTGATGAACTTCTATCCCAAGACCGCGGTGCTGGACGAGCAGTCGCTCTCCGCCGGCCCCGAGGCGATCGTCGGCTTCACCATCGGCAGCTACAACAAGAAGGTGGCGACCGCCGAATATAACCATGCCTTCCTGATGGGCGGGCGGGCGACCGGCATCTCGCTGTTCGGCGAAATCGAGGATTCGAAGGATTTCGTGCGCAACCGCGAACCGCGCCACGAACTGGTCCAGGCGTCCTTCTCGCATGAGTTGCCGGGCGGATTCGAGGTCGAATTCGGCGGCATGTACCTGAACACGCGCGGCTATTACCAGAATCCGGGCTGGAACCGCGTCACCCAGGACCTGATCGACAACGGCACCTACATCACCGGCCGCGACACCAACATGCAGGATACGGACGGTAACGGCCGGCTGACCCCGAATGAGGTGAACGCGGCGGTCGGTACCTTCTTCGGCCTGTCGAACATCCGCCAGTTCGTCGAATATTTCTATGGCGCGCCGGCGGCCAACACGGCGTTCGATCTCGATACCGGGGTGGGCACGACCAAGCTCAGCCGGCGTCAGCAGTTCCTGTCCAAGGACAATGAGATCCAGAACGCCAAGACCTTCACCGGCTATTTCGACCTGGTGAAGACGTTCGACAACGATTCCACGCTGAAGATGCAGCTTTTCTACGACCAGGCGAAGAGCAAGGTCTTCGTGTCGTCCGGCTTCGCGTCCGATCTTGACGCGGACGTGTTCGAAGGGCGGCTGACTTATCAGCGCAAGGACCAGATCACCGACGATATCGCGGTGGAGATGTTCGTTGCGGGGTCGCACCGCATCTATGATTCGGTTGCCAAGGCCAATTATAATGGCGGCTATCTGGTCCTCGACCGCCGCGACCTTTCCGTCGGCGCGATGCCCAACGACATCTTCGACGATCCGTTCAGCAGCGAGCCGGGCAATATCGGCATCGGCTGGGAACTGAACCAGAAGTCGCGGATCAAGACCACCGGCATCGCGGGCGTGCTCGACCTGACGCTGTGGGACAGCCTGTCGATCACCGGCAGCGGCCGCTACGACCATTATAAGTCGCGGTCGATCGACACCGGCACGGTCATCTTCAACCCGGCGGACGGGAACACGCTGTTTCATTCCAAGGAAGGCAGCTTCTCCTACGCGATCAGCGCCAACTACAAGACGCCGATCGGGATCATCCCCTACATCACCTATGCGGAAAGCTCGGTGCCGTCGACGGATGAGGCCGGGGGCGCGCCCGCATCCAGCGTGCGCAAGGATTCGCTGCTGCGCGATTCCGACCTGTTCGAGTTCGGCGTGAAGTTCGCGCTGCTCAACAACCGGCTGGAAGGCTCGCTCGCCCACTACAAGCAGAAGCGGGTGGTGCGCGACGTGTTCGGCAACTTCGCGGGCGAAACCGGCAAGGGCTGGGAAGCGGAGTTCCGCTTCCTCGTGTCGGATCGCTTCACCTGGACGGGGGCTGCCACCATTCAGGACTTCCTGATCGGCGCGCCGGGCACCTGCGGCTCCGGCCAGGGCGAATTGGTGGTGATCCCGCCGACGCGGCTCGGCATTGCCGGGACGGCTGGCTATGGCGGCCTGTTCGCCGCGCTCAACGCCAGCTGCCTCACCGAACTGCAGAAGGGTTATCGCCGCAACGTGACGCCGAAGGAGGTCTATTCCACCTTCGTCACCTACACCTCGCCGGAACTGTCGTTCGGCACGGTGGGCGCGACGCTGGGCACCACCTATGTGTCGAAGACGGGCGGCAAGATCGCCAATGCAGTGGTGCTGCCGTCTTATTTCAACACGCGGGCTGCGGCGTTTGTGGAGATCGGGCAGTTCAATCTCACCTTGAACATCGACAATCTGTTCAACGAGAAATATTTCACGCCGCTGCAGGGCGTGTACGAGGAAGTGGGCGTGATGCCCGAGGCGGGACGGACTTTCCGGCTGACCGGAAAGATCAAGTTCTGATCTCTTCAAAGAGGCCCGGCGACGCCAACCGTCGCCGGGCCTTTTCGATTCACCGACAGGAAAGACCATGACCCTGCGTCTCGACCGCCGCCAGCTGATCGTCGCGGGCGGGCTGGGGCTCGGCGCATTGGCGGCGGGCGGCCCGGCACTGGCGCTGATCGCCGCGCGCGGTTTCACGCACGGCGTGGCGAGCGGCGAGCCGGGGCCGGACCGGGCGCTGCTGTGGACCCGCTATGTCAGCGGCCGGGACAGCCCGGCGCCGCTGATCGCGGAAGTGGCCGAAACACCGGATTTCCGCCGCATCGTGGCGGGCGGCGGCGCGATGGCGGGCGCCGATGCGGACCATTGCGCCAAGGCGTGGGTGAGCGGTCTGGAGCCGAACCGCATTTATTATTACCGCTTCGTCGCGCCGGACGGCACCCGATCGGCGACCGGGCGGACGCGGACCTTGCCGGTCGGCCCGGTGCCGGAATTCCGCATCGGCGTGTTCTGCTGCGCGGCGATGACGTTCGGCTGGTTCAACGCCTATGGCCATGCCGCGCGGCGCGACGACATCGACCTGATGGTCCATGTCGGCGACTATATGTACGAATATCCGCGCGACAGCGAATATCAGCGGCGCTTGAACCATTGGGCCGGGGCGACCGACCGGATGATGCAGGTGGAGCCGAGCGGCGAAACGGTGTCGCTGGCCGAATACCGGCTGCGCTACGCCGCCCACCGGCTCGACCCGGACCTGCAGGCGCTGCACCGCCTGTTCCCGATGATCGCCCAATGGGACGACCATGAGATCGCCAACGACGCCTGGCGCGACGGCGCGGAGAACCACCGCCCGGAACAGGGCAGCTATGCCGAGCGCAAGGCGGCGGCGGTGAAGGCGTATCGAGACTGGATGCCCGTCGCCGACCGGGACTGGTCGACCTATGAGATCGGCGATCTGGCGACGCTGTTCCGGCTGGAGACGCGGCTCACCGCGCGGTCCGGCCCGCTGGACACCGGCGCGCCGCTGGGCGGGCCGGAGGAAGGCGACGTGGCGGAGCGGCTGCGCCTGTTCCGCGACCGCGCCTATGAGGACCCCGCCCGCACCGTGCTGGGCGCGGCGCAGGAGCAATGGCTGTATGACGGCCTGCGATCGTCGGTGAAGCGCGGCGCGCGCTGGCAGGTGCTGGCGCAGCAGATCAACATGGGCCGCATCGCCATGCCGCGATCCGCGCTGGACCATATCCCGCAGGGCGTGTCGGGCAGTTCATCCATCCGTGCCGAGATCCGCATTTCCGAGGCCGGCATGCCGGCGATGCTGGACAATTGGGGCGGCTTCCCGGCGGCGCGGGCGCGGTTGCTGAGCGCCGCCCAGTCGGCGGATGCGGATCTGGTGGTGCTGGCCGGCGACAGCCACAATGCCTGGGCGTTCGACCTGGAGCAGGGCGGGCGGGCGGCGGGCGTCGAATTCGGCGGCACCAGCGTCACGTCCATGGGGTATGACCTGACGCTGCGCCGCGACCCGGAGGCGCTGGTGCGCGCCATCGTCGCCGGCAGCCCGGAGCTGCGCTGGGCGGACATCGCGCATCGCGGCTATATGGCCATCGCGCTCCGCCCGGATGCGGTGACCGGCGAATGGGTGCTGCTGGACAGCGTCCACCACCGGACGACGGACCATTGGAACAGCCGCTTCATGACCGCACAGCGCGGCGCGCGGGCGTTCGCCCGGACGGATTGACAGGGGCGACGGGGGTCTGCGCCGGGCGTGGCCGATGCGCGCGCGTTTGCCCGGGGCGATCGAAAAAGGGGGCGGCGGGGAGGACGGCGGTGGCCGGCCTCCCCGCCGGACATTCATTCGCGGGTGAAGTCTTCGGGAATCTTCGGTTCCGGCCCGGCCTTGATCCACATCACGATCTCATTGCCCCACGGATCCTCGAAGGCGGCGTTATAGCCGTTGAATTCCTTCCAATAATGGTTGCGCCAAAGCTCCGTCGCGCCCCGGCTGGTGGCGCGTTCCAGAATCGCCTCGGCGGAATCGTCGTCGCTGACCAGCACCCAGATGCGGGCCTTGGCGCCGCCGCGCGCCAGCGGGCGCGGGCCGACGCTGTCCGCATTGGGGTGGGGGCGCTGGTTGGCGCTGTTGAAGATGCCGATATGCAGGTTGCCGGTCGGCCCTTCATTGCCGTCGGAGGTGAGGAAGTTCCGGCCCGGCACGAGCCGGTGATAGGAGCCGGCGGGCCGCCCCTCATTGGTCCAGCCGAACACGTCGGCATAGAATTTGCCGGTCGCCTCCGGGTCGTCGGACGCGAGGTCGACGAAGATCAGCGTATTGGGATAGGTCATTGTCTCTCTCCGTTTTGAGCGTGGAAAGGCGGGGCGGCGGGCGCCCGGCGCCGGTGCGAGGTGGCGACCATCGCCGCGCGCCGCGCTGCGGGCTTGCCCGGGGATGCGCGGCCGCTTGCCATGGCGGCTATTTCAGCGCGCGGTAGCCGCCGCCATGATAGACCAGCGGATCGCGTTCGCTGCGCGCCGTGGCAAGCACCCGGCCGATCAGGATCAGATGGTCGCCCCCCTCGACGCGCTCCGCGATCTCGCACTGGATCTGCGCGCAGCAGCCGGGCAGCAGCGGCGCATCGCCCGCGCCCTTTTCATGCGGAATATCGCGCAGCTTGTCCTCGCCCGGCATGGCCAGCCGGTTGGAGATATCCTGCTGCTCGGCCGACAGGATGTTGACGGCATAATGATCGGTATCGGCAAAGGCCGGCATCTGGTCGCACGCCTTGTCGATGCTCCACAGCACCAGCGGCGGATCGAGCGACAGCGACGCGAAGCTGTTGACCGTCATCACGCCGGTGCGGCCATCGCGCGCCGTGCAGGTCATCACGGCGACGCCGGTCGCATAGCTGGAAAGTACCGACCGAAATGTCGCGGAATCGATGCCCGACAAACACATCCTCCCAATCTGTCCTGGGAAAACTATGCCGTGATTCGGGCGGCTGTCCATGAACCGCGCGGTCGGAGCAAGCCGCCGTGCACCTGTGAGCAAAAACGGCGGGCGTCGAGGCGGCGGAGCGGCCGCGGGCGCCGCCGGACCGGGATGAAGGCGGTCAGGCCGCCGCCTGCCGCTTTTCCAGCAGCGGCGCCAGATAGCCGCCGGTGAAGCTGCGCGGTTCCTTCGCCACCTGTTCGGGCGTGCCGGCCGCGATCACCTCCCCGCCCTTCACCCCGCCTTCGGGGCCGAGGTCGATCAGCCAGTCGGCGGTCTTGATGACGTCCAGATTATGCTCGATCACCACCACGCTGTTGCCCTGATCGACCAGCGCGTGAAGCACCTCCAGCAGTTTGCGGACATCCTCGAAATGCAGGCCGGTGGTCGGCTCGTCGAGGATATAGAGCGTCTGCCCGGTGGAGCGGCGGCTGAGTTCCTTGGCCAGCTTCACCCGCTGCGCCTCGCCGCCGGACAGGGTGGTCGCCTGCTGGCCGACCTGGACATAGCCCAGGCCCACTTCTACCAGCATCGCCATCTTGTCGCGGATGCCGGGCACCGCCTTGAAGAATTCAGCGGCGTCCTCAACCGTCATCGCCAGCACGTCGGCGATCGACTTGCCCTTGAACTTCACCTCCAGCGTCTCGCGATTATAGCGCGCGCCGTGGCAGACGTCGCAGGTGACGTAGACGTCCGGCAGGAAGTGCATCTCGATCTTCAGCACGCCGTCGCCCTGACATGCCTCGCACCGGCCGCCCTTGACGTTGAAGCTGAACCGGCCGGGCTTGTAGCCGCGCGCCTGGCTTTCCGGCAGGCCGGCAAACCAGTCCCGGATGTTGGTGAAGGCGCCGGTATAGGTCGCCGGGTTCGACCGCGGGGTGCGGCCGATGGGCGACTGATCGATATCGATCACCTTGTCGAGATGCTGCAGCCCGTCGATCCGCTCATGCGCGCCGGCCAGCACGCGCGCGCCGTTCAGCGCCCGCGCGGAGGCGGCGTAGAGCGTGTCGATGGTGAAGCTGGACTTGCCAGACCCCGACACGCCGGTGACGCAGGTGAAGGTGCCGAGCGGGATCGACGCCGTCACCGATTTCAGGTTGTTCGCGCTCGCGGCGTGCACGGTCAGCTTCTTGCCGTTGCCCTTGCGCCGGCTGGCGGGCACCGCCACTTCGCGCCGCCCGGCGAGATAATCGGCGGTGATGCTGTCTGGCGAGGCGAGGATGGCGTCGAGCGTCCCTTCCGCGACGACATGGCCGCCATGGACGCCCGCGCCCGGCCCCATGTCCACGATATAGTCGGCGGCGCGGATGGCGTCCTCATCATGTTCGACGACGATCACCGTGTTGCCGAGGTCGCGCAGCCGGCGGAGCGTGACGAGCAGCCGGTCATTATCGCGCTGGTGCAGGCCGATCGACGGTTCATCCAGCACGTAGAGCACGCCGGACAGGCCGGAGCCGATCTGCGAGGCGAGGCGGATGCGCTGGCTCTCGCCGCCGGAAAGCGTGCCGGAGGTGCGGTTGAGGTTGAGATAATCCAGCCCGACATTGTTGAGGAAGCCGAGCCGTTCCAGTATTTCCTTGAGGATGCGCTCGGCGATCTGGCGCTGCTGATCGGCCAGTTGCCCCGCCAGCCCGGAAAACCAGCCAAGCGCATCGACCACCGACAGGCGGGCGATATCGCTGATCGTCTTCATCGCCACCTTCACGGCCAGCGATTCCGGGCGCAGCCGGTCTCCATTGCAGACCTCGCACGGGGCGGCGGACTGATATTTGGCCAGCTCCTCGCGCATCCAGGCGCTTTCGGTCTGCAACATGCGGCGGTTGAGATTGCCGATCACGCCCTCGAACGGCTTGTTCACCTCATAGGCCTTGCGGCCGTCCATGAAGCGCAGCACCACCGGCATGCCGCCGGTGCCGTTCAGGATGATCTCGTGGATTTCGGGCGGCAGCGCGCTCCACGGCGCGTCGAGATCGAAATCATAGGCGCGGGCCAGGCTTTGCAGCACCTGCATGTAATAGGGGCTGGGCGGGTTGGACTTGGCCCAGGGATAGACCGCCCCCTTCCTGATGCTCAGCGCATGGTTGGGGACGACCAGATCGGGATCGAAATAGAGTTTTTCGCCCAGCCCGTCGCAGGCCGGGCAGGCGCCCTGCGGCGCGTTGAAGCTGAACAGGCGCGGTTCGATCTCCGCGATGGTGAAGCCGGAGACGGGACAGGCGAATTTCTCGCTGAACACGATGCGTCCGGGCGGCGCATTGTCGCCCAGCACGGTCTTCGCATCATCCGCCGCGGGGGCCGGGGCGGGATCGGCCGGGTCGACATAGGCCAGCCCCTCGGCCAGTTTCAGCGCGGTTTCGAAGCTGTCGGCCAGCCGTGTCTGGATATCGTCGCGCACGACGATGCGGTCCACCACCACCTCGATGTCGTGCTTGTATTTCTTGTCCAGCGCGGGCGCGGATTCGATCTCGTGCAGGGTGCCGTCTATGCGGACGCGGGTGAAGCCGGCCTTCTGCCATTCGGCCAGCTCCTTGCGATATTCGCCCTTGCGGCCGCGCACCACCGGGGCGAGCAGCAGCAGCCGGGTGCCTTCCGGCAGGGCCATCACCCGGTCCACCATCTGCGACACCGTCTGCGCGCTGATCGGCAGGCCGGTGGCGGGGGAATAGGGAATGCCGACGCGCGCCCAGAGCAGGCGCATATAATCGTAGATTTCCGTCACGGTGGCGACGGTGGAGCGCGGGTTGCGGCTGGTGGTCTTCTGTTCGATCGAGATGGCGGGGGACAGCCCTTCGATATGATCGACATCGGGCTTCTGCATCATCTCGAGGAACTGGCGCGCATAGGCGGAGAGCGACTCGACATAGCGGCGCTGCCCCTCCGCATAGATGGTGTCGAACGCCAGGCTGGACTTGCCGGACCCGGACAGGCCGGTGATCACCACCAGGCTGTCGCGCGGCAGATCGACGTCGATGCCCTTCAGATTATGCTCGCGCGCGCCGCGCACGGAAATATGGCTCAGCATGGGCGTGCTTGTTCCAGATTTGTTCCAGAAGGGCAAGGGGGAGGTGGATAGCGGATATGGGATTTTCCCGCCCCGCCGCAAGCAAGGACCGATAGGCCCGGCCCCAGCAATTCTTTGTTGCGAGTGATTCTCAACTATCCTAGGGGGTCGCCATGAACATGACTTCCCCTATCGTGCGGAACGATCCGCCCGCATCCGTGCATGTCGAGACGGTGCGGTCCGTCCACCATTGGAACGCGCATCTGTTCAGCTTCACGATCACGCGCCCGGCCAGCTTCCGCTTCCGCTCCGGCGAGTTCGTGATGATCGGCCTGCCGGGCGAGGGGAAGCCGATCTTGCGGGCCTATTCGATCGCCAGCCCGTCCTGGTCCGACGAGCTTGAGTTCCTGTCGATCAAGGTGCCGGACGGGCCGTTGACCAGCCGGCTTCAGCTGATCCAGCCCGGCGACCCGATCTATCTGGGCCGCAAGCCGACCGGGACGCTGGTGGCCGATGCGCTGCTGCCGGGCAAGCGGCTGTTCATGCTGTCCACCGGCACCGGCCTTGCGCCGTTCCTGAGCGTCGCGCGTGATCCCGATATCTATGACCGCTTCAGCCAGATCATATTGGTCCACTGCGTCCGCCACGCCGACGAGCTGGCGTTCCGCGACATGCTGGAATCGCAGCTGGCGGGCGATCCGCTGGTCCAGGACCAGGCGCTGCTCCAGTTCAGCTATGTGCCGACGGTGACGCGCGAGCCGTTCCGCAACACCGGGCGGATCGGCGCGCTGATCGACAGCGGGCAGCTGTTCCGCACCCTGCCGGGCAGCTCGACGGCGCTGGACCCGGAGACGGACCGGATCATGCTGTGCGGCAGCATGGCGATGATCCGCGATCTCGCCGCCCGTTTCGATGGCCTCGGCTTCGTCGAGGGCAGCAATGCCCAGCCCGGCCAATATGTGATCGAGCGCGCCTTCGTCGGCTAGGGACGGCCGCTCGGCGCGGGCCGGCTGAGGATATAGGCGGCGCAGGCGGCCATCGCGGCGGCGACGATCAGGCCGAGGGCAAGGCCCGGCCGCGCGCCCCACCAGAACAGCGCATAGCCGATGGCGATGCCGGTGCAGGCCATCGCCTTGGCGCGCCGGCCGATCGCCCCTTCCGCGCGCCATGCCCGCAGCGTCGGCCCGAACTGGCGGTGATCGAGCAGCCATGCCTCGAAACGCGGCGACGAACGGGCGAAGCAGCCGGCCGCCAGGATGAGGAAGATCGTCGTCGGCATCAGCGGCAGCAGCGCACCGATGAAGCCCAGCGCGACGAAGAAAAAGCCCAGCCCCAGCCACATCGCCCGCGTCATATGGTGAAGCGGTCCACGCGGCGGTTGCGGTGGGTGCGGCATCCGCGATCCGGTCAGTAGGCGGTTTTCTGGAACGCCGCCGCCGCCGCCGTCCGGATGATGATGTAGATGTCGAAGGGCAGCGACCAGTTCTCGATATAATAAAGGTCGTGCTCCAGCCGCTTGAGCAGCTTTTCCTCGGTATCGGTTTCGCCGCGCCAGCCGCAGACCTGCGCCCAGCCGGTGATGCCGGGCTTCACCTTGTGGCGCGCGGCATAGGTGGCGACGACATCGGAGAACAGCTTGTTGCCCGCCCGCGTGGAGGGGGCGTGGGGGCGCGGGCCGACCAGCGACATCTCGCCCGACAGCACGTTGAACAGCTGCGGCAGCTCATCGATGCTGGTGCGGCGCAGGAAGCGGCCGACCCGGGTGATCCGGTCGTCGTCGCGCGTCGCCTGGCGGATGCTGTCGGTTTCGCACTGTTCCACCTTCATCGAGCGGAATTTCCAGATGCGGAACCTCTGGTTGTTGAAGCCTTCGCGGTCCTGCCGGAAGAAGACCGGACCCCGGCTGTCCAGCTTGATCGCGATCGCGCTGAGCAGCAGCACCGGCGAGATCAGCAGCAGGATGAGGCTGGCCAGCACCAGATCCTCCAGCTTCTTGGTGACCTGATCGAAGCCGGAGATCGGCCGTTCGAACAGCGTCATCACCGGCAGGTCGCCCAGCAGCACCACCGGGCGCTGCGCGAAGGCGAAGCTCGCCAGATCGGGGGCAAGCCGGATGCGGACCGGGGTGATCGCCAGTTCCGCGACCACCGATTGCAGCCGGGTTTCCGCCGACCATGGCAGGGCGACGATCACCTGATCCACCTCGCCGGCGCGGATCCGCTCGATCAGCGCGTCGAGATTGCCCATCATCGGCAGGTCGACTTCGCGCGAAGGCAGCCGATCGGGCATGCGATCGTCGTAAAAGCCGACCAGATCGATGGTCAGCTTTTCATTGCCGAGGATGTAGTTGGCCAGCCGGTCGCCCTGCGAACTGGCGCCGAAGATCGCCACCCGCTGGTTGAACATGCCCTGCCGTTTCAGCCGGCGCATCCAGCCGGTGCCGGCGACGCGGACGACGAGCAGCAGGAAGCCGCCGAAGACGAGCCAGCCGATCGCCCACCCGCGCGAGAAATCCTCCGACACCTTGAGCAGGAAGCCCAGGGTGAGCATGAACATGCCGGTGGCGAGCCATGCGGTCAGCACCCGGCTCCACGCCTGGCGGACCGAAAAGCGGACATCGACATCGTAGCAGCCGGTGACTTCCGCCAGCCCGGCGAAGAACACCGTCGCGATCAGCGCCGCCGTGGTATAGCTCGCCGCGAGGTCTGCGGGCAGGTCGTCGAGGA
Source organism: Sphingomonas sp. SCN 67-18 (assembly GCF_001724715.1). Classification (GTDB taxonomy): domain Bacteria; phylum Pseudomonadota; class Alphaproteobacteria; order Sphingomonadales; family Sphingomonadaceae; genus SCN-67-18. Next base: position 13,601 of record NZ_MEFG01000032.1, read on the forward strand.
AGAATGTGCTGAGGATCAGCGCCGATGCGCCGACGGCGAGCGCCTCCAGCGCGCGCAGCAGGAATGTGGTGATATCGAGCAGCAGCGGCGTCCGGCCGGCATTGGACCGGGCGGCCGACGCGGCGCGCGCGGAACGGACGGTGTCCGTTACGGCCGATCCCTGCGTCTGGTCCCCCTTGTCCTGCATCATGCTCCTTTAGGTCTTTCCCCTGCTGCGCCGATTTTCCCGCCCGGCCGGGCAGGAAAAGGAAATTGCGGGGCCGGTCAGCCGGCGGCGAGCCGCTGGTCCAGCACCAGCGCGGCCTGGGTGCCGACCAGCGCCGGCCGCATTTTCTCCTTCGTCGCGGCGACCAGCGAGGCGACGAAGCGCTCGTTCAGCGCGAAGGATTCCGCCGGTATCTCCCGCGCGCTGGAGACGCGGACGAGAACCCCGTCCGGTATGATCCCGGCAAATTGCGTGCGCAGCTTCATCAGCCGCTGTTCGCGGCCGTCGACCGGCAGATATTCGCCGATGCGCGTCCAGTAGGTGATATGCTCGATGCGGTTCGGCGACGTCGCCGTCAGGATGCGGCCGGGTATGGCGAGGCCGGGGACAAGGTCGATCTCGGTCGGCTTGCTGTCGCTGACCTGGAAACCGAATGCGGGGTAGCAGACTTCCGGCCGGTGGAGCTGGAGCAGGTCGTTCTGCGTGTCGCCATAGGCGATCAGCATCATCACCTGCTCGTCGTCCCCGCGCGTGTACAAGCGGCCGACGATCTGGCTGTAGAGCCGCGCGGACAGGCTGTCCTCGCTCTCCGGCACGACGATGGCGTTGGTGTCGCGCTTCTTCCAGCCGTCGAACTCCATCGGGATGGCGTCTTCGAACGTGCCCCCGGCGACCAGCGACAGCCGATGACGCGGCGTCAGCGCGGCCGCGCCGCCCGCCGCCGCAAGGCAGCCCGCGCCGATCAACATGTTGCGGCGGCTGATCATGCCCGATCTCCCGTCAGCCAGCGGCGGATGGGCGACATCAGCTTGTCGATGGCGAATATCCCCAGCAGCGCGGTGGCGAACATCACCAGCCCGGCGGTGGAATGCAGGAAGCCCTGCGCGGCTTCGTTGCCCAGATAATAGGTGATCAGCACCAGCGCGAGCACCCGCACCAGATTGGCGAGCAGCGCCATCGGCACGATCCACAGGATCAGGAAGGCGGAATAGCGCCAGGATGCGTTGTTGTGCAGGATGTAGATGTAGAACAGGCTGATCGCGGTCAGGCTGATCAGCGAGTTCAGCCCGGCGCAGGCATCTTCCACCAGCAATTGATATTGCGCGATGTACAGCGTCACGCCTTCCCGCGCGATCGGATAGCCCGCCCAGCGCAGCAATTCTGTCGCGCTCCACGAAATATAGGATTTCAGCGGGGATGTGATCTGGTCCACCAGCCAGCCGGGCAGCGGCACGACGAAGGCGAGGTAGAGGATCGGGAACCACAGGCGCCGAACCGCCTCGGCGCCGAAATAATGGTAGAAGACCGCGATCAGGATGAGGCCGAGCGCGCCCACCTCGACGCTGATGAAGTCGAAGGCGCGCGAAAATGTGTAGAGCAGCAGCGCCGGCACCATGATCGCGGCGATGACCCAGCCGCTCGACGGCTGGCGGATCTGCAGGATCTCGTCCTTGCGCCGGGCGATCAGCCACAGGCCGGTGGCGATGACGATCGGCCCGTGGACGCCGGCCTCGGTCGACCAGACCTGCGAGGCAAGCGAGGCGAGCGTGGGAATGGCGAGCGCCAGCAGGCCCAGGAAAATGGGCCAGTCGACGAGCATGGCGTTGAGCCAGGGCGGCAGGTTCAGCCGCTGCACGCGCGCCATGTCCATCAATAATCGTTCAGCACTGTGCCGACGATGACCGATTTGTCGGCACGCAGCAGTTTCGACAGGGTGGATACGTCACCGACGAAGGTCTTGTGCTTGCGCGCCACGATCAGGCTGTAGCCGGCCACCGTCGCCACGCGCTGCGCATCGGTGCAGCTGTTGGCGGGCGTGGTGTCGAAAATGGTCAGCTCGAACTCACGTAGAAGCTCGTTGACGATGGTGCGAAAACGATCGCCCGACAGCAGCTCCTGCGGGTTCGAATGCGGAGAGCCGGACGCCAGCACGGAAAGGTTGGGCGCCACTTCGGAATTGACGATCTCCTCCGGCCGCAGGCTGGTGTCGGCCAGATAGTCGGCCAGGCCCGGCGCGTGGGGCGGCAGGCCGAATATCCCGGCCACGCTGGGCGTGCGCAGATCGGCATCGACCAGCACCGTCTTGACGCCGATCTGCGCCACCGCGAGCGCCAGGTTGGAGGCGACGAAGGTGCAACCGGCATCGGCATGGGGGGTGCAGATGGCGAGCGCGCGGCGGCCTTCGCGCACATGCTGGGCCATGACGCGGGTGCGCAGGCCGCGGATCGCCTCGGCCTCGATACTGGTCAGATTGGTGGCGAGTATGGCGGAGATGTCGCCGCTGCCCCCGGGGCCGCCCGACATGTCGGACGCTGCGGAATAGGGGTAGTCCGGCTCCGGCTCGCCGCCGACGGGGCCGCCCTGATCGACCTGGCTCATGAGAGCGCCTCCGCCCGCATCCGGCGATTCTCGCCATTTCTCCTGTCGATCCAGCGGATGATCTTGCGCGGCAGGCTGTTGGGGTTCTCGCTGGCGCCGATGATCGCGAAGACGGGCGCTGAGGCGGAATATTCCAGATCCATGTCGCTGCGCACGCGGCGGCCGATCAGCTCGGTGAGCAGCGCGATGACGACGCCCAGGCCGCCGCCCAGCAGGATGCTGCCGACGATGATCAGCGGCACGTTGGGGAAGGCGGGTTCGGTCGGCGTCGTCGCCGTGCCGAGCGGGGTCATGCCGGCCTCGCCGACATCGGCTTCGAGGCGCAGGTCTGCGGCGCGCTGCGCGGCCTTTTGATACTGGTCGCGCTTCAGGTCGATGTCGCGCTGCATCTGGTTCAGCTCGTCGATCTTGTCGCGCTGGCCGATCACCCGGCTTTTCTGGCGCTCATAGGCGCTTTCGATTTCCGCGCTCGTCGCGCCCGCCGGGGCCAGGCCCCGCTGCATCGCGGCATTCTGGCGGGCCACTTCGGCCGAAAGCACCTGGCGCTGGCGCTGCAATGCCTGGAAGGTCGGGTGGTTCGGGCCGAGGGTGGCCGCCGCCTGGGCGAGCTGCTGCTCGATCGTGTCGAGCTGGACGCTGGCGGGCGACGAAATCGCGCCGACGCCCGCGCCCGACAGGCCGCTGCTCACCACGCTCTGCGTGGACAGCGCCGCCAGCTTCGAGCTTTCAAGATCGGTATTGTCCGGCTGGAGGACGATGCCGTTCTGCTTGGCGAACTCGTTGCGCTGCTTTTCCGCCGCGGTGAGCAGCTGCAGCGCCTTTTCCGACTGTTCGCGATACCAGTTCGCCGTGCGGCTCGCCGATTCCCGGCGGGTTTCGAGGCTTTGGTCGATATAGGTGGCGCGGATGAGGTTGGCGATCTGATGCGCCACCTCCGGCGAGGAATCCGAATAGGTGATTTCGAGGATGTTGCTGCCCTGGAGCAGGCTGGCCTCGGTGCCGTCGATCACCTTGTCCGCCAGCCAGCGCCGGATATCGCCTTCGCCGTCCATCTTCTTGTTGAACAGCTCGACGAATTTCGGGTCCTTGGCCCAGCCGGCCTGATCGACCACCTGACCGGCGGTGCGGTAATCCTTGATCAGCTCGATCTGGGTGCTGATGTAGGCGCGCAGGATCTGCGTGGACATAAGCTGGCCGGTGACGGGATCCGGCTTCACCACGTCCAGCATCACCCGGCTTTTCGCCTCGTAACGGGTCGGCAGCAGCTGCGACACGACCACGCCGATGAAGGTGCACGCCAGCAGCGCGGCGATGATGATCGATCGGCGTGCCCAAAAGATACGCAGGAACTGGATGAGACTCACGTCGATGCCTTTCCGTCAAACAGGCAGGATCAGAACAATCGTTCGCCGACCACGATCACGTCGCCCGATTTGATGGGCAATTCCATTTCCACCTTCACGGGTTCGCCGTTGCGGAAGATCTTCACCCGCTTTTCCGATCCCGCCTGGGTCAGCCCGCCGCCGCGCGCCAGTGCCTTGCGCACGGTCATGCCGGTCTGGATGCCATAGACGCCCGGCGCGTTGATCTGCCCGTAGATATAGAAGGTTTCGGCTTCCGGCACGTAGATCTTGTCGCCGGCGCCGACCACGGGGTCGTCGGCTTCGGAACCCATGGCGAGCTGGCGGAAGGGGAGCTTCAGTTCCGAACCGTCCTCGCGCCGCACGATGATGTAATCGGCGCCGGACGGCTTCAGCCCGCCGGCCCGCGCGATGATTTCCGAGACGCGATAGGCGCGGTCCACCGGCTGCAGGCCGGGCTGGACCACCTCGCCCAGCACGACCACGTAGCGGCTGGCATAGGAGGCGATCTCGACCGTGACGATCGGGTTGGAATAATAGCCGCCGGCGCGCAGCTGGGCGCCGACATCGGTGGCGAAGGTGATCGGTGTCTTGCCGCGCACCTGGACGGTGCCGATGAAGGGCAGGGCGATCATGCCGTCGGAACGGATGCGGGCGCGCGTCTTGAATTCAGGCTGGCCGAGGACATCCACTTCGACCACGTCGTCCGGGCCGAGGATATAGCCCGAATCGGCCGGATTGACGGCGCCGCTCGTGGTCGGCGCGGGCGCCGTCGCCGCCGGGGGCGGCGCAGCCGGCGGCAATTGCTGCGCGAGCGCGGGGGCCGCGCCGGCCGCAACCATGATAAGCAGCGCAAGAAGTCGTTTCAGATATGTCATAGGGTCCTCATCAGCCAGCACGGCCTATAACAAGACAATTACTAAAAAGCGTACGACACCCACAGGGATGCCTGGGCGCTATCATAATCGAATAGCGAGTTGCCGGCTGAACGCTTGTTGTACGAAAGCTCGCTGCCCAGGCTCCAGTGCCGGGCGGCCGCATAGCGCAGGCCGCCGAAGACGCGATAATTCTTGTCGTTCCGCAGCGCGGCGAAGCCCGGCAGGGCGAGCGGCGACTGGCGCAGGCGGCGGTTGACATAGCTGGCGCCGCCCTGAAGCGTCAGGGCGTCGGTCAGCGAATAATCCGCGCTGAAATGGAGGTTGTCGGTGATCGAATAGCTGATTTCCAGCAGGTTCGACTGGTCGACGCGGCGGCCGACCCCCACCGTCATGCGCGTGCGGCTGCCCGGCGTGATGGTGAGATCGGCGGAATAGGACGGGCCGGAAAAGCTCGGCACGCCGGCCAGCTTGGGGCGGACCTTGGTATAGCCGGCGGAAAAGCTGCCGCCCAGCAGGCGGCCGATGCGGCGTTCAAGACGCAGGCCGATGCCGAACACCTCGACCCCGTCGTCGGCGGGCGACGGGCCCAGCGTCTGGCGGTGGGGGTAGGTGGTGTTGGTATAATCGCCATAGACGGACAGCACGCCCAGCGTGGGGCGGGCATAGCCGATGCTCACGTCGATCGTGTCGGAGCGGTAGTTGCTGCGCCGCCGGAGGATCGAGCTGTTCTCGCTGTCCGTATGGCGATAGCCGACGGAGGAGGAGATGCCGATGTCCTGCGAGCAGTTCGCCCGGACCAGATAGCTGCGCTGCTCGTTCACATTGCCGGGGTCGAAGCCGTCGATATAATCGAGCAGATTATCCTCGCCGCGCGAATATTCGCCGCCCACCACGCCGCCGCAGCCGCCGCCGGCCGCCAGGTTGAGCCCGCCGGCCAGGCCGATGCGCTCGCGGTTGAACTGGGTGTTGCTGGCGTAGAAATCATAGCCCACCGAGCCGTTCAGGTAGATGGACTGGCGGCTGACCGGCAGCAGCACGTCCACGTTGAGCGCCGGGGAGGTGATGAAATCGTCGCCCTTGCGGGTGGAGGTGTTGGCGAGGGCGTTGGTCGCCCGCAATGCGTTGGTGTCGTAGGTCAGCCGGTTGGAGACGCTGATGTCCACGCGCCGCTCCGACTGGGCCGACGCCGTTCCAGCGATGCCGAGCAGGGCGATACCGATGCCATATGATACTTTCACGCGATCAGCTTCCTCAATATCATGGCCAGGTCGCTGGCCCGTCTTGGGGCTTCTACCAAGGGGATGCGCTAGCGATTCTTTCATCTCCTTGCAATATGAACCGGCCAACGGGACCGCACGGCGCGGTTTCCAATGACTGGGAATTGAAGGATTTCTGCCGAAGTTTGTAGTAAAGAAGATGTTTGAATTGATGGTTACTATCAGGATTCGGCAATTTAACTATATAGAGGCTTTCCTGCGATATGTGATCCGGGCCGGCCGGTGATGGACATGGCAGCTGTCCATGGATGATTTAAATTCGCGAAAGGGCGACAATGGAAACACCGTATGGCTGGATCACCATCGCGATCTTCGCCGGGCTGATCGTCACATTTCTGCAGCGGTCGGTCGAGGATTCGGAGCCGCGCGATTCCATTCTCAGCTATCTGCCGCCGTCCATCGGCTGCGCGGTCTCCAACTATCTGGGCAATGAGGGCTACCCGATCTTCGCGATCCTGGGGATCGCGGCGGTGCTTGCCTATATCTATCTGGTCATCAAGCCATTCAAACGTCACGGCGGATAATGATCGTGCCGGGTCCGCAAAATGGCTATGGAAATATCGTGGTCTGCGCGCAGACGGAAACGGCGGCGCGCGTCGCAGGGTTGAGGTAGTAACGTGGCTTATATTGGCGATTTTTTCAGACGGCGCATGTTCTCGCGGAAGCGGAACGAAGAGGCCGTCGTCGAGGATGTGGACTATGCCGAGGCGCCCGGCCGGCGCATCGTGATGCGCGACCGCGCGCGCGCCGCATCCGAACAGGAGCCCGCCCTGCCGACCTTCCGCGCGTCCGCGATGGACCGCCCGACCGCGTTCGGGGACCGGGGCGGCAGCCAGCCGCGCGACCTGCTCCATGCCCGCCTGTTGCTGCGCGACGTCTTCACCCCGGCCCAGCCGGTGACCGAGCGGGGCCGCTTCGCCGGCCGCCTGGGCGTGCTCGCCAGGCTGATCGAAATCATCGAGGAGCAGCGCTCGCACGTCGTCATCTATGGCGAGCGCGGCATCGGCAAGACCTCGCTGGTCCACATCCTGTCCGACATCGCCCGCGATTCGCGTTACATGGTGGTCTATGCCTCGTGCGGGGCGCAATCGCGCTTCGACGATATCTTCCGCGCCATCCTGTCGGAAATTCCCCAGCTTTACCTGCGCAGCGTCTCGCCCACCGATGTCGAGGCGGAAGGCGGCGCCACGCTGGCCGACCGGCTGCCCGCCGAGACGTTCGACGCGCGCGAACTGGGCAATCTCTGCGCCCAGATCACCGGGACGCGCGTCATCATCGTGCTCGACGAATATGACCGCATCCAGAACCCCGAATTCCGCCAGAGCGTGGCTGAGCTGATCAAGAATCTGTCCGACCGCGCGGCCCGGGTGCAGCTGATCCTGACCGGCGTCGCATCCAACCTGCAGGAACTGATCGGCTACATCCCTTCCATCCGGCGCAACGTCGTGGGCCTGCCCATGCCCCGGCTGACCGACGATGAAGTCCGCGCCATGATCCGCATCGGCGAGAATGCCGCCGGGGTGCGGTTCGAGGAACAGGCGATCCAGCTGGTTGCGCTGCTGTCCAACGGGTCGCCCTATCTGGCGCGGCTGCTGAGCCACCACAGCGCCATGCGCGGGCTGGACGATGGCCGGATGACCGTGACGGTGCCCGATATCCGGGGTGCGCTCGACAAGATCGTCGAGGAGGCGGAGGGCCAGGTGGCGCCGCGCACGATCGCCAACCTCGCCCAGGTTTCGGGCGAAGGGCAGGCGATCGGTCTTGCCGCCGCCGCCCGCGCCGGCAGCACGCCGGACGGCTGGTTCAAGGTCAAGGAGGTGATGGCGCATCTCGGCCCCAACCGGAACGCCCAGACTGTGGCGGACGACCTGCGCGCGCTGTCCGGCGTGGACGGGCTTCTCCAGGTCGATCTGGACGGAACGGAGCCGCGCTTCTCCTTCCGCGACGAGGCGCTGCCGGTCTATCTGATGATGCTCAATGCCCGTAACCAGATGAAGGAAGATGCCGCCCGGGCGGAACCCGCGCCGGCGGCCGTCAAGGGTTGAGGCGATGGTCGAGGAACAGGGCGCGCCCGGCGCGCGCCCGCGCGTCAGTGTCGTCATTCCCCATCTGAACCAGCCGGATGCCGCCCGGCGCTGCCTCGATTCGCTTGCCGCCCAGAGCTATCCGGCCGAGCTGGTCGAGATCATCCTGGTCGATAACGGCTCGAATGCGCCGCTCGATTGGCTGGCCACGGCTTATCCGCACGTCACCCTGCTCCACGAGCCGCGGCCCGGCCCCGGCCATGCCCGCAATCGCGGCGTCGCGGCGGCCGGCGGCGCGGTGCTGGCATTCATCGACGCGGATTGCCGGGCCGACGCCCGCTGGATCGAGGCGGCGGTGGCCGGGCTGGGCGCGGCGGACGCGACCGGCGTCGTCGGCGGCGACGTGCGGATCGACCGGGTTGCCGAGGACCGGCTGACCCCGCTCGAGGCCTATGAATCGATCTTCGCCTATCGGCAGAAGCTGTACATTGCGAAGCGCGGCTTTTCCGGCACGGGCAATCTTGCCGTCCGGCGCGCCTTGTTCGACCGGGTGGGGCCGTTCGGCGGCATCGATATCGCGGAGGATGCGGACTGGGGGATGCGCGCCAGGCTGGCCGGTCATCCGGCGCGCTACCGGGCGGACATGATCATCTACCACCCCGCCCGCGAACGTTTTTCGGAGCTTCAGGCCAAATGGCGCCGGCATGTCGCCCATGATCTGACCCGGCACCGGCAAAAGGGCGGATCGGATGCCGCCTGGTTCGCCCGCGCGGTGGCGGTACTGCTCTCGGTTGGGCCGCATGGGCTGAAGATCCTGCTGTCGGGCCGGATTTCCGGTTTTTCGGCGCGCCTTGCGGGCATCGGCGTGCTTGCCCGCATCCGCTGGTTCCGCTTCCGGCAGATGCTGTCGCAAGCCCGGCAGGACGGCGCCAGCGCGGCCGCCGAGTGGAACCGCGCGGGTTCCTGACGTCCGGCGCGGGTCGCCCATCATCCGGGCAACGCCTCGAATCAGGGTTTCGGCGTGCTCTCCCCGGCCTGCCACTTGCCCAGTACCGCGTTGAGATAGGCGATCAGCGCCACGGGATCCGTGGTGGCGATGACCGGCGGCTTTGCGCGCGCGCGCGCGATTGCCGGGCCGAGATCGGCGGCGTCGCGGGCCATTTCGATATAGCCGCGCGCGGCGAAGGCGGCCGTAATCTCTTCCTGATGGTCGTCATAATGCTCCCCCAGGTCGAACCGGCGGGGCATGGAAATCACCCGGCATCCCGCCCGCAGGGCGGTGATCAGCGATCCGGTGCCGCCGTGGCAGACGACGATGGCGGCGTCGTTCAACAGCGACTGCACGACATCGAAATCCAGCGTCTCGACGATCTCGACGCCGTCCACGGGCGCGGGGCGCGGCCCGTCCGTGCCGACCTGCGCGATAACCCGCTCGGGCAGGCCGCCGCTCGCCTTCAGCGCCAGCACGGCCTCTATCATCCGGGGGAAGCCCAGCGTGGCGCCCACCGTGGCGAACAGCAGCGGCTGCTTGGGCGGCGGCGTTCCATCCAACACCTTCAGCGGGTCGAACAGCGCGGCATCGGGCCAGATCGCCTTCAGCGGGGCGGACTGCACCACGGTCAGCGATGCCAGCGGCCGGGCGATGCGCGCGAATTTAGACGGCTTGTCGAAACGCGCGAAGGAATCGATCAGGATGAAGCGGGCGCCCATGATGCGGGCGAACAGCACCGCCCAGAAAACGGCCCCCGCGCCGGTGCTGATCACCACGTCGGGCCGCTGCGCCGCGATGATGCGCAGGGACTGGAAAAAGGCCCGCGCCGCCGATGCGAGCATGGTGAAGGTGCGGCCAAGCCGCGCCTGGCCGAGCGCGAAATGCGCCACGAAATGGACCGGATGCCTGGCGGCAAGGCTTTCCCCCAGCGCGGTATCCTCGGTCACGAAGAAATAGTCGTGGTTGCGCCAGACCGGCTCCAGATCGAGCAGCTGGCGGACATGCCCGCCGCCCGATGCCGCCAGGCACAGGCGAAGGCGCTTTTCCGGCGGGCGGGTGCCGGGCGCGGGCGGGGACGTTTCGCTCATGGCCCGTCTTGGCGCGGGTCGCGATGCCAAGGCAAGAGCGGCATGCAGCGCTTAACGTTCTTTTTATTTTGATCCCCTTTACGGGAGGCATATACCCGGCGCGATTGTCGATGTGCGGGATGATGACGTTCCGCCGGGCAAGGCGAACAGAAAGGGCATTTATGCGTAAAGCTTTTGCGACAGCCTTGATGATCGGGGCGGCGCTTTCACTGACCGCCTGCGGTAAGGATTCAAAGGCCGAAGGCGGCAAGGGGCTCGAAAAGGGCCAGGTCGTCGCCACCGTCGATGGCCAGGACATCACCATTCACGAACTCAATGCCGAACTGATGGGCGTCGCGCTGCCGACCGGCGAACGCCGCAAGGCGATCGAGCAGGCGGCGTTGCAGCAGATCATCAACCGCCGCATCCTCGCCAACATCGCGCGCGAGCAGGGCATCGACAAGACGCCGATGTACATCCTGCAGGAACGCCGCGCCGACGAGGCGCTGCTGGTCCAGCTGCTGCAGCGCGACCTGGCGTCGAAGGTGCCGGTGCCGAGCCGCACCGAGGCCGAGCGCTACATGCAGGAAAACCCCAAGCTGTTCGCGGACCGCAAGATCTTTGCGATCGACCAGATCCAGTTCGAGCAGCCCGAGGATCTGAGCCGCCTGCGCGCCTATGAGCCGCTGAAGACGATGGACCAGGTCGAGCAGCGGCTGGTCGAGGACGGCATCAAATATCGCCGTGCCCCGGCCGAACTGGATTCGGTGGGCGCCAACCCCGCCCTGCTCGCCCAGATCGAGAAGCTGCCCGAGGGCGAGATCTTCCTGATCCCGACCGGCCGGGCCGTGCTGGCGAACCGCATCACCGGCACCCGCACCGTGCCGTTTGGCGGCGAGGACGCGATCCAGTTCGCCACGCGCCAGATTCAGACCAACCGTCTGGCCGATTCCGCGACCAAGCAATATGACGCCAAGCTGAAGACGGCGCGCGAAGGCGTGAAATATCAGGACGGTTACGCCCCGCCGGCACCGCCCGCCGCGGCCAAGGCCGCCCCGGCCCCCGCCGCGACGCCGAAGAGCTGACCGACCGGATGAGGCGACGTCCTTGCCGAAAGGGCAGGGGCGTCGCCCGTCCGTCTTGTCCGGTCAGGACCTGGCGGCGCCTGCTGTCGTTCGCGGGCTGCGCAACAGACGTTTCCCGAACGTGATCGCCGGATGCTCCACGAACATCCATGACAGGCAGGCGAGAAAAACGGTGATCGCCAATGCCGCCACGCTGTTGGCCAGCCAGGGGATCGACCACGCCAGGCATAGCGGCACCAGCGCCTGCTGCACCGGAAATGCGTAGATATAGACGCCGTAGGAAATATCCCCGCGCCGCGTGATCGCGCGGAAACGCTCGGGCGCCATATAGCCGAAACAGACGATGGCGTAGGAACCGAAGACCGCGAGGATATGGGTGAAGGCCGGGGTGAAGGCCGCGACGGCCACGATCAGCATCGCCATCCAGCCGAACATGGCGTTCAGCACGATCCGGTCGCGCCACAGATACAGGACCATGCCCGCGCCGAAATAGCGGAACAGGTCCGCCAGCAGCACGATGTGGAAGGTGACGCCGCCCAGCCCGTCCGAATCCGGGAAGACCGCCGAGATGACGAAGCTCATCGCCCATGCGCCGAGCACGGCCGCGTTGCGGAAGCCGCGCAGCAGCATCAGCACCGCGCAGCCGGCATAGCAGGCGACTTCATAACGCAGCGTCCACAGGCTGCCGTTGATCGCATTGGCGAAGGGATGGCTGACGAAAACGGATTCCAGCCCGTCCGCGCGGGGCAGGAAGAACAGGTTCCTGAGGAAGCCGAAGGTCGTGCCGCTGGAAAAATACTGGCCCATCGTCGCGGTGGTGAACAGCGGGCCGAACAACAGCACGGTCGCCAGCACCGACACCCACAGGCCGGGAAGAATGCGGAATGCGCGCTTGAGCCAGAAGGACCGGCCGCTGCTTGACCGATCGAAGCTGCCCGCGATGAGCAGACCGCTCAGCACGAAGAAGGCCGCGACCGAAACATAGCCGAGCGACGCCTGGCCGCCGGTGAGGCGATAAAGCGGCTCGGCGCTTTCCGAGCCGGCCGTCAGCACGAAGGAATGGGAGACCAGCACCATCGCGGCCGCGACGAGGCGGATGCTGTCGAAGCCATTGTCATGGCTGAGGGTGATCGCCGCGTGCTTCGTGCCTGAAGGTGCCACCGTTACGCTCCGCGATCCGAATCGGGACTCAAGCTCTATTCCGGCCCGGTCTATCCGGTCACCTGATAATATTTCGGGAATCCGCCCGTCAGGCGAGCAGCGCCTTCAGGTCGCCGGCAAGCTGGTCGACGAAGTGGAAGGGGCCGGGCTGCAGAAAGGGCGTCTCGATGCACCGGTCCCACCCGCCGCGCGGATCGGCCTCATAGGCCCGGCACGCGTCCGCAAGCGCCTCCGCGATCGCCTTCGGCCGGACATCCGCCAGCGAGACGATGTTCGGATGGGTGGCGGAAAGATCCTTGTTGGCGAAGGAGTTGGTGATGGTGCGGATGCCGAAATGGGCCATTTCGAGCGGCGGGTAGCTGGGGTGGGGCGATGACATCAGGGACAGGCCGATGGCGGTCGTCTGGAGCATCCGCGCATAATCCTCCATCGACAATTTGCCGACCGAGCGGATCGCCTGGCCGTTGCCGAGGGGAATGTCGTCATGCGGGGTTCCCGCCGAGATGATGGCCCAATCGCGCGCCGCAGGATCGGTCTTCACCCATTCCACCAACCCCTTCTCGATCAGCGAGAAGCAATTGCGGGCAATGGCGGGGCGGCCATAGATCAGGATCTGGCGCTTCTTGTCGTCCCGTTGCGTGACGAAAGGCCTGAGGCTGTCCGACAGTCTGGGCTCGAACACATAGCTGCGATCGACGCGATGCTTCTGGGCGGTGAAATAGGTGAACAGTTCCGAACTGTTGAAGATGCCCCAGGCCGGCCACGGGGAATCGAAGGCCAGCCGCGCCAGCATGTGGGTGGACGAGAAGGGGTAGAAGGCCGGCTCATATTCCTGGATCAGGTAGAGCAGCGGCAGGGGCGGCCTGCCGTACAGCGCGGCCTGCGCCTCGATCAGCTGGTTCAGGTTGAGCGTCGTCCACCAGTTATAGGACAGGAACAGGTCGTTGCGGCGCACCGGGACCTCGGGCGTCTGGGCGGATCGCGGAACAAGGGCGATGCCGGCCGGATCGAGACCGAACTGCCGCGCGCGCCTGTCGATGAGATCGCGGTCGCCGTCCGTCTCGAAATCGTCCGCCAGAATGCGAAGGTCGAACCCGGTCCGCTGGCCAAGCGAGAGGAAGATATCGATGCCCGTCGTGACGCCCCCAAAGGCGCGCTGGGACGCAACCGAGGGAATGACCAGCGTCAGCCGCGCATCGGCCGACGGATCCGCCGAGATGCGATAGTCGTGGAGCTTGATGTCTTCGAGCGGCGGCGCGGACAGCCGGGCGCGGGCCTTGATGAAGGCCTCGACCGCGAAGCGGGGCGCATGGCGCTTTATCTGCTCTCTGAACTGCAAGGACGTACGACTCTCTTTGTTGGCTGGGATATCCATCCACGCGCCGATGGCCCGGCGCCGGATCAGTAGATGATCAGGGCGGCGATGATCGCAAGGCTGCACGCTATACGGATGAATGACGCCACGGCAAGGCGGCGGTCGACGAGTTTCAGGGGCGCGGCGCAAAGATAGGACTGGGCCAGCGACAAGGCGGCGCCGATCGCGAAGGCAAACGGAATCGCCAATATGTCGAGATGCAGGTGAGCGAACAGGATAGCGACCGGAAATGCCGCCGCCCGCATCACCGTAATCCTGGGGAAGTCGCGGGTCAGGCCTTGCGCCATCAACAGGGTGGTGAGCCATGATTGTTCGATCTGGATCATCTGGACGATCGCGGATGCGAAGATCAGCGCGCGCAGGCCGGTATATTCCGGGCCGTAGATGAATGTGACCAGTCGCGGCCCGGCCAGCGTGAGAACGGCGACGAACAGCACCGCCAGCGCAATCACCAACCAACCGATGCGGTTGACCCGCCGCGCGAGAATGTCGCGCGTACCGGCCGCGGGAGAGAAGCTGGGCAGGAACAGGTTCATGATGACCTTGCTGAGCACGCTGACCCCGCCCTGGCCGAGCGCGCAGGCGACGGCGTAGAACGCCAGCTCGCGCGAGGTGAAGCTGGCGGCGATCACCAGGCGGTCGCCCTGCACGGCGGCGAGCAGCAGGGTGGCGTTGATATAGATGGGCGTGGAAAAGCGCGCGACGAGCTTGATGACCCGGCGCCGGGGCAGGAAGCTGTAGCGCATCGTCTTGCCGGAATGGCTGATCAGCAGTTGGATGAGGACATTGGCATAGGCCCCGGCGACGACCGCCCAATAGCTGCGCGTCGCGAAGGCGATGCCGGCGAGGACGAGCAGCTCGACGGTGAAGCGCGTCACGTCGATGCGGGTTTCCGCCGTGAACCGGTCCGACCGCTGTTCGACCTTATATTCGAGATTGACGAAGCCGCGCAGGATGATGACCCCTCCCATCGCTGCGATGGTAGGCCAGATGGCGGGGCTGTTGAACAGCAGCGCCAGCGGATAGGCGATGAGCATGATCGCGATGCCGACCAGCGCCGATCCGAACACGCGATAGGCGTGCGACGTGCGCATCACATCGGCGCGATAGCCGAAGCGGTTGCTGACCACGAACCGGTCGATCCCCGCATCCGCGAACATGTCCAGCGCGGCGAGGATGGAAATCAGGATCACGGCCAGGCCGAACTGGTCCGCGCCCAGCACGCGCGCCAGGATGACCCCGCGCGCGAAGGAGGCGGCGACCCCGAAGCCGCTGTAAAAGCCGACAAAGAAAATGCTTTTGAGTTTTGGCACGCGGCCTTGCCCTGATCAACGGATGCCCGGCCGGCCTGAAACGATGGCCGGCGAGGCTTGCCATGAAGTATCAACCAATTTTTGTATATGCCGTTAAGGAGGCTGTGCCGCCGAATCGTCGGTGGTTGCAAGCATCGGCGGCGGATATTACCGCCGGCGCGGCGAATTTGATGGGAACGCCCGGGTTGAAGCCTTGCCAGGATGATCCGACGCAATATGGCAGGCAAGGTTGGGATCGAAGGGGTGTGAGATGACCATCGTCCAGTTCTTCCGCATCCTGATCGCCCGTCGCGCGATTTTCCTGGTCGCGCTGATCAGCTGCTTCATGGGCGCTTTCCTCGTCTCCCAGGTCATGCTGGCGCCCCGTTACGAGGCGCGCAGCCGCATTCTTCTGAAGGCGCTGAACCCCGATCCCGTCACCGGCGAGATGATCGCCGACGGTTCGGTCGAATCCTATGTGAGCACCCAGGCGGAGCTGGTCACCGATTACCAGACGATGGGGGCGGTGATCGATCGGCTGGGCTGGGCCAATAACCCGACGCTGATCGACCAATATGCCGCGCTGACCGGAGGGGCGAGCCCGGACATCCGGCGCTGGCTGGCCCAGAACATCGCCGCATCCACCAATGTCCAGCTGATCCCGGGCAGCAACATCCTGGAAATCGTCTGTTCCGGCAATTCTCCGGAGGCGGCGAAGGAGATCTCCAATCTCATCCGCGGCACATATATCGACCTGAACGTGGAGCAGAAGCGCCAGGCCGCGCTGCGCCTTGCCGACTGGTACCGCGAGCAGGGGGATGATGCGCTGGTTGCGCTGCGCGAACTGGAAAGGCAGAGGGCCGATTACGCCCGCGAAAATGGCATCGCGCTGGCGCAGAATGCGCCGGACGCGGAAGCATCCAAGCTGTCCGCGCTGGCGATGCAGAGCATGATGGTGGCTCTGCCCGCGCCGCGCAGCCCCGCGTCGCTGGCGTCGCCCGCCGCCATGCAGCTTGAAACCGTGCGGCAGCAGCTTGCCCAGGCATCGACCACGCTTGGCCCGAACCACCCGGCCTATCAGGCGCTCCAGCGGCAATATTCGGTCCTGCAGGGGGAGGCGCAGCGCGAACAGGCGGCCCGCTCCGCCGCGGCGTCCAGCGGCGGCCGCCCCGACCTGACTGCCGCGCTGGAACGGCAGAAGGCCAGGGTGCTGGCGCAGAAGGATCAGGTCGATGCGCTGGACCGGATGCGCCGCGCCGCGGACCTCAAGCGCGATGAATATCTGAAGGCCATGCAGCGCGCGGCCGACCTGCGCGACACGGCGAGCTCGACCGAATCCGATCTGGAGCCGATGGGCGACCCGATCGGCCCGGAAAAGCCGACTTTCCCCAATATTCCGCTGATCACGCTCGGGTCCATCGCGCTGGGGGCGGTGCTGGGCATCGTCGTGGCGGTGCTGGTCGAGCTTCTCGCGCTGCGCATACGCGGCAGGGAAGATCTGGATTTCGCCGCCGGCGCGCCGCTTCTGGCAAGCCTCGACGGGCGCCGTGGCCTGCGGCGATGGCTGGGGCTGCGGCGCGGGTCTTCCGGCTTTTCCGGCCATGGTTTCAATGAAGTCGCAGGAGTATCGCGATGAGCGATGAGCGTGAGTGCGATCTTTCCATCCTCATCGTCAGCTACAACACCCGCGACCTGACCGTCGCGGCCATCGAGAGCGTCTTTCGCTTTCCGCCGGACAGACCGTTCGAGCTCATCGTTCTCGATAACGCATCGAGCGACGGATCGGCGGAGGCGATCGCGGAGCGTTTTGGCGGACGGGTGCGGCTGATCGCCCACCAGACCAATGTCGGCTTTGCCGCCGGCAACAATATCGCCGCGCAAAGCGCGACCGGCCGGCAGCTGCTGCTGCTCAATCCCGATACGCTGGTGCTCGACGGCACCTTGACCAACATTCTCGATTTCGCCCGCCGGCAACCACAGCGGCGCATATGGGGCGGGCGCACCCTGTTTCCCGATCATTCGTTGAACCCCACGTCATGCTGGCGGCGGCTGACGCTGTGGAGCCTGTTCTGCTCGGCAACGGGGTTGACCTACATGTTTCCGCGCAGCCGGCTGTTCAATTCGGAAGCCTATGGCGACTGGGCGCGCGACAGCGAGGCCGATGTCGATATCGTCACCGGGTGCTTCCTGCTGATCGATCATGATTTCTGGGCGCGGCTAAGGGGCTTCGACCCGACATTCTTCATGTATGCGGAGGAAGCGGACCTGTGCCTGCGCGCCGCCGCCGCCGGCGCCCGCCCCGGCATCACGCCCACCGCGCAACTGGTCCACTATGGCGGCGCATCAGAAGTGACGCGGACGGAAAAGGTGATCACCACCATGCGCGGGCGCATCACCCTGATGCGCAAGCATTGGAGCACGGCGGCCTATGTCGCGGGGCGCGGGCTGCTGCTGCTCTGGGCCTTTTCGCGGATGGTGGCGTCGCGGGTGCTCTCCGGTCCGCAGGATAATCCCGGCCAGTCCCACCAGAAATGGTCGGAGATTTGGGCGCGCCGCGCCGAATGGCTGGTGGCTTATCCTATTGTCACGGATGGGCGCGCAGACCCTTGAAATCTTGCCGTGGACGCTCACTGTTAACCATAATGCGCCAAGCGGAGCCTAATAAGAGGCGAATCCGCCTCTATGCTATCGCCAACAGCAATAATGCGGACTAGTGGCTGATTTTGCACGAATGGCTTGGATTAATTCTGAACAATATCCTCGATGCCGTCCATACCCATGCTTCCCTGATTTATGATAACTATGCTTTGGGACGGTATTAACCAAGGGGAAGAACCATGAATTCACGCTTCTGGGCGATATTGTGCGTGATTATGGTTGGTAGCGCGTGCTCCTGCGGGGCGTCTGCCGATCAAGCGGGTCGGGGCAAGGAACACGTAATGGCGGATATTCTGATTTCGAACGCGACGGAGCTCGCCAAGGCGATCTCCACGTCGAAGGGCGGCGAAACCTATGTTCTGGCGTCCGGCGACTATGGCAGCATGAATATCCATAATCTGACGTTGAGCAGCGCCATCACGATCCGCTCCCAGAATTTGTCGGATCAAGCGCATTTCGACAATATCGACATCTTCAAAAGTTCGAACATCGTCCTGACCGATCTTAATGTCGGCAGTGCGCCGACAATGGACCCGAGCGCACCCTGGGGTGCCGCAATCCGGGTTCGCAATTCCAGCGGCGTTACCCTGGATTCCCTGAAGATATCCGGCTCAGACGATGGCGTGCACACCAATGACCGTGTCGGGCTCTACGTCGTTGATTCGGCGAATATAACGCTGACCGATACCGAGTTTGCGGACCTTTATCACGGCGGGTTGTTCACCCGGGTGACTGACATCACGGTCGCGAACAACGAGATCCACGATATCCGGGTGGACGGGTTTGAAT
>NZ_MEFG01000033.1 GCF_001724715.1 Sphingomonas sp. SCN 67-18
CGCTCAGCTCGATGCCCCGGGAATGCACCGCATCGACGTTCTGCCGCTGCCGCTCGGTGCCGCTCAGCGTCACATTGGCGATCGCGTTCTTCACCTTGTTGTCGAAGGCCGTGAGCGAGAGATCGAAGCCCCCGTTCAGGGTCAGGTCGAGGCCCGCCTCGAACCCCTGGAGATGCTCGTTCTTCAATTGGGCATTGGCGCTGGTGGTGATGGGAAAGACCACGAAGGGTCGATAAAGCTCGTTCACCGTCGGCAGGCGCAGGCCGGTATAGGCCGCGGCCCGCAGGCGCACCCCGCGCGAGACGTCGGCAGTGGCGCCACCGCGCCAGGAAACCTCCCAGCCTGACCGGTCGGCATAAAGCGAATCCTCCAGGACCGAACCGTCGGCGGCAAGGTTGCGGTGATAGCCGTCGCGAATGCTCCAGCGGTCCGCGCGCAGCCCGCTCGATGCGATCATGGATCAGGTGGACGACCTTAGCCGCGGCCATTGACCGGCGGCGCGCCCCGGGGTCAGCGCAGCCGCGCCAGGCAATCCAGCCAGTCGGCCGGCACATCACTCACGGGTTCGCGAAAAGCCTGGCGCAGCGCCCGGCCCACGCCGTCATGGCTGCAGGGCGGGGCAATGGCGATCAACGTCCGTCTCGACTTTTTACGGGGCTGAACAACAACGCGTTTCATTCTGCCCGAACGCACGGATAAGGGCGAGGTTGCGTGGCCGTTTGCGATAAGCGGCCAGTGCCGCCAAAGGGGAGCCGATGAGCCTCAGTTCCGATCCCGCCGCGCTCAGCGCCGCACTGGCCCGCGCCCGGCGCGATGCGCCTTTCCTGCGCCAGCTGATCGACCGCTGGCCCGACCTTGCCGCGCTGCTGGCGGCGGGCGACGTGGCCGGCGCGCTGGCGCAGGCGCGGGCCAATGGCGACGCGGCGGAGGGGATTGCCGCCGCGCTGCGGATCGAGCGGCAGGGGCTGGCGCTGGTGCTGGCGATTGCCGACCTGGCCGGGGCGCTGCCGTTGGAACAGGTGGTCGAATCGCTTTCCGACCTGGCCGACCGTTCGCTGGACCGCGCCATCGCCGCCGCCATTGAGGAGCGGACGCCGGGCGCGCCGGCGCGGGGCTTTGCGGTCATCGCGCTCGGCAAGCATGGCAGCCGCGAACTCAACTATTCGTCCGACATCGACCCGATATTGCTGTTCGACCCGGAAACGCTGCCCACCCGGCCGCGCGAGGATGTGGACGAGGCGGCGGTGCGGATCGGCCGGCGGGTGGTGGAATTGCTTCAGGCCCGCGACGCGGACGGCCATGTCTTTCGCGTCGACCTGCGGCTGCGCCCGTCGCCCGAGGCGACGCCGATCGTGCTGCCGGTGGATGCGGCGATCGGCTATTATGAATCGAGCGCGCTGGCGTGGGAGCGGGCGGCCTTCATCCGCGCTCGCGCGGCGGCGGGGGACATCGGCCTCGGCACGCGTTTCCTGGATGCGATCCGCCCCTTCGTATGGCGGCGCGCGCTGGATTTCGGCACGATCGGCGAGATCAGGGGGATATCGCGGCGCATCCGCGACCATCATTCGCAGGGCCAGCGTTTCGGGCCGGGCTATGACCTGAAGCGGGGCCGGGGCGGCATTCGCGAGGTGGAGTTCTACGCCCAGATCCACCAGCTCATCCATGGCGGGCGCGAGGCTGCGCTGCGCGTTCCCGCGACCATGCCGGCGCTGGACGCGCTGGCCGCCGCGGGGCGGATCGAGCCGGACCATGCCGAGACGCTGAAGACCGCCTATCGCCTGTTCCGCACCGTCGAGCACCGGCTGCAGATGATCGACGACCGGCAGACCCACGCGCTGCCCGACGGCGCGGCGGCGCTTGACGGGGTGGCGCGGCTGCACGGGGTGGAGGACGGCGCGGCGCTGCTGGCGCTGCTCGCCCCGCATGTCGACGCGGTCGGCACGATTTACGATGCGCTCGACGACCGGGAGACCGCCGGCCTGCCCGCCGACCAGGCCGGGCTGTCCGAACGACTGGTGGCGGCGGGTTTCTCGTCGCCCGAGGCGGCGTCGGCGCGGATCGAGAAATGGCGCGGCGGCACGGTGCGCGCGCTGCGCAGCCCGGCGGCGCGCGGCGCGCTGGAGGCGGTGTTGCCCCGGCTGGTCGACGCGCTGGGCAAGGCGCCGGACCCGGACAAGGCGATCAACCGGCTGGACGAGATCATCGGCCGCCTGCCGAGCGCGATCAATTTCTTTCGCCTGCTGGAGGCGCGGCCCGCGCTGGCGCGGATGCTGGGCGATATATTGAGCCATGCGCCGACGCTGGCCGAATTGCTGGGGCGGCGGCCGGAGCTGCTCGACGGGCTGATCGACGCCACCGCGCTGCGCCTGCCCGAGGACGTGCCCGCGCTCGTCGCCGCATTTTCGCAGCGCGAGGCGGGTGACGATTACCAGATGCTGCTCGACCGCACCCGCCAGCGGGTGAACGAGAAGCGGTTCGCGCTGGGCGTCCAGCTGGTCGAGGCGATCTTCGACCCGCTGGAGATCGCGCGCGGCTATGCCCGGGTGGCGGAAGCGACGCTGAACGTGCTGACCGCCGGGACCATCGCCGACCATCAGGCCAAGCATGGCGTGGTGCCGGACAGCGAATTCGTGGTGCTGGCGCTGGGCCGGCTGGGCGGCGGGGCGTTGACCCATGCGTCCGACCTGGACCTGATCTACCTGTTCACCGGCGATCATGGCGCCCAGTCCGACGGCGAGAAGCCGCTCGATGCGACGCGCTATTACAACCGGCTCGCCCAGCGGGTGAGCGCCGCCATGTCGGTGCCGACCGCCGCCGGGCCGCTTTACGAGGTGGACACGCGGCTGCGGCCGTCCGGCGCGCAGGGGCTGCTGGCGGTGTCGCTCGATTCCTTTGCCCAATATCAGCGCGAAAATGCCTGGACCTGGGAGCATATGGCGCTTGCGCGGGCGCGGGCGGTCTATGGATCGCCCGGCGCACGGGCGGCGGCGGAGGCGGTGCTCGCCGAAACGCTGGACCGGGTGCGCGACCCCGCACAGCTGGTGGCGGATGCGGTGCGGATGCGCAGCGAAATGGCCGCGCACAAGCCGCCCGCCGGGCCGCTCGACGCCAAGCTGATCGCGGGCGGGCTGGTCGATCTGGAATTCTGCGTCCATGTCGCCCAGCTGGAGCATCGCGTCGGGCTGAACCCGGACATGCAGGCGGCGGTGGCGGCGCTGGTCGCCGCGCAACTGCTGCCGCAGGGCTTTGTCGATGCCTATGCCGTGCTCAGCCGGCTGCTCGTCACCCTGCGGCTGGTGGCGCCCGACGCGGCGGAGCCGGCGGCGGCCACCCGTGCGCTGATCGCCCGCACATGCGGCGAGGCGGACTGGGCGGCGCTGCTTGCAGTCTATGCCCGCGCGCGGCAGACGGTGGGCGAGACATGGCAGGCCATCATGGCCCGCGCCGGGGAGCAGGGATGATGGTGAACGAGGGCGATCAGGCGCCGGATGCGGCGTTCGAGACGATGGACGGCGGCACGGGACGGATTTCCGATTATCGCGGCACGCCGCTGGTGCTCTATTTCTACCCCAAGGACGACACCAGCGGCTGCACCCGCGAGGCGCAGGATTTCACCGCGCTGGCCGGTGCCTTCGCCGCCGCGGGCGCGGCCGTGCTGGGTGCGTCGAAGGACAGCGTGAAGAAGCACCGCAGCTTCACCGCCAAATATGAACTGAAGGTCCCGCTCGCCTCCGACCCGGATGGATCGCTGTGCGAAGCCTTTGGCGTGTGGGTGGAAAAGAGCCTTTATGGCCGCAAATATATGGGGATAGAGCGCGCCACCTTCCTGATCGCGGCGGACGGGCGGATCGCCCGCATCTGGCGCAAGGTGAAGGTGCCGGGCCATGCCGAGGCGGTGCTGGCGGCGGTGAAAACGGCCGGCTGAGGGGTGACCGCCGTCACAGCGCGAATCGCGCGCCGGGGGTAGAATCGATGATTCCGACCGCAATGTGACGGCACGATGAATGCGATTCGTCGTGCGCTTCAACGACTCGCCGTATGAGTCTGCCGGTCTGACGCTTGGCCGCCAAACCGCTATTGCCGGTTAACCCTCAGCCACGCACAAGGCTCCCACGCCGCGGCCGGAGGGGCAATTTCCGCCAAGGTTCACGAAAATCAACACTGTGCCGGATCCACTCGGTGCGGAAAACAAGGTCGCCTGGGTCCGAATGAAGATTTCCCTGTCATATAAGAACCCGGATCTGCTTGCGCGGTTCCGTTCGCTCTTCAGGACCCGGGATTTCTTCCTGCACGACGGCACCTCGCTGCGTCATTTCAAGCTTACCGCCCGGGTTCAGATGGCCGCCGCCGGCGCCGCCCTGGCGCTTGCCGCGCTGCCGCTGCTCGCCACGGTGCAGATCGCCGTCGGCGCATCGCAGGCCGATGAAGTCGCCGCGATGCAGGACAGCGCCGCCGCGATGCGCGCCGACGCCGTCGCGATGAAGCGCGACGCCGCAGCCCAGCTGGCCGAGATCGAGCGCCGCGAGAGCGCGCTGGTGAGCGTGGCCAAGGACATCACCGACGCGCGCTACAAGGATACCAGCGCGCTGGTGCGGGCGCTGGGCATGGCCCCGGCGCGGTTCCACCGCAGCGCGGGCGGCATGGGCGGCCCTTATGAGCCGGTCGACCCCAAGGCGGCGAAGGCCGCCGATCCGCAGTTCAAGGCGCTGTTCACATCCTGGAAGAAGCTGGACCAGCTGGAGCAGGGCGTGATGGCCATTCCGTCGTTGAAGCCGGTTTCGAACATGCTGTTCTCCAGCTCCTTCGGCGTCCGGTCCGATCCTTTCCGGGGCAGCGCGGCGATGCATGCCGGCGTCGACATCCCCGGGCCGATCGGCACCCCGATTTACGCCACCGCAGACGGCATTGTCGGCCGTTCGCAGTGGGTCAGCGGCTATGGCAACATGGTCGAGGTCGATCACGGCAAGGGCATCCAGACCCGCTACGGCCACCTTTCCAAGCTGATCGCCAAGCCGAACAGCCGGGTGAAGCGCGGCGAACTGATCGGCTTGATGGGCTCTACGGGTCGCTCCACGGGCAGCCATCTGCATTATGAAGTTCGCATCGACGGCCGCGCCGTCAACCCGATGCCCTTCATCCAGTCGTCGGACTATCTGCTGGCCGTGCAACAGCGCGCCGCGGGTGGCACCCAGATCGCCCAGGGCGGTCCGGCGGACGATTGATCCCACGAATAAGGAGAGGGATAGGGGCCATCGGCTTGCCGGTGGCCTTTATCTTTCCTATCTCTGCCCCGTGATCAGTCCCAGCCCCATCGAACTGACGCCCTCCGCGGCGGCGCGCGTCTCCGCGATCGCCAGCCGGCAGGGCAAGCCCGCCATATTGCGGCTGGCGGTGGAGGGGGGCGGCTGTTCCGGCTTTCAATATCGTTTCGGCCTGGCCGATGCGGTGGAGCCGGACGATGTGCAGGCGGAATGCGACGGCGCGACGCTGGTGGTGGATTCGATCAGCCTCGACCTGGTGCGCGGCGGCGCGGTGGATTTCGTCGAATCGCTGGGCGGCGCGGCCTTCAAGGTGACCAACCCCAATGCCGCCTCCGGCTGCGGCTGCGGCTCAAGCTTTTCCATCTAGGTGCGGATCGCGACCTATAATGTGAACGGCATCAAGGCGCGGCTGCCGCGCCTGGTGGAGTGGCTTGGCGAGACCGCGCCCGACATCGTCTGCCTGCAGGAGCTGAAAAGTTCCGACGAGACCTTTCCCGAGGCGGATATCCGCGCCGCCGGATATGGCGCGGTGTGGCACGGGCAAAAGGGGTTCAACGGCGTCGCGATCCTGGCGAAGGGCGCGGACCCGGTGGAGATCCGGCGCGGCCTGCCCGGCGACCCGGACGACAGCCACAGCCGCTATATCGAGGCGCGGGTGAACGGGCTGGTCGTCGCGTCCATCTACCTGCCCAACGGCAACCCGCAGCCCGGCCCGAAATTCGACTATAAGCTGGCCTGGATGGCGCGGCTCAACGCCCATGCGGCGACATTGCTGGCGCAGGAAGTGCCGGTGGTGCTGGCGGGGGATTACAACGTCATCCCGACCGATGCCGACACTTTTTCCGTGCCCGCCATGGCCGAGGACGCGCTGATGCAGCCGGAAAGCCGCGCCGCGTTCCGCGCGCTGGCCTTTCAGGGCTGGACGGACGCGATCCGCACGCGCCAGCCGACCGGACCGGTCTGGACCTTCTGGGACTATCAGGCGGGCGCATGGCCACGCGACGCGGGTTTCCGCATCGACCATCTGATGCTCAGCCCGGACGCGGCCGACCGGCTGACCGATGCCGGGGTCGACAAGGCCTATCGCGGGCGCGAAAAGGCCAGCGACCATGCGCCGACCTGGATCGTGCTGCGCGACTGAACCGGAGCTATCTGCCGCCCGGCTGGCGGCATTGGTCCTGCACCGTCCTTGAACAGAGCGGATATTCCGCGGGCGCCGGCGGCGGCGGGTTGTTGACCAGCGGCCCCATCGTCATGGCCGGCGCGCCGGGCGCGGCCGGCATCGCCGCGGGCGGCGGCGGGGCAGGATCGGCGGGCGGGGCCGGGGGCTGGGGCATTGCGGGCTCTTCCGGCGGCATGTCTTGCGCCAGCAACGGGCTGCTCATGGCGAGGGCACTCGCGATCAGGATAAGACGCATCATCATCTCCTTGGCGCCGATCAGGCCCGCGGGCGTGCCGGCGGCGTCTGGTTGAGCCGGTCAGGCCGGCTTCCAGCGGGAGAAACGAAGAGCGGGCAAGGATGATCCGGGGCTTGCGCCGGAACGCCGCGGGGGCGCGGCGATGCGTCAGATCGCCTTGTCGAAGACCAGATATTCCTTGTTCACGCGGCTGTCGATCACCTCGGCGATGGAGCGCATCCCCTGATTGTCGTCGAGGATCCAGCCGATCTCGCCGCGCGTCGCGCCATAGTCTGCCACCGCGTCGCGGCGGATATATTCGATCATCATCATCGCCAGCTGGCTGGCGATGCGCGAGGATTGCAGGCGCTTCACCACGCCCATCAGCGGCACCCGCATCGTCCGCACCTTTGGCGCGCGCAGCCACCAGAGCAGCTTCGCCCAGCCGAAGGGCAGCAGCGATCCGCCCAGCGGCTTGATCGCTTCGTTGAGGTCCGGGAGGGTGATCATGAACGCAACCGGCTCACCGTCCAGCTCGGCCACGCGGATCAGATCCTCGAACACGATCGGCTTCAGCTTCTTGCCGACATCCGCGATTTCGGCGTCGGTGAGCGGCACGAAGCCCCAATTGTCGCTCCACGCATCGTTGAGAATGCTGAGGATCAGCGCCGCTTCTTCCGCGAAGCGGCTTTTGTCCACCTTGCGGATGCGGATGCGGGCGTTGCGCTCCGCCGCCGCGACCACGCGCTCGACCAGCCCGGGGAAGGGTTTGCCGATATCCACCTCATAGGTGTAGAGCGTCTTGGCGGGCACATAGCCGGCGTCTTCGATCCACGCGCGGTAACGCGGATCGTGATGGCCCATCATCACCGTCGGCGGGTGATCGTGGCCCTTCACCAGCAGGCCGGGTTCTTCCCAGACCGAAAGGCTGATCGGCGCGAGCACGCGGTGCATGCCGCGCAGGCGCAGCCAGTCTTCCGCCACGCCGATCAGCGCCTTGGCGGTATCGGCATCCTCAGCCTCCATCAGGCCCCAGTTGCCGGTGCCCGGGCCCATGCCCTGTTCCACCGGCTGGGCCAGCGCCAGCCGGTCGATATGCGCGGAAATCCGCCCGACCGCCTGCCCGTCCCGCTCCGCCAGGAACAGCTGCGCCTCGGCATGTTGGAACCATGGGTTCTTGGCGGGATCGATCATCCCGGCGAATTCGCTGCGCAGCGGCGGCACCCAATTGGGGTCGTCGCGGTAGAGGCGATAGGCCAGGTCGATGAACGCCTTGCGGTCGGCCTTTGTCTCGACGGGCCGAACGACGATGCCGGCGGTCACTATTCGGCGGAGCGCTGGCGGGGGTGGCCGGTGGCGACGCCACCGGACAGTTCGGCGACCTTGGGCCAGCGCTGGGCGACTTCCGGCGTGTAGCCGAGGTTGAACACCGTCGGGCTTTTTTCCGGCCGCTCCTGCCGTTCGTAGAAAGTGCCGAACAGCCGGTCCCACATGAAGTTGGTGATGCCGAAATTGCCCTTTTCGTCATGGAAATGATGGGCCATGTGGCGCGCCTTCATTGCCGCCAGCATCTTGTTCTTGGGCTTGTAGGCCAGATGCTGGATGCAGTGGCAGAATTCGTAGAAGCAGGTGGTGAGCAGGCCGGTGGCCGTCGCGATGGCCGCGCCGCCGAAGCCGCCAATGGCATAGCCGAGCGGGGCCGTCGCCAGCATGATGGTGGGCACGGTGGTGTGCAGCGCGCCGAACAGCACCTCCAGATGGTTGGGATCCTGATGATGATCGTAATGGATGCGCTTCCACGTGGCGGCGAGCGGCGCGATCTTGAACATCCACTGGTTGTGCAGCATCCAGCGGTGGATGGCGTACCAGGCCAGCGGGTAGATGAACACCGCGACCGCGATGGCGCCGAGCGTGGGCAGCAGCGGCGCGGGCTTCCACGCATAAAGGCCGATGGCGACGGCGGATAGCAGCACATAGGCGATGATCGCGGGATATTGGATATAGGCGACCACCAGCTCGCGGAAGGTCATCCGATCGAGATGGTGGGAGCGGTTCCAGAACCCGGAACGCATCGTTTCGGCAGTTTTCACGATCAACCTCTTCAAATCGTCTGCGATCGCTCCGCGTCGACGCGAGGCGCTATAATGATCGCACCATGTGGAAAGGCAATAAGGCAGATTTGCGACCGTAACGCGATATGATGCCATAATCCGCGCCGCGCAAGCGCCTTAGGCAAGGCCGATTTTACGCCCCAGCTTGCCGAATGCGCCGCGATCCGCCGGTCCCAGCCCGTAACGCAGCACCAGCCACAGCGCCGGCCAGAACAGCAGCAGCAGGCCGATGGCCCGTGGCCGCGCGCCGAGCGGGGCGAGCGCATGGCCGGCGAGCGCCAGCCCCGCAGCGCCCACAAGCGCGATGGCGAGGCTGCGCCCGCTGCCCCTGTCGAACGGCAGCAGCCCGTCGCTGATCCGCAATTCAACCGTGGCCGCCCAGGCGATCAGCACCGAGCCGATGCCGACCGCGATCGCCATGCCGGTGGCGCCCAGCCCCGGCCCCAGCCACAGGCCGAGCGCCAGCCAGGCGGCCAGCCCGATCAGGCTGTTGAGCAGGGGCAGGATGCGGTGGCCGATCATTTCGACCAGCGGCGTCGCCGGGCCGACCACGGCCTCCATTCCGCGCGCGAGGACGAGGATGACGAGCACCGGCAGCGCGGCCGCCGCCTCCGGCGCGAAGGCGCTCAATATATCGTTGGAAATCAGGATGATGAGCGCGGTCAGCGGCACCACGAAGACCACCGACAGGCGGGTGGAGAAGGCGAAAAGCGGGCCGATGGCGCTGCGGTCCCGCGCGGCCTGGCTGGAAGCGAGCGGGGCCAGCACATATTGGAACGCCTGGCGCACGATCATCGGGATGGAGGCGACCTTGCGCGCGATGCCGAACAGGCCCGCCGCCGTCGCCCCGCTGGCGCCGGGCAGCAGCACGTTGAGGATGATCGGCGGCAGATCGTTGAACATGCGCCGGGTGATCGAGGCGGGCAGCAGCGCGAAGCCGCTGGCCAGCAGCGTGCGGCGAAGGCGCGGACTTACCCGCGCCCTGAGCAGCAGCCGGCCGTCATAATAGCGGCAGAGCAACCGGACGGAGAGGATGGCGGTCATCAAAAGCGAGAGCAGGTGGGCCAGCAGCAGGCCGATGCTTTCGACGCCGACGGCGAACAGCGCGATGGCGAACAGCAGCCGCGCCACCTGTTCCCACATGATCCGCAGGCGGATTTCCGGGCCGAAGGCGCGGCGGGCGCGGGCGGCGGAGGTGGCGACCTCAACAAAGGTCCACAGCGGCAGCGCCCAGGCGAACAGCGCGATGGCGAGCGGCAGTTGCGCCAGATCCTCCGGCGCGGCGGAAAGCAGCGCCGCGACCGGATGGGCGAGCAGCGATATCGCCAGCGCGACCAGCACCGCCGGGCCGACCGAGACGATCAGCGCGAACTTGACCGCGGCATGGGCGCCTTCTTCCCCCTCGACCGGGACGACGCGTTGCAGCGCCTGCGTCATCGACAGATCGATGATGTTTTCCAATATGTTCACCGCCGCCCACAGCACGGTGTAGATGCCGTAGGTGGCGATGCCGAACAGCCATGTGTAGATCGGCTGGGCGACGACCTCTACCAGCGCGCCCAGCCGGGCCAGCGCCGCCAGCCCCGCGCCCCGCGCGACGTCGCGCCGGCTGACGTCCGCATCTGCCGGGGGGGTCATTCCTCGGTTCGCACCAGCACGGTTTCACCGATCAGCAGGAACAGCAGGAACGGCGCCCAGGCGGCGAGCATCGGCGGGTAGGCGCCCAGATTGCCCATCGCCAGCGCGAAATTGTCAGCGACGAAATAGGTGAAGCCCAGCCCCATGCCGACGATGAGGCGGATGAAAAGCTGCCCGGAGCGCGCCAGCCCGAAACCGGCGACCGCGCCCAGCAGCGGCATCAGCAGCGCGGAAAGCGGCCCGGCCAGCTTGTGCCAGAGATTGGCCTCCAGCGCGAGGGTGGGCCGCCCGGCGACCTTCAGATCCTCGATCGCGGCGGCGAGGCCGAGGAAGGACAGGCCGTCGCCGTCGACATTGGCGAGGGTCACCTGATCCGGCGTGATGCCGCGCCCGACGTCGATGGTGCCGAGCGGCGTGTTGGTGCCCTTGGCGACATCGAACCGCAGCGCCTCCTCCAGCCGCCAGGCGGTGCCGGTGAAGGTGCCGCGCGGCGCGGTGATGATCCAGTCGAGCGCGCCCGAGGCGCGATCGTAAATGGTGACGGCGCGCACCTGGGTGGCGGTGCCCCGGCCGAAGGTCTGCCCGATATGGACCAGCCGGCTGCCGTCGCGGACCCAGATATTGTTCAGCACGCCCTTGTCGCTGGGCAGCGGCCCGTAATCGACGCGCTGCCATTGGTCGAGCGTCGCGGTGGCGCGCGCGACGATGCGGTCGTTGAACGCGAAGGAGACGATGACCACCAGCAGGCTGGCGGTGATCAGCGGCGCCAGCACCTGGTGCGCGGACATGCCGGACGCCTTCAGCGACACGATCTCGCTGTTCTGGTTGAGCGTGGACAGGGTGATGAGCGTCGCCAGCAGCACCGAGAAGGGCAGGAATCGCGCGACGATCTGGGGCATGCGCAGCGAGACGTAGGTCCATAGCTGAGCGTCGCCATTGCCCGGATAGGCGAGGATCTTGCCGGATTCGCCGAGCAGGTCGAGCGCCTGGAGGATGATGACCAGCGCCGCCAGCACCGCCAGCGTCCGCACCAGGAACAGCCGGGCCATGTAGAAGGCAACGGTGCGCGACGGGAAGAATTTCATCTGCATCGATCAGGCTTCCTGCCGGCGCTGGCGCGGGCTGAACCAGCCTTTCACCATGGCGCCGGCCTTTGCCGCGCCGCGTTCCAGCGCGCCGATGGGCTGCCCGCCGGGCACGAAGGCGACGGTGTGGTACATCCACAGGATCAGCGCGGCGAACAGCAGGAACGGCCCCCACAGGGTGATGAGCGGGTCGATCCGGCCCAGCGCGCCCAGCGCTTCGCCATATTCGTTCACCTTGTGATAGGTGACGACCATCACGATCGACAGGAACACCCCCAGCGCCGAGGTGGACCGTTTCGGCGGCACCGCCAGCGCCACCGCCAGCAGCGGCAGGAGCAGCATCATCGCCACCTCGACGAGGCGGAAGTGGAAATTGGCGCGGGTTTCGTTGCGGACCTCCGGGCTGGTCGCGGCGTCGCTGCCTACCCGGACCAGTTCCGGGATGGTCAGTTCGCGGTCGCGCCCGCCGCGCCGGCGGAAGGATTCGATCTTGGGCAGGTCTATCGGCAGGTCGTGGGCGGTGAAGCTGAGCACGCGCGGCACCCGGAAATCCGGCGCATTATGGACCAGCACGCCGTTGGACAGGCGCAGGATTATGACGTCCGGATCGTCCGTCGCGAGGA
This sequence comes from Sphingomonas sp. SCN 67-18, assembly GCF_001724715.1. Classification (GTDB taxonomy): domain Bacteria; phylum Pseudomonadota; class Alphaproteobacteria; order Sphingomonadales; family Sphingomonadaceae; genus SCN-67-18. The sequence goes on from NZ_MEFG01000033.1 coordinate 12,116, forward strand.
AGCGGCCGCGCTCCGCGGTGACCGCCACGGACTTGCCGTCCCGCGATTCGGCGCGGACGAAAATGCCGGAAAGGTCCGCGCCCTTGTCCCGGCTTTCCTCGATCCGCATCGTCATGCGGTTGCCCAGATTGGTGAATTCCCCGACCTTGATCGACGCGCCGAGCGCGCCCGAGCGCAGTTCGAACTGCAGCCCTTCATAGGCGTAGCGGGCATAGGGCTGGACGAAGCCGACAATCGCCAGATTGACCAGCGCCAGCGCCACGGCGAACATGAAGGGCACCCGGAGCAGCCGGTTGTAGCTGAGCCCCAGCGCGCGCATCACGTCCAGCTCCGATGTCGTCGCGAGCTTGCGGAAGGCGAGCAGGATCCCGAGCATCAGGCCGATCGGGATGCCGAGCGAGAGATATTCCGGGATGAGATTGGCGAGCATCTGCCACACCACGCTCACCGGCCCGCCTTCCGACGCCACGAAATCGAACAGCCGGCGCATCTTGTCGAGGATCAGCAGCATCGCGGCGATGGTGAGCGTGCCGAACAGCGGCAGGGCGATCAGGCGCGCAATATATCGGTCGGTCGCAGTCAGCATTTTCAGAATTCAGACGCCCCATGACCATGTTTTGGCCGCAAACGCAGCCGATCTTCGAAACCAACGGGGGGCTGATGCAGATCAGCCATGCCGAGGGGCATGGCTATAGCTTCCAGGAGAGTGTTGGTCATGTCGAAACTTGCGGGAACGGTCGTTGCCCTGTCGCTTGCGCTGGCCGCCCCGGCCGCCGCACGCGCGGCGCCGCTGGGCCCGGAAGCGGCGGCATGCAGCGGCGGCAAGCCGGCGGTGCTCGTCCGCGTCGAAGGTTTCAAGCAGCGCACCGGCAATCTGCGCGTGCAGATCTATGGCGACCGGGCCGAGGATTTCCTGGCCAAGGGCAAGCGGCTGAAGCGCATCGACCTGCCGGTGACCGCATCGGGCGTGATGGACGTGTGCGTCGGGCTGCCCGCCGTCGGCACCTATGCGGTGGCGGTGCGGCACGACCTGGACGGCAACGGCAAGTCCGGGTGGAGCGACGGCGGCGGTTTTTCCCGCAATCCGGGCATTTCGATCACCAGCCTCAAGCCCCGTTATCGGGATGTGGCGATCACGGTGGGCGCTGACGTGCGCACCATAGATGTCGTGTTGAACTATCGGCGCGGGCTTTCGATCGGCCCGGTAAAATCAGGCGGATGACCAGATGATCAGTGTCGCGCTCCTGTCCAATCCCAAATCGACCGGAAACCGCGCGATTCTGCCGCGGGTGCGCAGCTATTGCGCGGCCCATCCCGATATTTTCCATTATGAGGTGGAGACGGTCGACCAGATCGGCGACGCGCTGCGCACGATTGCGCGCGTCTCGCCAAAGGTGCTGGTCATCAACGGCGGCGACGGCACCGTGCAGGCGGCGCTGACCGAACTGCACCTTGGCGATTATTTCGGCGACAATCCGCCGCCGGTGGCGGTGCTGCCCAACGGCAAGACCAACCTGATCGCGCTCGACCTGGGATCGCAGGGCGACCCGCTGGCGGCGCTGGCGCGGGTGGTGGAACTCGCCAAATCCGACCTGGCCTCGCATATCGTGGGGCGGGAACTGATCTCGCTCAGCGGCGGGGTGGCGGGCAGCCGGCCGGTGCTGGGCATGTTCCTGGGCGGGGCCGGGCTGGCCGACGCGATTCTCTACACCCGCCATAAAATCTATCCGCTGGGCCTGCCCAATGGGTTCAGCCACGCCATCGCCGCGCTGGCGGTGCTGTTTTCGCTGCTGTTCGGCCTGCGCGGCGGGATGTTCCCGCCCCGGTCGGACCCGATCAGCGTGTCGCTGATCCGCGACGGCGAGCTGACCGGCCGGTTCGCGCTGCTGATCGTCACCACGCTGGAGCGGATGCTGCTGGGCAGCAAGACCGAGGTGAGCGGCGCCGCCAAGGGGCGGCTGAAGCTGATGGCGGTGGACCAGAACCCGCTGGCGCTGGCGCGGGCGATGGCGGCCAGCATCTTCGGCAAGCTCGGCCGCCGCCAGATGGACGGCGTGCATGTCGAGCGCGGCGACGTGATCCGCATCGAGGGCGAGAGATCGAGCGTCATACTGGACGGCGAACTGTACCAGACCGACGCCGGACGGCCGATCGTGCTGACGACCACCGAGCCGGTTTCGTTCCTGCGCCTCGCCGCCTGAGCCATGCCGTCGCCTGACTGCCCGGACGCGGGAGGGGCGCTTGCCGCGCGCATGGCGGCTTCGCTGGCGCTGCCGGTCGACCCCCGGGTGGCGGCGATGGCCCGGGCGATCGCGCTTACGCATGGCGATGCGACGCGGGCCGTGCTGTTCTACGGATCCTGCCTGAGGACGGCCGCGCTCGACGGGCAGATGCTCGATTTCTACCTGATCGTTTCCGATTATCGCGCCGCCTATGGCAAGGCCTGGCTGGCGGCGGCCAACCGGATGATCCCGCCCAATGTCTTTCCCTTCGCGCATGACGGGCTGGCCGCGAAATATGCGGTGCTGAGCGAGGCGGATTTCCACCGGCTGTGCGGGGTGGAGGCGGATACCGTGTCCGTCTGGGCGCGGTTCGCCCAGCCGTCACGGCTGGTCTGGCAGGCCGACGAGGCGGCCGCGCGGGCGGTGATCTCCGCCGTCGTGCGGGCGCCGGCGACGCTGATGGCGCTGAGCGGCGCGGGCGACGACCGCGATCCGCTGGACCGCTGGCGGCGGGGCTTTGCGCTGACCTATGGCGCGGAATTGCGGGCGGAGCGGAGCGACCGGTCCGGCTCCATCGTCGATTTCGACCCGGATTATTATCGTGGGCTGACCGGCCCCGCGCTGGCCGCGGCGCCCGCCGTGCCGGGCGATCTCGCGCGGCGCTGGCGCGGGCTGCGGCGGCGCGGCAAGGCGATGACGCTGGCCCGCCTGGCCAAGGCCAGCCTGACCTTTGCCGGGGGGATCGATTATCTCGCCTGGAAGATCAACCGCCATGCCGGCACCGCGATCAGCATCCGGCCATGGCAGCGGCGCTGGCCGATCCTCGGCGCGCTTACCCTTTTGCCCCGGCTGCTGCGAAGCGGCTCCGTCCGCTAGACCGGGGCAGCGCATCCTCCACGGCGGCGGCGAGCGCGCCGATGGTGAAGGGCTTGCGCAGCACGCCGTGCCCGCCGAAAGCCGCCGCCTCGTCGACCGCATCGCCCGCGAAGCCGGTGACGAACAGGATGCCGACATCGGGATAGTCCGGGCGCAGCGAGGCGATGAGTTCCGGCCCGGTCGTGCCCGGCATCACCACGTCGCTGACGATCAGCCGCACGGCGGGATGCGCCTTCATCAGCGCCGCCGCCTCGTCCGGCGCGGGGCAGGGGATGGGGCGGTAGCCAAGCTCGCGCAGCGCATCCACCGTGGAGGTGAGCACGCGCGGATCATCCTCCACCACCAAAATCTCATGGGTACCGGACGGCATGACGGGCGTGGCCTCCGCCTGCGGCGCGGACGCCGTCTCCTCCCCCTCTGCCGGGCTGTGGCGGGGCAGCAGGATGGAGACGGTGGTGCCTTCGCCCGCGACCGATTCGATCTGGATCTCGCCCTGCGACTGGCGCACGAAACCGAAAATCTGGCTGAGGCCGAGGCCGGTGCCCTTGCCGACCGGCTTGGTGGTGAAGAAGGGCTCGAACACCCGTTCCAGCACGTCCGGCGCCATGCCGCAGCCATCGTCGGTGACCGAGATGACGACATAATCGCCGGCCGGCGCTTCGCCCACCTCGCCCTCCGCCAGCGTGCGGTTGCCCGTCCTGATGGTCAGCGTGCCTTCCCCGTCCATCGCGTCGCGGGCGTTGACGGCGAGGTTGAGGATGGCGTTTTCAAGCTGGTGCCGGTCGACCCAGCTTTTCCATGCGTCCGGCGCGCATTCCGTCTTGACCTCGATCCGCTCGCCGAGCGTGCGGTCCAGCAGGTCGGACATGCCGAGGATCAGCGCATCCGGGGTCAGCGCCTGCGGCAGCAGCGGCTCCGACCGCGCGAAGGCCAGCAGCCTGCGGGTGAGCGCGGCGGCGCGGTTGGCCCCTTCCATGGCGTTGTCGATATGGCGCAGGCCGTCCGCCGCGCCGGCCGGGAAGCGCCGCCGGGCCAGTTCCAGCCCGCCGATCACCACCGCCAGCATATTGTTGAAATCATGCGCGATGCCGCCGGTGAGCTGGCCGACCGCCTCCATCTTCTGGATCTGGCGCAGCTGGGATTCGGCATGGGCGCGCTCGATCGCCTCCTGCTGCAGCCGGTCGTTCGCCTCGCGCAGTTCCAGCGTCCGTTCCGTCACGGCATATTCCAGCTCGTCGGCGCGCTGGGTCTCCTCCTCCGCGTCGCGCCGGGCCAGCCGCCGCTGGGCGATGGCGTGCAGCGTGGTCCAGGCCAGGGCGGCGGCGAACAGCACCACCACGACGCCGACGACGGAGAGGATCGACGCCAGCCGGTTGGACCGGTCAACGGTGATCGCGGCCACGCCGGTGCGCTGGTTGAGCACCCGCCGCTCTGTGTCGATGATCTGGTCCAGCGTCGAGGCGATCTCGACCAGGCTCTTGGCCTGCCCGGCCTGATAATATTTGGACAGCGCGTTCCAGCCCTGGCCATAGGTGGTGCGCAGCGCCGTGGCCGACAGTTCCAGCCCGCGCTGGCGGTAAAGCTCGCGCAGCGCGGCGATGCGCGCGACATGTTGGGGGTTGTCGCGGGTCAGCCGGGAAAGCTGCTCGATCAGCGTGCCGGCGCGCCGCCACTGTTCGTAATAATAGCGGCCGACATCATTGTCGCCGCTGATCACATAGCGGCCCAGCGCCGCTTCCGACCGCGTGATCGTGCTTTCCAGCGTGCGGGCCATGATCATGACCTCGAAGCTGTGGCTTTGCGCGGACAGCGCCTTGTCCCGCTGCTGGTTGGACAGCGAGACCATGGCGATGAGGATGGCGAGCGCGATGGCGGCAATGGCGGCCACGACGGCGACGAGACTCCGCCGCCAGCCAATCGATCCGGTTTCTTCCCCGTCGATGCGGCTGATATCCTCGCTCATTCCACCCCAGACTATCGCAAGCGGAACGGGCGCGAAACCCTTGTCAGGCGCCCTGGCCGATCGCGCCCACGGCGCGGCCCGCCGCCGCGAACATGCCGAGGATCGATTCGACCTGCTCCGCGCTGTGTTCCGCGCAGAGCGAGCAGCGCAGCAAATAGGTGCCGGCCGGGGTCGCGGGCGGGCGCGCCATGTTGACGTAGAGGCCCAGTTCCAGCAGCGCCTGCCACATGCCGACCGCCAGTTGCTGGTCCGGCAGGATGACCGCGATGATCGCCGATTGGGGCGTTTCCGTGCCCAGCGTGAAGCCGAGTTCGCGCAGGCCGCCGTGCAGGCGGCGGCTGTTTTCCCACAGATGCGCGCGCTTGTTGCCGGCGTGCATCAGCTTGCGGATCGACGTGGCCGCGGTGGCGACGACGGACGGGGGCAGCGAGGCGGTGAACACATAGGGGCGGCACACCAGCCGCAGCACGTCGAACTTGGGGTGGTTCGACACGCAGAAGCCGCCGACCGTGCCGACCGATTTCGAGAAGGTGCCGACGACGAAATCCACGTCTGCCTCGACGCCCGCTTCCTCGAACACGCCGCGCCCGTGCTCGCCGAAGAAACCCATGCCGTGCGCTTCGTCGCACAGCACCATCGCGCCGTGCTTTTTGGCGACGGCGACCATCTCCTTCAGCGGCGCGATGTCGCCCAGCATGGAATAGACGCCTTCCAGCACCACCAGCTTCTGCGCGTCGGCGGGCAGGCGGCCCAGCCGCTTGTCGAGATCCTCGATGCTGTTGTGGCGGAACCGGACGATCTCCGCATTGCCGAGCGCGCAGCCGTCATAGATGGAGGCGTGGCTGTCCGCGTCGAGGATGATGTAATCGCCCTTGCCGGCCAGCGTCGACATCATGCCGAGATTGGCCTGATAGCCGGTGGAGAACACCATGGCGTGCTTCGTGCCGTAGAATTCGCGCAGCGCCGCCTCGCATTCGGCATGGCCCTGATAGGTGCCGTTGAGCACGCGGCTGCCGGTGGTGCCGGCGCCGAATTCGTCCAATGCCCGCTTGCCCGCGTCGATCACGTCGGGATCGAAGGTCATGCCCATATAATTATAGGTGCCGAGCAGGATGGTGTCCTTGCCCTTGATGACCGCGAGGGTGGGCGATTTCACTTTTTCCATCACGATCGCGAACGGATCGGTCACGCCGGTATCCAGCAGCGCCTGGCGTTCGGCGATCAGGGCATCGAATTTGGAGAGCAGGTCTGTCATTCTATCTTCAGGCTTTCAGTTTCGAGACGGCATCGACAAGCTGGCCGACGGTTTCGATTTCCGCCTGCATGTTCATGGTGATGAGGATATCGAACTCGTCCTCGATCGCCGCGACGAAATCCATCACGGTCAGGCTGTCCCATTCAAGATCGCCCGCGAAGGTGGTCTCCTCGGCAAGGGCTATCCCCTTCTTGTTGAACGGTTCGATCTGCGCGGCGACGGTATCGAAAATCTGGCTTCTGTCGGTCATGTCGGAATCCTTACGGCCTGGTGGCGCTGCTTGCCAAGCGATTGCGGCGGCAGGGTGGCATGTTTATGGGAATGCGGAACAGGGGAGGGACCCGCCGCATGACCGACGAGCAACCCGAACGGCGTTATTCGCCGCACGCCATCCACCTGGTCCGCACCGGGCAGCAGATTCAGGTGCAGCTTTCCGCCATGGCGGACCACAAGGCCAGCATATTGATGGGCGCGACCTTCGTGGTCTTCACCATCGCGATCAACCAGGCGCGCAACGATACGCTGGGCAACCCCATGCTGGTGCTCGGCTGCTTTTCCTTCGCCGCCGCGCTGCTGGCGGTGATGGCCATCATCCCGGCGGTGAAGACCCGGCCGGGCGCGCCGCTGAACCTGATATTCTTCGGTTCCTTCACCCAGCTGGACGAGGAGGATTATATCGACCGGGTGGCGGCGCAGCTGGAGAGCGACGACCTGCTGCTGCGCGCGATGGCGCGGGACATGTATCAGAACGGCATGGTGCTGCGGCACAAGAAATACCGCTATCTGGGCTATGCCTACCGCGTATTCCTGATCGGCCTGGTCGCGACCTTCGCCACCTTCTTGGCCGAACGCTTCCTATAGCCAGCCGGCGGCGCGATAGGCGATGGCGGTGGCGCGCAGGCCGGTGACCGTTTCTATATGCGGCCGCCAGATTTCCGCGGGCGGCCGCCGCGCCGGGTCTATCGTCCAGTCGGGATGGCAGAAATAGCTGACCCGGTCCGCGGTCAGCTTGGCCCGCCGGCGCCGGACCAGCCGGTCGATGCCCGCCGCGAAGCGCAGCACGCCCCGGGGCGTGGCGACGGTCGCCACCCGCCGCCTGCCGACCGCCGCGCCGATCGCCTTGCCGAACGCCTCGTGAGTCCAGCCGCCCGGCTGGCCGTCGTCCGCCTCATAGATTTCGGCCAGCGTCTCGTCCTCGCCGACCAGCGACAGCAGCAGGCGGGAAAGATCGCTGACCTCGATCACCGATATCCGGCCTTCGGGCGGCAGCATCAGCAGGCCCCAGCGCGCCATGCGGAACAGGTCCAGCATCTCGCGGTCGCCCGGCCCATAGACGGCGGGCGGGCGCACCGCCGTCCAGTTGAGGCCGCTTGCCGCGACGATCTGTTCGGCCCGCGCCTTGGACCAGCCATAGTTGGACAGGTCCGGTTCGCGCGCGGCCAGCGACGAGACGTGGATGAAGCGGCGGACGCCCGCCTGCTTGGCCGCCTCCACCACCGCCAGCGTGCCCTCCACATTGCCGGCGGCGAAGCCGGCCCGGTCCGGCGCGTTGACCACCCCCGCGACATGGATGACCGCATCCGCGCCCTCGACCAGTTGGGCCAGGCTGTCCGGCCGGTCCAGCGCGCCGTCGATCCAGCGGACGCCCTTCATCGCCGGTTGCGGCCGCCGGGTGAGCGCGCGCACCGCCTGTCCGCGCATCGCGGCGTGGCGGACCAGCGTCGACCCCACGAAACCCGTTGCCCCGGTGATCGCCAGCGTCGGCCCGACCGGCCTCACAACATCACCAGATGATCGCGGTGGATGAGCGCGGCGCGCGGCGCATAGCCGAGCAGATCGGCATGGGCGGCGCTGCGCCTGCCCGCGATCCGCGCGGCGTCGCCGCTGTCATATTCGATCAGCCCGCGCGCCAGCACCGCGCCGTCCGGCCCGACGACGTCAACCGCGTCGCCGCGCGCGAACAGCCCCTCCACGCCGGTGACGCCGGCGGCGAGCAGGCTCTTGCCGGAACGCAGCGCCGCGCAGGCCCCGGCATCGACCAGGATCCGCCCCTTCACGCGCAGCCGGCCGGACAGCCATGCCTTGCGCGCGCCGCCGCGCCGGTCCGCCACGAACAGCGTGCCCCGCCCGCTCGAATCGAAGCGGGCGAGCGGATGATCGTGCTGGCCGGACGCGATGGCGAGCGCGATGCCCGCGCCGGTGGCGATGCGCGCCGCCTCCAGCTTCGACGCCATGCCGCCGGAGCCCATGCCGGATGCGGTGTCCGCCGTCGCCATCGCCAGCACGGCGGCGTCGATCCGTTCCACCCGGTCGATCATCGCGGCATCGGGATCGCGCGCCGGGTTGGCGCTGAACAGCCCGTCCACGTCCGACAGCAGGATGACGCCGCCTGCGCCCGCCGCCTGCGCCACCCGCGCGGCCAGCCGGTCATTGTCGCCGAAGCGGATCTCGGTGGTGGCGACGCTGTCATTTTCGTTGATCACCGGCACCACGCCCAGGCTGAGCAGCCGGTCCAGCGTGGCGGAGGCGTTCAGATAGCGGCGACGGTCCTCGAGATCGTCCAGCGTCACCAATATCTGCGCCGCCGTCAGCCCGTGGCGGCCGAGCAGGTCCGCCCACACCTGGGAAAGCGCGATCTGGCCCGTCGCCGCCGCCGCCTGCGCGTCCTCCACGCTGGCGCGGCCGCGCTTGGGCAGGCCAAGCCGCTGCGCGCCGAGCGCGATCGCCCCGGACGAGACGATCACCGGCCGTTGCCCGGCGGCGTGGCGCGCCGCGATATCGGCGACCAGCGAGGCCAGCCAGTCGCGCCGCACGCCGCCATCCGGATCGACCAGCAGCGACGACCCGATCTTGATGACCAGGCGCGGGCAGGCGGCCGGCAGGAAAGGCTGGGCGGTGGTCATGCGATCAGGCCTGCGTCGAAAGGATCATAGCGGAGACCAGGGCTCCATATCCCCTGCATCGGGCCGGGCAAAGCCCTTGGGGTCGATGGCCTCGACCAGCCGGTCCAGCACCCGCTCCATGCCGATGCCGGTGGCGCCGGACAGGGGCAGCACCTCCGCCCCGCTTGCCTCCGCCAGTTCGGCGGTGAGCATCTCGGTCAGCTCCGCGTCGAGCAGATCGGCCTTGTTGAGCGCCACGATCTCCACCTTGTCCGCCAGCCCGGCGCCGTAATTGGCCAGTTCCGCGCGGACGGTGCGGTAGGCGGCGACAGGATCGTCGCCATTGGCGTCGACCAGGTGGAGCAGCACCTTGCACCGCTCGATATGGCCGAGGAACCTGTCGCCGATGCCCGCGCCGTCGGCCGCGCCCTCGATCAGCCCGGGAATGTCGGCGATGACGAATTCGCGCATCTTGTGGCTGACCACGCCCAGTTGCGGCCGCACGGTGGTGAAGGGATAATCGCCCACCTTCGCCTTGGTGTTGGTGACGGCGTTGATGAAGGTGGACTTGCCCGCATTGGGCAGGCCGAGCAGCCCGGCATCGGCGAGCAGCTTCAGGCGCAGCCACACCCACATCTCCTCGCCCGGCCAGCCGGTGCCGTGCTGGCGCGGCGCGCGGTTGGTGGAGGATTTGTAGCTGAGGTTGCCGCGCCCGCCGTCACCGCCGCGCAGGAAGACGCGCCGCACCCCCGCCTCGGTGAAATCGGCCAGCACATGATCCTTGTCCTCGGACAGCACCTGCGTGCCCACCGGCACCTTGATGACCCTGTCCGGCCCGCCAGCGCCGGTGCGGTTGCGGCCCGCGCCGCCGCCGCCGCGCGGGGCCTTGAAATGCTGGGTGTAGCGAAAGTCGATCAGCGTGTTCAGCCCCTCGACCGCCTCGAACACGATGTCGCCGCCCTTGCCGCCATTGCCGCCGTCCGGCCCGCCGAATTCCACGAATTTCTCGCGCCGAAAGCTGACCGCGCCGGGGCCGCCGTCGCCGGATTTCAGATAGACCTTGGCCTGATCGAGGAAATGCATGTCAGTTTGCCGCTTCCGGCAGGCGGGCGGCGATGGACGCCTGCAGCATCTGCGTCGCCATGTCGCGCGCCGTTTCGCGCGGCAGGCGCAGGGCGTGGGCCATCGGCCCGCCGAGCAGCGCATCGCCCAGCGCGGTCAGCACCAGCCACAGCGTCTCGCGGTGCAGCGCCAGCTTGTCATGGCCCTCCGCCAGCTCGTCGACCAGCCGGTGGATCGCCTCCAATATCGGATCGAGCATGTCGTCATTGCCGGACAGGATCATCCACGACGCCAGCGCGCCCGCGCCCTCGCGGTCGAAGGCGTCGAACGTCAGGTCCACCACCTCGCGCGGATTGCCTTCGCCGGCGCGGGACTTGATCACCGCCTCGGCGATCTTGGCGGTGATCCGCGTCGCCATCGATTCCGCCAGCGCCTTTTGCAGCCCCGCGGCGGAGCCGAAATGGTGGAGCAGATTGGCGTGCGTCCGCCCGATTCGCGTCGCCACGGCCTTCAGCGTCACCGCCTGCGGCCCGGCCTCTATCAGCAGTTCGCTGGCGGCCTTGAGCGCGGCGGAGCGGCTCGCTTCGGGGGTAAGGCGTTTCTTCACTATTGACATTTATGTAAGCAATGCTCAATCTAGGGATCGGTTATTCGGAGCCACGAGACAGATGACACACGCCAAGACGCCTGCCGATCTGACGATCACGCCGCGCGACCGCCGCTTCGGACGGAACGAGAAGCGCAACCGCTGGTGGCTCAAAAACGATCCCATTGCCACCGCATTCTACAATGCGCTGTCCGTCACCTTCCCCAAGGGCGAGGCGTTTTTCGTGGAAAGCGTGCGCGCCCACCGCGAGGGCACGCCGCCCAAGCTGACCGCTGAGATCAACGCCTTCATCAAGCAGGAGGTGATCCACAGCCGCGAGCATGTCGCCTTCAACCGCCATGTCACCGACCAGGGCTATGACATCAGCCTGCTGGAGCGCCATGTCGACGAGGCGCTGGCGCTGACCAAGGGGCGGCCCGCCATCGCCAACCTGGCGGCGACGATGGCGCTGGAGCATTTCACCGCGATCATCGCCAGCCAGCTGATCGGCAATCCGCGCCACCTGGATGGGGCGGAGGGCGATTCCGGCCGCTTGTGGCGCTGGCACGCCTCGGAAGAAATCGAGCATAAGGGCGTTGCCTACGACACCTGGATGCACGCCACGCGCGACTGGAGCCGCTGGCAGCACTGGAAGGTGAAGTCGATCATCATGCTCGTCACCACCAAGAATTTCTTCAAGGGCCGGACGCAGGGGATGATCGAGCTGCTGCGCCAGGACGGGCTGACCGGCCCGGCGATATGGGCGCGGCTGTTCTGGTACGCCTTTGGGCGGCCCGGCATGGCCCGCAAGATCGCGCGCGGCTGGTTCGCCTATTTCCTGCCCGGCTTCCACCCGTGGAACCATGACGACCGTGCGCTGATCGCGCTGTCGGAGAGCGAGTTCCCGGACGCGGTGCTGCCGCAGGCGGCGTAAGCCGGCGGGGCAGGGGCGTCCGCCGCGGCATTGCCGCGAAGGAGCCGTTGAAGCAGCCGGTCAGGCGTTTCGTAAAGCGTTTCGGCATGGCGTTGAAGCCGTGTTTCCCGAAGAAGCGGTGCGCGCCTTCATTGGGCAGGCCGTTTTCGAGAAATGCCCATTGCGCGCCGTGCCCTCGCGCGCCGCGGACCCGACGAGCGCCGTGCCGACGCCATTATCGCGCCGTTTCGATGGCCGACCGTTGCAGACAGGCCGTCAGCTGGTGTGGCCGCGGCGGTTTTCGCCGCCCGCCCGCACCGTCGCCATCCCGCCCCCCGGGGCCGCGCGCCATCCGGGTTCTTGCCGATGGCGTTCGGGCCGGGGGCGGGGGCTTTACGGGCCTGATCTACGCCGCGCGCAGGCGCGGCATGTCGAGGTCCGCGACCCCGCCTTCTTCCGCATAGGCGGCGAAGGCGGCAGGGCCGCCGCGGGCGCGGCTGTGGCGCTGGACGATCCGGCCGGTGGGGCGGAAGCCGAGCTTGCGCAGCACCCGGCCGGAGGCGGGGTTATCGAGGAAATGGCCGGCGACCAGCGGGCCGAGGTCCATCGCGCGGGCGATGTCCAGTACCGCCCGGCTCGCCTCGGTGGCATAGCCCAGACCCCAGGACATCCGCTCGACCCAATAGCCGATTTCCGGCGCGCCGTCCGGATCGCGGCCGATGCCGACGCCGCCCACCAGCCGGGGCGCGCCGCCGGTGCGGGCGAAGACCAGGAAGCGCGGCTGCTGCGGATCGTCCGCCAGCGTCAGGAAATCGCGCGCGTCTTCCAGCGTATAGGGCCAGGGCGCGTGGGCGAGGTTGCGGACCACGGCCTCCTGGCCGATCGCGCGGGTGAGCGCGGGCGCATCCTCGACCCAGCCGGGCCGCAGCAACAATCTTGGCGTACGCGAGAACATGTGTCTCTCCATCCGTTTTGTGCCGCTGTGCCATCGTTCGATGACGGCCCGGCGACAGGGTGGCGAGGGAGACAATAAAAAAGGGAGCGGGGGCAACCCGTCTCCCTCATCGCCTGCCGCAGCAGGCTATCGGGTCGCCCCAGGGACGACCCGTTTACCGGTTCGTCCGTTATTCAGCCGCCTCGGCCATAATGTCCACGGAACAATATTTGCGGCCGAGCTTGCCATCGTGGAACACCACGCGGCCGTCGACGAGCGCGAACAGCGTGTGATCCTTGCCGATGCCGACATTGCGGCCCGGATAGAATTTGGTGCCGCGCTGGCGGACGAGGATGTTGCCGCCGACCACTTCCTGGCCGCCGAACTTCTTCACGCCGAGGCGGCGGCCCGCCGAGTCGCGTCCGTTGCGCGAAGAGCCGCCTGCTTTCTTATGTGCCATCTCTAATACTCCCTACGCGCTCGATCAGGCCTTGTCGGCCGCCGGCTTCTTGGCCGGGGCTTTCTTGGCGGCGGGCTTGGCGTCCGCTGCCGGCTTGTCGGCGTCGGCCTTCTTGGCCGCGACCTTCTTTTCAGCGGCGGGCTTGGCCGCTTCCGCTTCGACGGGCTTGGCTTCCGCCTTCTTGGCGGCGGGCTTTGCCTTTTCGTCGCCGATGGCCAGGATCCGCAGGATCGTGTGCTGCTGGCGATGGCCGTTCTTGCGGCGGTAATTGTGGCGGCGCTTCTTCTTGAAGACGAAGATCTTCTCGGCCTTCGCCTGCGCGATGATCTCGGCGGAGACGGTCAGCCCGGCCACCGATTTCAGTTCGCTGCCTTCGCCGGCCAGCAGAACGTCGCCCAGCGACACATTGTCACCGGCTTCGCCCGCCATCTTCTCGACGACGATCTTGTCTCCTGCGGCAACGCGATACTGCTTGCCGCCCGTGCGCACGACTGCGAACATGGCCCTCATCACTTCTTCAAAGCTGAACCCCACGCCGGGGCAGAACCCTGCGCGGAAAGAAGCGCCAGCTATGCGAAGGCGCCCGGCTTGTCAACCGCGTGACGGGCTTTTCGGGCCGGATTGGCGACGTGCGCGTTGCTTGACGCCCGCGCGCGGGAGCCGCAAAGCGCGGGCATGGCCAGTCCCAAACCCGCCGTTGCCCGCAAGCCGGCGCGCGGCGCGTCCGAAACCCGCGATTTTCTGCTGCTGCTGGTCAAGCTGCTGCTGTTCATGTTCCTGCTGCGCGCCTTCGTGGTCGCGCCGTTCAACATTCCGTCCGAATCGATGCAGCCGCGCCTGCTGGTCGGCGACTATCTGCTCGCCGCCAAATGGCCCTATGGCTATTCCAACTATGCCACCCCCTTCGGCATTCCGCTGATTCCCGGGCGCATCCTGGCGCGCGCGCCGGACCGGGGCGACGTCGTCATCTTCCGCGCGCCGCCCGGCAACGACACGGACTATATCAAGCGCGTCATCGGCCTGCCCGGCGACAGCATCCAGATGCGCGGCGGGCAGGTGATCCTGAACGGCGTGCCGGTGCCGCGCGCGCGACTCGCCGACTTCATCTTGCCGATCAGCCCCAACAGCCCCTGTTACGACGCGCGCTACGAGGATGCCGCCGCCGCGCTCTGCCGTTATCCGCGCTATCGCGAGACCCTGCCGGGCGGGCGCAGCTATGCGGTGCTGGACATGGGCGGGACGACCGCCGACGATACCGGCGTCTATGTGGTTCCGGCCGGGCATCTGTTCCTGATGGGCGACAATCGCGATCGCAGCGCGGACAGCCGCTTTCCGGCCATGGCGGGCGGCGGAATCGGCTTCGTGCCGCAGGACAATCTGGTGGGGGAGGCGCTGGTCACGGTCTTTTCCACCGACGGTTCGGCCGAATGGCTGAAGCCGTGGACATGGGTTTCCGCCGCCCGGTGGACCCGCATCGGAGACGGATTTTGAGCAGCCCGGACATGCCGGACCTGATCGGCTGGGTGAAGGCGGAGCTGGGCCACAGCCCGGCCGACGCCGCCCTGTTCACCCGCGCGGTGACGCACGGCAGCCGCGACGAGGCGGATTATCAGCGGCTCGAATTTCTGGGCGACCGGGTGCTGGGGCTCATCATCGCGCGCTGGCTGTTCGCGCAGTTCCCCGGCGAATCGGAAGGCAGCCTGTCGCGCCGGCTGAACGCGCTGGTTTCCGGCGAGACCTGCGCGGAGGTGGCGCGGGCGATCAACCTGCGGCCGCACCTGCGGCTGGGCAAGCAGGCGCGCGACGACGGCGCGGGCGACAGCGAGAATGTGCTGGGCGACGTGATCGAGGCGTTGCTGGGCGCGCTCTATATCGACGGCGGTTTCGACGCGGCCGACGCCTTCGTGCGCCGCGCCTGGGGGGACCGGGTGCAGACCCAGGACCGCGCCCCCCAGCATCCCAAATCGGCGTTGCAGGAATGGGCGGCGGCCAACCGGTCTATACCATCACCGACCGGTCCGGCCCGCACCACAACCCGCGCTTCACGGTGAGCGTCGCCATTCCCCATGCCGGCGACGCCAGCGCCACCGGCGCGTCGAAGCAGGAGGCGGAGACCGCCGCGGCGCGCGCGCTGCTCGCCCAGCTGGCCGGGCGGGCGCCCGGGCGGGGATGACGCGGCGGCGCGGCGCGTCTAAGGCACCGTCATGAATTCATCCCAAAGTTGCGGCCTGGTGGCCGTCGTCGGCGCGCCCAATGCGGGCAAGTCCACCCTGGTCAACGCGCTGGTCGGCCAGAAGGTGGCCATCGTCAGCCCCAAGGCGCAGACCACGCGCACCCGCCTGATGGGCATCGCCATAGAGGGCGCGGCGCAGATCATGCTGGTCGACACGCCCGGCATTTTCGAGCCGCGCCGCCGGCTGGACCGCGCCATGGTGGCAGCCGCATGGGGCGGGACCACCGATGCGGACCTGATCGCCCTGGTGATCGACGCCAAGGCCGGGCTGGGGCCGAAGGTGATGACCATCGTCGAGACGCTGAAGGGGCGGCGCGAGCCGAAGCTGCTGGTGCTCAACAAGGTCGACGTGTCCGACAAGGGCAAGCTGCTGATCCACGCCCGGCGGCTGACCGACGCCATCGCCTTCGACGCGGTGTTCATGGTCAGCGCCACGACGGGCGACGGCGTGGCCGACCTGAAGGCCGCGCTGGCCGCGCGGATGCCGGAGGGGCCGTGGCATTTCCCCGAGGACCAGGTGTCCGACGCGACAGACCGGCTGCTCGCCGCCGAGGTGACGCGCGAGCAGCTTTACCTCCAGCTCCACGCCGAGCTGCCCTATGCCAGCGCGGTCGAGACCGAGAAATATGAGGAGCGGCCGGACGGATCGGTCGAGATCCACCAGCAGATACTGGTCGGCCGGCCTACCCAGAGGGCGATCATCCTCGGCAAGGGCGGGGCGCAGATCAAGCAGATCGGCGCCCGCGCCCGCGCGCAGCTGAGCGAATTGATGGGCCGCAAGGTCCACCTCTATCTCCACGTCAAGGTGAAGCCGGACTGGGACGAGGACCGCGGCGTCTATCGCGACATCGGGCTGGACTGGGTGGAATAGCCCGCTGCCTCAGCCCGCGCTGGACAGCTTCATCAGCACGATGCCGCCGACGATGAGCAGCGCCGCCAGGATGCGCAGCGCGCCCGCCGGTTCGCCCAATATGGCGATGCCGACCAGAAAGGCGCCGACCGCGCCGATGCCGGTCCAGATGGTGTAGGCGGTGCCCAGCGGCAGCGATTTCATGGCGACCGACAGCAGCGCGAAGCTGGCGACCATGGTGCTGATGGTGACGAGCGAGGGGACGATGCGGGTGAAGCCCTGCGATTGCTTCATCGCGAACGCCCAGACGATTTCCAGAATGCCGGCGACCGCCAGACAGACCCAAGCCATGACGACTCTCCTTGCGAAAAGAGCCGGGCCGTCCCGATTTGCTTTCCCGTGATGGGCGAGGGCGTCCTCGTGCGCTTATTCTAGAAGATCGGCCGCCCCGGTCAATCCGGGCGCGGCCGGCCCTGCGCAAGGGGCGGTTATTTGCGCGCCCGCCGCCGGCGCGGCGTCTCCGTCGTCGGGAACAGGTCCTCATGCTGGGCCAGTTCCAGCCGGGTGCGGCGGATATGCTCCATCAGCAGGTTGCCGGCGCCCCGCGCGTCGCGGCGGCGGATGGCGTCGACGATCAGCCGGTGCTCGGCATGGATGATCCAGTTGCGCTCGCGCCCCAGCAGCTTGGTGAAGGCGCGGCGATAATGCTGGGTGGTGTTCCAGAACCGTTCGATCATCTGCAGCAGCTGGTGCATGTCGGCATGGCGGTAGGAGGCGAGGTGGAACTGGCGGTCCAGCCGCAGGAATGTTTCCGTGTCCGGGCTGTCCACCATATCCTCGGCCAGCGCGGCGAGGGCGACGATTTCCGCATCCGACAGGCGCGGCACCGATTCCTCCAACGCCAGCGGCTCTATCCGTTCGCGGATGCGATAGACCTCAAGGCATTCCTTCAGGTCCAGCCGGGCCACCCAGGCGCCGCTGCTGGGCTTCAGCACCACCAGCCCGTCGCTTTCCAGGCGGGCCAGCGCGCCGCGCACCGGGATGCGGCTGACGGCGAAGCGGGTGGCGAGCTCTTCCTGGCCGATGCGGCTGCCCGGGGCCAGCTCGCCGGACAGGATCAGCGCGCGCAGTTCGTCCGTCACCCGCTGGGTGCTGAGCGCGCTCTCGCTCGCCGGTGCGCCGTCGAAATCCGAAAGATCGTTCACCCTGATCCTCATCCCTTTGGTGCGTGCCGGGCGTGTCTACAGCATCGCCGGGCGCTCTGTCATGTTCAGGCCGCCGGATCGGCCGGGTGCCACAGGCGCATCGCCGTATCGCGCTCATAGCCCTTGCCGCCGGGGAAGCTGACCATTTCCAGCTGCATTCCCCACGGGGTCAGGAAATAGACCCAGGTCTGGCCCGCGCTCGGCCCTTCGTGGCGGATCGTCGGCTCGCCCAATATGGTGAGGCCATGGCCCTTGAGATAGGCCAGAGCGGCATCGAAATCGTCGACATAGAAGGCGAGGTGATGGCCGCCGACATCGCTGTTGCGCGGCGGATCGGCGCGGCGGTCCGGGCCGCTATATTCGAATATCTCGAAATTGGGGCCGAAGCCGCAGCGGAAGAAGCGCAGTTCCTTCACCTCGGCGCGGGGGTGGACGTTCAGGTGGCGGGTCATCCAGTCGCCGTCCGGGTCGCGGAACGGCCCCAGCCGATACACATAATCGCAGCCGATCACATCGACGAAGAAGCGGGTCGCCTGTTCGATGTCGGGCACCGTGAAGCCGATATGTTCCACCCCGCGCAGACCCGGAACGCCCCTTTTGCCGTTGCCGTCCATAACCATCCTTCCATCCCCGTTCGGATACAAAGAATGGAATAATCACCAAATCAACTGCGTTTTCCAGAGAAAAATGACATAATTGGATCCCATATATTGACAAACCGGCTGGTGCGTGGTTTTCCGGGGCTAACAACATAATGAGAGAATGACGTGAAAAAGGCCCGGATCCAGACCCTCGCGCCCTCCAGTCCGTGGGTTCAGCTCGCCACCACGTCGGACGACTGGGCCGATGCGGATCCAAAGCTGCTGAACAGCATGTTGACGTCGATGGTGCTGGTTCGCACCTTCGAGGAGAAGGTGCTTGAGCTGGCCGGGCAGGGGCTGGTGCACGGCCCCGCCCATTCCGCCATCGGGCAGGAGGGCGGATCGACCGGTTCGGTGCTCGCCATGCGGGGCAGCGACCAGATCAACGGGTCGCACCGCGCCCATCACCAGTTCCTTGCCAAGGCGCTGCATTATGCGGAGCCGGACGGCATGGCCGCGACCGCGCCGTTCAGCGCGGACGTGCGGACCATCTCGCAGACCGCGCTGGCCGAAATTCTGGGGCTGGCGCAGGGCTATTGCCGGGGGCGGGGCGGATCGATGCACCTGCGCTGGGCGGAATCCGGCAACCTCGGCACCAACGCCATCGTGGGCGGCGGCGTGCCGATGGCGGCGGGCGCGGCCTGGGCGCACAAGCGGGCCGGGACCGGCGATGTCGCCTTCACCTATTTCGGCGACGGCGCGGTGAACATCGGATCCGTGCTGGAGACGATGAACCTGGCCGCCGCGTGGAAGCTGCCGCTCTGCTTCTTCATCGAGAACAACCGCTATGCCGTTTCCACCAATGTCGAGGAGGTGACGGCGGAGCCGCGCCTTTCCGCGCGCGGGCTGGCGTTCGGCATTCCCGCCTGGAAGGTGGACGGCATGGACCCGCTGGCGGTCCACCTGGCCGCGAAGGAAGCCGTGGCGCGGATGCGGGCGGGCGAAGGCCCGACCATCATCGAGGCGGACGTCTATCGTTTCTTCCACCAGAACGGCCCGCTGCCGGGCAGCGCCTTTGGCTATCGCACCAAGGACGAGGAGAAGGCGTGGCGCGCCCGCGACCCGATCGACCGGGTGGCGAACGAGATGACCAGCCGCCAGCTGATCGGCGAAGATGCGGTGGCCGACCTGAAGGCGCGGGCGAAGGCGCTGATGGACAGCGTCGCCGGCGAGCTGATCGAGGAGCATGAGGGCAAGCGCCGCATCGTCCCCGCGCTGTGGCCGTCGCCCGATTTCCGCGATTTCGGCGTGCGCGGCGACCTGTCCGAACTGGCCGGTGCGCGCGTGGTCGAGATGGAGGATTTCAAGGGCGAGATCACCGAGGCCCGCTTTGTCGATGTCGTCGCCGACGTGATGGACCGGCGGATGAGCCAGGATGACCGCATCGTCGTGATGGGCGAGGACGTCCACCGGCTGAAGGGCGGCACCAACGGCGCGACGCGCGGCCTTTCCACCGCCTATCCCGACCGGGTGCTGGGCACGCCGATTGCGGAGAACGCCTTTGCCGGGCTGGCCGGCGGCATCGCCATGGACGGCCGCTATCTGCCGGTGGTCGAATTCATGTACCCCGATTTCATGTGGGTGGCGGCGGACCAGGTGTTCAACCAGATCGCCAAGGCGCGCCACATGTTCGGCGGCGACAGCGAGATGCCGCTGGTGTTGCGCACCAAGGTGGCGATGGGCACCGGATATGGATCGCAGCATTCGATGGACCCGGCCGGCATCTTCGCGACGTCGGTGGGCTGGCGCATCGTCGCGCCGTCGACCCCCTATGACTATGTCGGCCTGATGAACAGCGCGCTGGCCTGCAAGGACCCGGTGCTCGTGCTGGAGCATGTCGACCTGTACAACGCCAAGGGTCCGGCGCCGGTGGGCGACCTTGATTACCATATCCCGCTGGGCAAGGCGAAGCGGGTGCGCCGGGGCGAGAATGTGACCATCCTCACCTATCTGGCGATGGTCCGCCCGGTGGTGGAGGCGGTGGAGCGGCTGGGCATTTCGGCCGACGTGATCGACCTGCGCTCGCTCGACCGCGCCGGGATCGACTGGGAGACGATCGAGGAATCGCTGGACCGGACCGGCAATGTGCTGATCGTGGAACAGGGGTCGATCGGCACATCCTATGGCGGCTGGCTGGCCGACGCGATCCAGACGCGCTGTTTCGACATGCTCGACCAGCCGGTGCGCCGCGCCCATGGCGGGGAGGCGTCGCCCAGCATCTCCAAGGTGCTTGAGGCCGCCGCCTGCTGCAGCCCGGCCGACATCGAGGCCGCGCTGCTGAGCGTGATGGCCGATCAGGGGCTGGCGCTCGCCTGAGCGCCCCGGGGAGAACGGATATGCCCACGACGATCATGATGCCGGCGCTCTCGGCGGGGATGGAGGAAGGCACCATCGCCCGCTGGCTGAAGGCGGCCGGCGATGCGGTGGCGAAAGGCGACGTGATCGTCGAGATCGAGACCGACAAGGCGACGATGGAATATGAGGCGGAGGCGGATGGCGTGCTGGGCGCCATCGTCGCCGCGGACGGGGCTACCGTGCCGGTCAACGCGCCGATCGCGGTGCTGCTGGCGGCGGGCGAGAGCGCGTCGGCGCCGGGCGGCGATGCGGCGCCTGCCGCAGCTGCGCCCGCCCCGGCACCCGCCGCGACTGCGCCTGCCCCGCGCGCGGAACCGGAGGTCGCGGAGCGCCGGGCCGAGGCGCGGCCGACGCGGATCGCCGCCTCGCCGCTCGCCCGGCGGATCGCGCGCGATCGCGGCGTCGCGCTTGAAGGATTGACGGGCAGCGGCGCGCGCGGGCGGATTGTGCGCGTCGATGTCGAACAGGCTTCCAGAACGGCGATGGCTGCCCCCGTCGCCGCTGTTGCGCCACCGGATGCCCAGCCGGTGGCGCAACGCCCCACGCCGCAGCGCCCGGATGCACCGCACCACGCCGTGCCCAACAGCGGCGTCCGCAAGGTCATCGCCCGCCGGCTGAGCGAGGCGAAGGCGACCATCCCGCATTTCTACCTGAACGCCAGTTGCGAGATCGACGCGCTGCTCGACCTGCGCAAGCGGCTGAACGCGGCGGGGCCGCACAAGCTGTCGATCAACGATTTCGTCATCAAGGCGGCGGCGATCGCGCTGCGCCAGGTGCCGGAGGCCAATGCGGCGTGGACCGACGAGGCGATCCTGATGTTCGACGATGTCGACATCTCCGTCGCCGTCGCCACGGACGGCGGGCTGATCACGCCCATCGTCCGCCAGGCGGACCGCAAGGGGCTGGCGACCATCTCAGCGGAGGTGCGCGCGCTGGCCGAGCGCGCCCGCGACGGCAAGCTGCAGCCCGGCGACTATCAGGGCGGCGGCTTCACCATATCCAATCTTGGCATGTACGGCGTCGAATCCTTCGCCGCGATCATCAACCCGCCGCAGAGCTGTATCCTGGCGGTCGGCGCCGCGGAGCGGCGGCCGGTGATCCGCGACGATGCCTGCGTGCCCGCCACGGTGATGCAATGCACCCTCTCCGTCGATCACCGGTCGGTGGACGGCGCGGTCGGCGCGCGCTGGCTGGCGGCGTTCAAATCCCTGCTGGAGCAGCCGCTCCAGCTGATGCTGTAGGACTTGCGTTGAAATGGTGACCCTTGCCGACCCCGCCTTGCTTCGCGAGGCCTGCTACATCGGCGGCCGCTGGACCGGCGAAGCCACCCAGGACGTGATCGACCCCGCCACCGGCGAGGCGCTGGCGCAGGTGCCCCGGCTGGGCCGGGCGGAGACGGAAGCCGCCATTGCCGCCGCGGAGGCCGCGCTGCCGGCATGGCGGGCGCGCACGGCGCGCGACCGGGCGGCCATATTGCGCCGCTGGTATGAGCTGATCGGCGCGGCGACGGAGGATCTGGCGCTGATCCTGAGCCGCGAGCAGGGCAAGCCGCTGGCCGAGGCGCGCGGCGAGATCGGCTATGCCGCCAGCTTCATCGAATGGTTCGCCGAAGAGGCGAAGCGCGTTTACGGCGAGACCATCCCCAGCCCGCATGCCGACCGGCGGATCGTCGTCATCAGCCAGCCGGTGGGCGTGACCGCAGCGATCACGCCGTGGAATTTCCCGTCCGCGATGATCACGCGCAAGGCCGGTCCCGCGCTGGCGGCCGGTTGCACCATGGTGCTGAAGCCCGCCAGCCAGACACCGCTTTCCGCGCTGGCGCTGGCCGCGCTGGCCGAGCGCGCCGGCGTGCCCGCCGGGGTGTTCAACGTGGTCACCGGCAGCGCGGGCGAGATTGGCGGGGCGCTGACCGCCAGCCCGGTGGTGCGCAAGATCAGCTTCACCGGGTCCACCGAGATCGGCCGGCTGCTGATGCGGCAGAGCGCCGATACGGTGAAGAAGGTTTCGATGGAGCTGGGCGGCAATGCGCCCTTCATCGTGTTCGACGATGCCGATCTGGATGCCGCCGTCGAAGGGGTGATGCAGTCCAAATATCGCAACAGCGGCCAGACCTGCGTGTGCGTGAACCGCGTGTTCGTGCAGCGCGGCGTGGCGGACCGCTTTGTCGCCCGCCTGTCGGAAGCAGTGGCGGCGCTGCAATGCGGGCACGGCATGGACGCCGGGGTGACGCAGGGGCCGTTGATTGACCTCGCGGCGGTGGAGAAGGTCGAGGAGCATATCGCCGACGCCGTCGCCGGTGGCGCGCGCGTGGCGCTGGGCGGGAAACGCCATGCGCTGGGCGGCACCTTCTTCGAGCCGACCGTGCTCACCGGCTGCACTCCCGCCATGCTGGTGGCGCGTGAGGAGACGTTCGGCCCGGTCGCGTCCGTCTTCGTCTTCGACAGCGAGGAGGAAGTGCTGGCGTTGGCCAACGATACCGAATTCGGCCTGGCCGGTTATTTCTACAGCCGGGACATCGGCCGCGTCTGGCGGGTGGCGGAGGCGCTGGAATGCGGCATGGTGGGCATCAACACCGGGCTGATCTCGTCCGAGGTGGTGCCGTTCGGCGGGATCAAGCAATCCGGGGTGGGGCGCGAAGGCTCCCGCCACGGGATCGAGGATTATCTGGAAATCAAATATCTGTGCATGGCCGGCGTCTGATCCGGCCCGCACGCAACGGAACAACGGGAGACATGAAATGAAAGTCGCATTTGTCGGTTTGGGAAAGATGGGCGTGGCGATGGCCGGGCAGATCCTGGCCGCCGGGCATGAGCTGGGCGTCTATAACCGCACCGCCGCCAAGGGTGACGATCTGGTCGCCAAGGGCGCGACGCGGCTGGCGAGCGTGGCGGATGCCGCCGCCTTTGCCGATGTCGTCGTCTCGATGGTGGAAAACGACAAGGCGCTGGCCGCGGTGACGCTGGGCGAGGGCGGCCTTGCCGCCGGGCTGGCCAAGGGCGGCGTCCATGTCGCCATGGGCACGCACAGCATCGCGCTCATCAAGCAGATCACCGAGGCGCACGAGGCCGCCGGCCAGCAGTTCATCAGCGCGCCGGTGATGGGCCGTCCGCCGGTCGCCGAGGCGGGCCAGCTGGGCATCGTCGCGGGCGGGCCGGCCGATGCCGTCGCCCGGGTGCAGCCGCTGTTCGACGCGATGGGCCGCCGCACCTACCCGGCGGGTCCGCTGCCGGTGAGCGCCGCCGCCGCCAAGATCGTCAATAATTTCCTGCTCGCCGCGTCCATCGAGGCGCTGGGCGAAGGCTTTGCGCTGGGCGAGAAGTGCGGCCTGCCGGGCGAGGCGCTGCTGGAAATATTGACCGACGGGCTGTTCTCCGCCCCGGCCTACAAGATTTACGGCAAGATCATCGTCGACAAGGGCTATTTCGGCGCGCCCGGCTTTGCCGCCACCACCGGCCTGAAGGACGTGAACCTGGCGCTGGCCGCCGGCGAGGCGATGTCGGTGCCGCTGCCCAGCGCCAACATCTGCCGCGACCGGCTGCTCTCCGCCATCGCCAACGGCCATTCCGGGGCCGACTGGTCGGTGATGGCGCACGAACAGGCCCGCGCCAGCGGCATCGCCTGAACCGACCGCACCGAAGCCAGAGAAGGAACCCGTCATGACCGCCAGCCGTCCCCCGCTTGACAGCATCCTGCCGCAGGAGATGCGGGAATTGCGCTGGCGGCCGCTGATGACCTTCTTTCTGGACATCACCCCGCCCTATAATCTGGGCAAGACGCCAACGGCGGACCGGCGGATCGCCGCGCTGCCGGGCGGCTATTTCGAAGGCGAGCGGTTGCGCGGCACCATCCTGCCCAGCGGCAGCGACTGGCAGGTGGTGCGCAGCGACGGCGCCTGGGTGATCGACGTGCGCACCCTGCTGGAAACCGACGACGGCGCGCTGATCGGCATGCGTTACCAGGGGCTGCGCCACGGCGACCCCGAGGTGCTGGCGGCGATCGCCGGCGGCGCGGCGGTCAGCCCGCTGGCCTATTACATGCGGATCACCACCAGCTTCGAGACGGCTTCTGAAAAATATGGCTGGCTGAACCGCGTGATCGGCGTGGCGCACGGCCACCGCCTGCAGAACGGCGCCATCTACAATGTGTTCGAGATCGCCTGACGGGCGACGGCAAGAGGGGGAGCAAGCATGTATCCGAACCTGATCGATCCGGTGGTCGCGTTGCGTATCCTGTGCGGGCTGTTCTTCATTCCCCACATCGCGGCGAAAATCTATGCGCGCCCGGTGACTCTGGGCTTCTTCCAGGCGGCGGGTTACCGGCCGGCCGCCTTCTTCATGTATCTGGCGCTGGTGATGGAGAGCATCGTCGCCGTCTGCCTGATCCTGGGGCTGGCGGTTCCTTATGCGGCGGGCGTCGCCACGCTGTTCATGGCGGTTGCCGCGGCTTCGGTGTTCAAGGTGTCCAAGGGTCGCTGGCTGTGGAACCTGGGCGGTTGCGAATATCTCATCTTCTGGGCGGTCGCCTGCGGGATCGTCGCGCTGAACGGCTGACCGAACCGCGAGAGCGGCAAAAAAATGGCCTCGATCCGGCGGCGGATCGGGGCCTTTTTCATGTCCGGCGCAGGCGCGGTCAGACCGCCCGGCGATATTCCCCGGGGGTGACGCCCACGAACCGCTTGAAGGTCGAGGTGAAGTGGCTCTGGCTGGAAAAGCCGGTGGCCAGCGCGATTTCGACCAGGCTGGTTTCCGTCTGCAACAGCATTTCCTTGCTCCGGTCGATCCGGCGGCGGAGCAGATATTGGTGCGGCGCCTCGCCGAAATGCTGGCGGAAGGAGCGCGCGAAGTAGAAGGGGCTCATGCCCGCCTCCGCCGCCAGCGCGCCGAGGCTCAGATCCTCGTCCATCGCGGTGTCGATCAGGTCCATCACCCGCCGCATGCCAGGCTTGGTCAGCGCCGGGTTGGCGAGCGCCGCGCGCTTGCCCTTCGACGCATGTTCGTGGAGCAGCTGCACCGCGATGGTCTGCGCGATCGTCTCCACATAGAGCGAGCCGTGCGGGCTCTGGTCCTTCATCGATGCGAGCACGGAAAGCGCAAGCTGTTCGAGCAGCGCGTCCGCTTCGCCCAGCACCGGGCGGATCTCCACCCGGTCCGGGTCCATCTCCAGCACTTCCTCGGCCACCCGGCCGATCATCGCCTGGCGCAGATAGACCAGCAGCACGTCCGCCGAGCCGTTGACTTCCCAGTGCGAGGCGACGCCCGCGGGGATGGTGCCCAGCTGGCGCGGGCGCAGGATGGCGGATTGTTTGCGCCCGTCGCCGTCGAAGCGGCGGGTGATTTCATTGGCCTGATTCACGCAATAGGCGACGCAATGATGGTCGATCGCGGGCAGCGATGCGGTCCATGCCCGCTCGCTCGCGAAGGAGGCGTAAAGGTCCCTCCACTTCAACCCGTCGCTGTGCATCAGCAGCCGGTTTTGCGGCCACAGCGCGATGCCGTGCGTCTCCTGCACCGAAAACGGCTCAGAAACGGCGGAAACAGCACGATTCTGAAAGGCCGGGTTGGGGTTCTTGATAGCCACAATAGCCCGAACCTAGGCACAACGAAATCCGGTTGCAAGGCCCGTGAAAGGCCCTTTCGACCTTAGAAAAAAGCCCTCCGCAGGGGACGCGGAAAGGGCCTCGTTTTGGGACAGGACGGAGACGAAGGTGAACCAACTTTTTGGCAGTTCCGCCGATGCGGCGGGTGTGACTGAATGCGACGTCCTGATCGTCGGCGGCAGCCTGGTGGGATTGTCGCTGGCATCGTTTCTGGGCGCGCAGGGGGTGAACGCGCTGGTGGTGGAAAAACACCAGGGCACGGCCATCCATCCGCGCGCCGGCCACTTCCATCTGCGCACCATCGAGGCGTTCATGTCGGCCGGGTTCGAGCCGACGGTGCGCGCGGAATCGGAACGGCAGTTCGACCCGGACGGCGGCATCAACGCGGTCGAATCCCTCGCGGGGCGCGAGATCGCCAGCTATATCGGCAATCTGAACGAAGGCGTGGAGGCGTTCAGCCCCACCAAGCGTTTTTTCATGACCCAGCAAAGCCTTGAGCCGATCCTGCGCGACGGCGCGGAGCGGCTGGGCGCGCAGTTGAACTTCGCCACCGAGCTGACCTCGTTCGATCAGGACGCGACCGGCGTGAATGCGGAGGTGCGCAACCTGAACAGCGGCGAGACGCGGCGGATCCGCGCGCGCTACCTCATCGCGGCGGACGGCAATCGCAGCCCGATCCGCGAGAAGCTGGGCATCGCCATGAACGGCCACGGCCTGCTCTCCAAGAGCATCACAATCTATTTCCGCGCCGATTGCGGGCCGTGGCTGGCCAACCGCAATCTGGGCGTCATCTATGTGCTGAACCCGGACCTGCGCGGTTTCTTCCGGCTGGTGCGCGACGGATCGTCGGGCTTCCTGGTGGTCAACACGGTGGGCGACGTCAGCAAGCCGGAAGCGACCAACGTGGCGGAAGGAATCACGGTGGAACGCTGTGTCGAGATCGTCCGGTCGGCGATCGGCGTGCCGGACCTGCCGATCCACATCGAGGATATCGCGCCCTGGGAAGCGGTGGCGGACGTGGCCGACAGCTATCGTTCCGGCAATATCTTCCTGATCGGCGACGCCGCGCATGTCGTGCCGCCCACCGGCGGATTCGGCGGCAATACCGGGGTGCAGGACGCGCACAACCTGGCGTGGAAACTGGCCATGGTGCTGAAGGGCAAGGCGGGTGAGAGCCTGCTCGACACCTATGAGGCGGAACGCCGCCCGGTCGGCGCGCTGACCATCGAGCAGGCCTATACCCGCTATGTCCTCCGTATCCAGCCGGAGCTGGGCATGGAGGGCGTGCAGCCGCTGGTCGACGAGCTGAGCATGGAGATCGGCTATCGCTATAATTCGTCGGCCATCCTGGCGGGCGACGATGCGCTGGACGCGGTCTATGAGAACCCCCACACGGCCAAGGGCCGGCCGGGCAGCCGCGCGCCGCACATCCCGCTGGTGCGCGACGGCAAGCCGCTTTCCACGCTGGACCTGTGCGCGAAGGATTTCGCGCTGGTCGCCGGGCCGGAAGGCGATGCCTGGTGCGACGCGGCGCGCAGCGCGGCGGAGGCCCTTGGCGTGCCGCTGGTGGTGGCGCGGCTGGACCGCGACGGCGCGGTCGCCGATCCGCAGGGCAAATTTGCCGACGCCTTTGATGTCGGCCCGTCGGGCGCGGCATTGTTGCGGCCGGACGGCTTTGTCGCCTGGCGGTCGAAGGATGCGGCGGTCGCCAACGTCCATGTGATGACCCACATCCTGACCACCGCAATGTGCATTGATCCGGCGAAGGCAAAGGCGGATGCTGAGCCGGTGACAGCCTGAACCGGGGGGTGAGGCACGCGACAGCAAGATTGTGACACGCCGGATCGGTTTTCCTGAAAGACGGGAGCCTGCGGAGGGAGTCAGAATGGATGGTCTATAAGAGCGCCTGCAAGGCGCCCCGGCGGCGGCCCGTAAAAGGTCGTGACGGACAAGCCGCCGGACATGCGTGGCGGGGCGCGGGTGATGGACCCGGCCCCGCCCGCCATGGAATAGCGTGAACAACCGAATATTTTATATATAAAAACAACGCGATAGAGAGAGCGAGATCGATATGGATAGCATGGTCCAGACTCACCCGAGCCGGGCAGGGGAATCGGCGGATTCCTATCTTTGGAACGCATGGTATGTCGGCGCGCTGGCCAGCGAGGTCGGCCCGGAAGAATTGTTTCCCCGCACCCTGCTCGACACGTCCATTCTCTTTTATCGCAAGCAGGACGGCACGGCGGTGGCGATTCACGACCGCTGCCCCCACCGTTTTGCGCCGCTGCACCTCGGCACCCGCAACGGCGACCAGGTGGTGTGCAAATATCACGGCCTGCAGTTCGATTGCAGCGGCCAGTGCACGCACAGCCCGCACGGCAACGGCAACATCCCCAAGGCCGCGGTGGTCAAAAGCTTTCCGGTGATCGAACGCTATGGCTTCCTGTGGATCTGGATGGGCGAGAAGGAGGCGGACGAGAGCCTGCTCCCCGATTTCGGCTATCTGGACAACGGCCCGGACACCGCGCTTGCCCACACGTACCTGCACGTGAACTGCCATTATGAGCTGATCAGCGACAATGTGATGGACCTGAGCCATGTCGACCATCTGCATGGCGAGATTCTAAGCACCAAGGGCACGCTGTCGCCGCTGATGGCCAAGGTGCGCGAGACGGAGCGCGCGGTGAATGCGCGCTGGGTGTGGAAGCAGACGCCGGCCAGCCTGCTCTTTTCCCCGCACATGCCCGATCCGGCCGGCGAGACGCACCTCTTCTTCGACATCACCTGGACGCCGCCGGCCAACATCCAGCTTTCCGTGGGCGCCACCCAGACCAAGACCGACGCGCCGCTCACCCTGGAGAACACCGTGGGGCAGTACGACCTGCACACGGTGACGCCGGAGAGCCTGGACACGACCCATTATTTCTTCGCCACGCGCCGCAACCACCTGCTCGATGACGCGGCGCATAACGAACATATGATCCAGATCCTGCACGACACCTTCCAGAATGAGGACGGCGCCATGCTGGAGGCGGTTCATGCCGAGATGCGGACCAGCGATTTCTTTGCGCTGAACCCGGTGCTGATGAGCAACGACGTGGCGCCGGTGAAGGTGCGCCGCCTGCTCAAGCGGCTGAAGATCGAGGAACAGACGGACTGATCCGGGCGCGCGGCCCCGCTGCAAGGGGTCAGCGGCCGGGATGCTCCAGCAGTTCCGAACGGATCCGGATGGCGCGGCGCGCCAGCCGGATTTCGTACAGGAACAGCACCAGCCCGGCGATGAGCAGCAGCATCGCCAGCACGAAGGCGATGGCCACCGCCTGACGATAGGGCAGGTTGGCCAGCTGGGTGATGAACAGCAGGCCGACGAGGCAGCACACCGCGACGGCGCTGGTCACGCACAGGGTGATCGAGCTGCTGATCACCGACATGCGCCGGTTGAGCAGACGCAATTCCCAGACATGGCGATCATGCTCCGCGCCGGTGGACGCGGCGTGCAGTTCCTCGAGCGCGCGCGCCCGGTCGACGACGCGGGTGAGGCGGCCGACCATGACGTTCAGGAAGGCGCCGATGCCTGCCAGCAGGAAGACCGGCGCGATCGCGAGCTGGATGGTCTGCGCGATGTTGGAGACGGCGGGAAGGGGCAGCGGAAGCATGGGCACCGGCATGGCGCGGGGACGGCGTGCCGGTCAAGCCGTCACGGTTCAGCGCGCGCCGGCATCATAGGCGGTGAAGGCGGCGCGCAGATAATCGGGCAGCGGCATGGGCGCGCCGCTGGCCAGATCGACATGGACATAGACCAGCTCGATTTCTGCCCTCAGATCGTCCGGCGCCGGGCCGTCGATGCGGATCAGCATGGTCATGCTGCTGTTGCCCAGCCGCGTGGTCCGGGCGCTCAATTCCACCTGCTCGTCGGCACGGATCGGCCGGCGATAGTTCACCGTGGCGCGGGCGACGTGGAATTCCAGCGGATCGTCATGGCCGGCGCGGAAATCCACCGCGCGCCAATATTCGGTGATCGCGACATCCGCATATTCGAGATAGCGCGAGTTGAAGACGACGCCTTGCGGGTCGACCTCCGCCCAGCGCACGCGCAGCGGATGACGGAAACGAAAATCGGCCTGGCTCATGACGGATCCGTGGGCGGGCGGCGGGCGCCTTAGCCTGCCGCCCCCTTTGCGGGCGTGTTGACGCCCATGCTCGCCAGATATTTCTTCACGTTGCGGGCCGCCTGGCGGATGCGCTGCTCATTCTCCACCATGGCGATGCGGACATAGCCCTCGCCATTTTCGCCGTAGCCGACGCCGGGCGCGACCGCGACCTTGGCGTGGCTCAACAGCTGCTTGGAGAATTCCAGGCTGCCGAGATGGTTGAGCGCGGGCGGCAGGGGCGCCCAGGCGAACATCGACGCGCGGGGCGAGGGGATGTCCCACCCCGCCCGGCCGAAGCTTTCCACCAGCACGTCGCGGCGCTTGTGGTAGAGTTCGCGGTTGCGCTCGACAATGTCCTGCGGGCCGTTGAGCGCGGCGCAGGCGGCGGCCTGAATGGGCGTGAAAGCGCCATAATCCAGATAGGATTTGACCCGCGTCATCGCCGCGATCAGCCGCTTGTTGCCCACCGCGAAGCCCATGCGCCAGCCGGCCATGGAATAGGTCTTGCTGAGCGATGTGAACTCGATCGCCACGTCCTTAGCGCCCTTGACCTGCAGGATGGAGGGCGTCGGCTGGCCGTCATAATAAAGCTCGGAATAAGCGAGGTCGGAGAGGATCCAGACCTTGTTTTCCCGCGCCCAGGCGACGAGCCGTTCGTAAAAGGCGAGGTCCACCGTCTCCGCCGTCGGGTTGGACGGATAGTTGACGACCAGGATGGACGGGCGCGGCACGGTGAAGCTCATCGCCCGTTCCAGGCTGTCGAAATAGGCTTCGTCCGGCGTCGTCGGCACCGCGCGAATCGTCGCCCCGGCGATGATGAAGCCGAAGGTGTGGATGGGGTAGCTGGGGTTGGGCGCCAGAATCACGTCGCCGGGCGCGGTGATCGCGGTGGCGAGGCTGGCCAGCCCTTCCTTCGACCCCATGGTGACGACGACTTCCGTTTCCGGATCGAGATCGACCCCGAAGCGGCGGGCATAATAATTGGCCTGGGCGCGGCGCAGGCCGGGTATGCCCTTGGACTGGGAATAGCCGTGGGCATCGGGCTTCTGGGCCACTTCGCAAAGCTTTGCGATGACATGCGCCGGCGGCGGCAGGTCCGGATTGCCCATGCCGAGATCGATGATGTCCTCGCCCGCCGCGCGCGCCGCCGCCCGCATCGCGTTCACTTCGGCGATGACATAGGGAGGCAGGCGGCGAATGCGGTAGAAGTCTTCGGTCATGGGTTTTCAAACCTGTTGGAGGAATGGGCTGCATGATGCAGTGCCACATCCTTACGGCATTTCCGGCCGCGCTGAAATCTTCTTTCTTTTCGCCATGGGCCCAAAGGTCGGGAAATTCCGCCTTTTCACCGTATCGGGCGGAGTTATGCTGGGCGCGCCAGCGAGAGGATGAGCCGATGAGCGACGCAGCGATGCCGACAATGCCCAGTTTGGAGGACATGCAGCGCTGGACCTGGGTGATCGGCAGGATCCAGCAGATGCTGCTGGAGCATGGGCTGGAGGCGATGAAGGCGGCCGCCGACGCGCCGGGCGCGCCGGCCTTTCCCGGCTTTGGCGACCCGTCCGGCATCGCGCGGGCGCAGAATGATTTCTGGGCGGACAGTATGGCGCTGTGGCAGAAGTTCATGACCGCGGGCGCGGCGGCCGGCGGGGCCGCGGAGCCGGCGGTGAAGGACCGGCGGTTCGCCGCCCCGCAATGGGCGGAAAACCCGCTGTTCGACATGATCCGCCAGTCCTACATGCTGATCGCGGACCATATGCTGCGCGGCGTCGACGCGATCGAGGGGGTGGACGCGGCCCAGCGCGAGAAGATCCGCTTCGCGACCAGGGGGTATATCGATGCGATGAGCCCGTCCAATTTCGCGCTGACCAACCCGCAGGTGATCGAGAAGACGCTTGAGACGCGCGGCGAGAATCTGGTCAGGGGGCTGGAGCATATGCTGCGCGACATCGGCAAGGGGCAGCTGACCCATACCGATCCCGACGCGTTCGAGGTGGGCCGCAACATCGCGGTGACGCCGGGCAAGGTGGTGAAGGAGACGCCGCTCTACCAGCTGATCCATTATGCGCCGACGACGACCGAGCTGTTCGCGGTGCCGCTGATCATCTTCCCGCCATGGATCAACCGTTTCTACATCCTGGACCTCAACCCGGAGAAAAGCTTCATCCGCTGGGCGGTGGCGCAGGGGCTGAGCGTGTTCGTGGTGTCGTGGAAATCCGCCGACGCATCGATGAAGGAGGTCAGTTGGGACGATTATATCGTCAACGGCCAGATCGACGCGATCGACACGGTGCGCGCCCTGCTGGACGTGCCGGCGGTGCACGCCATCGGCTATTGCGTGGCGGGGACGACGCTGGCCGCCACGCTGGCGCTGCTCGCGGCGCGGGGCGAGGCGGACAAGGTGGCGAGCGCGACATTCTTCACCGCGCAGGTGGATTTCACCCGCGCGGGCGAGCTGAACCTGTTCGTCGACGACGAGCAGCTGAAGCTGGTCGAGAGCCTGTCGGCGGACGGTTATCTGGACGGGCGCTACATGGCCGCCACCTTCAACCTGCTGCGCGGGCGTGACCTGATCTGGAGCTATGTGGTCAATAATTATCTGATGGGGCAGGATTATGCGCCGTTCGACCTGCTCCACTGGAACGGCGACACCACCAACCTGCCGGCGAAATGGCACAAGGCCTATCTGACCGATCTCTACCGCGACAACCGGCTGGTCCAGCCCGGCGCGGTGCAGGTGGCCGGCACCCCCATAGACCTGCGCAAGGTGGCGACGCCCAGCTATGTGCAGGCCGGGCGGGAAGACCATATCGCGCCCGCCGAGAGCGTGTGGAAGATCATGGACCATTTCGCCGGGCCGGTCCGCTTCGTGCTTGCCGGGTCCGGCCATATCGCCGGCGTGGTCAACCCGCCGTCGGCGGGCAAATATCAATATTGGACCAATGAGGCGGCGGTGGGCAGCCTGGCCGATTTCATCGCCGGGGCCAGCGAGACCAAGGGCAGCTGGTGGCCGGACTGGATTGCGTGGATCGCCGCGCGCGACGGCGACAAGGTGAGCGCCAAGGGCGCGCGGGTGCCCGGCAAGGGCAGGCTGAAGGCGATCGAGGACGCGCCCGGCCGCTATGTGAAGACCCGCTGACGCGCCACGCTTTCCCATACTGACCGCCGGCTTCGCCCCGCCGCCGCGTGGATGGTGATCCGCGCGGGGCGGGCCTTGCGCGCGTCCGGTTGCGACGGTTTTGTTGCAATGCACAAAAAACCCTTGCAATTTGCCGGGGCGTATTATATTGCACTGCAACATGAACGTTGAACCGCAGAGTCGAGGGCCTGAAATGTCCGAAAAGACGACCGGTAAGCCGCCGGTGAAGAAAGCCGACGCCGCCGCTGCTCCCGCAGTTGCGAAGTCCGAACCGGTGGCCGCCAAGGCTGCGCCCGCGAAGGTGGAGGCCGCCCGGCCCGCGCCGGAACCGGTCGCCAAGGCGGAAACCCCGAAGTCCGCGCCGGTGAAGGCGGAAGCGCCGAAGATTGAAGAAACAGCGATCGAGGCTCCGGCCGCCAAGACCGCATCCGTTGAAACCGCACCCAAGGCGGATCCGGCCCCGGCCGCCGCCAAGAAAGGAACCACGATGAACGACACCGTGAACAAGATCGCCAACGAAACCGCCGAGCGCGCCCAGGCCGCTTTCGGCGACGTCAACGCCCGCGCCAAGGCTGCGCTGGAAAAGGGCGCCAAGTTCTTCGAAGAGATCAACGAATTCAACAAGGGCAACATCGAAGCCCTGGTCGAATCGTCCAAGGTTGCCGCCAAGGCCGCCGAGACGCTGGGCCAGGAAGCCGCCGAGACCGCCCGCAAGAATTACGAGACCGCTTCGAGCGCGCTGAAGAGCTTCGCGTCGGTCAAGTCGCCGACCGAGCTGTTCCAGCTGCAGAGCGAATATGCCCGTAACGCCTTCGACGCGTTCGTGGCGCAGGCGTCCAAGAACAGTGAGACCGTGCTGAAGCTGGCCGGCGAAGTCGTCCAGCCGCTGTCGAACCGCTTCGCGGTCGCCGCGGAAAAGATCAAGAAGGCCGCCTGAGCCTTCTGCCGATTTGTACCTGCGTAAGGAAAGCGGTCGTCCGAAAGGGCGGCCGTTTTTCTTTGCGCGCGCGGCGTGCGCGGGTGTCCCGTTTTCGACCGGCGGATCGCGCTGCCCCTTGCCCTGCCGCCGCGCCATGCCATATCCTGCGGACTGAGACATGCGTGAGTCCCCATCCCCAATACAGTCCGGTTCGCGCGTCACCCTGATGGCGCAGCGCAAGGATGACGAGAACGGCACCGGCCTGGGCGTTGCCACGCGCACCCGCGCGCGCACCAAAAAGCCGTCGCCCTACAAGGTGCTGATGCTGAACGACGATTATACGCCGATGGAATTCGTGGTGCTCTGCCTGCAGCGATTCTTCCGCATGGACATGGAGGATGCGACGCGGGTGATGCTGCACGTCCACCAGAAGGGCGTCGGCGTGTGCGGCATATTCAGCTATGAAGTGGCCGAGGCGAAGGTGAGCCAGGTGATTGATTTCGCCCGGCAAAACCAGCACCCGCTGCAATGCACGCTTGAAAAGGCCTGATCGCCGGCCCCGGCGCTTGCGCGCGCCGCGCCAGCGGCTAGAAGCCTGAAATGGACCGGATCATCATCAATGGCGGCAAGCGGCTGGAAGGCCGGTTGCCGATTTCGGGCGCGAAGAACGCCGCCCTCACCCTGCTGCCCTGCGCGCTGTTGACGGACGAGCCGCTGACGCTGCGCAACCTGCCCCGGCTGGCTGATGTCGACAGTTTCGGCCACCTGCTGAACCAGCTTGGCGTGTCGACGATGATCGAGGGCACCAGCCCCGAGGATTTCGGCCGGGTGATGACGATGCGGGCCAACCGCGTCACCTCCACCGTCGCGCCCTATGACATCGTCCGCAAGATGCGCGCGTCCATATTGGTGCTGGGGCCGCTGGTGGCGCGGGCCGGGGAGGCGACGGTATCGCTGCCCGGCGGCTGCGCGATCGGCAACCGCCCGATCGACCTGCACCTGAAGGCGCTTGAGGCGCTGGGCGCGGAGATCGAGCTGACCGCGGGCTATGTGAAGGCGACCGCGCCGGGCGGGCGCTTGCCCGGCGGGACGGTGGTGTTCCCGATCGTCTCGGTCGGCGCCACGGAGAATGCGGTGATGGCCGCGGTGCTGGCGTCCGGCCAGTCCACCATCCAGAATGCGGCGCGCGAGCCGGAAATCGTCGACCTGTGCCGTTGCCTGGTGGCGATGGGCGCGCGGATCGACGGCATCGGCACCGAGACGCTGACCATCGAGGGGCGCAAGGAACTGCACGGCGCAACCTATCAGGTGATGGCCGACCGCATCGAGGCGGGCAGCTATGCCTGCGCGGCGGCGATCACCGGCGGGTCGCTGGACCTGATCGGCGTCAATGCGGACGAGATGCGCGCCACGCTGCACGCGCTGGCGCAGGCCGGCGTGATCATTGAGGAAAAGCGCGATTCCGTGCGCGTTTCGGCCGACGGCCGGTTGAAGCCGCTGACCCTGTCGACCGCGCCATATCCCGGTTTCGCCACCGACATGCAGGCGCAGTTCATGGCGATGTTGACCCTGGCGGAAGGCACCAGCGTGCTGACCGAGACGATTTTCGAGAACCGCTACATGCACGTGCCGGAACTGGCGCGGATGGGCGCCGACATCCAGGTGACCGGCCGGTCGGCGGTCGTCCACGGCGTGTCCGGGCTGACCGGCGCGCCGGTGATGGCGACGGACCTGCGCGCATCGATGAGCCTGATCATCGCCGGGCTGGCCGCGTCTGGCGAGACGCAGGTGCAGCGCGTCTATCATCTCGACCGCGGTTATGAGCGGCTGGAGGAAAAACTGCAGGCGGTGGGGGCCGACATCGAACGCGCCGGCGATGGCTGAACCGGACGACGCCGCAACCGAGGAAGAGCGTCAACGGCTGATGGCGCATTACGACCTGCCGGACGAAGGCGTTTCGGCGTTCGATCCGGTCGCGGATTTCGCCGCCGCCCTGTGCGGCACGCCGATCGCGCTGGTCAGCATCGTCGAGAGTTGCCGGCAGCGTTTCATCGCCAGGACCGGGCTGGACGCCAGCGAAACCCCGCGCGAGCAATCCTTCTGCGCCCATGCGATGCGGGGCAGCGCGATCATGATCGTGCCGGACGCGACGGCGGACCCGCGCTTCGTGGACAATGCGCTGGTGACGGGGGCGCCCCACATCCGTTTCTATGCGGGCGCGCCGCTGGTGTCGCGCGAGGGGGTGCCGCTCGGCTCGCTCTGCGTCATCGACACCGTTCCCCGCGCCGGGCTGACCCCGCTGCAGGCGCAGGGGCTGACCGTGCTGGCCGACCAGATCATGGCGGGGCTGGAGGCGACGCGCAGCGTGAAGGAGCGCGCCGAGGCGGACCGGCTGGCCGCGCTCGCCATCGCCGCCAGCGAGCGGCGGTTCCGCGTGCTGGCGGACGCCATGCCGCAGATGGTGTGGTCGTCCCGCGCGGACGGATTTCACGATTATTACAATGCCCGCTGGTATGAATTCATCGGCAAGGCGGCGGAGCAGACGGACGCCCAGCAGTGGAGCGGCCATTTCCACCCCGACGACCAGGAGCGCGCCCGCGCGATCTGGGCCAGATCGCTACAGAGCGGCGAGCCTTATGAGCTGGAATACCGGCTGCGCCACCATAGCGGCGAATATCGCTGGACGCTGGGCCGAGCGCTGCCGATGCGCGACGAGCAGGGGGCGGTGGTGCGCTGGTTCGGCACCTGCACCGACATCCACGAACAGAAGCTGACGTCCGAACAGCGCGAGATGCTGGCCCATGAACTGAGCCACCGCATCAAGAACATCTTTTCGGTGATCGGCGGGCTGATCGGCTTTTCGGCGCGCGCGCATCCCGAGATCGAGCCGGCCATCGAGGAATTGCGCGAGCGGGTGATGGCGCTGGGCCGCGCCCATGATTTCGTCCGCCCGCACAGCGCGAGATCCGCCGAGGGGCGGGAACGGACCAGCCTGGCGGCGTTGCTGGGCGAACTGTTCGAGCCTTATCGGCGCGACGATGCCGGGCGGGTCGTCATCCGGGGCGACGATGTGCGGGTGGACGACCGCTCGGCGACGCCGCTGGCGATGATCTTCCACGAGCTTGCCACCAACGCCGCCAAATATGGTGCATTATCCGTTGAAAAAGGAACCATATCGGTTTCCATCGCGCGGCGGGACGATATCTGCGTCATCGACTGGGTGGAACGGGGCGGCCCGGCCGTGCGCGCGCCGGTGGACGGGGACGGTTTCGGCACCCGGCTGATCGCGATGAGCGGCGAGCGCCAGCTGGGCGGCACGGTGGTTCGCGAATGGGCGGAGGAGGGGCTGCGGTTCAGCCTTGCAGTGCCGCTGTCGGCGATGAGCCGGGCGCCGCGCGAAAGCGCGTAAACCCGCCCAGTTCCGCCTCGTCGGCGGCGTGGCCGGCGGCGATCTTCAGCGCGGCGCGGATCGTTTCCATGCGGAACGGCTTGGCGATGACGCCGAGCGCGGAGCCGTGGTCCGGCCCGATCTGCGCCGGATTGGCGGTGACGTAGATGACGTGGATGCCATGGTCCTTCGCCAGCGCCCGCGCGATGCCGGGTCCGGTCGCGCCGTCGCGCAGGTTGAGATCGACCAGCGCGATGTCGGATTGCGGCGCGGCGGCGAGCGCGCCGTCACGGTCCGCGGCGATATCGCTGACCACGAAACCCGCCTGCTGCACCATATGTTCGATGTCGAGCGCGACGAAAATCTCGTCCTCGACCACCAGAACACGCTTCGTCATCGATCGAACCCCAAAATATCCGGCCTTCAACCCGGTCAGCAATGCACGGGGGGCGTCAGGGTTCCGCGCGGACGGATTGATCCAGGTTAATTCGGCCGGGATTGTGGTCGATCGGCAACAGTCAGTCGAACAGGCTGGAAACCGAGCTTTCGTCCGCGATCCGCTTGATCGCCTCGGCCAGCAGCGGGGCGATGGTGAGGGCGCGGATGCGCTTGGATTGCAGGATGGCGTCGGACACGCCGATGGAATCGGTGATGACCAGTTCCGACAGGGCGGATCCTTCCACCCGCGCCACCGCGCCGCCGGACAGCACGCCGTGGCTGCAATAGGCGATGACGTCGCGCGCGCCGGCTTCCTTCAGCGCGGCGGCGGCGTTGCACAGCGTGCCCGCCGAATCGACGATATCGTCGATGAGGATGCAGAAGCGGCCCTCGACATCGCCGATGATGTTCATCACCTCCGATTCGCCGGCGCGCTCACGCCGCTTGTCGACGATGGCCAGCGGCGCGTTGTCGAGCCGCTTGGCGAGCGCGCGCGCGCGCACGACGCCGCCGACGTCGGGAGAGATGACCATCAGCTTTTCAGTGCCGAACCGCGCCAATATGTCCGCCGACATCACCGGCGCGGCGTAGAGATTGTCGGTCGGGATATCGAAGAAGCCCTGGATCTGGCCGGCGTGCAGGTCGATCGAGAGCACCCGGTCCGCGCCGGCGACGGTAATGAGGTTGGCGACCAGCTTGGCGGAAATCGGCGTGCGCGGGCCGGGTTTGCGGTCTTGCCGGGCATAGCCGAAATAGGGGACGACGGCGGTGATCCGCTTGGCAGAGGCGCGTTTCAGCGCATCGATGCAGATCAGCAGCTCCATGAGGTTGTCGTTGGCGGGAAAGCCGGTGGACTGGACGACGAACACATCCTCGCCGCGCACATTTTCGTGGATTTCGACGAACACTTCCTCGTCGGCGAAGCGGCGGACGCTGGCGTTGGTCAGCGGAATTTCCAGATAGCTGGCCATGGCGCGCGCCAGCGGCAGGTTGGAATTGCCAGAGAGAAGTTTCATGCGCGCGGTCCTTGGGCCATCATCCGGGATGGCGCCTCCTTAGGCAGCGGCGCGGCGCGGGGGAAGGGGGCGCGTGGCCTTGCCCCCGGTTTGTCGTCTGGCGGCGGTGCGGATCATCGATTAAAGCCCCCCGCATGACCGACAATCTCACCATCGCGCTTGCCCAGACCCGGCAGAGGGTGGGCGACCTTGCCGGCAATGCCGATGCCATGCTGGCGAGGCGCGCCGAGGTGGTGGCTGGGGCTGGGGCTGGGGCTGGGGCTGGGGCTGGGGCGGTGGACCTGATCCTGTTCCCGGAACTGCAGCTGATCGGCTATCCGCCGGAAGACCTTGTGCTGAAGCCGGCGCTGGTGGCGCGCGCCGGGGAGGTGCTGGCGCGGCTGGCGGCGGCCACGGCTGACGGCGGTCCGGCGATGCTGGTCGGCACGGTGGAGCGGGACGGCGACGCGCTCTACAATGTCCAGGCGCTGCTCGACGGCGGGCGGATCGCCGCGGTGCGCCGCAAGCACGACCTGCCCAATTACGGCACGTTCGACGAGAAGCGGATCTTCGCCAGCGGGCCGCTGCCCGATCCGGTCGATTTCCGCGGCGTGCGGATCGGCCTGCCGATCTGCGAGGACATCTGGGCGCCGGCGGTGTGCGCCCATTTGAAGCGGCAGGGGGCGGAACTGCTCATTTCGCCCAACGGCAGCCCCTATGAGATCGACAAGGACGATCTGCGCAGCGGCAAGATCGCCGCGGCGCGGGTGGCCGAGACCGGGCTGCCGCTCATCTACCTGAACCGCGTCGGCGGGCAGGACGAGGTGGTGTTCGACGGCGCGTCCTTCGTGCTGAACGGAGACGGGGCGCTGGCACACCAGCTGCCGGACTGGCGCGAGGCGCTGGTCGTCACCCGCTGGACGCGGGGCGCGGGCGGCTGGCGGTGCGCGCCGGGCGAGATCCATGCGCTCGACCCCCATCCGGCGGACATCTACCACGCCATGCTGGTGGCGTTGCGCGACTATGTGGAGGCCAACCGCTTTCCGGGCGTCGTGCTCGGCCTGTCCGGCGGCATAGACAGTGCGCTTTCCGCCGCCGTGGCCGTGGATGCGCTGGGCGCGGAGCGGGTGCGCTGCGTGATGATGCCGTCGCGCTTCACCGTGGACGACAGCCTGGACGATGCCGCCGCCTGCGCACGGATGCTGGGCTGCCCCTATGAGAGCATCCCGATCGAGCCGGCGGTGGCGGCGTTCGACGGGATGCTGGCGGGGGCCTTTGCCGGGCGCGGGCGCGACCTGACCGAGGAGAATATCCAGTCGCGCATCCGCGGCGTCACGCTGATGGCGATCAGCAACAAATTCGGCCCGATGGTGCTGACCACCGGCAACAAGAGCGAGATGTCCGTCGGCTATGCGACCATCTATGGCGACATGGCTGGCGGCTATTCCGTGCTGAAGGATGCCTACAAGACCACGGTGTTCGCGCTGTCGCGCTGGCGCAACGCCAATCGCCCGGCGCTGGGCCTCGGCCCGGACGGGCCGGTGATGCCGGAACGGGTGATCACCAAGCCGCCCACCGCCGAACTGCGCGCCGATCAGAAGGATTCGGACAGCCTGCCGCCCTACGACATTCTCGACCCGATATTGCACGGGCTGGTCGAGGAGGAACTGTCCGTGGCCGAAGTGGCGGCGCGGGGGTTTGACCGGGAGACGGTGGCGCGGATCGAGCGGCTGCTTTACCTCGCTGAATATAAGCGCCGTCAGGCGCCGCCGGGGGTGAAGCTGGGCAAGCGCAATTTCGGGCGGGATCGCCGCTATCCCATTACCAATGCCTTCCGGACCGCCTGAACCATGAGCGTCGTCAC
The DNA here is from genome assembly GCF_001724715.1 of Sphingomonas sp. SCN 67-18. GTDB lineage: Bacteria > Pseudomonadota > Alphaproteobacteria > Sphingomonadales > Sphingomonadaceae > SCN-67-18. The sequence goes on from NZ_MEFG01000033.1 coordinate 53,043, forward strand.
CCGTTTCGCGCCGTCGCCCACCGGGCGGCTGCATGTCGGCAATGTCCGTACCGCGATCCACAACTGGATGTGGGCGCGCCGGCAGGGCGGGCGTTTCCTGCTGCGCATCGACGATACCGATGCGGAGCGGTCCCGGGAGGCGTTCGTCGACTCGATCCGCGCGGACCTGGCCTGGCTGGGCCTGGGCTGGGACGGCGAGGAGCGGCAATCGCAACGCTTCGCGCTGTATGAACGGCGCTTCGCGGCGCTGAAGGCGGCGGGGCGGGTCTATCCCTGTTACGAGACGCCGCAGGAACTGGAGCTGAAGCGCAAGGTGCGGCTGGGCCGGGGGCTGCCGCCGGTTTACGATCAGGCGGCGCTGGCGCTGACCGATGCCGAACGGGCGACCCTGGAGGCGGGGGGGCGCAGGCCGCACTGGCGCTTCCGGCTGGACCATGGCGCGCCGATCCACTGGGACGACATGATCCGGGGCGAGCAGCGGTTCGACCCGGCGCTGCTCAGCGATCCGGTGGTCCGCCGCGCGGACGGATCGTGGCTCTACATGCTGCCGTCCGCCATCGACGATGTCGACATGGGGGTCAGCCATGTGGTGCGGGGCGAAGACCATGTTTCCAACACCGCGACGCAGATTCAGATGTTTTCCGCGCTGGACGCAGCGCCGCCCCGCTTCGCGCATGAGGCGCTGCTGGTAGGCAGCGAGGGCAAGCTGTCGAAACGGCTGGGGTCGATCGGCATCGACGATTTCCGCGCCGCCGGCATCGAGCCGCTGGCGCTGATCGCGCTGCTGGCGCGGATCGGCACCAGCGACCCGGTGGAGCCGGTGCAGGAATTGGCGCCGCTGGTCGCGGGCATGGATTTCAGCCGCTTCGGCCGCGCGCCCGCGCGCTTCGACGAGGCGGAGCTGGCGGCGCTCAACGCGCGCATCATCCACGGCACCGGCTTTGCGGCCGTCGCCGGCCGGCTGCCGGCGGGCATGGGCGAGGACGGCTGGCTGGCGGTGCGCGGCAATATCGCTACCGTGGCGGAGGCGGCGGACTGGTGGGCGGTGGTGCAGGGGCCGCTGGCGCCCCCCGCGCTGGAGCCGGAGGACCGCGCCTTCACGGCGGCGGCGGCGGATGCGGCGGCGGCGATGGGCTGGGCGGGCGACCCCTGGCACGATCTGACCGGCGCGCTGAAGCAATCGACCGGGCGCAAGGGCAAGGCGCTGTTCCTGCCGCTCCGCCGCGCGCTGACCGGGCGGGACCATGGCCCGGACATGGCGGCGCTGCTGCCGCTGATCGGCCGCGAGGCGGCGGTCGCGCGGCTGAGGGCGGCCGCCGCGGCGGATTGATCGACGACGAGCACCGGAGAGCGGGCGGGATAGCCGCCTGAACGAAAAGGCTTGTTTCGGTGAAGTTATGTTGTAACATCCCATTACGGCGGTCGCGTCGTGGCGCCGCCGGACAATGGAGGATGCCATGCAGGTCCAGTCCTATTCAGGTCAGCGCTATCAGGGGTCTACCCATCATCCGGTCGCGATGGGGGCGATCATCGTCGTGCACGCGGCGGCGCTCACCGCGCTGCTGATGGCCAAGAGCGGCTATATCCCCGACATCCCGGCCATCCTGATCGCCGATCCGATCTCCATCGACCAGGCCGATCCGCCACCGCCGCCGCCAACGGACGAGCCGGATACGCCGCACGTCAAATCCCGCATCGACACGCCGGACCGGCAGGTGAAGTCCGTTCAGGACGAAGTCGTGCTCTCGGGGCCGACGACCATCGATCCACTGTCGCCGGGGCCATTGGACGGCGCGGGGACGAAGGCGGCGGACCCGTCCCTGCCGGCGCCCGTGCTGGTGGATCCAAGGGTGGACCCCCGCTTTGCCGATGCGCTGCAGCCGCCCTATCCGCCGGCCAAGCAGCGGCTGGGCGAGGAGGGGCGGGTGTCGGTGAAGGTGCTGGTCGGCACTGACGGGCGGGTGAAGGCGGTGACGCTGCTCTCCGCCACCGACGACGCCTTCTTTGCCGCGACCGAGCGGCAGGCGCTGCGTTACTGGCGCTTCCGCCCGGCCACGCGCGACGGCGTGCCGGTCGAGGGCTGGCGGACGATGACGGTGCGGTTCGAAATCGGCCGGTGAGCAGAGGGAAGACGGGACTGGCGAAGCGGCGCGATGCCCCCTATCTTGGCGCGATGGCGCTTCTCGGTCCCGTCTCTCCCCTTGGCGCGTTGCGCGACCTGCGGCGATTTCTCGCGAGCCGCGAGCGGCATGAGCTGGTCTTCGCCTTTCTGGCGGTGCTGGTCACCTGCACGCTGATCGTCGGCTTCATCCTCGATAACAACATGAAGAAGCCCTATAAGCGCGACATCGTCTATTTCGAGAACTGGACCGAGAACCGCACCGATGCGGAGATCGTCGCCCAGCAGAAGATAGACCAGGCCCGGCGCGAGGTGGAGGAAGCGAAGCTGGAGGCGGCGCGCGCCAAGCGGCGGGCCGAGTTCAAGCGGCTGGACGACAAGCTCAACAAGCTGGGGATCTGACGGGCAGGACGCGGCGCGGCAGGGCGTGGCAAGGCCGGGCGCCGCCGTGGATGCGGCGCTCGCTTGCCCCGCCCCGCGCTCAGGCCCGCTCCAGCGCCGGATAGTCGGTATAGCCCTCCGGCCCCTGGCTGTACCATGTCGGCATATGATCCGGGTTCAGCGGCGCGTTGACGCGAAAGCGTTCCGGCAGGTCCGGGTTGGCGAGGAAGGTGCGGCCATAGGCGATGGCGTCGGCAATGCCGGAATCCAGCGCCGCCTGCCCATTATCCTTCAGATAATCCGAATTCAGCACCAGCGGCCCGTTGAAGGCGGCGCGGATCAGCGGCGATTGCTTGGGCTGGGTGGTGTTGCCGAAGGTGCCGTCCGGCCCCGGCTCGCGCAGTTCCAGAAAGGCGACGCCGATGTCCGAAAGCGTCTTCGCGGCGAGCGGGAAGACGCTGGACGGATCGCTGTCGATCACCCCCTGGCTGTCGCCATTAGGGGAGAGGCGCACCGCGGTGCGGTCCGCCCCGGCGATGGAGGCGACAACCTCCGCCACCTCGCGGAGCAACCGCACCCGGTTTTCCGGCGATCCGCCATAGGCGTCGTCGCGATGGTTGGTGCCGTCGCGCAGGAACTGGTCGATCAGATAGCCGTTTGCCGCGTGAATCTGCACCCCGTCGAACCCGGCGGCCACGGCGTTTCGCGTGGCATGGGCATAATCCTCGACCAGCCGGGGAATCTCGTCCGCGTCCAGCGGCCGCGCCTCGACATAGGGCTGCTTGCCGGCGTGGGTGTGCGCCTTGCCGGGCGCGGTGGTGGCGGATGCGGAGACCGGCGCCGCGCCGCCCAGAAAATCCGGGTGGACGATGCGGCCCATATGCCACAATTGCAGCATGATCCGCCCGCCCGCCTTGTGGACCGCGCCCACCACCGGCTTCCATGCCTCGGTCTGCGCCTGCGTCCAGATGCCCGGCGCATGGGGCCAGCCCAGTCCTTCGCGGCTGATGCCCGTCGCCTCGCTGATGATCAGGCCGGCCCCCGCGCGCTGCGCATAATAGGTCTGCATCAAGGCGGTCGGCACATGATCCCGGTCCGCCCGGCCGCGCGTGAGCGGCGCCATCAGCACCCGGTTGGGCGCGCTGATCGCGCCGAGCTGGATCGGGTCGAACAGGCTGGGCATATTTCAGTCTCCTTTTGAAACGCGACTGGAGGGAGATAGGGAGCTACAGGGCGATATGCACGAGTCGAATGACCCCGATGGTCCAAGAAAAGATTTGATGGCGTCAAGCGGATCTCGACTGGCCTTTGTCGCGCTGATCGTTGCCAATATCTGCCTGGCCACCGGGCCGCTGTTCGTCCGCCAGTCCATCGCGGACGGCGGCATCGGGCCGATCGCCGTCGGGCTGTGGCGGCTGGCGCTGGCCGCGCCCTTCCTGCTGATGCTCACCCG